>NZ_DATFKH010000001.1:0-2271 GCF_035268745.1 Marinobacter sp.
GTATCGCCGGTGTCGTCGAGGTCCAGCACTTCATCCAGGGCGGTGTCTGTGCGCAGGCAGAAATCCAGCAGTTCGGTCACCCCCGGGTAGGCTCGTTGCCGGATATCGCCGGCCTCCCAGCCTGCCACTGTGGCTTCATCAACACTGCAGATACTGGCAATGTCTTCCCGGGTCAGTTGCGCGGTTTCGCGAATCTGCCTGAGGCGACGATAAAAACTTTGCAGATACCGCATAACGCGATGGCTCTCGGAAGTGATTCATTGCAGAAATGTATCGTACATTGAGCAGTACGCACAATAAACGGAAATACCCTCGATGGAAGCACGAGCTCTTGACAGCAACACTGCCTGGGACCTGATTCTGCAATCGGTGAATCGCCGCAATACCACTCTGCCCGTCGATAATGACCGCCAGAGCGCACTGGCAATCGGCGAAAACGGTCAATGGCAGCTTCATGTTGCGGCAGACCCGGAAGCCCGCCAGCTACTCACCACCTTTATGCCCCTGTGTCGCTATCTGCCGGAAAGCGCCGGGCCGATCGTGGTCGGGCAGATGGGCCAGAGCCTGGACGGACGTATCGCAACTGTCACCGGCGCTTCCAAATACATCAATGGCGAGGGCGGGTTACGGCATCTGCACCGGCTGAGGGCCGTCTGTGATGCAGTGGTAGTCGGCGCCGGCACCGCCGCGGAAGACAACCCCAGGCTCACCGTTCGCCTCGCCAGCGGGCCCAATCCGGTGCGGGTCGTCATTGACCGTCACCGGCGTGTTCCGCAAAGCCATGATATTTTTACCGACGCACAGTCGCCAACGCTGCATCTGGTGGCCGGCGACTATGAACCCGGAGCAAAGGTTCTGCCCCGCGCTGGTGTGCTGGAGGTGCCATGCCTGGGGGACGCGGAGCAGCCCGGCCCGGGGCGCATTCTTCAGGTACTCGCGGATTTCGGCCTGCGACGGGTGTTTATCGAAGGCGGCGGATTGACGGTGTCGGGGTTTCTGACGGCGGGCCTGCTGGACCATCTTCACGTCATGGTCGCCCCGATGATTATCGGCAGCGGCCGGCCTGCGTTCTCACTGCCGGAGATCGAACAGCTGGACAGTGCTCTGCGCCCGGCCGCCAATATGGTGGACCTGGGCAGCGACATGCTGTTCGATCTGGATTTCAGGGCTGGATCGCAGGGCGACTGAATACAAACAGTCCACCGGGCAGACTCGATAACAGAATGGTCAGCCCGTAGCCCACGCTCAGAGCCACGCCCTGCTCTAACGGCAGCCCGGCCAATGGCCATAACACCGCCGCCACACCCTCCCTCAGTCCCCAGCCCGCCACGGTCACGGGAATCACCATAGCCAGCAGTAAAAGACTCGATAATGCCAGCGTGGTCATCGTGTGCACCGCGCCCATATTGCCGTCGGCACTGAATGCCAGAACCCAGAAAACCCCGAGATAGGTGGCGACAACCAGCAATGAAGACAGTATCTGCCGGGGGAAAGCGTGCGGGTTCAGCAGCCCGCGATAGATATCCTTGCCCAGAGTCACCAGATACTGCTGCACCTTTCGCCATAAACCGGCGCCAAGGGCCAGCGCCAGAATAACGCCGATGATCAGCACCAACCCCGGGATCATCGCACCGTCTCGCCAGCCGCTGACCAGCGTGCGGACCCCGGGGTATTCCGTGATCAGCCAGACAGCGGCAGACAGCGCCACCACAGACATGACCAGTTGCCCGGAAAACCGCTCGATCAGCACCGCATGCAGAGCCGCCCGCCGTGCGCCGGAACTGCTGCCATGGCGCCAGGCCCGATTCAGGTCACCGGCCACCCCACCCGGCAGGCACTGGTTGAGAAACATGGCCAGATAATATTCCCGCACCGCTGACTTCATGGTCAGGGTCAGGCCCAGGCAGTGCACCGTATAGCGCCATCGCCAGGCCGACACTGCCACCTGGGCAACAGATATCAGCAATGCCAGGCCCAGGGCAGCGAACGAGAACCGGGACAGTTCGGTCACCAGCTGATCGGTGTCAAGCAACCAGAGCAGAAGGCCCAGAATGGTTACTGTGACCAGCCAGCGGACCGGCAGCGGAATATTCATGGCAAAACCGGCCGGGCAAACAGATCCAGGTGCGCCACCTGAATCGCCAACCGCCCTGCTTCGGCCTGCCGCAACCGCGCGGATTGCCATTGTTCAATCCGCCTCTGCCGGGCCGGGTTCTGCTCCATCGCCGCTTCGCACCAGCCGCAAATCAGGGCGGCCTGAAGCGCCCGGTC
>NZ_DATFKH010000002.1:0-3333 GCF_035268745.1 Marinobacter sp.
AAAAAAAGCTCATCCTTTGAGGGGATGAGCTTGTAAGAAGGAAGAAGGCGACGACCTACTCTACCGCTTGTGGCAGTACCATCGGCGCTGCAGGGCTTAACGGCCGTGTTCGGGATGGGAACGGGTGGGACCCCTGCGCTAGAGTCACCTTCAATAAATTCAGTATGTATCACTATCTATGTTCTTTGACATGATGAGGCAATAGCGCGGCAAAAGGGTCTGAGGGGGGAAGATGTGTTTATAAACTGCTAGATTAACCGGCCTACACGGGGACCCGTGCAAGCCATATAAATAAAGCCTGTGGCCTAATTAGTACGACTCGGCTAAACACATTACTGTGCGTACACCTGTCGCCTATCTACCTGGTCGTCTTCCAGGAGGCTCTTAGGGAATACTTATCTTGGAGCGTGCTTCGCGCTTAGATGCATTCAGCGGCTTATCACTTCCGCACATAGCTACCCTGCGATGCATGCGACCACACAACAGGTACACTAGCGGTGCGTCCACTCCGGTCCTCTCGTACTAGGAGCAGCTCTCCGCAATATTCCTACGCCCACAGCAGATAGAGACCGAACTGTCTCACGACGTTCTGAACCCAGCTCGCGTACCGCTTTAAATGGCGAACAGCCATACCCTTGGGACCTTCTCCAGCCCCAGGATGCGATGAGCCGACATCGAGGTGCCAAACCTCCCCGTCGATATGAACTCTTGGGGGAGATAAGCCTGTTATCCCCGGAGTACCTTTTATCCTTTGAGCGATGGCCCTTCCATACGGTGCCACCGGATCACTAAACCCAACTTTCGTTCCTGCTCGACCTGTATGTCTTGCAGTCAAGCACCCTTATGCTTTTACACGCTACGCACGATTGCCAACCGTGCTGAGGGTACCTTTGGGAGCCTCCGTTACTCTTTAGGAGGCGACCGCCCCAGTCAAACTACCCACCATACACTGTTCCCCGCTATGCAGGGTTAGAATTCACCTGTTACAAGGGCGGTATTTCACTGGGCGACTCCCCCCCTCCTGGCGAAGGGGGTTCAGTGTCTCCCGCCTATGCTACACATGTAACCGGTAAAGCCAATGTAAAGTTGTAGTAAAGGTTCACGGGGTCTTTTCGTCCCGCTGCGGGTAATCGGCGTCATCACCGATACCACAATTTCACCGAGCTCATGGCTGAGACAGTGCCCAAATCGTTACACCATTCGTGCAGGTCGGAACTTACCCGACAAGGAATTTCGCTACCTTAGGACCGTTATAGTTACGGCCGCCGTTTACTGGGGCTTCAGTCAAGGGCTTCGCCGAAGCTAACCCCCTTCTTTAACCTTCCAGCACCGGGCAGGTGTCAGTCCCTATACATCGCCTTGCGGCTTAGCAGAGACATGTGTTTTTGGTAAACAGTCGTTTGGGCCTTTTCACTGCGCCCCCAAACGCCGAAGCGCCCGGGGGGATCCTTCTCCCGAAGTTACGGATCGAATTTGCCTAGTTCCTTAGCCATGAATTACTCGAGCACCTTAGGATACTCTCCTCACCCACCTGTGTCGGTTTGGGGTACGAGCGATTGTAACAAACTACGACGCTTTTCTCGGCAGCGGGATTACCTCCACTATCTGCTTGCCCGCAGGCTCACAGTACTGTCGGGGTTCAGCCTTAATGCCAGGCGGATTTGCCTGCCTGGCGGCCTACGCCCTTTAACGTGCATTCGTCAGCACGCGGGAGTGTCACTTCTGCGTCACGCCTTAGCCTGGCGCTACAATCGGTACCGGAATATTTAACCGGTTTGCCATCGGCTTCGCCTCTCGGCTACACCTTAGGTCTCGACTAACCCTGATCCGATTAGCGTTGATCAGGAACCCTTGGGTTTTTGGTGGACAGGTTTCTCACCCGTCTTATCGTTACTCATGCCTACAGTTTCGCTTCCAGGGGCTCCACCAGATCTCACGATCTGGCTTCTGCGCCCCTGGAATGCTCCCTTACCACTCTATTAGAGTCCACAGCTTCGGCAGTATGTTTAATGCCCGTGTATTATCGACGCCGGGCCGCTTAACTAGTGAGCTATTACGCACTCTTTAAAGGAATGGCTGCTTCTAAGCCAACCTCCTAGTTGTCTGGGCAACCCAACTTTCTTTGTTCAACTTAACATACATTTGGGGGCCTTAGCTGGTGGTCTGGGTTGTTTCCCTCTCGCGACGGGACGTTATCACCCCGCCACTGACTGCCTGGTGGCTCTCTGCCGGTATTCGGAGTTTGTCTAGGGTTGGTAGGCGGTGAAGCCCCCTAGCCTAATCAGTGCTCTACCTCCGGAGAGACAAAACCAGACGCTATACCTAAATATATTTCAGGGAGTACGAGCTATTTCCAAGTTTGATTGGCCTTTCACCCCTATCCACAGTTCATCCGAAGACTTTTCAACGTCTGGCGGTTCGGGCCTCCATGGGGTTTTACCCCCACTTCACCCTGACCATGGATAGCTCACTTGGTTTCGCGTCTGCCCCGCTGTACTGCTCGCCCGTTTCAGACTCGCTTTCGCTACGGCTCCACCCCTTAGGGGCTTAACCTCGCACAACAGGAGCAACTCGTAGGCTCATTATACAAAAGGCACGCCGTCACCCCTCAAAGAGAGGCTCCGACCGCTTGTAAGCACACGGTTTCAGGTACTATTTCACTCGCCTTCTCGGCGTTCTTTTCACCTTTCCCTCACGGTACTGGTTCACTATCGGTCATACAGATGTATTTAGCCTTACCGGATGGTGCCGGCAGATTCACGCAAGGTTTCACCGGCCTCGCGCTACTCAGGATACCCGCCTCTCCGCTCGCCGTACGCCTACAGGCCTTTCACCTTCTATGGGACTGCTTTCCAGGCAGTTTCGACTTAAGCTCGCTTCGATTACGCAGGTCCTACTACCCCGACTCCCCGTAGGAAGCCGGTTTGGGCTGCTTCCCGTTCGCTCGCCGCTACTTGGGAAATCACTTGATTGTTTTCTTGTCCTGGGGGTACTTAGATGTTTCAGTTCCCCCCGTACGCTCTCCCGTAGGAGTATCCCGGTAAACCGGGATGGGTTGCCCCATTCGGAAATCCACGGATCATTGCTCTTATGCAGCTCCCCGCAGCTTATCGCAGCTTTACACGTCCTTCTTCGCCTCTGTATGCCTAGGCATCCACCGTGTGCCCTTAGTATGCTTATATTATATGACTTGCACGGCGTCTCCGCCGTACGGCCTACATAAGTACTTCATGCTATTGGTTTACAATTGTGGTCTGGATGTGGGACGAACCGCATCCAGATACCTTGGCGTAGCACACCCATCCAATCGGACGGATGCCCTACTATCTTCCG
>NZ_DATFKH010000003.1:0-52836 GCF_035268745.1 Marinobacter sp.
ACTGCAAAGCGAAACATTTGCCGGATTAGGCTCAGCGTCAGCTTCGCCATACGTGTCACACCGCGATTAAGCTGCGCGTCAACAACCTCTGTAACATGGCCCTTTTTGACATCTTCAACCGCAAGCTGACCAATTTTAGGAAGCACATCCTTTTCGAAGAGCCTACGAACCTCTGCTCCGCCATCTTTCCGGTTTTTAAGATCGATGTCCGCCCAATGCTCAAAAAGCTCTTTTACCGTCTTACGGGCGGCCTGGGGTGCTTTTTCTGCTTCTGCAGCCTCTCGCTCAGCCCGCAGCCTGGCCATCTCTGCCTCATGTGTGGCCTTACGTGCGTCTTCCTCCGCTTCCTGATATTCCCTCAAATCCCGAATGCCAGCCTGATATAAGCGGGAAAGCTCACCGGCCTTCGCTCTCGCCTCTCGCAGAGTTAAGCCATCTTTGCCGGACTGGTCGTAATTGCCGACAGGAAGGAAAACCCGTTCACCCTGCGAATTGGTATATCGGAAGTAAAATAGCCTGTCTCCGCTTTTCAGAATGCGAGCCATAAAACGCCCACAGCCTCTCGGAGCATCCTCAGTCAACCAGACCGACTTGCCTGGCTTTGAGTTCATTTGCTTGTCTGTAATCGTTCCCATTACCACCCACTCAGTTTAAGCCGGATTCTCGTCACCGTTTGGTCACCGTTTGTCGATCGCTTAAACTGGATGGTATTGGATTCCGTTGGAAAACACAAAATGGAAAAATCAATAAATTCAATGGGAAAGGATTTTAGGTTAGATTGGGTTAGACCCTATTGGAAGGCTGTGTACCTTTATGGGGTGCAAGGGGTCGTAGGTTCAAATCCTACCGTCCCGACCAGATTTATCAAACACTTGGCCCGGTCTCGAAAGAGCCGGGCTTTGTTGTTTCTGGAAAACAGCCTTTCTCGTCACCGTTTCTCAGACGCCGGGAACGTTGTGGTATACGGAAAAATGCTGTCTGGACAGGTAATGCCGGTCCAGCCACTCAACCAGGGATGCGATGGTAAGTTCGTCGTTCTCAATCCCGTCGAAGTCCACACCCAGGCCATAGTTGGTCTTGCGAACCACATGGGCCTTCAGTTTGCGGATCGGATTTTGCTGCCTGTCGGGTAGACGGAATTCAAATTCAATGGCCTGGTTCAGTTGGACTTCACTGCAGTCGGTTGCAATGAAAACACCACGTCTGGATGCGTCCCGGATCTGTCCGATAGCAACCGGCATGCCCCTTTTGTAGATCAGCAGGCCCAATTTGCCCTGTACACGTTCGCTGAGTCTGTGTTCCATCTTTGTCCTCCGCTGATATTCTCTGGATCGGCCTGGTCAGAATTACACATGCATGCTTTCGCCAGTTGACTGCGGTCAGAAACTGATCAGGGTTCATCAAGTCGTTCCAGAATTTACCAAGCACCAACACCTTGTCGGGGTTTGCAGAGCAATTCAGGAGTTGTTCAGAGGCTCCTTAGAGACCGTTGGGATAATCCTGTCCGAGCATCTCGGGAGTCACCAGGACAATCCCCCCGGGAGAGACATAGAAATTCTTCCGATCCTCCGCCTCATCAATCCCAATGCAGAAACCTTCGGGAATTCGGCATCCCCTATCAATCACAGCATTGCGAATCTGGCAATGGCGACCGACGTCAACGTCCGGAAACAGCACCGAATCCTGTACTTTGCTGAACGAATGGACCATGACTTTTGAAAATAACAATGAATGCCGGACCACCGCGCCAGAGACGACACAGCCACTAGCTACCATCGAATCAACCGCCATACCTCTGCGATCGTCGTCATCCAGAATGAACTTGGCCGGCGGCAGTTGTTCCTGATGGGTCCAGATGGGCCATTCTGCATCATAGAGGTTCAGTTCCGGACTGAGGCCAATCAACTCCATGTTGGCCTGCCACAGCGAATCAATAGTGCCTACATCCCGCCAGTACGCAGCCCCCCCGCTGAGGGGGTCACGGAAAGGAAAGGCTATTATCCGCCGGCGGCCGATCAGGGAAGGGATAACATCCTTGCCGAAGTCATGGGAAGACTTTTCGCCACGCGCCTGGTCCCTCAGCAGTTCATCAAAAAGGACCTGCGTGGAGAAAACGTAAATGCCCATAGACGCCAACACTTTGTCAGTACTCCCGGGCATTGTCGTGGGGTTTTCCGGTTTCTCCTCAAAGTCGGTGATGCGGAGATCGTCGTCCACAGACATGATGCCGAACGCGGAGGCCGAATCAACCGGCACTTCGATACAGCCCAGGGTTATTTCCGCATCACTCTCCACATGGGCAGCCAGCATGGTGCCATAGTCCATTTTGTAAACATGGTCGCCGGCCAGGATCAGTACGTATTCCGGTGCATGGCTACGAATAATGTCCAGGTTCTGAAGGATTGCGTCCGCCGTCCCTTCATACCAGGAAGTTTCGATACGTTGCTGGGCTGGCAACAGCTCCACAAACTCATCAAGCTCGCTGCGCAGAAACCCCCAGCCCCGCTGAATATGGCGGATCAGCGAATGGGATTTGTATTGGGTAATCACCCCCACGCGGCCAATGCCGGAGTTGATGCAGTTCGAGAGAGGAAAATCGATGACCCTGAACTTGCCACCAAAGGGAACCACAGGTTTGGCGCGCCATTTGGTCAGGTCATGAAGGCGTGAGCCACGTCCTCCCGCGAGCACCAGTGCAAGGGTATGGCGGGTGAGTCGACTGACATAACGCTTTGGGTTGTGCATAGATGTCCCCTGAGGAATCTGCCTGTTTAACCGATCAATTATCGATTAAAATATGACGCTGACTTGAGGTCTTTAGCTGTTCCCAAACGTTACCACCGGTTTCTGGCGCACAATTGTCGAGGGTCATTTCAAAAGCAGGTCCTGTAGCGTCTAATGGAAAACACCAGCAGCTCAGGAGAGGCACCGTCATGGACTGTCCCATGCTCAGCGAATTTGACTTTGAGCCCTTTGCCAAAGGCCAGCACTGGTATACCTGTCACGTTCCCGGTAGCCATGCCTGTTCTTGCTCCACGGCCGGCGGCTGGCATCCGCTGATTGGCATTACCCCGGGGACAGCCTAATGACCCGGGTACTATTCGCCACCAGTGAAGTCTATCCACTGGTAAAAACCGGTGGACTTGCGGATGTTTCAGCCAGCCTGCCCCAGGCGCTCTGCGATCTCGGATGTGATGTTCAGATTCTCATGCCGGGCTACCCTGCGGCGCTGGAAACGGCTGCCGCCGCAGGTTCGTATAGAAAATCCCTTCGCATCGGGGAATACGAGGTCAAACTTTGGCAAACCCGGCTTACCGGCACCGAGGTCCGATTGTGGCTGGTTGACTGTCCCTCATTATTTGACCGGCCCGGTAACCCCTATAAAAATGAGAAAGGTCTGGACTGGGAAGATAACGCCCAGCGCTTCGCGCTCTTTTGCAGGGTCGGTGCGTTGATGGCCGCTGGCGATGCCGGGCTGGACTGGCAGCCAGACCTGGTTCACTGCAACGACTGGCAAACCGGGCTTCTCCCGGTTTTCCTCGACTCCTGTTCACATCGCCCGCGCACGCTATTCACCATTCACAATCTCGCGTATCAGGGCCTTTTCTCACAGCAAACGTTTCGCTCGCTGGGTTTGTCGGAGTCGCTCTGGCGGTGGGACCGGCTTGAATTTCACGGCAACCTTTGTTTCATGAAAGGTGGTCTGGTTTTCAGTGATCGTATTACAACCGTCAGCCCCGGATATGCCCGGGAGATTCAGACTCTGGAATTTGGTAATGGCCTTGATGGCGTACTCAGGCACCGGCGTGAACGGTTAACAGGTATTCTCAATGGCATTGATGCCGATGTATGGAATCCTGAACACGATCCTGAGCTGGCCTTCAACTACCGTCGTGATCAAAAATGGAATAAGGCCCGCTGCAAGGCCAGTCTTCAGGAAGAACTCGGCCTCGCGGTTAATAACGGTCCCCTGTTGGGTTTTGTTGGCCGCCTGGCAGAGCAAAAGGGCCTGGACTGGCTGACATCAGTAATGCCCGGATTGTTGGAAAGAGGCTGCCAGTTTGCCCTGCTCGGTTCCGGAGAGTCGCGCTATGAAGAGCCCCTGAGGCAAATGTCACTCCATTGGCCCGGCCAGATGTCGCTGACACTGGGTTTCGACGAAGGCCTCGCCCATCGTATTACCGCCGGCGCCGACATCTTCCTGATGCCCTCCCGATTTGAACCCTGTGGCCTGAACCAGATGTACAGTCTGCGTTATGGCACAGTGCCCGTGGTGCACGCGGTTGGCGGACTGGCTGACACGGTGTCGGACCCGGATCAGTCCGGCATCGACAGGGCCAACGGTTTCCGCTTCAGCAAAGCTGATGATCAGGCCTTGCTGGCAGCTTTAAACCGCGCCCTGGACTGTTTCGGCAACCCGCCCTGCTGGCGCCGGCTGCAGGATAACGGAATGTCCGCAGATTACTCCTGGAAGCAAAGCGCCCGGAGCTACTTTGATCTCTATCAGAGCATGCTCAGGGCCCATCAATGGCCAGGATAGCCCACACTTGCCGGCGCGGAGGCAACAGACATGCAGAAACCGACAGAATTCCGTCTTGAGGCCCAGCCTGATCTCCCCGGGGCGCTGGCGCGTCTGGAGGAACTGGCCAATGATCTGTTCTACAGCTGGGACCACGGGGTTCGCAGGCTGTATGCACGGATTGATTTGCAACTCTGGCAGAAGGTGGAACACAACCCCAAGCTGTTCCTCCGCCGGGTGGCACAGGACCGGCTTGATGAAGCCGCCGAAGACCGCGCGTTTCTCGCCGAATACCAGCGAGTACTGAGCACCTATGAGGCCTATCTCGGTTCAGGCCCGGGACCCGACGTGACCGCCCGGCTAAATCCGGACAGGGAGCTGGTCGCCTACTTCTGTGCAGAGTTCGGGTTTCATGAAAGCTTTCCGATCTATTCCGGCGGGCTTGGCATTCTGGCGGGTGACCACTGCAAGGCAGCCAGTGATCTTGCCCTGCCCTTCGTCGCCGTTGGCCTGCTTTATCAGCAGGGCTATTTCATCCAGAGTATCAACGCCCAGGGCCAGCAGGTCGCACGCTATGAGTCCCATTTCAGTAATGAGCTGCCGATCAGACCATTACAGAAGAACGGTGAGCTGCTGAAGATTTCGGTACCCTTCCCGGACCGGGACGTCTTCGTGCGTGTCTGGGAAGCCCGGGTTGGCAACATCCGCCTCTATCTGCTGGATAGCCACACTGATGAAAACACACCGGAAGACCAGCAACTGACACTGCAGCTCTACGGCGGCGATGAATCCACCCGGATCAGCCAGGAGATGCTGCTCGGAATCGGGGGGGTTCGTGTTCTTGAGGCGCTGAATCTGGCACCGACTGTCTGGCACATCAATGAGGGCCATGCGGCATTCCAGATCCTTGAACGCTGTCGGCGGACCATGGCAGTCGCCGGGCTGGATTTCGAGGCTGCGCTGGAGGCCGTCGCCGCAGCTACCCTCTTTACCACCCACACCCCGGTCCCCGCAGGCCATGATATTTTCCCCAGAAAGCTGGTTGATCACGCGCTCGGTCGATACCTGGCGGTATCCGGTCTGGACCTCGAAAAAATCTGTGCGCTGGGTGGCAAGAACCCTGATGATACCTTCAACATGACCAGCCTGGGGCTGCGGGGCTCGCGGTTTCATAATGGTGTAAGCCGCATTCACGGCAGTGTGGCAGCCCGAATGGAGAGGGATATCTGGCCCGATGTGCCGGCAGAGGAAAACCCCATTGGTTACATAACCAATGGGGTACACGTGCCCACTTTTCTGGCTCCGGAATGGTCCAATCTGTTCGATATCCAGGCGCCCACCTGGAAGAGTGAACTCAGAAACCCTTCGTTCTGGGAATTTGTCGAGCAGATTCCTGATTATCACTACTGGAGCGTTCACAAAATCCTGAAACAGCAGATGGGCGAGTACATTGTTCGTCGGCTTGGACGTCAGCACAGGCGCAACGGTACCGGCCACTCGGTGACAAACCGGATGACCCGACAGCTGGTATGCGGGGAAAAAGACCCACTGGTCATTGGCTTTGCAAGGCGCTTTGCTACCTATAAGCGCGCTACCCTCTTGTTCTCCGATCTTGACCGGTTGGAGCGGCTGCTCACCAATCCGGACCGTCCGGTGGTAGTGGTTTTCGCGGGTAAGGCCCATCCCCGGGACAAACCCGGCCAACAACTGATCAGGGTTATCCACGATCTGTCCATGCAACCTTCGTTGATGGGGCATGTGATTTTGCTGGAGGATTACGATCAGGCCATGGCAAGACGGCTTCTGAGTGGCGTGGATGTATGGCTTAACACGCCGGAATATCCCAAAGAGGCCAGTGGAACCTCGGGCGAAAAAGCCGCTCTGAATGGCGCCCTGAATCTGAGCATTCTGGACGGCTGGTGGGGCGAGGGTTACAACACCAGTAATGGCTGGGCCATAACACCGCGTGACCCGGCTCTCGATGCTGAATTCCGGAACGAAGAAGAAGCCAGAGATCTGCTGGATCTGCTGGAGTTTGAGGTAATCCCTCTATACTACGATCCAACCCTCCAGGGTTTTCCCAGTGGTTGGGTTAGCCGGTCCAAAGCCTCAATGAAGACCATTACGCCACGGTTCAATGCCGAGCGTATGGTTATGGACTATGTCACCAACTATTACCAGCCTGCATCCACCCAGGGCGCCATGCTCATGGCCGATAACGGCAAGCTTGCCGGTGAACTGTCACGATGGAAGGACCGGGTGCGGGCAGCCTGGCCGGGCGTGGAGCTGCGGGTTGTCGGTTGCGTGGATGATCAATGTCACCATGAAGGCAGCGTCGAGGTACGGGTCGAAGCCCACCTCAATGGCCTGAACGCCAGTGACGTGCGCGTGGAGTGTCTCCTCAAACCGGAGTGTACCGGAACCCGGAGCAGTTCCTCAGGACCCGGCAGCTTTTTCCTGGAAAAGGAAAGAGAAGACAACGGCAAGACGGTATTTTCGACACAGTTACAGCCTCCCTATCCCGGCCTCCAGACTTTCACGCTGCGCATGTATCCATACCACACGGCCCTGACACATCCACTGGAGCTGGGCGCCATGGTGTGGGCCTGAACCGCGTGACAGCCACTCAGGCATAAAAAATTTCTTTAAGCGGCAATATTGACCGTCGTCAACGAACGGCCAGAGATGTTCGATAAATTAGGGGGGTGGGGGTAGTCGGTACAATGAATCCGGACCTGAATGCAGTCGGTTGGTCAAGGTGCGATTTCCCCTCGGCGAAAGGGAGGAAGCGATCATCGCCCAGTAAGCATTGATCGTGGATATCAGGGACTGGAGAAAAGTCCCTGAAAATCAATCAAATTGCGGAGGCAAACCCAATGCCCGAGTCCACGCTATCACAAATGACTAAGGAAAATCCCTCGAATCTAATGGTTGTGCAATGCCCGAACTGCCATGAATTATCCATGATATCGAAAAAAGGGTTGGCGGGTGGTGACAACGTTAGTTGCAGCCACTGTCAGACACCGTCCCCTATCGAAAAGTTTAAAGGTTACTCATCCGCCGGGTCCATATAGGCGATTACCAGCGACCCCGGGCAAACTCCTCAGTCTTTCCCGAGGAGTTTGGCCCGGGAATTCCGTGCCAGTATCACGCCCCCCAAAGGCGGCACGTCCAGGGCCAGTGAACAGGGCTGGTTCATCCAGGGTTGTTGTTCCGCCTGCAGGCCCTGGCCATTTCCCAGATCGCTGCCCCCGTAAAATCGCGAATCGGAATTGAACATCTCAAGATAGAGACCCGGCTCAGGTACGCCAACCCGGTAGCCGTGACGCGGCACCGGGGTAAAGTTGAGCACCACGATCAGAGAATTTTCGCCGTCGCAGCGACGGAAACAGAGCAGCGACTGGGCGGCGTCATGGCAATCGATCCATTCAAATCCCTGACGCTGGAAATCATAGCGGTGCAGTTCGGAGCAGTGAAGGTAGAGCCGGTTGAGATCCGCTACTGCCTTCAGCAGCCCGGCGTGTTCCGGGTAACCCAGCAGGTCCCAGTCAAGATTTGCGTCGTGATCCCACTCCTGATTGGCGCCGAACTCGTCGCCCATAAACAGCAGCTTTTTCCCGGGAAAGGTGTACATGCAGGTATAGAGCAGACGCAAATTTGCAAACTGCTGCCAGCGGTCACCCGGCATCTTGCTCAGCAGCGAGCGCTTGCCGTGGACCACCTCGTCGTGAGACAGCGGCAGGATAAAATTTTCATCAAAGGCATAATAGATAGCAAAGGTAATGGCGTCATGGTGGTAGTGGCGGTGGACCGGCTCTTTCTCCAGGTAGGCAAGCGTGTCATTCATCCAGCCCATGTTCCACTTCATGCTGAAGCCCAATCCCCCAACCCAGACCGGCCGGGTTACCTGGGGCCAGGCGGTGGACTCCTCGGCAATGGTAACGGTGCCGGGGCACTCCCGGTGGGTGACGGTGTTCAGTTCCTGGAGAAACTGAATCGCCTCCAGATTTTCGTTCCCGCCATGGCGGTTGGGCACCCAGTCATCTTCCCGACCATAATCCAGATATAGCATGGAGGCCACCGCATCCACCCGCAGGCCGTCGAAATGAAACTGCTCGAGCCAGTAAAGCGCACTGGATACCAGAAAGGACCGCACTTCATTACGCCCGAAATTGAATACCAGGGTGCCCCATTCCTTGTGCTCTCCCATCCGGGCATCCTGATGCTCGTAAAGCGGCGTGCCATCAAAAAGCGCCAGTGCCTGATCGTCTTTGGGGAAATGACCCGGCACCCAGTCCATATATACACCGATGCCGTGCTGGTGCAGACAGTCCACCAGATAGCGAAGGTCTTCCTCGTTCCCGTGCCGAACAGTGGCGGCAAAATACCCCGTGCACTGATAGCCCCAGGATCCGTCAAATGGGTATTCGGTCACCGGCATTAGCTGCACATGGGTGAAGCCGGTGCGGTGAAGGTAGTCCACCAGCCGCTGCGCCAGTTGACGGTAATCCAGTAGCTCGCCGGCCTCGCCCCGCTGCCACGAGCCCAAATGGACTTCGTAAATGGCAATGGGCGCCTGCTGCCAGTCGGGGCGGCGGTCCGGCCAATCGCCATCGCCCCAGCGGTAGCCAGAAGGCGACGCCACCACGGAGGCAGGCTGCGGGGGGGATTCGAATTGCCGGGCAAAGGGATCAGCGCGGAGAAAAACCGTGCCGCTCTCGCCGTGACGGATTTCGTACTTGTACAGGGCGCCGGGGCCGACACCGGGAACAAAGAGCTCCCAGACACCACTGCTGCCACGGCAACTCATAGGGTGGCGGCGGCCATCCCAGGCATTGAAATCGCCGACAACACTTACCCGCCCGGCATTGGGTGCCCATACGGCAAAACGGGTACCTTCAACCCCTTCCCTGGCATAGGGATGTGAGCCCAGCATCTGCCACGCCCGGTGGTGCCGGCCCTCACTGAAATTCTGCAGAGCCGCGTTATCGATATCAGGCCCAAAGGCATAGGGATCCTGCTGGAGATGCTCTGTTCCCTGTTCATCCCGGTAGCGCACTGAATAGGGCGTCGGCAATTCATTCGCAGCACCGGTCCAGGTGAACAGACCGCTACCATCACTTTCCATGCCGGCGCCGCTTTCCTCTAACCACGCCTTTACGGCCTGCGGCAGGAACACCCTTACCACTGCCCTTCCCTTACCCTGAGGGTGGGGCCCCAGAATTTTATGAGGCGCGCAATGGCGTGCTTCTCGCAAGTGGAGCAGGTCATCGCTCGCCAGTTCCAGTTGCTTTATCGAAGAAAGACTCATCGCAATAATTACCCTCGTTGATGGCTGAAATAACGTCGCATTAGCAAAATGTGAAAGCGCACGTGTCCTCCATGGAGAACGGATCAACGAGCCTGTTTTTCTGCTTCGGCGATCTGCTGTTTCACCGCCAGAAAACTGTCGGGTGTCACCGAAATCGAGCTGATTCCATGGGCTACCAGGAAACTGGCGAAAGCCGGATGATCGCTGGGGGCCTGACCACAGAACCCAACGGGCGTTCCTGACCGCTGCGCCTTTTCCAGAAGAGCGGCAATTGCGATCTTCACCGCCTCGCTCTGCTCGTCAAACAGAGTCTTGAGCCGGTCGCTGTCACGATCAATGCCCAGAACCAGCTGGGTAAGGTCATTCGACCCGATGGAAAAACCATCAAAACGTTCGGCAAATGCTTCGGCAAGAAACACGTTTGCCGGAAGCTCAGCCATCACATAAATGGCGAGGCCGTGCAGCCCGCGCACAAGGCCTTCCCCGGCCAGAACGGCAAGCACTTTGTCCGCCTCCTCGGGGGACCGACAGAACGGAATCATCATGACGATGTTCTCCATCCCGATCTCTTCACGGGCACGCCGCACCGCGCGGCACTCCAGCGCAAAACCCTCGCAATATCCTTCGTCGTAATAACGTGACGCCCCGCGCCATCCGAGCATCGGGTTTTCCTCCTTCGGCTCGAAAGCCGCACCGCCAATCAATCGGGCATATTCATTGGTCTTGAAATCGCTCATGCGGACAATGACCGGTTCCGGATAATGCGCCGCAGCGATCCGGGCCATACCCCGTGCCAACTTGTCGACAAAATACTCGGATTTGTCGTCGTAGCCCACCGTCAACTCGTCGATCTGATGCCGGGCCTGCTTGTCCTCCAGCGTGTTGTAGCGCACCAGTGCCACCGGATGGATCCTGATCATGTTGCCGATAATGAACTCCATGCGCGCCAGCCCCACCCCATCCGTGGGCAGACGCCACCAGCGATAGGCAGAGGATGGGTTAGCCAGATTGATCATTACCCGTGTGCGGGTTTCGGGAATGTCGCCGAGATCAAGGTCGCGCTCCTCAAAGCCCAGTTCACCCTCATAAACCTGGCCCTCATCACCCTCGGCACAGGAAACCGTGACCACCTGCCCATCCCTGAGCTTCTGCATGGCATTGCCGGTGCCTACCAGTGCCGTGAGACCCAGTTCCCGACTGACGATGGCGGCATGACTGGTGCGGCCACCGTGATCGGTAACAATAGCAGAGGCGCGTTTCATGATGGGCATCCAGTCAGGATCCGTCATTGCGGTGACCAGCACCGCGCCTTCCTCGAAGCGGTCTATCTCCTCCGGGCTTTCGAGCCGCAGCACCTTACCCGTGGCAATGGCGTCACCAATGGCCAGTCCGGTCACCAGGCGTTTGCCCGCTTCCATCAGGTGGAAGGACTTGAGTGTAGCCGCCTCTTTGCGGGACTGTACTGTCTCGGGCCGGGCCTGCACGATATACAGTTCGCCGGTCTCGCCATCCTTCGCCCACTCCATATCCATGGGCTGGCCGTAGTGTTCCTCGATGGCGACAGACCAGCGCGCCAGTTGCAGGACTTCGTCCTCATCGAGCACAAAGGTGGTACGCTCCTGCTTGCTGGTAGCCACCAGCTTTGTCGTAGACTTGCCCGTGGCGTAGGTCATTTTGCGGTCTTTTCCTCCCAGCATCTTTTCGACGACAGGACGCTTACCGGTACGGTCTAGCAGGGGCTTGAATACATGAAATTCGTCCGGCTCAACCGTCCCCTGCACGACGGTTTCTCCCAGACCCCAGGCACCGGTGATCAGGGTAATGTCCGGGAATCCGGTTTCCGTATCGATGGAAAACATAACCCCCGAAGCAGAAAGGTCGGACCGGACCATCTGCTGAACCCCTGCCGACAGGGCTACCTGCATGTGATCGAAGCCATGGTTTTCGCGGTAGGCAATGGCGCGATTGGTAAAAAGTGAGGCAAAGCAGCGCTTTATGGCATCAAGCAGTGCCCTCTCACCGCGGATATTGAGAAAGGTCTCCAACTGTCCGGCAAAGCTCGCCTCCGGCAGGTCCTCGGCGGTGGCGGAACTGCGAACTGCCACGTCGAGATCGTCTCTTTCCAGGCGAGCCGAGAGGTCGCGATAGCATTCGCACAGAGTCTCTTCCAGGGGCCCCGGGAACTTGCCCTTGAGAATCATTTTACGCACAGAATCACCCACCTCTTCGAGATTGCTGTGGTCTTTCTTCAGTCCTGCCATTGCCTCAGTCAATTTCTCGCGCAACCCGTTGTGGTCAATAAATAACCAGTAGGCTGCTGCTGACGTTGCAAATCCCGAGGGCACATTGACCCCGGATTCCTGCAACCGGCTGACCATTTCTCCCAGTGAGGCATTCTTTCCACCCACCTTATCGCCATCGCTGCGCCCAAGGTCTGCGAACCAGAAAGTGAGAGTTTGTTTGGCTGTCATGGCGTTGATTCCTTCATGGCCTGTTGAGTCATCCCGTTACGATTGTCGCACTGGTCACGTCCTGGCTCTGATAAGCCGGAACTGCAGACATGAGCCGGGGCTGACGGCATGAAAAACGCCCCGGTAGGCGATGGTGATGGGGGCTGCTGTAAGTTGCCGACTGCTGACCCGCAATACGTCTTTGGTCACTTCGATATCCAGGTTCTGGCGCCTGTACCACAAGCCTGTTTTCAGCCGGTGGATTTCCTCCGGCAAGATGGGGTTCAAAAAAAGTACATTGCCCTGAACTTCAAGGCCCAGATAGCAGCGCTGAATCAGATCAACGGTACCGGACATCGCCCCCAGGTGGATGCCCTCCGGCGTCGTGCCTCCCTGTATATCGCTGATGTCACTATTCAGCGCATTCTGGAACAATTGCCACGAATGCTGCCGGTCCGATCGCGCGAGCACCCATGAGTGCACAACCCAGCTCAGGGTCGAACCGTGGGAGGTTCTGTGGAGATAATAATCCACATTTTTCGGTATGGTATGGGGGTCAAACGGATAGCCAAGCTGGGCAAAAATGTGCTGCAGCTCGTCCGCCGTGAACAGGTAGAACAGCATCAGGACATCGGCCTGTTTCGAAGCCTTATAGCGATTGGTGTCGTCGCCTTCGGACTCAAGGATACGGTCGAGCCGGTGGATATCACCGTATTTGTCCCGGGCGCCGCTCCAGTCATACTCCTCCAGGTCTTCGTAGCCTTCGAACTGATTGACGATTCCCCCTTCGTTGAAAGAAATGAACAGATTGCGGCTGACATCCTGCCACCGTTCAATCTCGCCGTCGGTGATCCCCAGTTCTTCGCGAAGCTGGCGCGCACGACCCGGAGCCAGAATATCCAGCACCTGACAGGCGCGAGTGAGGACCCACGCCGCCATCACATTGGTGTAAGTATTATTATCCAGCCCTCCCTCTGTCGAAGGGTCGGCGCCCGGATAGGCCGTGTGGTACTCATCCGGCCCCATGATGTCGCAGATATCATAGCGTCCCCGCTCTGCGTTCCAGGAGGCGATGCTGGCCCAGAAGCGAGCGATCTCGATCAGCATTTCGGCGCCGTATTCCTCCATGAATTCACAATCGCCACTCACCTCGTAGTAGTGCCAGAGATTGTAGGCAATGGCGGAGTTGACATGCCGCTGGCGGTTGCTGTTATCCGGAATCCATCGCCCCGATTTGGGATTGAGGTGCAGAACCTGGCTTTCTTCCTGTCCGTTACTGCCGCTCTGCCAGGGGAACATCGCGCCACCAAACCCGGCTTCCCGGGCCAGACTTCTGGCGGCCGGCAATCGGCGATAGCGATACTGCAGAAGCGCGCGGCATCGGCCGGGGGCATGCGTGATAAGAAGGGGGAAAATGAACAATTCATCCCACATGATATGGGCACGGTAGGCCTCACCGTTCCAGCCCCGGGGAGGCACACCGACATCCAGGTCATCGGTATGGCGCGTTACGGTCTGCAACAGGTGAAACATGTGGAGCCGCAGTTTCATCGAGAGGCTGACGCCGCCATCGCTATCGATCTCCAGCTCGAACAGCTCCCACAGGTGCTTCCAGGCTTCTTCATGAGCGGCGAGAAGCGCGTTGAAGTCAGCAGCCAGGTGGAGTTCATTGTGGGCCGCAAGCAGCGGTTCGGAGATGCCCTTGTCCCGGGAGGAAAAGATCGCCGCAATTTTCTCTACTCTGACGGTATCTCCCGCTTCGACATCGATGGAAGCCTCGTGCGCCGTCAGACCCTCGTGAACGTCCGCGGAACGGTCCGGATTAACGGCCTTACCGTTATGATAAAGGCAGGTTCTCGCGGCCTGCGCTATCTCGATCCGGGATTGCACGGTTCGACTTCTCAGCCAGATGATCTCATCCCCCAGCACGCCCGTGTCCAGGGATTCCAGATGCTGCCCTTCCAGGCGTTGATAACGGGCCACCCCCGCATTTGTGACCGTCCCATCCAGGGCCGAACGCAGCGTCAGACAGCCCGACCAGTCTTCCGCTGTGACTTTTACCTCAAGTCCCGCCAGGTGTTGCTCCGCCATGCTGACAAAACGCCGCTCCTCGATCTTTGTGGTGCGGCCCTGGTCGTCGCGGAAACGCCGTATGCGGGTCAACACTCCCCTTCGAAGATCAAGCACTTGGCGATAATCCAGAAAAGCCATCCGGGCCGGATTCAGCCAGGGTCCGTTGTCGACACGAATCATCAGGACAAGCCAGTTGGGGATGTTGACCAGATCCTCATTCTCGATTTCGCGGCCTTCAATTGAGGTGGTGAGCCGGTTGTAGCCACCAGCAAGATAGGTCCCCGGATAATGAATTTTATCCGCTGTCACATCGGGCGCCGCGCCCCGGGTGCAGAAATAACCATTACCAAGCGCGCACAATGTCTCGCGAAGCCCCTCATGCTCAGGCTCGTATCCCTGGTACTCAAGCAGCCACCCGTCATCGCTCATGCTTTATCTCCTGGCGCAGTGATTGTGTCCAGCCAGCTCAGGAAATCCGCCACATCATCAGTGCCTTCCAGCGCATAATGAGCCATCGTTTCCCGCTTGCTGTCATCCCGCACGACTATTCCAATGCCGCCATCGCCTGCTTTTCCATGCCTGAGGACCCGGAATGCATCTTCGTCCGTGGTGTCGTCGCCTATATAGATCGGCACCATTCCGGCACCTTCTCCCGGGTCGAATTTTTCCAGTAACCAGAGCAGGGCCTTTCCTTTGTGCCAGTCGGCACGAGGCTTCACATCAAAAACTTTTTTGCCGGAGGATCTCTGCAACCGGGAATGGTCAGCAAGCACCCTGGCCACAATTTTTTCCATTTCCGGCAGTTCCTCATCTGGAACCTGCCGGAAATGGACCGCGATGGAGAATTTCTTGCGCTCGACGGCGGCACCGTCAATATTCCGGAGGCCTTCGGTCAAGCCAGCTTCAGCGGAATCCAGGTCGGCCAGGAATTTTTTTCCCTGCTGAAGTTCCTCATGCCAGCCGTGGGGGCCGGCAATGTCGAAACCATGACTGCCGGCATAGAAGATCTGGTCAAGCCCTACCAGCTTGCGGACATTTTCAAGATCGCGACCGCTGATAACGGCCACGGTGCAGGTGCGGGCAAGTTTTCCGATGATGTCCCGCATCTGGCCGCTCAGTTCGGCCTTGCGATAGTCTTCGACGATCGGGGTCAGGGTTCCGTCATAATCCAGGAACAGAGCTATGCGCTTGCCCTTCAAGCGCTGTTTTATTTCTTCGCAGGATTTCCACACCGAGGGTATTTCCGCCATGGCCGCAGCAGGCACGCTTCGTTCCCCATCCTCCAGCAGCAGATCCAGTGTGTCGGTTACAACATTCGCCCCGCTTTTTCGCAACCCGTCGCCGTGGTCGGATCCCTCCCGGTTTACGCCGACAACCAGCGCAAAACCGCCACGAGCCGCAGCCTCCACTCCAGCCAGGGCATCTTCAATGACGGCCGCGCGTTCTGGGCGAAGGCCCAGCCGCTCGGTGGCCTGCAGAAAAATTGCGGGATCAGGTTTGCCCGGCAGCCCCAGCTCGGCCATGTCGACGCCATCCACTTTTACCTGGAACAGGTCTGAGATCCCGGCATTGGCGAGTACGGCTTTGCAGTTCCTGCTCGCGGAAATAACCGCGGTCCCGATATTCGCCCGGTTCAGTCTTGCTAACAGATCCAGGGCATCGGGAAAGGTGTCGACACGATTGGTTTCAAGCCATTCGCTGAAAAACCGGTTCTTGCGATTACCAAGACCGCAAACCGTTTCCTGCTTCGGGCTGTCGCCGGGATCACCCCAGGGCAGCTGGATGTCCCTGGAGGCAAGAAAATCATGGACACCGTCATATCTTGGCTTGCCGTCGAGATATTTGCTGTAATCCTCATGGCTGAATGGCGCAAAACCGGACTGCGGTTGCGCCCCATGCTCTTCAAGGTATTCATCAAAAAGTCGCTTCCACGCGGCCTCGTGGGCGCAACGGGTGTCAGTAATCACGCCATCGAGGTCGAATATCACGGCACCGGTGTTCGCCAGGTCCAGCAGAACCTGTGGGTGCTCAGCAGAGCTGCTGTTTTCATGTAATTTGATCACTCCACCATCCTCTCTAGCCCGACTGTCCCGAAACTCAGGGTTTGTTGCTTTCACGGCCCCCCGGCGTTGACCATCTGCGAAACAGGAATTTTTCGATTTCGACCAGGAAAAACACTGCCAGACCCACGGCGACGCAACGGGCCCAGGCGCCGGCATCCAACGGCGCGGATTCAAACAGCAGGTTCATGAAAGGGACGTGGGTGAAGAAAATCTGCAGTCCAATACAGGCGACAATGGCCAGCAGCACTGCCCTGTTGCCCACCAGACCCTGCCAGGAAATGGACGAGCGCGTGAAAAAACGGGAATTAAGGAGATAGAAGATCTCTCCCATCACCAGGGCATTGACCGCCATCGTGCGGGCGAAATCAACGGTGGATACACCACGGGCCTGTTCCTGCAGAAACAGGCCACCCGCCCCCAGCAGCAGCAGACTTCCCACAAAAGCAATCCGCCAGATAGTGAATCCTGTGAGAAGGGGTTCCTCGGTATTACGGGGCGGACGCTGCATCAGGTTGCCTTCGGCCTTCTCCCAGGCAAACGCGATACCGAGCGAAACCGCCGTCACCATGTTGATCCAGAGAATCTGCACGGGCGATATCGGTGTCAGCATGCCAAGCATTACCGCGGTAACGATAATGAGTGCCTCGCCGGCATTGGTGGGGAGCAGGAACAGGATCGCTTTGCGAAGATTATCGTAAACCTTGCGGCCTTCCTCGATCGCACGCTCGATGGAGGCAAAGTTGTCATCAGCCAATACCATATCCGAGGCCTCACGCGAGGCTTCTGTGCCTTTCTGGCCCATGGCAATGCCCACGTTCGAACGTTTCAGGGCAGGAGCGTCATTAACGCCGTCTCCCGTCATCGCTACTACTTCGTGATGTTTCTGGAGGGCCTTAACGAGCCGTAATTTGTGCTCGGGACTGGCCCGCGCAAACACGTCCACCTTCCTTACCTGTCGCTCCAACTCGTCGTCACTGAATTCTTCAATGTCGCGGCCCCTGAGAGCGTTTTCAACGTTGTTCAGGTGCAGTTCTCGTGCCACCGCCCCTGCGGTGGTGACATGATCGCCGGTTATCATCTTGACCCCGATGCCGGCGCGGTGACAGATTTCGACCGAGCGAATCGCTTCTTCACGGGGGGGATCAACCATGCCGAACAGGCCAAGCAGAACCAGATCCTGCTCTGCCTCCTTTTCCTCCAGTTCGCCCTTTGCACCGGTTTCCTTGCGGGCAACCGCCAGCAAGCGCTGGCCGCGGGCGGCGATGTCTTCGGCGCGCTGGTCCCATGCGTCGATATCGAACTCGGCAATGCCTCCGTCCTTCCATTCCCCCGTACACATCTCGAAAACGTGTTCAGGCGCACCCTTCACATAGATATGGTGATTGCCATCGCTATCGCGATTCAGGGTTGCCATATAACGTCTTTCGGATGAAAAGGGTATGGCATCTATCCGTCGCCAGTCGCTGTTTTCCCGGTCCGGATCAAAGCCGGCTTTACGGGCCAGAACAATCAACGCGACTTCTGTCGGGTCACCCTCAGTTTTCCATTCCTGCTCCTGCTGCCTGACACTGGCGTCGTTGCATAGCAGCCCGGCGCGCAGCATCCCGGATACATCGTCCAGTTCTCCGACATCGATGGTTGCACCATCATCCAGGAAACGCCCCTTCGGTTCGTAGCCCACCCCTTCGACCTGGATGTCCTTGTCGACCGTGCGCACGGTCTTCGCAGTCATCTCGTTGCGGGTCAGTGTGCCGGTCTTGTCGGCACAGATGGTTGTCACGCCCCCCAGGGTTTCCACCGCCGGCAAACGCCGGATAATGGCATTGCGCCGGGCCATTCTTTCCACACCAATTGCAAGGGTTACCGTCATCACTGCCGGCAGACCCGAAGGGATAGCAGCAACGGCAATGGAGACGGCGGCGAAGAACATTTCGCTCCACTCCCGCCCCCAGCCAATGGTTCCCACGCTGAAAGTGAGCAGTGCAATGACAACGATCACCACGCTCAGTTGCTTGGCGAAGAGGTCAAGCCGCACCGTCAGCGGCGTCTTGAGTTGCTCTACCTCTGAAAGCATGCCGCTGATACGGCCTATCTCGGTGGCATCGCCGGTTGCCACAACGATGCCTGTCCCCTGCCCCGAAGTCACCACGGTGCTCGAGTAAGCCATACTCAGGCGATCACCCAGCTCGGCACCCTCCTCGACCGGGTCACTCTGTTTCCCCACCGCTGTCGATTCTCCGGTCAGCGCGGCCTCCTGAATTTCCAGACTCCTGCTTCTGAGTAATCGCAGATCGGCTGGCACACGATCACCGGCGTCGAGAATAACAATATCCCCGGGCACCAGCTCTTCGGCGGCAATCTCCCGGCGCTGGCCGGCGCGGCGGACGACCGCTTTCCGCGACAGCATGCCACGGACACTCTCCAGCGCACGCTCTGCCTTACCCTCCTGGATGAATCCGATAACGGCGATGATCACGACCACCCCGAAAATAACCCCGCTGTCCAGCCACTTCCCCAAAAAGGCGGTAGCAACTCCGGCGATCAGAAGCAGGTAAATGAAGAGATTGTTGAACTGGGTGAAAAAACGCTTGAGCGGCGAACGGCGCGAAGGCGGTGGCAAGCGGTTTTCTCCGTACTTCTCCCGCTTGCGGTCGACCTCCTCCTGATTCAAACCGCTGTCGGGGTCGCTTTGGAATGCATCAAGCACCGCTGTGGTAGTCTCGGAAAACCACTTTTCTGTTCCGGACTCCTCGCTTGACTCAGAGCGGCCTTCTTTATTCATCAGCTATCCATCTCCTTAATTAGGTGGTTTCCGTGGGACGATCATTGGAGCAGGCTTTTGCTGGTCATCGACTCGGGCTGCTCCAGGCCCATCAACTGCAGGCAGGTGGGAAATACATCGGAAAGCCGGCCTTATCTCGCAGGGTTGTCGAGCCGCGGGCCAGTTCATCGTCGACAATGATGCACTCCACGTCATAGAGAGTGTGGGCTGTATGCGGGCTTTCAGTTTCGGGATCCCACATCTGCTCGGCATTACCGTGATCGGCCGTTATGACAAGTTTGCCGCCACACCCGAGGGTCGCGTCTACTATGGTGCCGACACATTCATCGACGGCCTCTACTGCCGCAACCGTTGCCTCCAAGTTTCCGGTATGGCCCACCATGTCCGGATTGGCAAAATTAACCAGGATAAAGTCTTCACAATCATCATCCTGCAGCCGGGACAACACCTGATCCCGAACCTCTGACGCCTTCATGCCGGGTTGCTGGTCATAGGTATCCACAGCGGGCGACTGGGTTATCCAGCGGTGCTCACCCTCAAAAGGCTCATCTCTGTAATCGTTAAAGAAAAAAGTTACATGGGCGAACTTCTCCGATTCCGCGGCACGGAGCTGGGTCTTGCCGAGGCGCGAAAGATATTGCCCGGCTATATCGGTATTGCTTTCGGGTTTGGGGAACGCAACATAAAGCCCCGGAAAGTTACTGAAGCTTTCGTCGTAAGCCGTCATGCACACAAAAGTCAGGTCGAGTTTCTTTCCCCGATCAAACTCATTGTCTGCAGAGGTAGAGGAGGACACACCAAAATCGGGCTGCATAAAGGCCCGCGTCAGCTCACGCGGGCGATCACCGCGGCCGGTCAGTGCGTCGTAGGCCCGTTGCACCCGTTCCCACCGGTTATCGCGATCAAGGGCATAAAAGCGTCCGCAAACGGTCGCTATGCGGCCAATACCGATGTCGCGGCATCGCGCCTCGATCTGACGCAAAAACTCCCGGCCGGTGAAAGGCCCGGTATCCCGACCATCCGTAAAAAGATGCAGGGCAACCTTTTTGTTACCGGCCTGCGCTGCCAGCTCCAGAACGCTGTATAAATGCTCCAGCAGTCCATGTACTCCGGCATCGGAAGCAATTCCCATCACGTGCAGGTAGCGGTCGGATGTGCTGGCATTGTCGATCGCCCGGCACAGCGCTTCATTATTAAAGAAGTCCCCGCTAGCGATGGCACGGCTTATCCGCACGGAATCCTGGAGCACCACCCGACCCGCGCCGAGGTTCTGGTGGCCAACTTCGCTATTGCCGATGGTGCCATCAGGTAATCCGACAGCCTCTCCGGATGCTTTTATCAGAGTCCAGGGATAGGCATCCAGCAACGCATCCTGGCGAGGTGTCCTTGCCCGGAGCACTGCGTTGAACCGACTATGTTCCGGATTCGGGTTATATCCCCAGCCATCCCGCACGATCAGAACCAAAGGTTTAGGCATACTCTCCTCTGCAATTGCTGCTCTCACTAGTGTCCCATCTGGTTAATTCGCTGATCTACTGAGCCCCTGATGTGGAACCACCACACCTGCGCGCTGGCGCCTCGGCCAGAGACCCGAGCGGCAAGCAGTAGGTCAACGAATTAACCAGATCGGACACTAGCCACAATGCCTCTGGTGAATTTTGCCCGGTTAACATTCATGCATGTTGACCGTGATCAACTAAACGATCAACTATTGCCGACGCGCATTACTACTGGTTCGGATCAGATGGAGATAAGCAGTTCAGCGGGCTGCGCGATCAAGGCCCGGTTGTTTTTCGTCAAGTCCGCTCTCAGCCCTGTGCTAGATTGAATGTACCTGGTTTCCATGGGCTACCAAAAAGGCAGGCAGGAGTTGATCATGAACACTGGCCGGAATATTGACGATCTCTCAAGGAAAGAGGCCGAAGAAGAGGTGCGCGCCCTGCGTAAAGATATCAATTACCACGATTACCTTTACTACATTGAAAACGCGCCGGAAGTCTCAGATGCCGTCTATGACAAATTGTTCAAGCGCCTGGAAGATCTGGAGTCAGCCTTTCCCGGCCTGAAATCAGATGATTCACCGACAGTCCGTGTCGGCGCACCACCCGTCAGCAAATTGCGAAAGGTTCGGCACACCGCGCCACTGCAGAGCCTTCAGGCAACGCTCGAGCCCGGGGACGTCGAGTCCTTTCTGGCAGCCGCGCGCGGCAAGTCGGCAACAAAATCTGTCCACTGCTGCCTGGAGCCGAAGTTTGACGGACTGTCGGTCGAGATTATTTACCAGAACGGAAACTTCCAACTCGGTGCCACCCGCGGTGATGGTGAGATCGGCGAGGACATTTCCCACAATCTCAAGACCATACGCACATTACCGCTTTCCCTGCAGGATACTGACGGGGTGCCGGACAAGGTGACGGTGCGCGCCGAAGTTTATATGCCCAGGGAGGGATTCGTCGCCTTGAACAGGCAGCGGGTGGAGCGGGGCCAGGACCCGTTTGCCAATCCCCGGAACGCCGCGGCCGGGATGGTCCGGCAGCTGGAATCACGCAAGGTCGCCGACAAGCCCCTCGATATTTTCTTCTACGAGATACTGGCAATTGACGGCCAGTTGCCATCCACGCACCGTGAGGTCCTGAAACAGCTGTCCCGTTGGGGGCTCAAGACCAGCCCTCTGAACGATTCAGCCAGCTCATTGGATGACATTCGGGCTTACCACCAGGATCTTGCCGAACGCCGCGACGAGCTGGACTACGAGATCGACGGCATCGTTATCAAGATCGATAATCACGATCTACGCGACCAACTGGGTAGCCGGCACCGCAGCCCACGCTGGGCAATCGCGTGGAAGTTCCAGCCGTCCGAGGAAACCACCAGAGTCGCGGATATTGTCGTTCAGGTCGGGCGTACAGGTATTCTGACACCCGTGGCGCTGCTGCAACCGGTGGACGTTGGCGGAGTCACGGTCAGCCGCGCCACCCTGCACAATGCTGGCGAGGTGCACCGCAAGGATATCCGGGTCGGCGACCGCGTCCGTGTCATCCGCGCGGGCGACGTCATCCCGGAAATCGAAAGCCGCATCAAACAACAGGGCAGAAAGCGTTCGGACCCCTTTGCCATGCCGGCTCACTGCCCGGTCTGCAGCTCGAAGGTCCGACGGGAGGGAGCTTACTACCTGTGTACCGCCGGCCTTTCCTGCCCCGCTCAGTTGTCGACCCGCCTACAACATTATGCATCGCGCGACGCAATGGATATTGACTACCTCGGCGAGCAGACCGCGGCCCGGCTGGTGGAGCATGGCCTGGTGCATGATCTCGCCGATCTTTATGACCTGACCGTCAGCGACATTGAAGTGCTGGACGGCTTTGCGCAGCACTCGGCGAAGCAGCTTCGCGACGCCATCCAGGGCACAAAGAAGCCGCGTCTGGACCGGTTTCTCTATGCGCTCGGTATACGACGGGTGGGGCGCCGTGTGGCTGGCCAGTTGGCCGACGAGTTCCGTTCCCTGGACAAACTGGCCGCCGCGGACCGGCAGCGCATCGAGAAAATTCCGGATATCGGTAAAGAGACTGCGGAGTCAACGGCGGATTTCTTCGCCGATCGCCGGAATCGCGATGTACTCAAACGCCTGCGCGACGCGGGGGTTCAGGTGCAGCCGATGCCTGACAGGCACGGACAACCTCTGAAAGGCAAGACGTTTGTCTTCACCGGCTCGCTGCAAGGCTTCACCCGCGACGAGGCCGAGGAGCGGGTCGAAACCCTCGGAGGGCGGGCCACCTCCAGCGTCAGCGGTGAGACTGATTTCGTCGTGGTCGGCGAGAATCCCGGGAGCAAACTGGACGAGGCCAGGGAGAAGGAGGTAAGGCGCATTGACGGCGACGAGTTTCGGAACCTGATTGAACATCCGTCCAGAGCCGGCAAGCAATAACAAGCTCGGCAGCTGACGGAAACGGCTGCCTTATCCAGCGCCCGGACTGCTACTTAACTGCTATGCAGGTGCACGGCGCCCGATTCATGACCTTATGCGATACGCTTCCCATAAACACACCTTTGACGACGCTCAGTCCCCGAGAACCCATGACTACACAGTCGATATCCTGCTCGTCAATGCAGCGCAGGATGAGATCCGCAGCATCCCCGTCGACCACCGTTGTTTCGACATTCTTTACGCCCTGTTGCGTAGCATCCTGCTTCGCACCATCAAGGATATGCTGACCAATTTCGATGAGGGGCCGTGACGACACCGCGGTATCTTTATAAGCGGGGCCAAGGTTGAGGCCGAGACGTTCCTCGCCAATCTGCTTTGATATCACCTCTGCTTCGACGTGCTTTGACAACCCCTCGATTTCAGCGAACCGCTGCAGCATCTTCGAATCAGCGCTGCGAAGGAGCGCGTGCACAAGAACCAGCGACGAGCCATAGCTCTTTGCCAGGCTGATCGCAACCTCCAGTGCCCGCTGGGAATGATCAGAACCATCTAGTGGACAAAGTATCCTGCTGAACATTTTTCTCCTCCCCGTGATCATCATTTAGGTTGCCGGACTGTATTAACCTTCATCACAACCCAACCTTATGCGCAACCGTTCATTGGCGAGTTGATTACCATCAACTTCACTTTAAAGATTGCTGCCACACTTGATCTCAGTTGTTAGATCTGCGCTCAAAAAATGCAAGGGGGAGGCCGATTGTGGATACCGACCTAAGCCACCATAAGCGAGCATTGCTGAATCTGTTGAAACAACGTGGCATTCAGGACAGACGGGTACTCGATGCCATGACGGCTGTCCCGAGGGATGCCTTTGTCGGCCCTGGCATGGCTGACGTCGCCTACCAGGACTCCCCCCTGCCCATAGCTGAGGGGCAGACAATCTCCCAGCCTTACATCGTGGCGCTGATGATCGAGGAACTCGCCGGTGTCAGGTTTGTGCCGTTGATCGGTGAACAGGGGTGGCGGACGTGAAAGAGAGCGCGGCAATGTCTGATCAACCGTTTCGGGTGGTATTGTGCTGGCACATGCACCAGCCGAACTACTGCGACCCCGGCAGTGGCGAATACCTTTCACCCTGGGTCTATCTGCACACCATAAAAGACTATACCGACATGGCTGCTCACCTGGAAGAAGCGCCAGAGGGCACACGGGTCGTGATCAATTTCCCTCCGGTACTGCTGGAGCAGATCCAGGACTACGCCGATCGGCTGCAGGCCTTCCTGGATAACGGCAACGCCATCGGCGACCCACTGCTGGATGCCCTGACTGCAGAGCAACTGCCGCAGGACTTGCAGCAGCGCCGCGACCTGCTCACCCGATGTCTGCATGCTAACCAGGCGCACATGATCGAACCCCTGCCCGCGTTCAACAGTCTGGTCACCATGACCCGCGCTGCCCTGGAAACCGAACCTGGCCCCAGCTATCTGTCCGACACCCAACTGGCGGATTTGCTGGTGTGGTATCACCTGGCCTGGACCGGCGAGACAGTAAGGCGCGACGAGCCCCTGGTGGCCGAACTGATGGAGCAGGAGGGTAACTATTCACTGGAGGATCGACATGCATTGCTGGCGCTGATCAGCAAGCTGGTGGGTACTCTGATAGAGCGCTATCGGCTGTTGGCGGAACAGGGCACCATCGAGCTGAGCGCAAGCCCCTATACTCACCCGATGTTGCCGTTGCTGTTGGACCTGAAATCCGCCCGGGAAGCCCAGCCCGGAGCCGAGTTGCCGGATTCGTCTTGCTATCCCGGCGGCGAGGAGCGGGCCATTTGGCAACTCGGGCGGGCGCGCGCGGCCTCCAGGGATTTTTTTGGTCGCGAGCCTGACGGCTGCTGGCCCTCGGAGGGGGGGCTGTCGGAGCGCACGGTGGCACTGATTGGAGAGGCCGGCTTTCACTGGACAGCCACCGGTCAGGGAGTGCTCCACCACAGCCTTAAGAAGCCAGAGCCCACTGGCGATGACCTGCATCGTCCGCGGCGACTCCCGGCTGGCGGGCCACTGTGTTTTTTTCGGGATGATGGTCTGTCCGACCTGATCGGCTTCAGCTACCAGAACTGGCACGCCGGAGATGCGGTTGCAGACCTGATTCATCACCTGCGCACGATTGCCGGCAACAAGGAGGCTCGCCCGGGGCGGGTGATCAGCATCATTCTCGATGGTGAAAATCCCTGGGAACACTACGCCCAGAACGGATTTCACTTTCTCCGGCAGCTGTACAAAGACCTTGTAAACTGCCCCGACTTACGCCTCATGCATTTTCGCGACTGCGTGAAAGAGCTTGAAGGACAGGTCGATGAGCTGCCCCAAATGGTGGCCGGCAGCTGGGTCCATGGCAACTTCGATACCTGGGTCGGCGACCCCGATAAAAACCGGGCCTGGGACCTGCTCTGCCAGGCCAAGTCTGCCACCGACAAAACGCTTCCCGAAATAGATGACGAAGAACGGCGCACGGCTATCGAACGGCAACTGGCGGTGTGCGAAGGTTCCGACTGGTTCTGGTGGTTCGGGGATTACAACCCCTCCGAGGCTGTGACGGAATTCGACGCCCTCTATCGCCGCCAACTCATTGCGCTCTACGAATTGCTGGAACAAACACCGCCAGACAACCTGAATAACGCAATCAGCCACGGCTCTGGACAGCCCGAAGCCGGAGGCACTATGCGCCGGGGGGCGGAATGAGCGCGCAGCAAAGCTGGCTAAAGGACAGACGCGCCGGCGTTCTTCTGCATATAACCTCGCTTCCGGGAGCCGGTGAGCGGGGCGATTTGGGACCTGATGCCTACCGCTTTGTGGATTTCCTGGCTGATGCCGGTTTTTCCACCTGGCAGACTTTGCCGGTAGGACCTGCCAAGGACGATCTGTCGCCCTATAATGCCCAGTCCAGTTTTGCCGGCCACACCGGCCTGATCAGCCCGCAGTTGCTTCGTGAAGACGGGCTGCTGCCAGCGACTGCGAAAGTCGAGTGTAATAAAGATACCAGCCGGCAGAAGTTGGTGGAACATGCCTGGCATACCTTCCAGAGTGACGCCAGCCAGGACGACAGAAGCCGATTCGAGCAGTTTCTGCAAAATCACGTCGGCTGGCTGCCGGATTATGCCCTGTTCCGGGTCCTGCGGCGGCAACAGCGCAGCCGGCCCTGGTATCGCTGGCCTACCGCGCTGCGACGTCGGGAACAAGGGGCTCTCGACGCCGCCCGTTCGGACCATGAGGACGCGCTGCAACAGGAGTACTTCGGGCAATTTCTGTTCTTTGACCAGTGGTCACGATTATCGGCCTATGCCAAACGCAGTGGTATTGAGCTGTTCGGGGATTTACCAATCTATGTGGCTACCGATAGCGCCGATGTCTGGTGCTGGCGCGACTATTTCACCATAGCTGACGATGGCCACCAACTGGCCCAGGCCGGGGTGCCGCCAGACGCCTTTAGCGACACAGGCCAGCTCTGGGGCAACCCCCTGTACTGCTGGGATCGGATGGCTAAAGACGGCTACAGCTGGTGGATCGAACGCTTTCGCGTTCAGAGCATACTGTTCAGCATCCTGCGCATTGACCACTTTCGCGGCTTTGAATCCTGCTGGGAGGTGCCGGCAGATGCAGCCACTGCCGAGCATGGACACTGGACGCCAGGGCCCGCCCGAGCGTTGTTCGATGCCGTACTCTCCGCTCTGGGCCCCCTGCAACTGGTCGCAGAGGACCTCGGCAGCATCACCCGGGAAGTGACCGCGCTGCGCGAGGTTCTGGGCTTTCCCGGCATGCGGGTATTGCAGTTCGCGTTTGAGGGGGATGCAGACAACCCCCATCGTCTGGAACACCACACACCGGACACGGTGGTTTACACCGGAACCCACGACAACAACACAACATTGGGATGGTGGCTGTCGTTATCCAAAGAGCACAGGGCCGCCGTGCTCAATGGCCTGGAGCAGCCAACACAGGCGATGCCGGCCGCCCTGATAGATGCCGCGCTGGCTTCGCCTGCCAGGCTGGCCATCATTCCCATGCAGGACCTGCTGGGCCTGGACTCGAAAGCCCGCATGAATATACCAGGCACCGGCAAAGGCAATTGGACCTGGCGCTTCCAGTGGGCCGATATGCCCCGGAATCTGGCCGCCGACTATCGCACGTTAATCGCACAAAGTGGGCGCCTGGAGGCCGACTGAAAAGCCGAATTAACTGTTCACCGAGGAGAGAACGATGACAAAAATAGCAATCAATGGTCTGGGCCGGATCGGTCGCATGGTGCTCCGTATCGTCATGGACGAGCCCGAGCTGGAGCTGGTGGCCGTAAACGACCTGACGCCGCTGGACAATCTGGTTTACCTGCTGCGCTACGATTCAGTCTATGGCCGATATAACAAGGAGGTCCGGGCCAGCGACGGAAACCTCGAGGTGGATGACCAGCGCATCCGCGCTTTTGCAAACAGCGATCCGCAAACCCTGCCCTGGCGGGACCTGGAGGTTGATCTGGTTCTCGAGTGCACCGGTGCCTTTCGCACCCGGGACGATCTGGAAAAACATATCAAGGCAGGAGCCAGGCGGGTGATTCTGTCGGCACCGGGTAAGGGCGGCGATATTCCATCGGTGGTTTATGGTGTCAATGAACTTGATGAAGATAAGCCGGCCTGTTTCTCGACCGCCAGTTGCACAACCAATTGTATCGCTCCGGTTGTGGAAATCCTCCACCGTCATCTTGGCGTGCAAAAAGCGATGCTCACCACGGTTCATGCCTATACTGCCAGCCAGGGTATTGTCGACATGCCTGGCAAGAATATGGAGAGGGGCCGCACCGCCGGGCTCAATATTATTCTCACCACCACAGGCGCCGCCTCTGCCACCGGCGAGGTGTTACCCGAACACAAAGGCAACTTCGATGGTGCTGCCATCCGGGTACCAGTCGCCACCGGATCCATTTCCGATCTCACAATGGTAACCGGCCGAAAAACCTCAGCTGAAGAAATCAACGATATATTCAGGCAGGAAGCACGGACCTCTCGCTATCAGGGAGTGCTTGGCATCGCTGAAGACCCCATCGTGTCATCGGATACCATCGGTGACCCCCGTGCTGCCATTGTCGATATCCATTCCACCCGTGTTGTTGACGGTGACCTGGTCAAGGTTTTCGCCTGGTACGACAATGAATTTGGATATGCCAGCCAAATGGTAAAGCAGGCCCTGAAAACCCTGGAAACAGCGTGATTACCGGTCAGAATTTTAAAAAAGGAGCGCTCAATGACATCAACAGTATCAATACGACTACAAATAAGGAACGCTATCCCGCCCGGAAATGAGAACGAAACCCGGGATATTATTGCGCTGTGGCGGGAAATCAGCGCTTTTTCCCCTGAAAAACCGTTCATCAGCCGCAGCGGCCTCAGAGGCGAAGCCCGTGCTTATGATGTCACCCTGGCTGCCGCGCCGTTGCTAACGGCGCTGGAAGACGCAAAAGCCGAGTCAGGTTCTTTTAGCGATCACCAGCAAGCCTATATTGACGATGCCAGCAAGGCCATTGAGGGCGAGCTGACCATTACCATCGCCAGCAAAAAACGGGAGCTGGCGGAGGAGGAAAGCTACCACGTAGCAACCGCCTTTATTCAGCAGCTGGTAATAGCCGCTCATATTGCACATCCGGGGTCTTTTCAGATCCTCAATGCGCGCTTTCTGGGCGAAAACGCCCATCGCTATGAGGCTCAGGACTTTGACGCAAAGATGTTTTACGGCGCCCTCAGAACTTCCATTGAGAACGAGTGGCCAAAACTCCAGACGCTGGCTTTCGGGAGGGTATGGAGCTGGCTCGAAGGCACTGAAGTCAGCCAGACCTATACCGCCATCAAAAGTATCGACAAGACGCTGTTCACTCTTCTCAAGGTAGCAGAGCAGCGCAACGAGTATAGCGCCAGGACAGCGTTGCTGGTGATGTATCAGTTAGAGGTTTTGCTCGACTGCAGGCAATTCAACTCAGTGGAGGAAGTCCGGAACCGCGTCCGCCTGGTATTGGGCGATATCCCCGAGGCGGCAGATTGTATCCAGGAATTGCACGACGTGCGCAATCACCTGTTTATAGCCAATCAGCCGGTGCATCCGCCAACCCTGATTTGCCACACTACCGAAAAGGCTCTGAGGGAGCACCTGAGCCAGCACAACAGCGCTGTCGAATCCGGAACCGCGCTGGTACTGAAACTGCTTCAGGATCTGGTCACTCACGGCGCCTACCGTTACAGGTTTACGGAAAGTTTTAGCCGGAACTGAAAGTGTCTGAACTTCCCTTTCAAGTTCCCGATTATCAACGAGACGGTCAAGGGGTCGATGATATCAACACTGTCGTTACGCTCTGCCTGAAACCCGCTATCGACCTGTTTTGCGAAACTGAACGGCTGGTCGACGACGGCAAGAGTCGGTGCCGGGAACTGGCTCGCGAGCCCGGCGGCGGCGGTATCAATGTTGCCCGCAATCTCCATGCCATGGGGGTGGATGCGTTGGCGGTTTTCGCGGCCGGCGGCACAAACGGCAGGCAAGTGCGAGAATTGCTGGAGGAAGAGGGGGTGCCTGTTCAGTGCCTCGACATCGCAGACAACACCGGCCAGAACATCGGTCTTACCGACGCATCCACGGGCAAAATGTACCACCTGGTATTTCCGGGACAGCGGCTGGACGAAACCGAGTGGCAAAACTGCCTGGATTACATCAGCAGCCTCGATCCGGCGCCCACTTACCTGGTGCTCAGCGGCAGCCTGCCGGAGGGCGCACCCGATGATTTTTATGGCCGTATCGCCACGGATGCGAAGGCAAAAGGCATCAGGACAATACTGGACGCTTCCGGCAGGGCATTGGCTGCGCCACTAAAAGCCGGTGTTTATCTGGCCAAACTCAATGGTGAAGAATTTGCCGAGAGCGGTTATTCCGGCAGCCTGGATGACTATCAGAGCATGCTCGCCGCCATGGCTGACATGGTGGCGGACGGCATCGCCGAAGCGCTCATCGTCACCCTGGATGCAGAGGGCGCGCTGCTGGCCAGCCGCGATGGCGACAAGCTCCACGTCCGCCCGCCAAGAGTGAAGGTGGCAAGCCATATCGGGGCCGGGGACAGTTTTGTTTCGGGATTCGTCTATCAGATGCACCGGGGGAAATCGCTGCCAGAAGCCTATCAGTACGGCGTGGCAGCGGCAGCGGCCAAGGTGCAGATACCGGGCAATCATCTCAACAATATGGAGCTGGTTGAGGATATCTACCGACAGATAATACGGTAACTCAAAACCATGTCACGCGAACTTATTGCCACCTATCGCCTGCAGCTCCGACCCCAGTTTGGACTGAAGCAGGCCGCCCGGATCATACCCTACCTGGCCGGGCTTGGAATAAGTCACGTCTATCTCTCGCCCTATCTTCAGTCAGTCAGGGGCAGCGAGCACGGCTATGACGTAACTGACCCCACCCGGGTAGACGTGGATCTGGGAGGGGAAGCAGGTCGCCTGCATCTGTGTTCCATGCTTGAAAAATGGAACATGAATCAGGTGCTGGACATCGTTCCCGAGCATATGGCCATTGCCGGGGACCAGAATCCCTGGTGGTGGGACGTGCTGAAAAATGGCCCCTCCAGCCGCTTTGCCCGGTTCTTCGACGTGGACTGGATGGCGTCCGAACAGCGCTGGCCCAATAAAGTCATGCTGCCGATACTGGGCGACCATTACGGGCGGATCCTCGAAGCGCAGGAGCTGCAACTGGACCAGCGCAATGGCGTATTCACGCTCCATTACCACGAACATTCTTTTCCTCTGGACCCCTCGAGTCTGGGTACGCTGCTCGGGGCAGCCGGAACGAAAGCCGGCTCGGAACTGCTGGGCTTTATCGCCGAATCATGCAGCCGCCTCCCCCGCCCCGACATCCGCAATCCGAAGCTGGCGGAGCGCCGCTATCGCGACGAGTCGGTACTCAAACAGTTGCTTGCTCGTCTCTATATCGAAGATCCGCATGTCGCAGCCAATATCGATGCCGAGGTAACCCGCTACAATACTCACCCGGACCTGCTGGACCAACTGATCGACAGCCAGAATTACCGACTGGCTTTCTGGCGCACGGCCCGGCACGACCTGGGTTACCGGCGTTTTTTCGATATCAACGAACTCGCCGGCCTGCGAATGGAAGATGAAGAAGTGTTTCAGGCAGTACATGCTCTGCCTCTCACCTGGGTAAAGCAGGGTAAGCTGCAGGGCCTTCGTATCGACCATCCCGACGGGCTGCGAAATCCCGGTCCGTATTTCCATCGCCTGCGACAAAGCTGCCCGGATACCTGGATCGTGGCGGAAAAAATTCTCGGACGAGGTGAAAGTCTGCCCGCCGACTGGCCAATCGCTGGCACCACCGGGTACGACTTTCTTAACCTGGTCGGCGGTCTGTTTGTGGACCCTCGGGGCGAACACCATTTGACCCGACTGTTCGGGGAAGTAACTGAGGACACCGTCAACTTCCCTGAACTGGTTCTGGACTGCAAGGAACAGATACTCCGGGAGTCGCTGGCAAGCGAACTGAACCGGCTTGCGTCACTTTTTACCGGCATCTGTGAGCGGCACCGCCGCCACCGGGATTACACCCGGGATCAACTCTATCGGGCGCTGCTGACAGTTGCCACCTGCTTCCCTGTGTATCGCACCTATGTAAGGAGCGGGGACGGGAATGTAGCGGATACAGACCGACGCTACATTCTGGACGCAGTCGCACAGGCCCGCAATCGTCAACCGGAAATGGACCCGGAGCTTTTTGACTTCCTGCAGGATCTGCTTTTGCTGCAACACAGCGGCGACCAGGAAACCGAACTGGCCCTGCGTTTTCAGCAATTGACAGGGCCGACCATGGCCAAGGGCATGGAAGACACTGCCTTCTACCGGCATTTCCGCCTGGTGAGCCTCAACGAGGTGGGCGGAGACCCGAACCATTTTGGCGTGACCCCGGCCGAGTTTCACCAATTCTGCCGGCAGGCTCTGGCCAGCCGTCCCCGAGCCATGCTGGCGACTGCCACCCACGACGCCAAGCGGGGCGAAGATGTCCGCGCCCGCCTGATGTTGCTGTCGGAGATCCCCGAGCGCTGGGGGGCGGCTGTGCACCGCTGGACGTACCACAATCGGCGGCATCGCCGCCAGGGTCTTCCCGACCCGGCCACCGAATACCTGATCTACCAGACACTGATGGGTGCCTGGCCTATCGATAGCGTCCGCATGGGCCACTATGTGGAAAAGGCCGTGCGCGAGGCCAAGAAGCATACATCCTGGACTCATCCGCAGGCGGACTACGAAGCGGCGGTGCAGGACTTCGTCGCAGGAATACTGGGAGACGAAGACTTCTGCGCCGACCTGGAACAATTTTTAGCACCGCTGGAGAGTGCCGGGCGGATTAACAGCCTGGCTCAGACCCTGCTCAAATGCACCGCACCGGGCGTACCGGATATCTACCAGGGCGCCGAGTTATGGGAGCACAGCCTGACGGACCCGGATAACCGAAGGCCCGTGGATTTCGACGCCCGCGCCAGCCTGCTGGCGGAACTGCCGAATCTCGATTGCGAACAGATCATGGCCCGCGCCCATCAGGGCCTGCCAAAGCTTTGGCTTATCCGCCAGGCTCTGCATTTAAGGCGTAATCATCCACAGGCATTCGGTGCCAATGGCGACTACAAGGCTATTGCGGGAGCAGGCAGCAAGGCCAGCCATGTCATCGCATTTTTACGGGGAAACAGCGCCCTGATAATAGTGCCCCGTCTGGTCATCGGGCTCGGAGAAGACTGGGACGATACGCACATCCAGGTGCCCGGCGGTCACTGGCACAATCTGCTGACGGGAGAGACCCTCGAAGGCGGGAATCTTCCCGTTGCCAGGCTGCTGACCCGATTTCCCGTAGCCCTGCTCAGCCGCGAGGAGCCCGAATCATGAGCCTTCACGTATGGGCGCCCAACGCCCGCCAGGTCGAGGCAGAGATCGCGGGCACCCGCAGTGCGTTGCAGCCGGCCAAAAGCGGCTGGTGGCAATCAGAAACAACCGTCAACCACGGCACAGACTACGCCTTCCTGCTGGACGGCGAGGGGCCCTTCCCGGATCCCCGCTCCCCCTGGCAGCCTGAAGGCGTACATGGCCCGTCCCGCCATGTGGACCACGAGCGCTTTGTCTGGAACGATTGCGGCTGGCAGGCACCGCCGCTGGCGTCTGCGGTCATTGAGGAAATCCACATCGGCACCTTTACACCCGCGGGCACTTTCGATGGTGCGATCGCGCGCCTGGATCACCTGGTCAATCTGGGTATTACCCACCTCGAACTGATGCCGGTGGCGGAATTCCCCGGCGACCGCGGCTGGGGCTATGACGGCGTCGATCTCTATGCCCCCCACCACGCCTACGGCGGCCCCGAGGGCCTAAAGCGGCTGGTAAATGCCTGCCACCGCAAGGGCCTTGCGGTACTGCTGGATGTGGTTTATAACCACCTGGGCCCGGACGGTAATTACCTGGCCCGCTTTGGCCCCTACTTTACCGGCGCCTACAGTACCCCCTGGGGGGAGGCCGTCAATCTGGACCAGGCTAACAGCGATCAGGTGCGCGATTTCCTGATTGGCAATGCGCTGATGTGGCTGCGGGACTACCATATTGACGGCCTGCGACTTGACGCCGTCCACGCCATCGTCGACACCTCGGCCATGCCCTTTCTGGAGCAACTCCGGCGGGCCGTGCAGGCTCTGGAAGCACAGCTGGGGCGACATCTGGTGCTGATCGCCGAAAACGATCTGAATGATCCGCGCCTGATTCGCCCTCCCGAAGCCGGCGGCTTTGGCCTGAACGCCATGTGGAACGAGGATTTCCACCATGCGCTCCATGCCCTGCTGACCGGTGAGAGACGCGGCTACTACCAGGATTTTGGCGCCCTCGCCGACGTGTCCACGGCGCTTACCAGCGCGCTGGTCTACGATGGCCGCTATTCCCAATACCGTCAGCAGCGACACGGCCGCCCCGCCACCGGACTTCCCGGGCGCCGCTTTGTCGGCTTCCTGCAAAATCATGACCAGATCGGTAACCGGCCCCAGGGCGAGCGCAGTGCCCAGCTGCTCTCCGAGGGGTTGCTTCACATCGGCGCGGCGCTGGTAATGACCGCGCCTTTCGTGCCCCTGCTGTTTCAGGGGGAGGAGTGGGCGGCGAGCACGCCTTTTCAGTACTTCACTGACCACCAGGAGCCGCTGCTTGCCGAAAAGGTGCGGAAGGGCCGGCGTAATGATTTCGGCGCTGCCAGCACCGGTGCCGAAAGTGTTCCCGACCCCCAGGATCCAGACACCTTCAAGCGCTGCCGCCTGAACTGGCAAGAACAGGAGCACCAGCCCCATACCCGCCTGCTCGCCTGGCACAAAGCGCTGGCTCGTTTGCGTCGGACTATTCCCGCTCTGACCGACGACTGCCTCGACAACATCCGCGTTGACTTTGACGAAACTGCCCGCTGGCTGCTGTTACAGCGATCAACGGTCACTATTGTCTGTAATCTGGCCGGTACCGAACAGCGCATCCATCACCGGCATCTGCAGTTGCAGCAACTGGTGCTGGCCTCGCAGACGGGAGTGGCGTTAGAGAACGAAAACATTTTGCTGCCAGCTGAATCCGTGGCGATATTGATGTAAATCCATCATCAACAGCATAGGGAGAAAATCATGACCCAGGAACAGACGACCACGATGGCACCTTTTATCATCAAGGACTGTGCCCTTATTGCGCTGGCCACTGGAAAGCGGGTGCAGAATCTCAAGGAATTGCGGGATCACCTGGAAGTGGTACCCCTGAGCAGCCTCTATTACCATTTTTGGGGCGGCCATCTGTATCCCGGATTTGAAGAGCGGGAGTACGCCAACGACCTGGGGGAATGGGCCAAACATGGCCTTCACGATGCTGCCCTGGCGGAGAAGCTTGCCATCATCGACCCTTCAGGTTTCGACGACCTGGAACATATGCGCCAGGCATTGCTTGATGTGGTGGAGCATCGCCTGGAGGAAGCGGGTGCGGAACTCTGGAAACCGGCGGACAGGCATTTTCAGTTTATCCGTTCCCAAATTGTGGTCTTCGGCACCGGCCGCACTGTCCGGCACCCGGAACAGCTCGCCGAGGTTATTCCCGGCCTGTCCCCCGGCAGCGTGTTCTACCACTTTATCGATGCCCGCCAACGTTTGCCCCGGGGCGAAGATGACTTTCGGTCCTGGCTCGCGCCAGGGGGGGAGCGCTACGCCAGATTGTGCCAGGGGCTGAGTTCAATCGATCCCTACTTCAACTCGCTGAGCGAACTGCGCGAGCAGCTTGCCGCGCTCTTCTCCAGTTTCCACGGGAGGTCAACCGATGTCGAACCTGCTTGAATCCTATGCTGAAGTCACCGGAAACGCTATCGTCGACCAGCTTCGCCAGCTCGCGACTCCCCTGCGCGGCATGAAGGTCGTTCACGTCAATTCCACGCGGGTTGGCGGTGGCGTCGCGGAAATCCTCGATAAGCTCGTGCCCCTGATGTGCGAACTGGGTATCGATACCAGCTGGGAAATAATCACCGGAGAAAGCGATTTCTATCAATGCACCAAGTCCTTCCACAACGGTCTTCAGGGCCATCGCATAGCGATCCCCGAACATCTGTTGCGCGCCTATGAAGAAACCAACGTCCGGACTGCCGAGCAGTTGCGGCCGGTGCTGGAGGAAGCTGATGTTGTTTTTATTCACGATCCACAGCCGGCTCCGCTCCTGGATCTCTGCCCCGACCGAAAGGGCACCTGGATCTGGCGGTGCCACATCGACGTTAGCCATCCAGACCGCCACATCTGGCGTTATCTGCGACATTTCCTTACCAACTATGACGCCAGTGTCTTTTCTCTGGCCGGCTTCGCCCAGGCACTCCCCCACCCGGAGTATCTGATCCCGCCCAGCATCGACCCTCTCAGCGCCAAGAATATGGAACTGAGTCAGGATGAAATAGAAGCGGTTCAGAAGCATTTTGGTCTCGACCCGCAGCGACCGATGATTCTGCAGGTATCGCGCTTCGATCGCTTCAAGGACCCGCTCGGGGTCATTCAGGCCTTCCGCCTGGCCAGGGAGTTCACACCCGGACTGCAGCTGGTGCTGGCAGGAGGGACCGCAAGCGACGACCCGGAAGGCGAGGCCGTGTATCGCGAGGCGGAAAACGCTGCCAATCACGATGCCGACATCCATTTGCTGTTGCTGCCGCCGGACGCCCACCGGACCATCAATGCCCTGCAGCGTAGCGCCGATATCGTGTTGCAGAAATCCTTGCGGGAAGGCTTCGGTCTGACCGTTACCGAAGCCATGTGGAAGGGCAGGCCCGTTATCGGTGGTGACACCGGCGGCATCCGGCTACAAGTCATCAACTACCACACCGGTTTTCTCGTCAATACCCCCGAAGGTGCAGCTCTGCGCATTCGCTACCTGCTGCAGCGTCCCGGCCGGGCGACGCAAATGGGCGAAAAGGCGCGCCAGTTTGTACGGGAAAATTTTCTGCTAACCCGCCAACTGCGGGAGTATCTTACGATGATACTGGCGGTGCGTAATGGCGGTACGGACCGCATCGACCTGTCGTAAAGCCACCGGTGCACTTGGCGGTGTGGGCAGAATCAGACCAGGTTCCGTGGAATGGTTTCGTCCCAGTTTCTGGAGAACACCCGGGTTTCCCCCTCCCAGGCATCCAGCTGTGCATGGATGTAGAAGTGCTCCGTATCGCAGGTCATCACCGTACGAGTGACGGTTTCCACGTGCCAGTCGCCGCGACGCAAACCCCATTCGCAAAGGGTCTCGCCACGCAATGATCCGAAGTCGTCGTCACAGTAGGTGTACCACTCACGGGTGCATCGCTTGATGTCCAGGTCCACCTCGGTCAGCCGGGTCCAGCCGGGGTCATTGATCACCTCCAGCGTGGATACGTCGTTGGCCAGGTCACGCTTGACGAACCAGTTGTTGTGTGGCGTTTCCAGCGCCAGTGCACTGATCGGAATCGCACCCTCCGGCTTTTCGAACTCGGGTTCGGGTGGCTGTTCATGGGATTGATGCGCAGGGATACTGAAGCGGCTGGCCGCCGGAAAAATGGTCAGCCTCACCGGCTCGGGAGGCGCCCAGGCGAGCGGAAAATAGGAGGTGGACAGTGACAGGCGAAGTCGGTGACCCTTGGGAAAATGCTGACCACAGCCGTTGAGTGTCAGCCGGACCCGATAGCGCTTGCCCGGCACCATCTCCTCCGGGTGTTCGTGGCTGTCCCGGTGGCAAAGGTTGAGTACGCCGTAGGTTACCCGCGTAGCCTTGTTATCGGGAGCCACGTTCGACAGCCGGGCGGCCAGCATGGCTACCGGGCGGTTTGAGCACAACTCTACCTCCAGAACCGGCGGGCCCAGCAGCTCCAGTGGCTTTTCCAGTGGTGCGGACTCGAAGACCAGGGCACCGCCATCTTCCTCGCGCTGGTCGTGCGGCAGGTCCGGAGTGGCTGCGTAAGAGCACCATTTGCCCGCGAACAGGCCCACGCTCAGAGGAGACTGAATAGTCAGCGGTTCATCGTCCGACGGCTCGGCGTCGGGCAACAGGCGGCCGCTGCGGTCCAGCTGCAGGGTCTCCATGGTCACGTGGCGGCTGGGCCACTCCGGTTCCGCCAGCCAGCGGCCGGGCCTTTCCTGATAGCGGGTAGAGGGCGGGACACTGTCCTGCAGCCAGGCGCGCAGCACCGGCTCACGGTCCATGCCGTTATCCCTGTCCTTGAGCCAGTGGTCCCACCAGCGCACTGCCTCCTGCAGGAAGCCGATAGCAGGGCCGGGCACGCCCTGGTGGGGGTACATATGACTCCAGGGGCCAAGCAGGCCCTGGCGCGGTACCTTCAGGTTTTCCATGAGGCGGAAAACCGCATTGGAATAACCGTCAGCCCAGCCACTCACCGCCATGACCGGACACTGGATATCGTTCCAGTCCTCGCACACCGAGCCATGCTTCCAGTAGTCAGTCCGATGGGGTTGGCGCAGCCACTCGATCACCCAGGGTTCGTTGGCGCGCAAGCGCTCGAACCAGAGTGCGCGCCACTGTTTGCCTACCGTCGCCGGATCCGGCGGAAGGGAATTGAAGGCAAACATGGTGGCGGCCCAGGACAGATTATCCCCGAGCAGACACCCGCCCATGTAGTGCACATCGTCGGCATAGCGGTCGTCCGTCGCGCAAACGGCAATCACCGCCTTTAACTCTGGCGGTTGCATGGCCGCGATCTGCAGACCATTGAACCCGCCCCAGGAAATACCGATCATGCCGACGTTACCATTGCACCAGGGTTGCTGTGCCAGCCAGCGCAGGATTTCGCAGCCGTCATCCAGCTCCAGCTGGATATATTCATCTGCCAGCACCCCATCAGAATCACCACTGCCACGCATATCCACGCGCACGGCGGCATAGCCATGGCCAGCAAAATAGGGGTGCATCACGGCATCTCGCGGACGGGTCATGTCGCGGCGCCGATAGGGAATGTATTCCAGTATCGCCGGGACCGGTGCATCCTCGGCACCCTCGGGGATCCAGACCCGGGCGGCAAGCTCCACCCCGTCGGGCATGGGGATGCGCACATGCTCAATCTCACGGACTTTGCAAGGCAGGTCGGTGGCTACATGGGGCGTGCTCATCCATCCTCCTTTTCTTGACGAGTGAACTTGAAATCCAGCCGAGCCTTGATCTGATCTGTCTTTTTGTCTATTTCTTGCTGGCTGTCACCGCCCACAAACAGCACGGCATACTCGAAGCTGTAGCTGTCCTGATGGAGTATATCGCTGAGCCTGCGGCCCTGTTCCGCCTCCACCTGTATCTGGCAACCGGGATAGTCGTTTTCTATGGCGCGGATCTCATCTGTATTGGGCACCCGTTCGACCACGCCGTCCCGGTGTTCACGCAGCATGACTTTGGCGGCATAACGATACTTGCCGCCTTCCGGCGGGAACACTGGCTTGCGCCCCAGTGCCACATCCACCATCACCTGCAGATTGGAGCTGCCCTCTACCATTTCAAACAGCGGGCTATGGGATTTGGAGCAACGGGGATTCACCTCCAGCATCCATATGGAACCTTCTTCTTCATTATAAAAAAACTCAATATTGAATGGCGAGTTGTCAAAACCTGTCCGCTCGACAAATCGCCGGCAGTCCTGAAACATGATGTCCTGAACCGAAGCCGGAAGACCCGAAGGGTATTGATAGCGGGAAAAAGACGAGCCAACCGCGCCCTCGCGCAGTGAGTCCACTACTCCGTAGATTTCCGTCTCCCCGTTGAGCACATAGCCTTCCAGGGTGCATTGCCGACCGGCGGAAACGATTTCTTCGGCGATACAGTGCCAGCCATCAACAGAACCGATATCTTCAGGAAGCTCGGCCATTGAGAGAATATAGTTGAAGGGTTTGGCAAACATCTGGATGCGGTGACGGGTCTGCGCAATGGCGTGTTCAAAATCCTGCCGGTTATCGACACGAAAACCCAATTGCGAGGAATGCGCACGCACGGGCTTGATCCAGAAAGGGTAAGGCAGTGGCGGCTGGTCCAGGACGTTCTCGTCGAATGGATTGACGCTGGCGAAACGGGGTGTTTGCCGTGGCGCTACCTGTGCCTCCTCGACTCGTGCCCAGTACTTGTGTTCGCAGCGCATGGCGGCTTCCAGGGAGGGGCCCGGCAAGTCCCATTCCCGGCGCAGGATGGGTAACAGGCTGCAAGTTGGAAAGTCCCAGTAACCGACGACGGCGTCCACGCTCCCGGGAAAATCCTTCAGCGTTCGCCGGGCACGAGCCAGAAGCTCCTTCATATCGATGTCGGTGGTGTTCACCGCCGTTTCCATGTCCAGCAGCGGATGAAAGGCCAACTCCTCACTGCCCCGCAGTCTTTCGAGCATGACCTGGTGAAAGTCATCCATTGCCATGACAAATATATTTTTGCTCGCCATTGGTATGTCCTCCATGAGAGCCATCGAGCCCGCCGAGCCAATCGCCAACCGGTCGACTCGACAGGGGGACCGCGCAAACCGGCCCAGAAAAAATAACACGCCCCGCTACAGCGCGACAAATATCCTATTGTCCTGTCTGGTTAATTCGTTGACCGACCGCTTGCTCTCAAGGCTTTCAGGGGCTCAGTAGATCAGCGAATTAACCAGACGGGACACTAGAGCAGGGCAGCGCGGAACTGGAAGCGAAAGACTTCTCGTGAATTACTCGTGTTATTTTAAGGATGTAGGCGTTAGACAGCTTTGAAAGATTGCGAATGTAGAACAGAAATGTAACAGTCTGTGTTCGTCGCAAGGGAGCACCTGAAATGTCACGCAAAAGGAATTCGCTCATGTCAGGCGGCTTCGCCGTTCTCCCCACCCGCAACGCATCGGATTGTTTCTCGTGCGGCCGGCGTTCACTGTGCCTGGCCGGCGATCTGAACGACAGCCGACTAACCGATTACGACGAGCGAGTCCAGCAAACCCAGACTTTTCAGCCTGGAGAGTCCGTCTTTACAATGGGCCAACCCTTCGAGGGCATCTACCTCATCAAGACCGGGTTTTTCGAATCCTATTGGGTGACCGAAGGGGGTGGTTCAAAGGTGACCGGATTCTATATTCCGGGAGACATCCTGGGCCTCGAAAGTCTTGGCCAGGAAAGCCACATCTATACCACCGAAGCGCTGACTGCCGGAACGGTGTGTCTGGTTCCGGTATCAATGTTATGGGAGAACACCGAGGCCAGTCTGGCACTTACGCAAAAAATGCTCAAGTTCATGAGTCGCATCATATTGAGCGACACAGAGCTGATTTACTCAATGGCCACAATGAATGCCAATCAGCGTATCGCTACCTTTATCTTCAATCTGGCAACCAGAATGGAACGTGCCGGTTTCAGGAAAGGCGAGCTGACTTTGCAGATGCAGCGGGTTGATATCGGCAGCTACATGGGGCTGGCTGAGGAAACCGTAAGCCGTGTATTTTCCCGTTTTAATGATCTGGGAATCCTGAGCATAAACCGGCGTAACATCCAACATTATGACCTGGATAAATTGCACGAGATTGCCTGCGGTGGTGATCTCCCGCAATAAGAATCTTCCGCCGGGAATGCGCTCGCGGCATCGCCGGTAAATACTATGCCTGTTACTGCAGGCAAGTCACTTCACCGGCGTATTAAGCACATTCAGGACTTCCTCAAGCTCGGTAATCATCTGCCGGATAATCTGCTTGTATTGGGAGGTATCGTCTTTTACCTCATGACTGCTCAGCTTCTGCTTGGCCCCGCCAATGGTGTAGCCCTGATCGTAAAGCAGGCTGCGGATCTGGCGAATGGTAAGTACATCCGCCCGCTGGTAATAGCGGCGATTGCCACGACGCTTGACCGGCGACAGTTGCGGAAACTCCTGTTCCCAGTAACGCAGTACGTGCGCTTTCACCGCGCAAAGGTCTGCGACCTCGCCAATGGTAAAGTAGCGTTTACCCGGTATGGCGGGCAACTCATTGTTATGACTGGGTTCCAGCATACGCTTCAACTTTTTGCTTCAGTTTCTGACCCGGACGAAACGTAACCACCCGCCGTGCACTGATTGGAATTTCTTCGCCGGTTTTCGGATTCCTGCCGGGCCGCTGTTTTTTATCACGCAGATCGAAGTTGCCGAAACCGGAGAGCTTGACCTGCTCATTGTGGCTCAGAGCGCCCCTGATCTCATCGAAAAAGGCTTCGACCATCTCCTTGGCCTCACGTTTATTCAGACCCAGTTCCTCGTACAGACGTTCCGCCATTTCCGCTTTCGTCAAGGCCGTCATTGGTCAGCTCCTCAGTTTTGCCCCCAACTCCTTCTGCAGTGCGTCAATCACACCGGTGAAGAGTGAGTGCACCTCTTCCTCATTAAGTGTGCGTTCAGGATGCTGCCAGAACAGACTGAGGGCAAGGCTGCGGTTACCCTCGCCCAGGCTTTCACCCTCATAGACATCGAACGCACGCAATGCTGTCAGGTTATCTCCGGCGTGCGTTTTGGCGACACGCTCAACGTCTGCAAACCCCAGCCCGCTTCCGATTACGATTGCCAGATCCCGCCGAACTTCCGGGAATTTCGAAATAGCTTTGAAATTAGGCACATATCCGGAAACTATCGAGTTCAAGAATAGCTCAAACATCAGAATGGTGCCAACAAGTTCAAGCGTTTTCTGTACTTGCGGATGAAGTGTTCCCAGCCAGCCCACGTGCTGGCCGTCCCTGATCAGTTCCGCGGTCTGCCCCGGATGCAGCGCCGGGTGCTGCCCGGGCGTAAACTGTATGTCGATACCCAGCATCCGGAACAGACCTTCCAACTCCCCTTTTACATCAAAAAAGTCGGCGGTTCTGCGACCGTTCGCCCAGTTTTCGGGTAGCTGATTGCCCACCACCACACCGGCAAGCATCGGCTGCTGGTCGATGGCGCCGCCGTCGCTCCGGAATTTGAGGCCGGTCTCGAACAGGCGGATGCGTGACTGCTGACGGTTCTGGTTGTAGCCCACGGTTTTCAGCAGGCCGCTCCACAGGCTGGTTCGCATCACCGACAGATCTGAAGATATCGGATTTGCCAGGGCAATGCCCGACTCATCCGGATTCACCAGGGCCTGCACCTTCGGGTCGACGAAGCTGTAGGTAATGGCTTCCTGATAGCCGCAGTCAACAAAATACTTCTGGATGGCGGAGACCGGGCGCACCGCCTCGCTTTGCGGCCGCAAACCGAGGGCGCCGGTGGGTTCGGTCACCGGCAGGTTGTTGTAGCCGTAAATGCGACCGATTTCTTCAATCAGATCTTCTTCGATGCTGATATCCGGGCGGAACCCGGGCACATGAACCAGCCAGCCATCTTTGCGCAGTTTGTCGATGCGCAGTCCCAGGCGGGTCAGAATCTCCTCGATGGTGGTTCGGTCTATTTCAACCCCCAGCACCGCGGCCACTCGCTGCTCGCGCAGATCGATACTGCGGTCGGCAGGCAGATCCTTCCGGCTGACCACTTCCACTACTTCACCCGGCTGGCCGCCAACAATGTCCATCAGCAGTGCCGTGGCACGCTCCATTGCCTCACGCGTCAGGGTGTAGTCAACGCCCCGCTCAAAGCGGTGTGAGGCATCGGTATGCAGGCCGTACTGACGGGCCTTGCCGGCAAGGGTAATCGGGTCGAAATAGGCCGCTTCCAGCACCAGATCCCGGGTTTTCGGGCTTACCCCGGAGTGTTCGCCGCCCATGACGCCGGCAATGGCAATGGGTTTGGCATGATCGGCGATGACCAGGGTATCGGCAGTCAGCTCTACTTCCTGACCGTCGAGGAGCACCAGTTTCTCGTTGGTTTCCGCCATTCTCACAATAATGCCGCCTTCGATCTCGTCGCGATCAAAAGCGTGCATGGGCTGGCCCAGTTCCAGCATGACGTAGTTGGTGACGTCCACGGCCGCATCAATGGAACGAGTGCCACAACGACGCAGCTTTTCCTGCATCCACAGCGGCGTCGGTGCGTCCAGGTTCACATTTTTCAGAACACGCCCGAGGTAGCGGGGGCAGCCTTCCGGTGCCCTTACCGCGATGTCCGGCACTTCGGAGTGCACCGCTTCAATTGCTTCGATCTCCGGGCCCTCTGCCACCAGGCCGTTGAGAACGCCCACTTCGCGGGCAATGCCCTTGATGGAAAGACAGTCGCTGCGGTTGGGGGTCAGATCCACGTCAATGCTGACGTCATTAAGGCCCAGAAAGCTGTCGAGTGCTTCGCCCACGGGCGCATCGGCCGGCAATTCCATCAAACCCTGATGATCGTCGGACAAACCGAGTTCGGATTCCGAGCACAGCATGCCTTCAGAGGGCTGCCCCCTCAGCCTGGCCTTCTTGATTCTGAAATCACCCGGCAGCACCGCCCCGACAACCGCGAACGGCGCTTTCAGACCCTCGCGGACATTGGCGGCGCCACAGACGACCTGAGCCTGACTGGTGCCATCACTGACCTGGCAGACGCTCAGTTTGTCAGCATCCGGGTGGGGCTCAACAGCGACCACCTCACCCACGACAACGCCACTGAACTTGCCGGCCACAGGCTCGGCACCGTCCACTTCCAGACCCGCCATGGTGATCTGGTCCATCAATGCCTGGGAACTGTTGGCCGGATTGACCCACTCACGGAGCCACTGCTCACTGAATTTCATGGTATCTGCCTTGTGCTGGAGCTTTTAACGGTTTGATTCTTGGTCAACTCAGGGGCTTGACGAAGCTGCCGATCTATCGGAACTGACGCAGGAAACGCAGGTCGTTCTCGAAGAACATGCGCAGATCATTAACGCCATAACGAAGCATGGCCAGCCGCTCAACGCCAAGGCCGAATGCAAAACCCCGGTATTCCTCCGGGTCGATGTTGCAGTGCTCGAATACTTTGGGGTGAACCATGCCGCAGCCCATGACTTCCAGCCATTTGATGCTGCCATCCTCTTCGCGGCCCCACTCGATGTCCACCTCGGCGGATGGCTCGGTAAAGGGAAAGTAGGAGGGGCGAAAGCGCACTTCCAGATCGCGTTCGAAAAACACCCGCAGAAATTCTTCCACGGTGCTTTTGAGATCGGCAAAACTGACGTCCTTCTCGACCAGCAGCCCTTCCACCTGGTGGAACATGGGAGTGTGGGTCATATCGGAATCACAGCGATAAACGCGCCCCGGACAGATCATCCGAAAGGGCGGTTTGCCGGCTTCCATGGTACGGATCTGGACCGGGGAGGTGTGAGTGCGCAGCAGAGTACCGGGGTTGAAGTAGAAGGTATCGTGCATGGCACGGGCGGGGTGATGACCGGGAATATTAAGGGCCTCGAAGTTATGGTAATCGTCTTCGATTTCCGGTCCCTGCTCCACCGTATAACCGGCCCGGCTGAAGAACTGTTCGATCCGCTGCAGGGTCCGGGTCACCGGATGTAATCCACCCAGTTCCTGACCCCGACCGGGCAAGGTAACATCAATGGACTCACGGGCCAGCTTCTGTTCCAGGGCCAGACGCTCCAGATCGTTGCGGCGGGCACTGATGCCCTGCTCTACCTGACCCTTGGCCTCATTGATTCGCTGGCCAGCGGCCGGGCGCTCCGCCGCGGAAAGCTTGCCCAGGGTTTTGGCCTGCTGGGTAATCACGCCTTTTTTGCCAAGGTATTCAACGCGGACGTGGTCCAGCGTTTTCAGGTCCTCGGCTTCTGCAACCGCTTTCAGACCGTCCTGAACGAGTTGATCCAGGTTTTCCATTGACCCTGCTCCAATCCGGAAATGGAATACTCCAAACAAAAATAGGGGAAGAGCGCGCCCTTCCCCTATCACAAAACGCCTTCATACTAATGAGCAGGAAAGTAGGCGGACACGTCCATTCAGGAACGTATGCGGCATGGATGCTGCATCCGAGCCTAGATGGACGTATTCACGGCGTGTCCTGGATGGACGTGTCCGCCTACTTCCTTTCAGCTTAGTAACAAGCGGAGGCTGCTAAACGATCACAGGGATGCTTTCGCCGTATCAACAACGGCGGAAAACGCCTGCTGCTCGTTCATGGCCAGATCGGCCAGTACCTTGCGATCGATTTCTACGTTTGCCTTCTTCAGGCCGGCAATCAGCCGGCTGTAGGAAAGACCGTTGGCGCGGGCGCCGGCGTTGATACGGGCAATCCACAGGGCGCGGAATGAGCGCTTGCGGTTACGACGGTCGCGATACGCATACTGACCGGCCTTGATAACCGCCTGTTTGGCCACACGATAGACGCGGCTGCGCGCACCATAGTAACCCTTGGCCTGATTCATGATCTTTTTGTGACGACGACGTGCTACCACGCCACGTTTTACACGAGCCATACTTTAATCCTTCTACCTTTTAACCTTTACAGGAATGGTGAGCGGCTGAATCAGCACGCTGTCATACGCTTGATGGAAGCCACGTCAGACTTGGCAATCAGCTTGGTGCCGCGGAGCTGACGCTTACGCTTGGGGCTCTTCTTGGTCAAGATATGACTGGTGAAGGACTGTTTGTGCTTGAAGCCGGTGGCGGTTTTCTTGAACCGCTTGGTGGCTCCGCTTTTGGTTTTCATTTTCGACATTTTTTAAAACTCCGCATTCTGTTTTTAGTGACATAAATGTGGCCCTGAACGAAAAATCCCCCGCGACCGCGGGGGATCGGTTTCATGTCAGGTTCACTTCTTCTTGCGGGGAGCCACTACCATGGTCATCTGCCGGCCTTCCATCTTCGGCCGCTGTTCTACCTGGGCAATATCTTCAATATCCGCTTCAATCTTGTTCATGAGCTTCATACCGATTTCCTGGTGTGCCATCTCACGCCCACGGAAGCGAATTGTCAGTTTGCCGCGGTCCCCGTTTTCAAGGAAACGTACCAGGTTGCGTAGTTTGACCTGATAATCCCCTTCTTCAGTTCCTGGTCGGAACTTGAGCTCTTTGACCTGCGTCTGCTTCTGCTTTTTCTTGGCAGCCGCTTTGGCCTTCTTCTCATCGAAGATTTTCTTGCCGTAGTCCATTATTTTACAGACGATCGGATCGGAATCCGTGACCTGAACAAGGTCAAGAGACGCTTCTTCTGCCTGCCTGATTGCATCTTCAATCGACACTACGCCGACCTGGTTGCCCTCTGCGTCAATAAGACGGACTTCAGTTGCGTCAATATTCTCATTGATCGGCGCTTTTGGTGCACGCCCCCGATTCGTTCGCTGTTTAATAATCAGATCTCCGTTTTGGTCCTGCCTTTGCGATCAATTTCACCAGCCATCAGCTGCTCGAACGCGTCCAGCGATAAAGTACCCATATCTTCACCTTTGCGGGTTCTCACCGCAACGGAATTTGATTCGACTTCTTTGTCGCCGACAACCACAAGGAAGGGTACTTTGTTAATAGTATGCTCGCGGATTTTAAAGCCGATCTTCTCGTTTCTCAAGTCAGCATTAACCCTGAACCCGAGAGAATCCCACTTTTTTGCCAGATTCTGGCAATAATCCCGCTGATTATCGGTAATATTCATCACCGCAATCTGGGTTGGCGCCAGCCAGGTCGGAAACGCACCCTCGTATTCTTCAATCAGGATACCGATAAATCGCTCAAATGACCCCAGAACCGCCCGGTGAAGCATAACCGGCGTCTTGCGCTCGGAATTGTCCGCGACATATTGCGCACCAAGACGACCCGGCATCGAAAAATCCACTTGTATGGTACCACACTGCCACACCCGGCCAATGCAGTCCTTCAGGGAAAACTCGATCTTCGGTCCATAAAAGGCACCTTCGCCCGGTAGCAGTTCCCATTCCACACCTTCACGATTCAGCGCCTGTTCCAGAGCAGCCTCGGATTTGTCCCAGACCTCGTCGGAACCCACCCGCTTTTCCGGGCGTGTCGAAAGCTTGTACAGAATCTGGTCAAACCCGAAGTCGGCGTAGATTTCGTGAAGCATGGCGATGAAATCGGAGACTTCCCTCTGGATCGCATCCTCTTCACAGAAGATATGGGCGTCGTCCTGGGTAAATCCGCGCACCCGCATCAGGCCGTGCAATGCGCCGGACGCTTCATTGCGGTGACAGGAGCCGAATTCGGCCAGCCGTAACGGCAGGTCCTTGTAACTTTTGAGACCCTGATTGAACACCTGGATATGACACGGACAGTTCATTGGCTTGATGGCGAAATCATGTTTCTCGGATTCAGTGGTAAACATGTCGTCCTTGAACTTGTCCCAGTGCCCGGACCTTTCCCAGAGTGTGCGGGACACCACCTGCGGCGTCCGGATTTCCCGGTAGCCGTAATCGTGCTGTTTCCGGCGCAGGTACTGCTCGATTTCCTGGTACAGGGACCAGCCATCCGGATGCCAGAACACCATGCCCGGCGCTTCTTCCTGCATGTGAAACAGGTTCAGTTTCTTGCCGATCTTGCGGTGGTCACGCTTTTCCGCTTCTTCCAGCCGGTTCAGATAGGCCTTCAGGTCTTTTTTACTGCCCCAGGCCGTGCCGTAAATGCGCTGGAGCTGCTCGTTACTGGTATCACCGCGCCAGTAGGCACCTGCCACCTTGGTCAGTTTGAAGGCTTTGAGCTTGCCGGTACTGGGCACGTGAGGACCGCGACAGAGGTCGATAAAATCCCCCTGCTGATAAAAGGACAGGTCTTCATCACCGGGTATGTCCTCGATAATGCGGACTTTGTACTCTTCGCCCATGTCGTTGAACAGTCTGACGGCCTCATCGCGGGAGAGCACTGAGCGGGACACCGGGATGTCCTGCTTTGCCAGCTCTTCCATGCGCTTTTCGATCCGGCTCAGGTCTTCGTTGGTAAACGGACGGTCGAATTTGAAGTCGTAATAGAAGCCGTTTTCGATCACCGGGCCAATCGTCACCTGGGCACCGGGAAACAGCTCCTGCACCGCCATGGCCATCAGGTGGGCGGTGGAGTGACGGATAACATCAACACCGTCTTCGTCCCGCTCGGTGACGATGGCGAGCTCGGCATCTTCTTCAATGGGATAGCTGGTGTCTACCAGGGTGCCGTTCACGCGACCCGCCAGTGCGGCTTTCGCAAGGCCGGCACCAATATCGGCGGCAACATCGTGAACGGTGACTGATTCGGAAAAACTGCGATGACTGCCGTCAGGCAGAGTAACAACTGGCATGATTGTCTCCTGTTAACTCAGAGGTGATCCGTACCAAAGACCACATGGCGTCGGCTCTCCGTGATACAGACCACGGGCCGAGTTGCGCGGGAGTTTACCAGAAAAAAGCCCGGCGGGTTAATGCCGGGCGTGGTTTTACAGATACCAATGAGCAGGAAAGTAGGCGGACACGTCCATTCAGGACCGTATGCAGCAGGGATGCTGCATCCGAGCCTACATGGATGTATCCACGGCGTGTCCTGAATGGACGTGTCCGCCTACTTACTTTCAGCTTAGTCTCAGGCCGAAGGTGTCAGGTTACGCTGGCTTCTTCCGGCGTTCTCCGCCTGAGCTGGCTCAAAGCCACCAACCCCAGAAGCATAAGCGCCGGAATGAACATCAGTTCCTTGGGCGGGCGTTCCAGTTCCACCTGAACGGCGTCAATGGTCCAGCCGAAACTGACGCCGGCGTCCTCTGCCGGGCTGCCAAAGCCGACAAAGTCCACCACCATTCGGCCGTCGCTTTCCGACAGCTCCAGACCCGCCCGGGCCAGGCGCTGCCGGGGGGAGTCGGCTGCGGGTAGCGGCAGTTGCAGATAGGTGGACACGTCGTCGCCGGACAGCGACATGCCGGAGGCCTTGATCACAATATTGCCATCCGCCGGCACCCCTTTCACATGTTCCTCGATTGCGGTGCCGGGGCGTAATTCCGTTTCGGGATAGACCCGGTCCCACCAGTATCCCGGACGGAACAGGGTGAATGTGATCAGCAGCAGCAGCGCGGTTTCCCATTTATAACTCCTGGTAAACCAGTATCCCTGGGTGGCGGCAGAAAACACCAGCATGGCCGTCACCGCGCTGGCAATGGTGACGAGCAGATCAAACCACCCGCTCAGGCCGATCAGCAACAGCTGGGTATTGAAGATAAACATGAACGGCAGGATGGCCGTGCGGATGTCGTAGGTGAAGCCCTGAACCCCCGTTCTTATCGGATCGGCTCCCGATATGGCGGCGGCGGCATAAGCCGCCAGCCCCACCGGCGGCGTATCATCCGCCAGAATGCCGAAATAGAACACGAACAGGTGGACCGCAATCAATGGCACCAGCAGCCCGTTCTGCGCACCCAGGGTGACGATCACCGGTGCCATCAGGGTCGAGACCACAATATAGTTTGCGGTGGTTGGCAGGCCCATGCCCAGGATCAGGCTTATCAACGCGGTAAAGATCAGCATCAGCAGCAGGTTACCGCCGGAGATGAACTCCACGAACTGGGTCATCACCAGACCGAGACCGGTCAGCGTTACCGTGCCCACCACAATGCCGGCTGTCGCCGTTGCCACACCGATACCAACCATGTTCCGGGCGCCGGTCACCAGGGCATGGACCAGATCATGAAAGCCCTCGGGTATCCGTCGGGAGAATTCGCCATTGCCACGGAAAGCCGCTTTAAGCGGTCTCTGGGTCAGCACAATAACGATCATGAACACAGTCGCCCAGAAGGCGGAGAGCTGGGGGGAAAACCGCTCCACGGTCAGGCACCAGATCAGCACCACAACCGGCAGCAGGAAGTAGAGTCCGGTTTTAACCGTGGGGCCCGGTTCCGGCAGCTTGTCCATTGCGGATTCCGGATCATCTTCCACAAGGTCGGAAAAACGGGTGGCGTAATAAACCAGCAGCACATAGGCCAGCACAAGCAAGGGCCCGAGAATCCACATGGCCGCGCTGCCAAAGACGTCCCTGGTCCAGCCGATTCCGTAGTAAACCGCAAGGGTCAGGACACAAAGACCCAGCAGAATCACCACCCAGTTAAGCATACGCTGGGCCAGCGTAGGGCGATTCAGTCGCTGAATACCCTTCATCTTCAGTTTGCAGGCCTCAAGGTGCACGATATAGATCAACGCCACATAGGAAATCATGGCTGGCAGAATGGCGTGCTTGATCACCTCCAGGTAGGAAATACCCACGTATTCCACCATCAGAAAGGCCGCGGCGCCCATCACCGGCGGCGTCAGCTGGCCGTTGGTGGAAGCCGCGACCTCGACTGCTCCGGCCTTGGTCCCGGGAAAGCCCACCCGTTTCATGAGCGGGATGGTAAAGGTACCGGTGGTGACAACGTTGGCAATGGACGACCCGGAAATGACTCCGCTCAGACCACTGGAAACAACAGCCGCCTTGGCCGGGCCACCACGCATGTGGCCAAGCATGGCGTAGGCCACCTGGATAAAGTAGTTGCCGGCGCCGGCGCGCTCCAGCAGGGCGCCAAAGAGCACAAACAGAAAGACGAAACTGGTCGACACGCCAAGGGCTACACCGAAGACACCTTCAGTCCCCAGCCACATGTGCGAGGCCAGCTTGTTGATGCTGGCGCCGCCGTGGGAAATCATATCCGGCATATAGGGGCCGGCCATCGCATAGGTAATGAACACGCCCGCCACAATCGCCAGGGGCAGACCCAGCGCCCGGCGCGTCGCCTCAAGCAGCAACACCATGCCGCAGACCGCAACCACGATATCCTGAGTGATGGGTGCGCCCGGTCTTTTCGCCAGCTCGTCGTAGAAGAAGAACAGATATGAGGCCGTGAAGGCCGCCACCAGCGCCAGAACCCAGTCATGGACCGGCACATGTTCTGCATCCTTGCCACGGAACATGGGATACGCCGAAAATGCCAGAAAAACCGCAAACGCCAGATGGATTGAACGGGTTTCTGTCGAATTGAACAACCCGATTTCAAGAATGTAGGGCAGCGGCGAGGCTATCCAGAGCTGGAACAGGGACCAGAGTAACGGAACCACAAACAGCACCACGGCCGCCGGGCCGGTCACTGCCCTGCCCCCGGTTTCAGTCTGAAGAACTTCGCTTACTTTGTTTCGGTCCATGGCAGTCTCTTCATCACCTTCACTACCGGTCATGGCCAGATCCCGGAAAATGACGGACCGGGTAAGGCAGGGCCGACGCCGCACCCCGCCCTGCTGTCAGGTCAGAGACTGAATCAGTCGATCAGGCCAGCTTCCTTATAGTATCTGGCAGCGCCCGGGTGCAGGGGTGCACTCAGTGCGTCGCTGACCATCTCTTCCTTTTGCAGGTTGGCAAAGGCCGGATGCAGGCGCTTGAAGCTGTCAAAGTTTTCAAACACCGCTTTCACTACCTGATAGACAACCTCCTCCGATACATCCGTAGAGCTCACGAAGGTAGCCGCAACACCGAAGGTTGTCACATCATCATCGCTGCCGCGGTACATGCCGCCGGGAACGACTGCTTTGCGGTAATAGGGATTGTCATTGATCAGTTTCCGGGTCGCCTTGTTATCGACTTCTACCAGCACACTGTCACAGGAGGTTGTCGCTTCCTTGATCGCGCCGGATGGATGCCCGACCGTGTAAAAGAAGGCGTCAATATTGCCGTCGCACAGAGCCTGGGACTGCTCGGACGCTTTCAGTTCTGCCGGCAGTGCAAATTTGTCCATGGTCCAGCCCATTTCTTCCATCAGCACTTTGGCGGTTGCGCGCTGTCCGGAACCCGGGTTGCCTACCGACACCCGCTTGCCCGCAAGGTCTTCAAATGTCTCGATTCCGGACCCCTTGCTGGCGACCACGGTAAACGGCTCCGGGTGCAGGGAGAACACCGCCCGCAGCTTCTTGTTGGGGCCATCTTCTGCAAACTGGCTGGTGCCGTTGTAGGCATGGTACTGCCAGTCGGACTGGGCCACGGCCAGATCAAGTTCACCCTGGCGAATGGCATTGAGATTGTACACCGAGCCACCGGTGCTTTCTGTTGAGCACCGGATTCCATGCTCTTTGCGATCCATATTGACCAGTCGGCAGATAGCACCGCCTGCCGGGTAATAGACACCGGTGACGCCACCTGTGCCGATGGTAACGAATGTCTGTTCCTGGGCATCGACTGCGGTGGAAGCCGCGCCGAAACTGACGGCGGCTGCTACCGCAAATGCGGAAAAGTTCTGTTTCAGTGCCATGACTATCACCTTTCGTTATTTATTATGCGTTCTGAGGCGTTGCGGTCGCCTGACCTACATGTTGAAA
>NZ_DATFKH010000004.1:0-56691 GCF_035268745.1 Marinobacter sp.
CCGGCGCAGAATCCTGTCCCACCAGCCGGCGCTCGAGATTTTCCATGTCCGCAGCCAGTCGGTCGGCTTCACGGTAGGCCGTTTCCCCCACCGGGGTCAGATGCAGACCCTCCCGGTCACGTTCAAAAAACTGAACCCCCAGTTGCTCTTCCATCTGGTCCAGGCGGCGGAGAACCGTGGTCTGGTGAACGCCCAGAATTTCACCGGCTTTGGCAAGTGTTCCCCCGATGGCCAGGGCATGGATATATCGAAGATAGTCCCAATCCATAAATAACTGCATATTTGCAAGGTTTGTACGGATTTTAACGTATTCACGCTGCGAAAATGAATCCCTACACTGCGTCCCATAGTCAGCTAACCAAATTGACGCATAATCAATTCACTTAACAGAAAGGAGGAGGCGCTATGACCCAAATCCATAACGTATCTCATCAACCGCTGCCGTCCAGCATCCTCCACAATGGAAATGATGTCAGGCGCCAGTACACCCGTGCAGCGGCACAGCAGGCCATTCAGGCAATCAGCCGGAAAATCGGTTCATGGAAGAAGCGTGCCACCAGCGTTACCCCGGATTATCAACCGGGCATGCAAAGCTAAGGTTGGCACCACCGGTCTGAAAAAAGAAGACGCCGGCGCCCCGATAATCCGGGCCCGGCGTTTTTTTGTGGCCGGCCTCCCGAGCGGCAAGCAGTAGGTCAACGAATTAAACAGACGGGACACTAGGCCGCTTAAGCGAATCCGTAACCCCGTCGATGAACTCATTCATCAGCGACTCAGAGGCAGGCAGCAGGCTGTCATTCCGCTCGCTCTGCCACTGGCGGATGTCCTGGAGTAGCGAGTTCATCAGACCTTTGAAGGCCGGTGCGGATACGCCGCCTTCAGATGCGGACCGGGCAACACTCTGGAGGTCACGGGCCAGGCCACCCAGAGGCCTGAGCTGAGCATTATCCGACGGTTGCCGGGCAACGGATTCATAGGCGGACGCCGATACAATCCGGGTCGCGGTCAGGCTCAGACTGAAACTGGCAAGCGCCTGTCCGTCGAGATTCAGATCTCCGGCTTTGCGGAATGCGCCCTGAATGTCGCCGTCAAAGAAGCGGTCGGAGACTTTCTCTACCCGCTCGAAGAGCCCGGCCAGAGCCCGCTGCTCCTGACCGTTCAGGTCGCCCTCGACATTGAAAGAGTAGCGCCCTGAAAAACCGCTGACAGCGCCAAACTGCAAATCCTGGCTATTGCCGCCACCCCTGTTCTCTACAACGGTTTCTGCATATGCACCGCTGTAGCGTTGCTCAGCCATCCGGACCGTCACCCTGTCGCCTTCGGCGGTGGTCACCTGAAACGCAAACAGCGACTCGGACGCGCGCTCCACCCGATAGCCTGCCTGCATTTCCTGCCCGGCCGCAAGAGTACCGGACGGACGCTCGACAAACCGGTCCTGCAGGCCATCAAGACCACTGGTGATCCGGCTGAAGCTGTCTTCAATTGCCCGGCCAAGTCGGTCATCCATCAGACCCATCGTCTCGATCTGGTCACGGGCCTCGGCGAAGCCCTGCGCTATCCCTGCCCGGGCATCTGTGAGCAATCCCGCCAGGCGTTCTGTTTCCGCGCCGGCGCGGGCCTCGGCCTGCAAACGCTGCTGCACAAAGCCCAGTACACGCTGGGCCACCAGCTCCGCAGAAGGTGCCTCAAATACAGCGGGAGAAAACCGTTCAGCCCCGTTTGCAATACCCTTGCCCAGTTGCTGTTCAAGGCGCTGCGACAGCCTCGCCTTCAACACGTTCATGGCATCGTCAGCGCTGCGGATTTTTGCGGACTCGTTGCTCCCGACCTTGTGATCGCTGGCGACACCCGGGCCAGTGCCTTCATTGCCGCCTCGCCGCGACGGAATGCCAGAAAACAGGTCCGGATCTGACCTGGACAGACCGGGTAAATTGATAGGGGATACCATGAGATGCTCATCCTCGGTTCATGAATTATCCGGTTATCGACCGGCATCATCAGCCCTTTAAGAACATTCAGGTATTAGGGAGCCTCTGAACAACTCCTTACTAACGACGAAAACGCGTTTCCAGAACGACCGCAGAGTTGGTGCGCTCAACGCCCTCAAGATTGCCTATCCCGTCCAGAATCATGCTCAGCTGTTCCAGCGACCGGGCCTGGACGATGGCGATCAGATCGTATTCACCACTGACGGAATAAAGCTGGGAAACCTGGGGGATGGCTTCGAGTGCCCGATTGGTCTGGGCGGTCAGCTTCTGAACTACCTTGATCGAGACATGGGCCTCAACCTGACTGGCGGCATAGGCCGCCCCCAGCTCTACCGAGTAACCACGGATCACCCCGGTAGCTTCCAGCCGTGCCAGACGATTCTGCACCGTCGAGCGCGACACGCTCATCTTCCGGGCCAGGTCCGAGACACTGATGCGGGCATTCTGCCGCAGGTTCAGCAACAGCTTTTCATCCAGTGAACTGATCATATTGTCTGAAGCCTTGGTTGATTTGGCATAATTGTCAGTCAATATATCATTTTTGCAACTGCAATGTGACATCAGGCGCGGTGATAATGGGTTAAACTAAAAGAGGACAAAGCCATGATCATTCGTCCCGTTGTCATGAGCGACCTTTCTGCGCTCAGAGCTATTGCCGTCGAATCCGGCCCCGGCTTTACCTCCCTGGTGGACAATCACGATTTTCTGGTTGAGAAAATTGCACGCTCCGAAGCAAGCTTTGCCAGTGCCGGCAGGGGGAGCGGTTGGCAACCCGGCGATCAGAGCTATCTGTTCGTTCTGGTGGCTCCGGACAGCGGTGACATCATGGGTATCACCGGTATTGAGGCGTCGGTGGGTCAACGTCGGCCGATCTACCACTTCCGCGTGGAAAAAACTGTTCGTCAGTCTGCGCGCCTGGGCCTGAACCGTCACCAGCAGACCCTGACCCTGGGTAACCACTGCACCGGCTGCAGTGAGATCTGCACACTCTTTCTGCGCCCGCGATATCGCCGGGCCTGGGCAGGCAAGCTGCTGTCCCGGATACGATTCCTGTTCATGGCCCAGCATCCTCACCGCTTTGCCAGCACCGTAATTGCGCAAATGCGCGGGGTGTCGGACAACACCGGCAACTCTCCCTTCTGGCACTGGTTTCAGGCCAACTTTGTGGACCTGGATTTTGCCACCGTCAACCAGTTGATGGGGACCGGCGATAATGGCTTTGTTGCGGAACTGATGCCGGAACACCCCATTTATACCCATCTGCTGGACCAGTCGGCACGCGCCGTCATTGGCAAAGTGCATTCCGATACCCGGCCTGCGCTGCACCTGCTTGAATCCGAGGGCTTCCGGTACACCGGCCTTATCGACCCGATTGACGGCGGACCGACCCTGGAGGCGCAGACTGACAGGCTGAGGTCTGTGCAACAGACCCGCTGCTGTCGGGTCCACATAAGCGCGGAGCCGTCGCCCGCAGTGGCAGCATGGACACACGGCGGTCAGGGCAAGACCCTGATGGTGGCAAATACCAGCACCTCAGACTTCCGGGCGACAGTAACCAGCGCAGCGCGCCACCGTCCGGCCAACCAGATACTGGAAATACCCCGGTCGCTGGCACACACTCTGGGTCTGGACAGCGGTGCTGATGCCTGGTTTGCCGATCTTGATATTGCTCGCAACCAGAGCCAGCACCCGGCCCTGTCCGCCAACAGTGAGTCCACCCCGGTCAAGGAGGCGTCAAGTGCATACTGAGATCGATACCCTGTTTCACAACCTCTGGGAAAATTACTGCGCGGTGACGCCATCAGCCCGGCAAATCCACCGCCTTCTGGATAACAGCCAGGGCAGTACCATCGTCAATGATCACATTGCGCTGCGCACCTTCAACCTGGAAAAACTCAACCTTGAGAAACTCGCGGCGCATTTCAGGGCACTGGGCTATCATCAGGGCGGTGAATACCACTTTGAAGCCAAAAAGCTCTACGCCCGGCATTTCGAGCACCCCGACGCAACAGTGCCCAAGGTGTTCATCTCCGAGTTACTGGTAGAAAAATGCTCGGACGCGCTGCAGGAAACGGTTCAGAAACTGGTCGCTGACGTGCCCCCCTCGGTAGTGGCTGACCGGAGCTTTCTCTATTCCGGTCGCCACTGGGACATCGATTACGCCACTTACCAGGCTTTGCTGGAAGAAAGTGAGTACGCCGCCTGGCTGGCTGCCTGGGGCTACCGGGCCAACCACTTTACCGTCAGCGTGAATCACCTGAGTCAGTTCACGACCCTTGCCGAAGTGAACCGGCGACTCAAGCAGGAAGGTTATCGGTTGAACAGTTCGGGGGGCGAAATCAAGGGCTCATCGGAGGAACTGCTCGAGCAGTCCTCCACCATGGCCGATCGGGCCGAGGTGGATTTTTCCGACCAGACGGTCAGCATTCCAAGCTGCTTTTATGAGTTTGCGCTGCGCTATCCCGATGCAGACGGGCAACTTTACCGGGGTTTCGTCGCCGCATCGGCTGACAGGATCTTTGAAAGTACCAACAGTAAAACTACGGACAGCAACGACTGACGCAGAGACAATCCGGACATCCCCACGTAGACCGGGTCTACCATAATTCACCTGGGACGGATAAGGGGTTCGGATGTTCGGTGATTTGAGCGTTGTCTGGATGGGCTCTATCGCCAGCCTGCTGGCCGGGCTGGGAACCGGCGTCGGCGCGCTGGGTGTGTTTGCAGTCCGTCGCCTGACGCCGGCCCTGCAGGATGGCATGCTCAGTACGGCAGCGGGCGTGATGCTTGCCGCCGCATTTTTCTCACTGCTACTGCCGGGCATCGAATACGGTGAAGAGCTCACCGGCGCGACCTGGACCGCATCACTTATCGTCATTGGCGGCCTGCTGATGGGCGCCATCGTGCTGTACCTGATTCATCAGCGCCTGCCCCACGAGCATTTCCTGCTTGGCCGCGAGGGACCGGACAGTGCACGCATACGCAGGATCTGGCTGTTCATCATTGCCATTGCGCTGCACAACTTTCCCGAGGGCATGGCGGTCGGCGTCGGCTTTGGCGGCGGCAATATCGGCAACGGTACGGCCCTGGCTATTGGCATCGGTCTGCAGAACATCCCCGAAGGCCTGGCCGTGGCCATATCCCTGCTGGCCATCGAACATTCGCAACTCAAGGCCTTTACCATCGCGCTGCTTACCGGTCTGTTAGAGCCCGTTGGCGGATTATTCGGCAGCACCATGGTATGGCTGGCCGAACCCCTGATGCCCTGGACCCTGGGCTTTGCGGCAGGTGCCATGATTTTCATCATCAGCGATGAAATTATTCCGGAAACCCACCGCGGCGAGTACAAGACTCTGGCCACCTTCTCGTTGCTGGGCGGATTTGTGGTGATGATGTTTCTCGACGCTTCTCTGGGATAAAAAGGCCGGGATCCCGTCTGGTTAACTCCCCCGCCTGCAGCTTGCCACACGGGATATTAGGAAAATATGACCTGCAACATTCCGATACTGCTGACAATCAGCAGAACCGAGCCCAGAACCCGGAAGAAAACCGGGGTTTCGGCCCGCAATATGCGGTCGTGGGCGCGGAGCCCCAGAACGTGACCAATGGCGGCGCAGGGCAACAGCCAGAGGTGGTGAATGAGCTGCAGATCAATATCCAGCCACAGGAAAGCTGCCATCTTGATCATCACCAGGATAAACCAGAGTGCGAAAAGCGTGTCCCGCAGTTTTTCCCGGGGCAGATGCTGGGCCACCACGGCAATGATCAGGGGTGCACCGATCAGCGAGGTCCCGCTGATATAACCGCCAAGCATCAGAAATACCACGTCGATGGCCCGACTGTTACTGCGGAAAGGCCGGTTCATGATATAGGACACCGAATAAACGGCAACAATCACGAAAATGATCAGGCTCATGATGTCCGACGGCAGCGTTATCAGGCCGAACACCCCGATCAGTTTCGGCACGATCATAATCGCCAGAATGCGCCACAGGTAGTTCCACTCAACTGTGCCCGCAAGCGCCCTGCCCTGATCATCAGTTCTTGACGAGCTGCGATTGTTCATCCAGATGGTGAGTGACGAGAACACCAGCAAATGCACGGCGATAACAGGCAGGAAAACCAGTGGCTCATCCAGCACAAGCAGCAGGAAAGGAAGCGATAACACAGCCCCGCCAAATCCGAGCCCGGAACGAACGAAGCCGCTCCACACAAAAATGAGGCCAATAAGGCAATACTGATACAGTGCCAGGTCAGACATGGTGAGGCTCGGGTTGGGGCAGCATACGAAGGTGTCAGAGGATACCCGCCACCCCCGATTACTTCCAGTAACAAAGGGGCTACTTTTTTACAACGGTGGAGATCATGGATACAGGCTAGGTTGCAGACAGGACGCTTTCACAAGACCAGACCTGTAACACCAACAAAAACCAGTAACACCGACGATTCGAAGAAGACGCCTTCTCCGGTCCATGGTATGGGGGAAATGACCATGTCAGCAGCGGTTGAACACCTGACGGAGCGACTTCTGGACAAGAGCGAGTCGCTCGAGGCGATAATGCCTTCGGCAATAACCCTGGCCATGATGCTTCGCCAGCGGACAATGGCGTCACGGTTGCGCAAAGAATTTGACGGCTACAGTGACCCGACTGACCTGCCCACCTTCCGCCGTGGCCTGGCCGGACATATTGTCGCCCGTTCACCCCAGTACGGCTGGATACCGGCGCCCATCAACGACAAACAGAAGAAGGAATTCGGTCACAGAGATATGCTCGACGGCGTTAAGTCCCTTGAGAAAACCTGCCAGGGATGCAAAAAAGGCACCGGCAGCCGTATCGGGTTTGACCCGGAAGAAATGGCTGTTTTGCAGTCAAAAATCAACCTGACAGCGGAACTGGCCATCACCATCAGCAGAGACAGTTACAACACTCTCCTGCGGGTCATCCGCAGTGCCTTGTACCTCTGGTGCCAGGAGTTGCTGGCAGCGGGCATTGGCGGTGACCACAATTCGTTCAGCGAGCAGGAACGCAAAAGCGTGGCTCACCTGGATGACCCCGAGCTTTTCTGGCGCCAGGCCGTGGAAAGCAATGGCGATCTTCCCATTCCGGATGTGCGTGAGGTCGGCTTTCTCGACCGTTTTTTCGGGCGGGCCAGTTGAGGCCGGTCCGTTACCGGTCGGTCAGCTTCACCTCGATACGCCGATTCCGCTGCAAGGCCTGCGGCGTATTGCCGGTCGCTACCGGGAAAAATTCTCCGAATCCGGCAGCGGCCATACGCCGCTCAGGTACGCCGCGGGAAGCGAGGTAACGTACCACCGACACCGCCCTGGCGGTGGACAGCTCCCAGTTGGAGGGAAACTCCGGGGTGTTGATGGGAATCCGGTCAGTGTGGCCATCTATTCGCAAAATCCAGTCAATATCATCCGGAATCTTTGTCACTACGTCCAGCAACACCCTGGCCAGTTTGTCCAGCTCCCGCCTGCCACTCTCCCCAAGACTGGCAGAGCCGGAAGCAAACAGAAGCTCCGACGGCAGCAGAAAACGGTCACCCACTATGCGGATATTTTCATTACCCTCCAGGATTTGCCGTAACCGCCCAAAAAACTCCGACTGATAGCGTTCAAGTTCGTTTACCCGCTCCGCCAGCAGGGTATTAAGGCGCCTGCCCACTTCCTTGAGCTCGGCGTCTTTTTCCGCCGTGATTTCCTGCTGCAGGCGCAACGCAGCAGTAATGCGACTGAGTTGATTCTGCAGCGCACTTATCTGGTTGGATAGTTGCAGAATGATAGCTCTCTGGGAATCCGTCAGCAGTTGTTCCTGCTCCAGCTCGGTCTCGGTCTGCGCAACCGACTCCTGTAGCGTTTCTACCCGCATCTCCTGGGCTTCCGCGTTGTACTGGAATTCCAGTCGGGTCTCACGCTCGTCGGCAAGTGTCTCGGACAACTGCCTGTTCTGTGCCAGGGTTTCACCATAATCCTGCTGGAGGGTCGACATGGCCTGCTCAAGCGCCTGAGTCTGATCCTGTTCAAGCCCCAGCATCCGGGAGATTTCCTGCAGCCGGCTGTTCAACCGCTGAAGCTCGGAATCCCGGTCGGACAGGGTTTGTGAAAGGTACAACTGGCTGACCACATAGATCAGCAGCATAAAGATAATAAGCATCAACAATGCTGACAGGGCGTCTACGTAGCCTGGCCACACATTGATCGTGCTCCGGCTGCGGCGTTTTGATCCGATCATGACGGGTCCGTGAGTTCGTTCTCGTCATAGACTTCACCGGCGCGGCCCACCAGGTTGGTTACCCCGGTCAGCCACTCTTCCAACCCGTCGTAGAAGCGGTTCTGGGCATGGCCGGCCTGAATATCGAGAAAACCGAGAATCAGGGATCCGCCAAGACCGAGCAAAGACGAACTGAAGGCCGTACCCATGCCCTGAAGTGGCTCCAGCAGACCGGCCTGAAGGCGTCCGAAAACCTTGCCGAAATCCTCCTGCCCCATATCCAGGTCAACAATCACGGCGCCGACGGCATTGATGGTACCCAGCAGACCCCAGAAGGTACCCAGCAGACCCAGAAAGATCAGCAGGCTGATAAAATAACGGGTGATTTCCCGCTGCTCGTCCATGCGGCTGTGAATGCCATCAAGCACGGTGCGCAGGGAAAGGGTGGAGAGCGAAAAGCGGTCGCGCTTGGCATCGTCGTTCAACTGACGGGCAAGAGGCTTCAATAGCCGGGGCTCCTGCAATACCGAGAGCCCCGCGTTGCCGGTCCGGAACTGGGCAATCCAGCGCAATTCCGGGAACAGCACGATTACCTGGCGATAGGTAATGACAATGCCAACCAGTAACACGCACAGGATAACAAGATTGAACACCCAGTTTGCAAGAAACGCCGACTGTAACGGCTTGAATAACAGGGCACAGACCACCGTCACAACCGCCAGGAAAGTGGTCATCCAGAACAGGGTATGCTTTGGGTTGCTCATCTAAAGGCACCGCTCGAAATGAAAATTTGCCTGCAACGCTAGCATACACCCGGTGCCAATGCTGAAAAAAACCTTTGCATCCCGATAATAGCCGCCTGGTTATTAACGATATTCCGCCAGGATAGCGGCAAGCTCCCCCGCCTCACGCGCCTGGTCAACCGCCCGCTGGAGGTCGTCTACCACGGACTGGTCGGTTTCATTGCTTACCGCCAGGTACATGGGCGTCTCGCGGAACACAAGAACCGGCTGCAAATCGTCAATACCGTGCACTTCCTCAGCGACCAGTGGCCCAACCACACCGTCCGTCACCCACAGATCCGCCTGCCCGAGACTCAGGCGCAGCGGGTTCTGCTCACCGCTGACATTGGTAATTACCTCAAAGCCCTGATCAATCAGGTAATCCGACATAACATCGCCCTTGTAACCGGCAATCGTATACTGGCGGGCCTGCTCCAGCGAATCGAGCTCGATATCCGAATCCGGAGCGGCAAACAGCGTCCAGGTAATCGAGGCCAACGGCCCTACCCAGTGGAACTCGTCCTCCCGCTCCTCCGTGCGTGCGGTACAGAACAGACCGTGATTCTCCCGGCCCTGGACCCAGTTGTAAGCCCAGCTCCAGTCCCGCATTTTCATGACAAAATCATAGTCCAGCCTCGACATCATGGCTTTGACCATCTTGGTACAGATGCCGGTGATGCCCTCAGCGTTGTGAGCAAATCCCTGGCCACTGACTGCGGCGTTGTAGGGTGGGTAACTCTCGGTAAATATATAGAAACGTTCGCCTTCCGCAGCCCCCACCGGAATTGCGGGCAAGACCATCAATGCCACGCCAACTGACAGGCCGCGGCCAGATCCGGCCAAGCGCTTCTGTAAATCTCTTATCATTTCAATATCTCCGTGAATGGTCGCCCGAGATGATGCCGGTTTAACGGATGCAACATCATTTGTACCATTTTTACGATTATCGTGGCGGGGCCGGTCCAAAATCCAGTGAAAATTCGTATCCTGACCAACTGAACTTAGACATTGGTTTAGTGAGCCTTGTGACAATGACATTTTAAGGCCACTATTCACCGCTGCGACGCTGCCATAATCAAAGGACATCATGTTTCTCGAACGCTACCACTCGATCCAGGATAATAAGGTTCTGATCAGCGCCCGTCAGGGCAGCCTTTTTGCAAAGGAAGTCGCCGGCGACTTTAACCCGATTCACAATCCGGATGAACGGCGATTCTGTGTGCCAGGTGACCTTCTTTTCGCGCTGCTGGTAGCTCATTTCGGGTTGTCGCGAAAGATGACGTTCCATTTCCGCAGCCTTCTCGGCGATTCGGTGCCACTGACCTTCCGCGAAGACGATGACGGCATGATCCGGGTATATGACGACCGGGATAAAGTCTACATCGAGGTGGAACGTGAGGGCGAATCAACCCGTGACCAGAGCATCATTGAACACCTGATCCGCAGCTACGTGGCGGAGTCCGGCAAGAATTTCCCGCACACGCTCAAACCATTGATGGAAAGTCAGGGAGTGATGTTCAATCCGGACCGGCCAATGATCATGTACCAGAGCATGAACCTGTCCCTGACCACCCTCGATGCTCCTGAACCGGAGCTTGAACTCGGGCAGGCAACACTGGTGCCTGATGGCAAAAGAGGCAATGTGACCCTGGATTACCGGCTGATGTCCCGGGGCAAGGAGGCCGGCCTGGTATCAAAGAAGCTGGTGGTCAGTGGCCTGCGTGACTACGACCCAAATACCATGGATGCGGTCGTGGAGCAGTTCTATCGCCTGAAGGAAAAAGCCTGGGACTGATCCCGGCCTTTTCAGGCCAGCTCAAACTTCCTGCGGATATTTTCCACCCGTTTGCGATTCAGGCCCAGGTCAGAATACCCGAGCCGGGAAGCAGACCGGACATGGATGACCTGATCATCCGTATCGCAGAGAAATTCAAGGTCGTCGACGAACCCCAGCAGTTTTGACGCGCACTCGAAGTGCAGGTAATGGTCATTTTCGTCAGCCAGCGCCGTCCCCGACATATTGTTAATGACCCGCTTCAGCCGGTTCATGGCTGCCCGCGGCTCACCCCACAGTTGCAGCGGCCTCACCCGCTGCCAGGCCGCGCTGGCCTGGCTGGAGACGCAGTTGGGCCTGGCCGGACAGGCAGCGAGCCTGCCGTGCTTCTCACCCAGATTCTCGGGTCGTTTTCCTGCAAACATTGAGATTCCTTTTTGAACAAGAATTGAATCAGGCTTTGCCGTCACTGGCTCCCAGCATCTCGGCACGATGCCGGGGCAGATGTTGCGGATACCTGGTCTGGACAAAACCGATCATGCCCTCGCGAATATTACACCGCAGATCCCACAGCTTGCTGGAATCTCCGGCACTCATCAGAAACCGTATCTGAATAGCCTTGTCACCCGCATCAACCACCTGCACCGTTTGTGTTACCCCGTCCCACTCCGACGACTCCCTTAGAAGCCGGGTGAACTCTTCCCGCAGGGGCTCTATGGGAATGCCGTAATCCGCCCAGATAAAGGCACTGCCCGTGAGATCCGCACTATGGCGTGTCCAGTTCTGAAACGGATTCTCGATAAACCATTGCAGCGGTATCACCAGACGCCGAAGGTCCCAGACCCGCAGCACCACGTAAGTGGCCGTTACTTCCTCAACCCAGCACCATTCATCCTGGACGCGAAGCACGTCGTCAATGCGGAAAGGCTGGGTAAGAGCAATCTGCATTCCCGCCAGCAGATTACTCAAAACCGGACGGGCCGCGAAACCAAGGATCAGGCCACCGACACCGGCCGATGCCAGCAGGCTGGCGCCCAATTGACGTACCGGTTCAAAAGTCATCAGCGCGACGCCTGTGCCCAGCAGGACAATCACAATATTCAGCGCCCGGACCAGAAAACGGGTCTGGGTTTCTACCTTTCGCGCCCGCTTCCATTGCCCTTCAAGGACCGGGTTGAGTTTTACGATTACCTCACCAAGTGACGCTGTACACCTTACCGCGGCCCAGGTAAGAGTGATTATCAGAAACATCGTGGCCATCTGCTGCAGCTGCGCCAGCCAGGGCAGGGTCGCGGGCGCAGCCTCCAGAACGCCATTGAGTACCAGCAGACAAAGTGACATGACGAGCGCCCTGGCGGAGGCATCGAAAAACACCCGGGCAACGGAGGTGTCCTCCGAGAAACGATTCACCAGGAAAACAACCAGTTTGCTGATTGCGTAGGCTGAGAGAACAGCAACGAGAGCAAGCCCGGCAGTATCCAGCCAGGCTCTCAAGCCTTCTTCTATTGTTAACTGCATCAACCTTTTCCGCCCTGGTCTGCTGTTTCCGGCTTCTAAACTACCAGAGTATCGGCGAGCGGGAAAACGCCCCCTGCGGCGCATCCTGAAAGGGGCAGCGACAGTTCTCTTGTTGGCCGCTGTCCGCGAGGCTATGATTTCGACGGAAGCAGTCTGTTATCGGTCTGTTTCCAACAGCAAAACCGGCGCTGAGGCAACAATGAGAGACGCAGCAACACAGAATACACCCTGGGATTATCTGATCCGTGGCGCCAAGGTTTTCGATGGCAGCGGCGAACTGCCAGTGCGGGAGGACATCGCGGTAGCCGATGGCAAAATTGCTGCCCGGGCGCCGGAGCTGCCATCCGCCATGGCGCGCAAGGTGATCGACGGTTGCAGGCGTTGGGCCATGCCCGGTCTGTTTGATATCCACACCCATTATGATCTGGAGCTGGAAGTGGCTCCCGGGCTCCCGGAGTCGGTACGCCATGGCACCACCACCGTAGTCATTGCCAACTGCAGCCTGGGGCTCGCCTTTGGTGCCCAACGCAAAGATGGTGCCGATCCGGTTGTGGACTGTTTCGCCCGGGTCGAAAATATCCCCAAAAGTGTTCTCCGTGCGACGGCCGACAAGGTTGACTGGCATAATCCGAAAGAATATCTCCAGCACCTGAACAGGCTGAACCTGGGCCCGAACCTGGTCACCATGGTGCCGCACTCGATGCTGCGGATTGAAGCGATGGGTTTTGCTGCCAGCATTGCCCGGGATCCCACCGAACAGGAACTGGTTGCCATGGAAGGGCTGCTGGAAAAGGCCATGGATGATGGCTACGCGGGTTTCTCTACCGATGCTCTGCCCTTCCATTATCTGGCGAACCAGCCCAACACCCGCAAAACCATCCCGACCCAGTTCGCCCGATATAAAGAGATCAAACGGCTGACTGAGGTGGTCCGACGCAAAGGCGGCGTCTGGCAGGCCACCCCACCCAAGAACAGCACTATCGGTACTATCAGGACCTTCCTGCTGAGTTGCGGACGCCTTCACGGCAAGCCTTTGAAAACCACGGTGGTAGCGGCACTGGACGTACACAGTAATCGTAAGATTGTGTGGCTGGCGCGATTGCTCGCGCGGGTCCTCAACTCCCGCCTGCTGAAGGGTGATTTTCATCTCCAGGCCCTGGCCGCACCGTTCAAGACCTGGTCAGACGGCGCCGTGACACCCTTGTCAGAGGAGATTGAAGCGCTCCGGATTCTGACTGAAACCGAGGTGGAAGACCGTGAAATCCGGCAGAAAATTCTCAATGATCCAGAGTATATCGACCAGTTCAAAGCCATGTGGATGCACGGTAAAAAAGGCTTTGGCCTGGCCCGGCTGAAACGACTGTTGCGCCTGGAAGATTATGCCTTTAACCGCAGCATGGCCGACATGACCATCGACGTCTGCCCGCTGAAAGCCTGGGAGGGTATGACCTTTGCCCAGGTTTATAGCCGTATCCGTGCGCTTAAAACCGGCAAGACAGAGCCGTTGGCCGACAACGAAGCGATGCTGATACGGGATTATTTTGCGGATGTGAAAGACGAGGGCGACTTTGTGCTCGCCATGCTTCGCGCCTTCGACCGCGAAATCAGCTGGCATACGGTGTCCGCCAACCGCGACGAACGCCTGGTGCGCAAGCTGCTGATGGACCCCCAACTGCTGCCCGGTTTTAACGACAGCGGCGCCCACCTCACCAATCTGGCATTTTACGATGGCAACCTCCGGGCCTTGAAGCTGGCCTCCGACGGCGGTGATACCGACGTCGCCTACATGGTGCGCAGGCTGACCAGCGACCCGGCCCGGGTGTTCGGTGTAAAAGGTGGCACCATCAATGTTGGCGACCGGGCGGACCTTGTTCTCATTGACCCCTCTGCCCTGCGCCGGCTTGACCACAACAACACCGTCAGGCGCCAGTACCGTCAAGCTTTCCAGCATGAGCAGCTGGTCAACCGTACCGACGGCGTCGTGCCACTGGTGATGATTGCCGGGCATCCGGCGTGGAACGGCGACGGCTTCGATCAGTGCCTGGGCCAGACCAGAATGGGCACTGTTCTGAAAACCACGTTCTGAAAGGACGCAGGACTCCCCTCGCAAAAACGCGTTAATGCTGTGCGTCGGCACCAGAGCATGCATCAAAATAAGTCAGGGCAGCTTGCAGTTTTCCTCTACCCTGGCCTCGCCACCCCTTTATTCACTCCTGGCACGACGTCTGCATAATTCAGAGCTCACGGCACTATTCAGTGTGTCGAGGTGCATGCACCAACATTCGCAACGATACAATGAGAGCTTGTTATGAATCATGAAATGATGACCGCCGCCATTCTCACCGCCAAAAACGAGAAAGGTCTGACCTGGGAACAGCTTGCCGAGGCCATCGGCATGTCCCCGGTCTGGACGACATCCTGCTGCTTTGGCATGAACACCATGCTTGAAGACCAGGCCAGGGCACTGTGCAAAGCGCTGGACCTTGATATGGATGTTGCGAGCGCATTACAGACTTGTCCCTCCAAGCACTGGGGTGACGCCGTTCCCCAGGACCCTCTCATTTACCGCCTCTACGAAGCAACCATGATCTATGGCCCCAGCGTCAAGGCGCTCGTCCACGAAAAATTCGGTGACGGCATCATGAGCGCGATTGACTATGAGATGTACGTGGAAAAGGTCGAAAACCCCAAGGGCGATCGGGTGGTGATCACCATGGATGGCAAATTCCTTCCTTACAAGCGCTGGTAACGACAGCACCCTGGTAACAAATTTCACTTTTCTATTTCTAGTTCTATTTTTCACGAAAGGATCCAATCATGTCTTATCTTCAGCCCAACGAGTTTGTCACCAAGCTGGTGGACGCCGGTGAAGCCAAAATCTATATGGGCACACGGGACACCCTGATTCGCGCATTCATGGCGGGGGCCACGCTGGCGCTGGCGGTGATATTCGCCGTCACTATCGCCGTTCAGACCGGCTCTTTCCTTCTGGGCTCTCTGCTGTTTCCGGTCGGTTTCTGCATGCTTTACCTTATGGGGTACGACCTGCTCACCGGGGTTTTCACTCTTGTGCCGCTTGCCCTGTTCGACAAACGACCGGGAGTGACTGTGCCAAGGATGCTCAAATGCTGGGGTCTTGTCGCGCTCGGCAACCTCGGCGGGGCCCTGTTCATTGCCTTTTTCGGTTACCTGAATTTTTCCATGGGTGGCACAGAAGTTATCAGTGCCGTGGGCCAGAAAATGATGGAAGTCGGGGAGAGCCGCACCGTGGGTTACCAGGACGCCGGGGCCGCTGGCTGGCTCGTGCTTTTCCTGCGCGGAGTGTTCTGTAACTGGATGGTATCCATGGGCGTGGTGGGCGCCACCATATCCACCCATGTTTCAGGCAAGATCATGGCCATGTGGATGCCGATCATTGTGTTCTTCTACCTCGGCTTCGAGCACTCCGTGGTCAACATGTTTCTGTTCCCGATCGGGCTGATGATGGGCGCCGAATTTACCCTCTACCAGTACGTCATGTGGAATGAGATTCCCACCGTTCTGGGTAATCTGGTCGGCGGCCTGACCCTGGTTGGCCTGGTGCTGTACACAACCCACGTTCGGACCCAGGCCAGAAAAACCTTTTCCTGAGTTTTTCCTGAACCGAGTCAAAGCAGTGTGTTCCGGTCGCCCGCAGGCGACCGGACCCTTCGCAACAGCCGCTTCTTCCCTGGCCCCCAACGTTACCAGCTATCGAAGTTACCACCGTTACAGATGGGACAGGGCCAAATGGCCTGCCAGCAAAATCGCAAGCACCAGGGCGACGCCCTTCCAGAAGGTTTCCGGATTGCGCTCGATCAGGGGTGGCCGGACCGCGTTCACGAACTCGCGCCTGGGGTGGTGAAGATCGTGGATAAATTCCGAAATCTCGGCGTAGCGCCGTTCGGGGTTTGGATGCAGGGCTTTGCGCAAGACCCCGTCGATCCAGGCGGGACAGCTTCGGTTGTAATGGTAAACCGGCTCATATTTCAGCCGATTGAGGCCGGCGCGGTTTCGAACCCGGGACGCTTCGGGGCCGAACGGCAGCCGCCCGGCAAGCATCTCGTAGGTGATCACACCAAGTGAAAATATATCCGAACGAACCGAGCCGCCTTCACCCAGGAAGTATTCCGGGGCCGAGTACTGCCGGGTGCCCAGAACAGGATCAAGGTCGGCCCCCGTACCCTCACTGATGCCCGCCACCCGGACAGCTCCGAAATCGATCAGCTTTGCAGTACCAACACTGTCAATCATCACGTTTGCCGGCCGCACATCCTGGTGGATCATATCCTGTCGATGAAAGGCTCTCAGGGCTTTACCGATCTGCGCCACCAGGGCCCTCACCCTGGTGAAATCGGCTCCCGGATTGTCGCGTATCCACTGGGTCAGGGTCTGGCCCTCAATATATTCAGTAACCACATACAGATAATTCTGACCGCGTGAGCGCTCACAGGACCGCAGCACGTAGGGACTGTCGACGCGGCGCGCAACCCATTCCTCGGCCAGAAACTGCTCCAGCGCAACCGGGTCTTCGCGAACATCGATCGCCGGCACCTTGAGCACCACCGGGGTGGCTGTCGCGGTATCAATGGCCAGGTACACGTAACTGCGGCTGCTCATATGCAGCTCACGGACAATCTCAAAACCGTCTATCAGGCTACGGCAACCCAGCTCCGGCGGGAACGGCAATTCCGTTGCGTGCTGCTGGAGCTCGTGGAGCCGGGGCTGGGGGATCTGTTCGACACGCAGGATCTGCGCCGTGAGATTGTCATCACTGCCCTGCTCATGGGCCGATCTTACCAGGGCCTCTGCGGCCGCGTTCAGATCATTGGTGTGGTCAGCAATGATCGCCGCAATATCATCCGGACGCAGCGTTTCATGAATGCCGTCGGTCACCAGCAGGAAGGTGTCTCCGGCTCCCACAGCCACAGAATGATAGTCAATCTCGACCTGGTCATTCACCCCGAGGGCCCGCCCCAGATAGCTCCTGTCAGTTGAGATCCATTGGCGGTGGTCGCGGGTCAGCTGCTCAAGACTGCGGCCCTGAAGCTGATATGCCCGGGCATCTCCGACATGAAAAATATGTGCCCGGGTGGATTTGATCACCAGGGCCGTAAACGTGCAGACGTAGCCACGATCTTTATCATAGCGCGCCCAGGAACTGTTGGTCCGGGAGGCCAGCCAGGCATTCGTGGCAGCGATTACCCGGTTGCCTGATTTCTTCACCGACCAGGCCGCGGAGGTACAGAAATAATCCTCAAGGAAGCTTTTGACAGCGGTCTCGCTGGCGATATGCGCGACAGCGCTTGAGCTGATTCCGTCAGCCAGCGCCATGGCCACCCCCTTGGACTCCAGTTCCGCGCCACCCGGAATGTACACGCCATGGAAATCCTGGTTGCGGGCTTTACGTCCGGACTCTGAATGCTGGCCGACCGATACTCGCAGATATCCTTCCATAGGCTTTCCTCAAGGCATTGCGCCCCCTGATGAGTGCAGGCAGAAATTCATGCACAACCTGCGCCAGGACATTCGCTGGCCGGGCAATCTGGCGGCCGCTCAGGGCGACGGCCGCATAACCACAAGCGCCACGCCGAGAATGGAAAGGCATCCTCCGACCATTGCAACCAGCCCGAGCCGTTCATCAAACAACACAAAGGCTTCAAACGCTGTCACCGGGGGCACCAGATAGAACAGACTGGCGACCTGCGAGGCCGCACCACGGCGAATCAGCCACATCAGCAACAGAATCGCACCGATGGACACGCCAAACACCAGCCACGCCATGGACAGAATCAGTGGCATTGCCCATTCCACTTCCCGGGTCTCAAAGGCAAAAGCGCCGATGGCAAAAAGCGTGGCTGCGGCCGCGTATTGAATCAGAGTACCGGATACCAGGTCCGCGCCGGTGCCGCGACGCTTCTGATAGACCGTGCCCAGGGAAATACCCGCCAGCGACAGCGCCGCCCAGATCAGGGTCCAGGCCGGAAAGCTCCCCCGGGCCTCATTAACACCGAATTTTTCCAGCAGCACCAGGCACACGCCGACAAGACCCAGCGCCAGGCCCAGCCATTGCCGGACGGACACTTTCTCATTCAGCACCGCGATGGCCACCGCAGACGTCACCAGTGGCTGCAAACCCACGATCAGTGAAATAATACCCGACGGCATACCGCCAGCAATGGCGTAATAAACCCCGCCCAGATAACAGCCATGCACCAGCAGGCCGGTAATTGCCAGATGACCCGCGCCCCGCCAGCCGGGCCAGCTTGCTTTCAGTATCCGGGCAAGCACGCCAAGCAGCCCGAGGGTCAGCAGCATCCTGATCAGGAGCAGTGTGAAGGGCTCGGCGAACGGCAGACCATATTTGGCACCGATAAAACCGGTGCTCCAGAGCCAGACAAACAGTGCCGGCACGCCAAACGAGAACAGGGCAGACGATTTGGGGCCTGCGGCCATATCAATGCATCCCCGGGGCAAGGTTCTGGCGAGTCAACTCCCTGACCACGGCCTCGCAGACCTGAGCCGGCGTCTGCTGGTCCGCGCGGACAGTGATCTGCCCATAATGGTTATAGAGCGCAAAACGCTCTTCAAAGAGCTCTTCAAGGCTCTGTTGCGGGTGGCGTGAGATACCGCGCATGCTGTGATCACCTATTCGGCGCTTTACTGCTGCCAGGGAAATATCGAGAAACACCACAACGCCATGACGGCCAAGATGGGCCATGGCGTCATCGCTGTAAACCGCACTGCCACCCGTGGAAATCACATGGCGCTGAACGTCGAGAGCCAGCAATACCCGCCCTTCCACACTTCGCAATGACTGATAGCCGTCACCATCAACAATGGCTTGCAGCGTGCGACCGGTTTCCTGCTGAATAATCAGGTCGGTATCAATGAAACCCAACCCCAGTTCCTTTGCCAGCAGAACGCCGACGGTGCTCTTGCCGCTGCCGGGCATGCCGATCAGAACAATATTTTTTGAACTCATTCCTCTACTCCCCGACGGCAAAGATCGTATACTTGATCAATAACAGACATTCCTGATGTGAGACGTTATGGGTTTTACCCGCCAACTGGCTATTCAACTGATCCTCCTTACGCTGTTATTGCCGCTGACAGCCACAGGCAGTGAGGTTAAAAAAATAGTGCATCCGGACGGCACGGTGGAGTTCACCAATGTCGACAGTTCGGGCAACAGGCTCGCCTCCACCCGGGACGAAGTGGTCTATCGCTACACCGACAGCAATGGCGCGGTCACTTTCAGCGAAGTGCAACCGCTGAATGCCAGTTTTCAGGTCATCCGCTTTTACTGCTTCGCCTGCGACCCGGATTCCAGTGTCGATTGGCGCAAAACGCCGCTGTTTGTCGAACCCTACAAGCGTGAAATTGCGGTCGCGGCCCGTGAATTCGATGTTGATCCCGCCCTGGTGCGGGCGGTTATTCATGCCGAATCGGCTTTCAACAAAGCCGCCATATCCCCCGCTGGTGCCCAGGGCCTGATGCAGCTTATGCCCGCTACCGCCCGGGAACTCGGCGTTGACAACGCCATGTCCGCCACCGAGAACATTCGCGGTGGCGTCCACTATCTCGCCAAAATGCTCCAGCGCTTCCAGGGCGATATCCGCCTGGCGACAGCCGCCTATAATGCGGGCCCCGGCGCGGTTGGCCGCCATGGCGGCATTCCGCCCTATGCGGAAACCAGAGCCTATGTCCACAGGGTGGGCATCCTGCACCAGCGATACGCCAGCAATTAGTTGCCAGCTGTCGCTGTCAGGCAAAAGCCAGCCAGAAACCCACCAGCATCATCAGGCTGCCGGCAACCCGGTTGACTGTTTTCACGCCGCCCCTGCGGCTCAACGCCCGGCTCAGATTTTTCCCACCATGGGCGTATAGCTGCAGACAGACAAATTCCAGTACCAAAATGATCACGATCAGCGCCGTCAGCTGAGGCGCCATGGGCAGACTGCTATCAATGAATGGTGGCAGCAGGACCACGAAAAAGGCCCAGCCCTTGGGGTTGGCAATGGCCGTAACAAAGCCCTGGGTCGCCAGTTGCCATCGCGAGGCTTCGCCGCCGGATATATTTTCTCCCTCAGGCATCGCCATGCGGCCTTTTGACCGCCACATCTGAACGCCCAACCACGCCAGATAGGCGCCACCGGCGTATTTGAACAGCGCAAAAGCCGCCGGATACTGCAACATTAACGCCGCTACACCAACAGCCGCCGAGGTGGCCACCACAGTGACGCCAACCAACTCACCTGCCATCATCCACATGGCCCGGCGAACGCCGACAGTAATGCCCATGGACAGCGCCAGGGTCATACACATGCCGGGGGTAATCGACACCACAAAAAATGTGGGTATAAAGGCGGATAGCAACGGCCAGTTCAGCATCAGCACGGGATAACTCTCGAACAATAAGAGGACTTAGGAGAATCAGCATTCGTTCCCTGGTTCAGGGGATAAACCATTCTTCACGGCGACCCGCTATCATACCACCATGAAACTTTCCCGCATTATCAGTAACCAGAACGGTACCAGCCGCAAACAGGCCAGTGCGTTGATCGCCAGCGGCGCCATTGCCATTGACGGTCTGCGCTGCCACGAACCTGGCCGGGAAGTCACGGCCTTTGCAACGGTCACCCGCAACGGCCGCATCATCCAGCAGGGTATCACCGCCCACTATCTGATGATGAACAAACCCGCCGGTATTCTCAGCGCTACCTCCGATCCCGTCCACACCACGGTTATCGATCTGATCAATTCCCCCACCATCAACAACCTGCACATCGCCGGCCGACTTGATCGCGCAAGCACCGGCCTGTTGATTCTGACCAACGACGGCCAGTGGTCCCGCCGCCTGACCGACCCTCACCTGAAAAAACCCAAGATATACCGGGTCAGCACTGCCGGCCCGATTACACCGGAAACCAAAAAACACTTCGCTGACGGCATCTGGTTCGACTATGAGCAACTCAGAACTTCACCGGCCAGGTTGGAGGTCCTGGGCGCCAACTTTGCCCGAGTGACGATTTACGAGGGTCGATACCACCAGATAAAGCGCATGTTCCACGCCGTTGGCAACCGGGTGACAGCGCTACACCGGGAACAGATGGGCACGATCACACTTGATCACACCCTGCCTCCGGGCGGCTACCGCCCTTTGACCAGCGGCGAGGTCTGTTCGGTGACCGATAAGATAACCGCAGTGAAGACGAAATGCGGGAAAGCCAGTCGCAGATGAAAGCCATGGCAAAGGACCCGGGACTGAATTTCGAGAAACTCCAGGAGCGCTATACCAGGAACATGTTCGACGTTCACCTACTCGTGAAGTGGGCCGGTGAGCAGGGCAGGCAGACTGACATGAGAATGGCCTGCTTCGAAGCCTACTTTGGCCGTGCGGAGAATATTTCAGATGCTGACGTACTGGCGGGCTGTGCTGAGAACGCCGGACTGGACGCGAAAGCCGCAAGAGATGTTCTTGCTTCTGGCCAATACGCGAATGCCGTTCGCGAGGATGAGGCAAAATATCAGCAGGCAGGCGTTTCCGCCGTACCTGCCTATGTTATCAATCAGACCTGTCTTGTCTCCGGCGCCCAGCAGCCAGACACACTGGTTCAGGACTCTACTCGGAAGCAGCAATCAGGCTGGCGTTACCACCGGCTGCAGTGGTATCCACGCACAGATGGCGCTCAATCACGTACCGTTGATCCAGATTATGCTCGGTAATCAGCGGCAGCAGCGCGCCATCACGCTTCATCAGAGCCTGACGGTAAGTCTTCAGTACCGTGGGTTTGGCGCAGGTAACCACGGCATCGAAGCCATGGACCTTTTCAACGGCATCTGCTTCCAGCTGACCCTCGATACCAACGACCGGCAAACCGGCCCTGGCGGCATGATCAACGATCTGGTTAATACCTGGCGCAATCACCACTACCTTGTTGCCCTGAGCCAGCGCCATGGCCATTTGCTCAATCGCTGTGTCCTTGGTCGGGCCAAGACACAGCACTGTGCCACGGGGATGGTTGGTCAGAATGTTGGATTCACCGGTGGGGCCTGGCATTTCCTCGGCGTGAGCATCCAGTGGCTCCGGAACCGAATTGAAGACCGGCTTCATGGCCTCAGCCCGCGCCTTTGGCTCCAGGGCGCTCATCTTTTTCAGTTTGCCGATCAGGCCCTTGAGCTTGCTGGCATCCACTTTCTCGCCACCGGGCTCCGCCGACACCTGAGTCGTTTCGCCCTTCATGAAACGGCGCACATACTGGGGACCACCAGCCTTGGGGCCTGTGCCTGACAGACCTTCGCCACCGAACGGCTGGGACCCTACAATGGCACCGATCTGGTTGCGGTTGACGTAGGTGTTACCCACCTTGATGCGGCTGGCGATACGATCAACCCGATGGTCTACCCGGCTGTGAACACCAAAGGTCAGACCATAGCCCTTGGCATTGATATCATCCACTACCTGGTCGATTTCTTTCGCGTCAAAGGTAGCCACGTGCAGTACCGGGCCGAAGATCTCTTCTTTCAGATCCTGAATACCCGTTACCCTGAGCACCGCGGGCGATACAAAGTTGCCCTTCTCCGGTATTGACAGTTTCTTCAGAAGCTCGCCTCTTTTCTCATATTTTTCGCAATGATCGGTAATTTTCTTGGCAGATGCTTCATCAATCACCGGGCCTACATCGGTCGACAGCAGCCATGGGTCGCCAATACCCAGTTCTTCCATGGCACCGTAAAGCATCTTCAGCAGACTTTCGGCAATGTCTTTCTGCAAATACAGCATACGCAGTGCGGAACAACGCTGACCGGCACTCTGGAATGACGAAGCCACTACATCCCGGACCACCTGCTCAGGCAACGCAGTAGAATCCACAATCATCGCATTCAGGCCACCGGTTTCTGCGACCATCACCGCATCCGGTTCCATATTTTTCGTCATGGCCTTATCGATGACTTTTGCGGTAGCGGTAGAACCCGTAAAGCATACGCCAGCGACTCGTGAATCTGAGGTCAGGCCCGCACCGACGGTGGCACCAGTGCCCGGCAACAGCTGAATCGCATCCTTGGGAATGCCGGCCTTGTGCATCAACTCCACCGCCCGGACTGCAAGCAGCGAAGTCTGCTCCGCCGGCTTGGCCAGAACCACGTTGCCCGCGACAAGGTTCGCCATAATCTGGCCGGTAAAGATCGCCAGCGGGAAGTTCCAGGGCGAAATACACACCACCGGTCCCCGGGCCTCACCGCTGTCTTTGTAGCGAACACCTTCGTTGGCATAAAAGAGGGCAAAGTCCACAGCTTCACGAATCTCGGCGACGGCGTCCGACAGGGATTTACCGGCTTCCCGGGCGGTCAGGGCAAATAACTCGTAGGTATTCTCTTCATAAAGATCCGCCACTTTACGCAGGCATTCGGCCCGCTCTTCTGCCGACCTGGACGACCAGGCCTTGAATCCTTTCTCGGCAGCAGCAATGGCCGTGTCGATATCCTCTTCATTGGCCTGGGTAACATGGCCCACCACATCTTCCGGGTCTGCCGGGTTGCGGACCACCTGTACCTCGGTGCCCGCCACTTTGCCATCGATCACCGGGCCGCCTTTCCACTGGTGTTCTTTAAAGGCACCACGACCCTTTTCGATCTCCCCGATCGTCACCGGGTCGGTAATATCCCAGCCCTTGGAGTTGCGACGGTTTTCCCCAAAGATATCCTTTGGCTGCACGATCGCCTTGCTGGAGATGTCCTTGCCCATTTCCGTAACCGTGTCGATCGGATCTTTCGCGATCATTTCCGGCGTGATGTCTTCGTCCACAATCTGATTTACAAATGAGCTGTTGGCACCGTTTTCCAGCAGACGACGGACCAGATAGGCCAGCAGTTCGCGATGGGCGCCAACCGGTGCGTAAATCCGGCAGGGTACGCCACTGTCTTTCATCACCTGGCTGTGCAGGGATTCACCCATACCATGCAGCCGCTGGAACTCGTAGTTGGCCTCGCCACGAACCTTGGCCAGTTCGAGAATGGCCGACACGGAATGCGCGTTGTGGGTCGCGAACTGCGGGTAAATGCGATCGGTCATGTTCAGTAGCTTGGTGGAACAGGAGAGGAAGGACACGTCACTGCAAGCCTTGCGGGTAAACACCGGGAACCCGCTCAGACCCATCACCTGGGCGCGCTTGATTTCAGCGTCCCAGTAGGCACCTTTAACCAGCCGCACCATGATACGACGGTCGTACTTTTCAGCCAGCCCATAAAGCCAGTCAATCATGAAAGGTGCGCGTTTGCCATAAGCCTGAACAACGACACCGAAGCCATTCCAGCCCGCCAGCTCAGGGTCACTCAGGAGCTCCTCAATGACATCCATTGAAAGGTCCAGCCGGTCCTGCTCCTCGGCATCGATATTGAAGCCCATATTGGCGGCCGCAGCTTTTTTGACCAGGCGTCTGGCCCTGGGCAAAAGCTCTTTCATCACGCGCTCTTTATTACCGTACTCGTAACGTGCCAGCAGCGCGGAAAGCTTGACCGAAATTCCGGGATTCTTGCGAACATCACCCTGACAATGCTTGGCAATGCTGTCGATGGCGTTGGAGTAGGAATTGTAATAACCCTGCGCATCATGATCGGTGCGGGCGGCCTCTCCAAGCATGTCATAGGAGTAGGTGTAACCCTTTTTCATGTAGTCTTCACCGGCTTTCTGGGCTTCCTTTATGTCGCGCCCGAGCACGAACTGGCGGCCCATCTCCTTCATGGCCAGGCCGGCTACCATGCGAATTACCGGTTCACCCATCCGCTTCAGCAGCCGGCGAAGGGTTTCACCCACGCTCTGGCGCTCGGATTCCGTCAGCAGGCTGCTGGTCATCAACAGGGCGATGGTCGCCGTGTTTATCATAGAGGAGGCTGCCTTGCCCCGATGATCACCCCAGCTTCCGGCGGTAATCTTGTCTTCAATCAGATCGTTTATGGTTGTGGCATCAGGCACCCGTAGCAAGGCCTCAGCCAGACACATCAATGCCACACCTTCTTTGGTGGACAAACCGTACTCTTCCAGAAACTTCTCCATGATGGAGGGCTTGGTATTTTTACGGACATTGCGAACCAGCTCAGCTGCCCGTGCAGAAATTGCTTTCCGCTCTTCCTCAGTCAACTGAGCGCCCGCAATCATTTCACTGATAACCGTGTACTCATCTGCAAGAAAGTAATCGCGAAGGGTCTGTCGGCTATCGACTAACTCCGGCGTCACAGATTGCTGCGGTCTCATACATGCTTCCTCTTTTTGCGTCTTTTTTGACTGAATTCTTTCACCAATCGGGAACAGCAACTGATCTGCCAGAAGACTCGCGGACCGGTGCCGGGATCCCGGATTCCGGACAGTGTGGTGTTCTGCCACTCCCACAAACAAACAGGTTCCATTAAGTCTAGCCGAAGTTTTGAACTACGCAGGGCAGTTTGAAAAAGATCAGCGTGGGCGCCGCTGTCAGCAAGCTCCGGCCGGTCGGCTTCGAGCGAAAACGCGAAGACCTGCGACACTCGAATTCAGTCATTTCCGGATATTACCCCGGCCAAGTTATTACCCTTGCGGGCCGATGACTATTTCTTGGCGGAAAAGTCCATTTTCTGATCGGACAGCTTGTCAGGTTCGCCGACCCAGGCGTAAGCCAGCAGGGTGGGTTCGAAATCTCCGGTGGTCATCCGGTGAGCCCGTTTGGGCGGATTGAATAATAGCGAACCCGGATTAAAGACGCTGTAGTTACTATCTGAAATCGAGCCACTCAGACAAATATAAGACTCACTGATGCCATCATGGCTATGCTCCGGATAGGTGCAACGAGGTGCAAACAGCACCATGCCGAGAATCAGGTTCTCACTCATGACCGGACCGTTCGGCCCCATCAGCTCTGCATAGGCATACTTGCGCGCCAGCCCCGGACGCATGCGTTCGTAGCCATATTTCCAGGTCAGCTGATTCGACACCCGGATCAGTGAACGCACCATTGGCGCTGTTCGCTCTCCCAACCCCCGATCAATCGCCCGATTGAGCCAGGCGCACACGGGTAACCGGATCGGTTGCTCGAATTCGACCCGCGGATTGCGCTCGAGCTCTGCATTCAGACGAGTTCGCACTTCTTTCAGATGGGAGCGGATCACGGCATTTCCGCCAGCGGATCCGAAGCGGTACAGGTGCCAGAATTCACGAAACAGAAATTGCCAGTCCACATGATCGCTGAGTTTGTTCACCTTGACCCTCCGGACTCAACGTCTGTCGATTGCTTGCAATACTGCGTCGAACGCCTTCGAAAACTGCTTCTGGGCCAGTCTGTCCAGGACATGGCCGGCAAGGGGCAGTTTGATGTGGCCGCTAGAAATCCAGACCACGCGGGTCTTGCCTTTGCCAGAGCGCTGAAGCGTGATTTCACCACGCCGGTGGTCAAGCGGGAACGGGCTGGACTTTTCAATCCGGTAATGCATTCTGACCGGGCGTTCGAAGTCTGTAATGCGCTCATGCAATTGCAGCGGGCCCGCGCCAATAATTCGAAGTGCGCCCTCCCCGTTTCTCTCGGCATCCCCCTCCTCAACCAGAACCGACCTGTCGACGCCGGCAAACTGGTCGTAGGAAGCATGATCACTCAGCGCCTCAAAAACTGTCTCAATGTCTTTTCCGATCATTCGCTCGACGTAAATGTGAAACATACGCAGGCGCTCCCTTGAATCCGGGTCTTGAAATCTGGAACAAACCATTCGGTCAGAGCAAAGATCCGATATCGAAAAGAAACAGGCGAATAGCTCAACCGCCGGATTTACATCAGGGCCAGATTCTCCGCATCCTTCAGGATGCACTGATCGAGCAGTTCCAGATACTCTGCTTTGGCTTTAATCTTGGTCTGGGCGTGAGCCTTCAAATTGAGCTGTTTGAATTGCCGGGCAAGCTCATTTGCCCGAGCCATCAGTTGATCTGGCGCAACGACTTCGTCCAGATAGCCGGCTTCTACAGCGCCCGCCGGGCCATAAATTTCAGCATTCACAACCGAGCGATAAAAGTGGGCGGGGGCCAGACGATGACGGGCAATTTCGATACCGGCATGATGCATCGTCATGCCAATCGCCACTTCATTCAAACCCAGCTTGAAGCTGCCCTCGATACCCACACGGTAATCCACAGACAGCAGGACAAACGCGCCCTTGGCAATGGCGTGGCCACTGCAGGCGCCAATGATGGGCATGGGGAACGCTGCCAGACGCCGGGTGAACCTGGACCCGGTGGTGACCATTGCGGTCGCTTCATCAGGGCCTTTCTGCATTTCCTTCAGATCATATCCGCCAGAAAAAATACCGGGCTGGCCCGTCAGGATGACAACGGCCCTGTCTTTCTCGGCACGATCCAGCGCAAGGTTGAGCGCATCAAAAACCGCGGGACTGAGCGCATTGGCCTTACCATTGCTGATAGTGATCGTCGCAACACCATCGTCCAGTTGGTAATTTACAAGATCCGTCACCAGACATTCCTCGCTCTGCGTTGTAGGTTGGGTTCCAGGAGTTGTTCAAAGGTTTCTCAAGTCCATGAACTGTGCCAGCTTGTCAGGGCTGCCTCAACGCTTTCGTGCGCGGAGATCACCTGAAAAATTAGAAATCCGTGGCAATTGTGTCCAGTATAGTTCCTATTCCGACCGCTACATTTCACATCCTGCTCCAGAGACTGCCTTATGCAAAATCCCGACCTGCCGACGCTGCCAACATTAGCGCTGGAACAAACCTCCCATATTCCGGAAACCTGGGAATTCGCAGCCGACGCCGGGCTGGTATTGCTGATTCCCCGGTCAGAACGCAAAAATCTGTTGGCCGGCCCATTGGCTGGCAGCCCCTGGGGTGCTTTCCTGGCAGCCAGGCTTGCTGGCCATGACGAGACCGCCAACCCCGTCGTGACTTCCGGTCCTCAGGGGCACCGGATCGTGGTGGGTTTTCTAGCCGACGATACCAGCAGCTTCAAGACTCTCGCTCTGCCCGCAAGCTGGTCACTCCGCTGCTCACCGAACGAGTAACAGGGATCAACGTGATCTCCCTGCTGAGCACCCCGGATTCAGCAAGCGCTATGGCTCAGGCGCTGGTCGGTAAAGGTATCTGTTTCGATACCGGTGGCAGTAATCTCAAGACCGGTGGTGGCATGCTGGGCATGCACGTTAACATGGCATCGTCCGGCACCCACAAGGGCGGGCTGGCGCAGATACCGACAGACCTTCAGGGCTATGGCGTGCGGTTCGGGGTGGAGTGGCTCAGCCGGATCGCAGACGGAAGGCATTGAGCCGTCGGCAAACCGGGCCCAAACCCTGGGTCCTGGGGTACCCTACCAGCCCTGGGCACCGCGCCTGAGCCAGCTGTGCACAAACACGAGTTTTTCCCGGGCGACCGGGGAAAGTATAAACGGATACAGGTCAGACAACCCCATTGAGCGGTTTATGTGGTTGATCCGCACCGTCAGTTGGGAGGCAATCTGGATCAGCCGGTCTGAATCCGTTTCGGTATAGGGGTCCCATTTGTAATCCGGCAGTTCCGGCGATCCGATTCCGGATGCCACGGCGCTGTCGGCGATATCGGTGAGGTGAAGCAGATGCGCGGCCGTTTCGGCCCAGTCCTCATGGGGATGTGCTGACGCGTAGCTGGTCAGATAGCGCTGACGCCATTCGGCTGGCGGGCCGCTGCTATAATGCCGTTGCAGCGATGCAGAATAATCAGTCCGCTCGTCCCCGAACCTGACCCGGAACTCACTGAGAAAATCCTCGCGCAGGCTCAGGCGCCACCACAGCATATGGGAAATTTCATGCCGCATATGGCCAATCATGGTGCGGTATGGCTCGTCCAGGGCCCGGCGACGGGAAGTACTGATCAGCGGATCGGCTTCGGCCACACTGATGGTCACCACGCCATTACCATGACCCATCTGAACCGGCATCAGGCCCTCGGCGAGCATGTAGAAAACCGGACGGGTACCGGGGTCTTCCGGACGGAACCAGTGCCAGCGGCCCAGGTTATCCAGCACCCAGCGTTTGGCAGCTTCGGTTTTCGCCCAGTTGGGAATGGCATTTTCGATACCCGGGTCCGGGGCCATCGCGGTCATGACACAGGAACGGCATAACTGTCCTTCTGCGGGCGCTATCCAGTTGCAACCGATCCGTTCCCGGTTGGCGCAGAAAGGCGGCATCGGAACAAAGGCCCGGGCCTGGGGATCGTATGCCACCGGCATACCGTCGGACGTGGTCAGGTTGTCAAACCAGAGCCGACCGGAACCCATGGGATTGGAAAAGACAAACATAACACTTACTCATTGTCGCTGAATGCAGGTTGATGAACCTCTGCCGCTGCGGCAGCCTCTCCAGACCCCGTTACACCGTTAACTGGCCTCAGTTGCCCAGCAGCCGGGACTGCAGCACCAGACAATCCATCATGGTGACGGAAAGATTTCGAAAGCCTTGTTCGGACCCGATCATGTCGGGAAACTGGTCTGCCATCGCACGACGACAGATGGAGCTTCTGGATTTGCTGGCTTTAAGGCAGTCCTCGTATTCATCGTTTCCTGCTGCCCCTCCTGTCGCCTCTTCACAGAGCCTGGGCACCTGTGCCACTGCCCAGTCCACGATCCTGCCGCGCTCAACAGGTTTCGCAGCGATGTTGGCAATGCGGTCGACATCCAGTGGTGCGGGCTGCTCACGCATCTGGCTCCAGAGAACAAATAGCAAAGCAGCTGAAACCAGAATAACGGTCGCCGTAGGAAACTTCATAGTTGCATCCGCCCTCCACCATCCCAGCCTTCAGCCGAAGTATCCCTCAATCCACTGAAACAGCTTCTGAGCATCCACTTGCGACAGCGCCATACTCTGGAATTCGTTGCCCACTTCCTGTTCCATCGTAATAAACTGATAGAGTAACACTCCCGGCTGCTCATCGTGGAGAATCAGCGTGATACGGCGGCGGGTGCGCAGGCAGTCGATGGTCATTACATCCGCGGGTATACCTGTATCCCGCATACCGCGGCGCACTTCTAATACCGGGTTAATGTGTTGGTGGCTCGCCTGAATGCGGGCATGGGCCTCGCTGGCCATGTCGGAGAGGGCTTTCAGGGGATCTTCAGACATAAACGTCCAACCTTTTTGACAATGAGGGAACCATGGGAAATAGTAGACTTATTGGCGTTGTTCTGCTGGTCATTGGCGCAGTTTTGCTCTACTTCGGCTACCAGTCTTCACAATCTCTGGGCGGCCAGATTACCGAGTCTCTGACCGGCCGGTTTACCGATGAGACCATGTGGTACCTGATCGCTGGCGCGGCGGCCGCATGCGCTGGCGCATTCATGGTCTTCTTCAGGAAGTAGCCGCTCTGGCGCAGCCCGCCTATACAGCCGTGTGTTTTGAAGCTGCCTTTCATGCGCATCCTTACTGCCCACCAGAGAATCACCATTGCCGTGGTTTATGGCCTGCATTTTGCTTTCTTGTTTCTCAACGCTGACCGTACAGGTCACCATCACTGACCTCCCTGGGGAGTTGGAAAACACATGAGCGGCAAATACAGTTTCACCCTGGGCACCCGGATCTGGCATTTCCGAAGCCTGGCCGACCTGATGGCCAGGGCCACCCCGGCGCGCTCCGGTGACCGCCTGGCAGGTGTGATCGCCGAATCTGCCGAACAACGGGTAGTGGCGCAGATGTGCCTGGCGGAACTGCCCTTGCGCACTTTCCTGAACGAAGCGCTGATCCCCTATGAAGACGACGAGATCACCCGCCTGATCCTGGACACCCACAATGCCGCCGCCTTTGAACCGGTATCACACCTGACCGTGGGTGATTTCCGCAACTGGCTGCTGAGTGATATCGCCACCCCCGGAGTTCTGGCCCGGATCCGGCCGGGGCTGACACCGGAAATGGTGGCAGCCGTCAGCAAGCTGATGCGCAATCAGGATCTGATTCTGGTCGCCAGCAAATGCCGGATCACCACCGCGTTCCGCAACACCATCGGCCTGCCCGGACGCCTGTCGACCAGGCTTCAGCCCAACCACCCCACCGACGACATGGCCGGTATAGCCGCGAGTATCCTCGATGGTCTGCTGTATGGCAGCGGAGACGCCGTGATCGGTATCAACCCCGCGTCCGATAACGTGACCCAGGCTAAAAAGCTCATGGTGATGATGGATTCGGTCATCCAGCGCTATAACATTCCCACCCAGTCCTGTGTGCTCACCCATGTCACCAATACCCTGGAAGCCATCGAACAGGGCGCGCCGGTTGATCTGGTATTCCAGTCGATTGGCGGCACCGAGGCCACCAACCGGGGGTTCGGGTTCAACCTGGCCAACCTGCGGGAAGCCCGGGACGCCGCCCGCTCGCTCAAACGCGGCAGCCTGGGCCAGAATGTAATGTACTTTGAAACCGGCCAGGGCAGCTCGCTCTCGGCGAACGCCCACCAGGGCCTGGACCAGCAGACCTGCGAAGCACGCGCCTATGCCGTGGCCAGGCATTTCGAGCCATTACTGGTCAACACGGTGGTGGGTTTTATCGGGCCGGAGTACCTGTTCGACGGCAAGGAGATTATCCGCGCCGGGCTGGAAGACCACTTCTGTGGCAAATTACTGGGCGTGCCCATGGGCTGTGACATCTGTTACACCAACCATGCCGAAGCCGACCAGAACGACATGGACAATCTGCTTACCCTGCTGGGGGTGGCCGGCTGCACCTTCATTATGGGCGTACCGGGGTCTGACGACATTATGCTGAACTACCAGTCCACCTCCTTCCATGATGCTCTTTACGCCCGCCGTGTGCTGGGACTGAAACCCGCGCCGGAATTTGAACAGTGGCTGGAAACCATGAACATCTTCCGGAATTCAGACCGGGTCGAGCTGAACCCGGACATACCGGCCGCCTTCCGCCACAGCCTTGGCGGCCCAACAGGAGGCCAGGGCCATGACTGAAGCAGAGTTGCCGGTGGTCACCCACAATCCCTGGCGCCGCCTGCGGCAGTATACGGACGCTCGCATCGGCCTGGGGCGTGCCGGTGTCAGCCTGTCCACCGCCGAATTGCTGGCTTTCCAGCTGGCCCACGCCCAGGCCCAGGATGCGGTTCACTTCCCGCTGGACATCGCAGCCCTGCTGCGCCTGCTGGCAGAAGTTCCCGCTATTGCCGCACTTGGTAATGCCCTGCGCCTGCATAGCCAGGCCCCGGATCGAGTGACCTATCTGCAACGCCCGGATCTGGGGCGCAGTCTTTCGCAAGCGTCAGTAGCCGGCCTCCAGAGCCTGCAGCAGGCAGTGAAGGAACCGCCTGACCTCGCCCTGGTCATCGCGGATGGTCTGTCATCCCGGGCCGTGCAGCAAAATGCAGTGCCAGTTATCGAACACTTCCTCAGCGATCTGGCAGCGCAGTGCCCGGAACTGCGTATGGCGCCACCGATCCTGGTCGAGCAGGGCCGCGTGGCCATCGGCGATGAGGTGGGTCACCTGCTGGGGGCCCGCCAGGTGGTGGTGTTTATCGGTGAACGCCCCGGCCTCAGCTCCCCCGACAGCCTGGGCATCTACCTGACTTACGGCCCCGAGCCCGGTCTTCCTGACGCCCGCCGCAACTGCATCTCCAACATTCGCCCGGCCGGCCTTTCATCTGGCCAGGCCAGCCAGCGGCTGTTATACCTGATACAGGAGGCGGCCCGGCTGAAGCTGTCCGGGGTTGCCCTTAAGGACCGCAGCGCGGAAGTAACGATCGGGACCGGTAACCAGAACAACTTTCTGCTTTAGTGACACAGGACAGTGCCTCAGGGTCGGGTTAGCTGGGAAAACCGGATCAGCTCAAAGTCCTTCGCCAGACCGTCGGCAAGATGCCGGATGTGCGCTGGCGTGATTTCACAACATCCGCCGACAATGCGGGCGCCAGCTGTCAGCCACTGCCGCACCACCCCGGTATAGATCTGCGGCGAGACATCCTCCCGCGCTTCCAGCGCGTCCGCCAGACCACCCCGTGCCATTTCCTCGACCGACTCGAACGCATTGGCGTAGCCGCCGACCAATGGATACATGCTAACCAGCTGCGGCATGGCAGCGGTCAGAATTTCCGGGTCACAGCAGTTCAGCATGACCGCTGTTGGCGCATACTCCGCGACTGCGGCCACAGCTTCGGTCAGGGTTTCGCCCGATTTCAGATCGCCATTCACCTCCACGCGGAACGACACGCCAAAGGGTTTACCCAGCTCACGGGCAGCCGCACAGGCGGCCCTTGCCTCCAGAGTATTGGTCATGGTTTCAATCAGAATAACGTCGCCACGTTCCTGCAACCGGACCAGCGTGTTGTACTCATCCTGCAGGTCTGCAAACGTGCGGGCCGGCTGGCCCTGATAGCTGGCAAACAGGGGTGGCAGACAACCGGCAATGTCCAACTCAGCGCCGGTTTCATCAATCGCATCCTGCAGCGCCTGGAATGCTTGCTGATGGATGGTCGCCATCTGCTCATGAACCCCGAGTCGTTTCAGGCGGGTGGGCGTTGCCGGGTAGGTATTCAGAGTCAGGGTTTTCGCGCCCGCCAGAATGAAATCCCTGTGCACTGCGGTCACAATATCCGGCCGCTCAAGCATCACCGCCACGGACCAGAGCGCCGAACTGACATCCGGCGCCCGGCGGTAAATTTCCTGGCCCAGGCCACCATCAAGCAATGCAACAGACGTCATTTTCATCAAGCCCCTTCTCAGCTCAGTATATTCGGCAATTCCTCGAGCCGACAGCTTAACACCCTGCCTGTCGGCTGGCATCGGTTGCCAGCCTGGCCGTGCGGGTTATAGTCTGCAGGTTTTAGATTTAGCGACTATCATCCCTGAGAGTACAGGGTTCAGAGAGTCTTCGATCATGACAGATCATCGTTCCGTCCACCTCTGGTGGCTTGCGCTTGCCGCCGGCCTTATCCCGTTGCTTACCATTCACCTTACCTTCGCGGTGTCGGTGCTGGAAGGTTACGTGCAGCTCTGTGTGCCCTACTGGGACAGCTGCACAAGTATCAGCCGCACCGGCCGCCACGGCACCTCCTATTTCATTTTCAAGGGCACCATGCTCCCCGCGGCGCTGTTGGGCATGCTGTTCTGGTGGCTGAATGGGCGCTGGCTGCGACAACTTGGCATTCATACCAGAGGTGTTGCCTGGATTCCGTGGCTCGGGCTGGTGGCCAGTTTCTCGCTGGCGGCTTACACGCTCGCGCTGGGGCATGCCGGCGATGGCTTCAATCTGATCCGCAGGATTGGCGTGGTGCTGTATTTCTCGCTCAGCTATATCTGCCAGTTACTGATCAGTGCTGGCCTGCAGGGCCACCCCCAATGGACGCACACCGGCAGAAAACTGATGAACCTGTGCCTGGCCACTCTGGGTGTGGGGATCCTGTCAGTGATACTCAATGGTGTCGCGCCAGAGTTCTACAGCCGTAAAGACGATGCTTTGGAATGGATACTGGCAGCCATGATCAACGCCCACGCCCTGTGGCTGGCTTTGCTCTGGCGCAAGAACAGATTCCGGATGAGACTCTGGGTCGCCTGACGACTCCCGCGGCCTGCTGGCCGCCCTGCCGCTTTTGGACACCTGCGTGTCGTATTGAATTGGCCGCCCCCGACTGATCAGAGCCACATTTAACCAAGGCGCCCGAAGTGTCGTGGCACCACTGTGGGTTGTTGGGGATAAAGGGGAAAGCAGCATGGCACAGCTACCGAAACGTGCAAAAGTCGTCATCATCGGTCAGGGCGGTATCGTTGGCTCGTCGGTGGCCCACCACCTGATTGAGCAGGGCTGGGATAATATCGTGGGGCTGGAAAAATCCGCGATCCCCTCTGATATCAGTTCTACCTCTCATGCCTCGGATTTCTGCTTCACCACCTCCCACGACAAACTGAACATCTACACCACCAGTTACAGCCAGGCGTTTTACCAGAAGCGTGGCAACTATGTGAAGTGCGGTGGCATGGAGGTGGCCCGCGTCGATGACGACGAACGCATGAACGAACTCCGCCGCAAGGTAGGCTCAGGCAAGGCCTTCGGCACCAATGTCAGCATGATCTCGCCAAAGCAGGCGAAAGAGCTGTTTCCGCTGCTGGACGAAAACCGGATCCAGGGCGCCATGTGGGATCCGGACGCCGGACTGGTAGTGCCCCGTTCCCAGAGTGTGGCGGGCGACCTGGTGGAAGAAGCAGTAGCCACCGGCAAGCTCCAGGCCTTTGCCTACACGCCGGCCATCCGTATTGACGTTCAGGACGGCCAGGTTCGAGGGGTTGAAACCCACAAAGGTTATATTGAAACCGAGTATGTGGTGCTGTCCATGGGCATCTGGGGGCCGTTGATAGCCAATACTGCCAACTCACCCCTGCCGCTGATGCCACTGGAACACCCGCTGCTGTTCTTTGGTCCCTATGACGAGCTGGCGGGCACCGGTAAGCAGATCGTCTACCCGCTGTTCCGGGATCAGGGCAACTCGGCCTATGTCCGGGACACCGGCGACCCCACCACCACCGAGGGCGGTCGTATTGAGTGGGGTTACTACGAGCCGGACAACCCCCGCCTGGTGTCTCCCGAAGCAATTGCCGAGCCGGGCGAGGCAAGAATGTCGCCGTCGATGCGGGATCTGTCCCTGGACCAGGTCATGGACGCTTACGAGAAAGCCATCGAAATGACCCCGATTCTGGGCGAACTGGGGTGGGAGGAAAGACACTCGTTCAATGGCCTGCTGTCGGTCACGCCCGATGGCGGTTCCCTGCTGGGGGAATCTCCGGAAGTGCGCAATCTGTGGTTCTGCGAGGCGGTCTGGGTCAAGGATGGCCCGGGCGCGGGCAAGGTACTGGCGGACTGGATGACTCACGGTTCGCCGGAGATGGATCCCCACAGCATTGATATTGCCCGTCACTACCCGCTGCAGAAAACCGCGGATTATGTGTACAGCCGCTGCTACGAAACTGCCAAAAAAATCTATACCCCTGCCGTTCATCCCCGCGAGCCCTATATGACCGGGCGCAGAATGAGAGCCAGCCCGTTCTATCTGCGGGAGGTACAACTGGGCGCCTACTTCATGGAAGCCGCCGGTTGGGAACGGGCCCACGGCTACGCCGCGAACGAGCCGACATTGCTGGCAAAATACCGCGACCGTATCCCGGTGCGGGAACACGAGTGGGACGCGCGACACTTCTGGGAAGTTTCCAACGCCGAACAACTGGAGATGAGCGAATCCGTGGGCATGATCAACCTGTCCCACTTCGCCATTTTTGATATATCGGGTGGCGACGCCGAAGCACTCCTGGAGTACCTGTCCGTCGCCAAGGTGGGCGGAACCATTGCCGAGGGCAAAGGCGTATACACCCACTTCCTTGATGCCCGTGGCGGTATCCGCTCAGACCTTACCATCATCCGCCGGGGCAATAACGACTACCGGGTAGTCTGCGGCGGCGACACCGGTCACCGGGACTATTGCTGGATCACCCGGATGGCCCGGGAGCAAGAGCTCGACAATATCCAGGTGCGGGACCGCACTGACGAACTGGCTACCCTGGGACTCTGGGGACCAAAGGCGCGGGAAACCCTGGCACAGTTTGTCACTGACCCCGATGAGTTGTCAGCGGAAAATTTCCCCTTTGCCACGTCACGGGAGCTGAACGTTCGGGGTGTTCCGGTCTGGGCCTTCCGGATTTCCTACGTCGGCGAACAGGGCTGGGAGCTTTACTTCCCGTTCAGCTACGGCCTGAAAATCTGGGACCTGTTATACCACGCCGGTGTTACCCCGGTCGGCATCGAAACCTACGCCAACACCCGGCGCCTGGAGAAGAGCCTGCGGCTGCAGAACGTCGATCTGGAAACCGAGTACAACCTCTACGAAGCCGGCCTGCAACGTCCCAAAGTAAAAGATGCCGATTTCCACGGCAAGGCGGCTTACCTGGAACAGCGGGAATGGCAGCAGCAGTCGGCCTACCTGTGCACCATGACCATGACCGCAAACACCGACGCCAACGGCCTGCTGCGGTATCCGGTAGGCCAGTGGCCCATTCTTGATCCGCAAACCGGCGCCGTGCTGGTAGACAGCCATGGCCGCCGCTCCTACAACACCAGTGCGGCCTGGGGACCTTCAGTGGGCCGGATGATCCTGCTGGGTTACATTCCCGCGGAGTATGCACGGGAAGGTCGCGAGCTGGTCCTGGAATACTTTCAGGAGCATTACCCCATCCGTATCGAGTCGGTGGGATACCGGGCGCTTTATGATCCGGACAACGAGCGGGTCAGGTCCTGAGACGCTCTCGACGGTGTACCAGCCAACAGTGCTTGCGGTTTTCCACGGCCTGGAACAACTCGAACCGATTGAAAGCCGGTATCGTCGCATGGGGACCAGATCGGGGCGCCGGATGTCGCATCTGGACCATGCGCATTTCCGCAGTCGCCTTAGACTGAAACCGGACCGGAACTGATGGTTTATTGCAGGGTCCAAGTCTTGCACTATCAAAGTGCACCAACTAGTGTTGACTATGAGGCAGCCAGAACGGTTTTCCGGTTATTGACTGCAGCTACAGCCCCTGGCGGGGCGAGGGGGTTGCATGACTATCCACACAGGCTCAAGCCTCAACAGGCTCGCCGGTGAACCCTACCGGGTCGGCTTCCTGCTGATCGAAAACTTTACCCTGATTGCTCTGGCAACGGCGGTCGAGCCGCTGCGAATGGCGAATCAACTGGCAGGTACCGAGCTTTATTCCTGGCAAATGCTGACCGCCGAGGGGCAGCCAGCCCGCGCCAGCGACGGCATCACCATGCTGCCGGACGCATCCTGTCTCGAAAATCATTATTTTGACATGGTCATCGTGGTTGCCGGTATCGATTTCACCCGCAGTTTCTCCCGTCGGGAAGTCAACTGGCTGAAGCAGATGGGGCGGCGCCATACCCTGCTCGCGGCAGTATGCACCGGACCCTACGTGCTCGCCAGTGCCGGCTTGCTTGATGGCCACCCCTGCAGTGCACACTGGGAGTGCCTTGAAGCCATTCAGGAAGGGTTTCCCCGAGTCCAGACCAATAATCGGCTGTTCACCGTTGAACAGGAGCGTATGACCTGTACCGGCGGTACCGTGCCAATGCACATGATGCTCAGCTTTCTGGCACGGCGCCACGGCCGGGAACTCAGCAATGCGGTATCACACATGTTTGTCTGTGACCGGGTCCGGGAAGAAAGTGAGCAGCAACCCATGCCCATGCATCCCGGGCTGGTATTTGCGCAACCGAAGCTGGCCGAGGCAGCCCAACTGATGGAAGCAAACATCGAAGAACCGATAGAACTCGGGGAACTGGCGATGCTGGCCAGCATATCGCGGCGGCAACTGGAGCGCCTGTTCCTGAAACACATGGGCTGCACACCCTCACGTTATTACCTGCGGGTGCGCCTTAACCGGGCGCGCCGGTTGCTGAAGCAGACCTCCGGCTCAATCGTGGAAATTGCATCCGTATGCGGGTTTGTCTCGGCCACCCACTTCAGCCGTTGCTACCGTAAAATCATGGGGCGCGCGCCCAAATACGAGCGCATGGAGGTTTACCCACAGAGCCACGGGCCAGCCGACAGTGCTCTTGGCGCTGCCATGGCGAGCCTGCCCTCTACTTCCCTGCAGGCGCTCAGGCGTGCGCAAGCCGAGCCGACCTACGGCACTTTTGAAAGCCGGCATGAAGGTAGGCGTGAACGCGAGGACATCATCTCAGGTTAAGCCCACCACCAGGCCATTTTCATCCAGCGCGATATCCAGCGCAGCGGGTCGCCGCGGCAGGCCCGGCATGGTCATGATATCGCCACACACCGCCACCACGAAGCCCGCCCCGGCGGCCAGGCGCACTTCCCGCACCGGCAGCATATGTCCGGAGGGCGCGCCCTTTATCGACGAGTCCGCGGAAAAACTGTATTGCGTTTTAGCGATACAGACCGGCAGGTGGCCGAATCCCAGGCTCTGGTATTCCTCTAATTGTCGCCTCGCCGCGGTGGTAAACTCGACACCGCCGGCATGATATATCCGGGTAGCGATCGTGCGGATCTTGTCCGCCAGTGGCAGACTGTCTTCATAAAGAAACTTGACCTCCGGCGTGCCTTCGGCCATCTGGTCGAGCACCGCCTGGGCCAGTTCGGTCGCGCCCTCACCGCCGGTTGCCCAATGGTCGGCGGCCACGGCCCTTACGCCCAGAGCGTCACTGATGGACTCGACCAGCGCCATTTCCTCCCCGGTGTCATCCGGGAAACGGTTGATGCAGACCACCGGCGTCAGGCCGAACTGCTGCAGATTGCGAATGTGTCGCTCCAGATTGGCAGCGCCCTCCCTCAGGGCGATGAGGTCGGGCATGCCCAGCCGGCTGCGCGGAACCCCACCCTGCATTTTCAATGCCCGGATGGTGCAGACCACCACAGCGGCATCGGGCCGCAGGCCGGTGTGCCGGCACTTGATATTAATGAACTTTTCCGCGCCCAGGTCAGCGCCGAACCCGGCCTCGGTCACTACCACATCATTCAGGGCCAGGGCGGCGCGGGTGGCGGTGACAGAATTGCAGCCATGGGCAATGTTGGCAAAGGGCCCGCCGTGAATAAACACCGGATTGTGCTCCAGACTCTGCACCAGATTTGGCTGCAGCGCTTCTTTTAACAGGACCGTCAGTGAGCCCTCCATGCCCAGATCCCGAACGGTAACCGGAGTCATGTCCGAACGCCGGCCAACGATGATATTGCCCAGACGCTGTTTCAGATCTTCACGGCCATCCGCAAGACACAGGATCGCCATGATCTCGGACGACACGGTGATATCAAACCCGGTTTCCCGGGGCACACCGTGAGCCGCACCGCCCAGACCGCACACGATGTTGCGCAGTGAGCGATCGGTGATGTCCAGAACCCTTCGCCAGCTTACATGGCGCGGATCGAGCCCGGATTCATTGCCCCAGTGAATGTGGTTGTCGATCAGCGATGCCAGCAGATTGTGGGCGGTGGTAATGGCGTGAAAGTCACCGTTGAAATGCAGGTTGATGTCTTCCATCGGAATGACCTGGGACCGGCCACCGCCGGCTGCCCCGCCCTTCATGCCAAAACAGGGGCCCAGCGAGGGCTCACGCAGACACACCGAAGAACGCACGCCCAGGCGGTTGAAACCATCGTTCAGGCCAACGCTGGTGGTGGTTTTGCCCTCCCCCGCCGGTGTCGGCGTAATAGCCGTTACCAGTACCAGCCTGCCCCGGGGCGCGGTAGCGGAGGTATCAACGTAAGCCATATCCAGCTTGGCCTTGTAGTGGCCAAAAGGCACCAGACTCTCCGCTGGCAAGCCAAATCGCTGCTGGGCCAGCAGCAGGATGGACTGGGGCTGGACCGAGCGGGCGATCTCGATGTCCGGGGTGCCCGGCGGCGGAAACTCTACCGCGGGTGGCGTTACCGGTGTCAGCTTGCTGTACTGAAGACTCATGGAACTGACCTCTCTGGTCCCCGGGGGACCCACTGTGCTCCTGAATCCATTGTGCGGTCTGCCGCAGCCCACCGAATGGAAACAGGTGGATACCCCGGTGAGGGGTATCCGGGTCGTCTGGGCGCACGGCTGTGGGGTGTTGCCCGGGCGCCCACCAGGCTGCTAGTCGGCGAAGTCGATTCCCTTCGCCTTGGCCCGCTCGCGGGCATTGGGGTTTACCGACGGCCGGAAGGGTACTTCCACCACCTCGCCTGCCACAGCTGTGGCGCCGCCCGCTGCGGCATACTCTACCGGCAGGTGGACCGTCAGGTGCGTGCCGACAGCGCGCCAGTCATGGGGTACATAAGCCAGGGCGATGTTGGTTTCCAGTTCCGGCGAGTACCAGGGCGAAGTCACATAGCCTACGGGATCACCGCCGTCAGGCCCGCTGATCAACCAGAAATCATTAGCATAGTCAGTGACCTGGCCGCCACCGAAACGGATGCCCACCATGATGTGACTGAAGGGCGGCTGACCGGCATCAATCTGCTCGCGAACCTTCTCAAGCTTCTGCTTGCCGATGTAGTCCGCCTCCTTGTTACGCGGGACCTGATATGCCAGGGCGCACTGGAAAGGCAGGGTTTCCTGGTCCACATCCTGGCCCCAGGAAAGAATGCCGGCGGCAATGCGACGGTGGTGCGCCGGGGCAATCACCCTCAGATTATGGGGTTCACCGGCAGCAAGCACGGTGTACCAGAGATCCTCAGCGTACCTGGTGGCGTCCTTGAGGTAGATCTCGTAGCCCTTTTCACCGGTAAAACCGGTCTGGGAAATGATCACGTCGTGACCGGCCACCTGGCCTTCCATCAGCCCGTAGTAGGGAATGTCTCTCACTCCCTCACCGAACAGATCCGCCATCATCGCTTCCGACTTCGGCCCCTGGATCTGCACCGGCGCCACATCGATTTCCGCGATCGTAACGTCAAAGCCCATGCCGAGGTTCACCCCCCGCATCCACAGTTCCAGATCACTGTCGGAGAGGGAAAACCAGAATTCGTCCTCGGCAATTCGCAGCAGCACCGGGTCATTTATGATGCCGCCCTCCTCATTACACAGAATGACGTACTTGCCATGCATTGGCTTGATTCTGGTAGCATCCCGGGTGATCACGTAGTTCACAAATCGTTCCGCGTCCGGACCCTTGACCTGGATCTGGCGTTCCACGGCCACGTTCCACATGGTGACGTCGTGAATCAGTGACTCGTACTCCAGCATGGCGCCACCTTCTTCCGGACGGATGTAGCCCCTTGGGTGGTACATGCGGTTGTAAACCGTTGCCCGCCAGCAGCCGGCCTCGTAGGCGAGGTGCCAATAAGGCGACTTGCGCACGCGGGTGGAAATCAGCATTTCCACCGGCGTAGGGCCGGACTGGCGCAGGTTAACGGGAACGCGTCGGTCAGACTGGTCGACGCTGACCGGCTGACGCGCGGCACCCGCCCGTTGCCGCGGGTAATCCATCAGTGCATGTTCAAATTTAACGGCCATTGCTATCTCCCCCTTATCGGGCTGTTGATAGCTCTAATGTGGCCCTGTTTGGGGTTACCTGAATGAACCAATACGACACCGGCAGAACCAGAAACGTCAGAGCAGATACCGCAAGCCTGTTATATTGGAGATCGCATGCCCGAAAGCCTGATTCTCCAGCGTCCACAACTTAACCGCCCGCGCAAACCAAGGAGCAAACCTTGACACTCACCACCCCTGCCCTGTTATTTCCGGCCATTTCATTGCTGCTGCTGGCCTACACCAATCGCTTTCTCGTGCTGGCCCAGCTTATCCGCCAGCTCAGACAGATGGACTCAGAGGAGGATCATGCCCTGATTGCCAGGCAGATCAGCATGCTGCGCAAACGCATTCTGCTGACCAAACGCATGCAGACCTACGGTGTACTGAGTTTTTTCGTCTGTACCGTGTCCATGTTCGTACTGTTTCTGGGCATTGAGCTCGCAGGTGCCATCGCGTTCGGAATCAGCCTTATTCTGCTGTCGATTTCGCTGCTGTATTCACTCTACGAGATTGTTATTTCGACAAACGCCATCAACGTTGAGCTCGAGAATTTTGAGGTCAGGAAGCAGGGGGAAGCAGCAAAGCAGGGAACAGATAGCAAATCGTCAGGTTGCTGACAATTCCACAGCTATTGGCCATCCCGGATCCCCGTGGCTGCTGCGCGGCAGCCGATCCGTTTGGGGGGAACCAGAAACCAGCTCGCCAGAACCAGAAGCCCGAACACCGTATAGCCGAGGATAAACACCCACTCCGGAGCACTGTAGTAGAGGATGGACTGAAGCCAGTGCTGGATGAAGGATCCGTCGTAGCCGGAATCGCCGGCCTTCTCACGCAGTGCCATTTCCCATTCCGTCAGCGGACAAATCCGGCCAAACCATGACTGCAGGACCACGATGGCAATAACCGTCAGGTGGCTGAGCCTGAACCAGAAATTGCGCACCCAGCTCCACCTGCGGAAATGCCCGGCATAAACCGCCATCAGCCCCAGAATCACAAAGGCGACGAGCAGCGTATGAACAATCAGCAGGGAGTCGGCCAGTATCAAAAGCCAGTCGTTACTCATCGCGAACTCCAGAACCTACAGGATCAGCATCAAGCCACCGGTAACGACCGCAACGGCAAGGGTCAGCCCAATCAGGGCTCGCCAGGGAAACTGTGGCGCTGGTGGCGCTACCGCGAGCTGTTCTTCCAGATATTCTCTCAGCAACCGGGTATTGCGGGTGTTGGCCTTGAAAACCGCATCGAAGGCATCGCCGAACACCGGCATCAGGCCACCAACAAAATCGATGCCCATATTTCTCAGCATACGCAGTTTTACCTCCCTGGTCGCACCGGCCCGCTGGGCCTCAACAAGCACATAGCCGGACATTATCAGGCCCGCCATGTCGCCAATTACCGGGATCAGGCCAATGATGGCCTCGACGCCAATACTGAATTTCGTGAAGGGTAATCCAATGCTGCTGTCGGTAAAACGGCTGAATTTTTCCAGCCGCCGGAGTATCTCTCTTTGTCGGGCTTCGGTGGGCTTTGCCATAGTATTTCCAGAATCACTCCGCCAAGTTCAGTGGTGACGCCCGTCAGAACACGGCAAAAACCACCACCACAGCTAACGAAACGGTCAGGGACAGTGGAATGGTCAGCGCTATCTCCTGCGACGGGCCCTGGTACCGTACCGCCAGCACGTAACTCATGACCGCCACCGGCATGGCACACTGAATCAGAAATACCTGCGCCTCCAGCGCATTCAGGGGCCAGAACAGCAACAGCAGCCAGGCCAGCGCAAGACCTGCCAGTGGCCGGTACAGGCTGAAGCCCACAGACCTCAGTATATCCTTCATACCCGACAGTTTCAGACTGGCAATGGAGTTACCCAGTAACATCAGCATCACCGGGACGGTGATGGAGCCAAGCATGTCCAGAGTCGTCATCGCCGGTTCCGGCAATTGAATGCCGGTTGCCAGCAGCGTCGCCCCGGCAATCAGCGCCAGCACAGGGCCGTTTTCGAGCATTGAGCGCACGGAAAAACGACCAGAAAGGCAACCGATGCCAAGCGTGAAGTGGCTGACCTGAATCACTGATGAAATCACCACTGCCAGGCCAAGCGACTGGGGGCCAAATAATGCAAAGCACACCGGAATTCCCATATTTCCGGTATTGGGGTGGACCAACGCGGGCAGATAAGGCCTGACAGGGATACCGGTCATCAGCAGCAGCAAGGCCGTAGCGGCTGACATCACCACTAACCAGACCAGGGTAATACCTATAAGGGCACCCATTCCCGCGATGTCCATATCCATATTCAGCACGGAATGGAGCAAAAGCGCAGGAATGCCAACCGCAGTCACCAGGCCCGACAGCGCCCTGCCATCGAAAAAATCGGTGTTACGGCCAAGAAGCGCCCCGAGTACGATCAGCGAAAGTAGCGGAAACAGGACTTCGGAGAGATGTTGAAGCACAGCAACCATACCTGAATAGTCACGGACACTGCTCCCCGTGACCGTAACCATTAGGCCTGGCCTCGGAAAGAGCTCTGTTACCCGCCTTGAGCCGTCATCGGCCCGGGAGCATTACCAGGACGACTGCGAAAATCCCCGGATGTTCAGCTTCGTGCCCAATGGCTGCAATTTCGTCACTCTTTGTCCCCGGAAATTTCAGGGACCGACTGACAAAAGCTGCAGTCATCCGTATCCACAGCCGCACCGCCAGTCTCCACATAACGGAGCTTATGGCTGGCCCTGCCCCGGTTTGAGGACACAGAAAATTTCCGGTCACGACGCATTTGCCCCTGCACTGTTTTGTCAGCTTTTTCTGACCCTGTCATAATTGCCCCTCCTGATTCACTTGATCACTATCTGGGGACTGAATGGCATTTATCCAACACCCTTGGGAAATGATGCAGAACCTTTGCCAGTTCGGCGGATAATGGCGAGCAAGCAGGCCCGGATAGCCGCCTCCAGGCACGCAGCAGACTCAGCTTTGCGCCCGATTCAGTTGAGCCTGGTGCCAAACTGTTACCCTTTGTCACTCAAAATCTCTGGAACCGACTGACAAAACCGGCAAACTCCGGTATCAACAACAAAGCTGAAGCCGCTTAATAAAGGGCCTTATGGATTGCCCGGCGCTATTTTCGAGACACCGAAAAGTTCCGTTCGCGCCGCAGATGCCGCGGATATCAGCGTAGACAGCACCGACACAACCGTACAGACTATAAACCATAATCAAATTTCATTTCAGCCCGGGAGTCAGGGTCAGCCATGGTAAAAATGCATGGAGAGTATCGCCGGCATTTGCGATCCGGGATCAGGGTCCCGGTAGTACTTACGTTTGCCAGTCACACCATTGAAACAAATACGCTGGACGTGTCAGCCAGCGGCCTGCTCCTGAAGAGGCCGAGACAGGTGTACATTCGCCCCGGCGAAGTCATTGACGTCGATTTTCGCGACAGGCCGGATATCCGGGTGTCGGCGCGGGTGACGCACACCGACAAGTCGCACATTGGCCTGCAGCTCGACCGCACTCACTTTTCTGATAGCAATCTGAACCAACTCTTTGAAGACAGCCCGTCCTGGCAACGACTGATCGCCAAAAACAAGCGTGTACTCTGGAAAAAAAGCCGCCGTGTTGGGGTTTTTATGGCCAATACCTTCCTGCGCTCAGCGATTATTGCCCTGGTAAAGCCCCGCTTTCTGTTTGCCGTGTACGGTAACAGGGAACAGGCCGGGTCCTACTTCACGCCCTGGATGGCCGAGCGTATGCCACACAATATGGTGCTTGGTTTCATTCGTCAGGGGGACATGCGCGGCCTGATGGTAGCGTCGCAGTACATGGAGGATGAGCTCGAGCAAGATTCCGAAAAAGTTCGCTTCTACCTGAATCAGTTGCAACGGGACTTCCCGGATGTCCAGCGCATCGCCCTGGTGGGGCGACTCCCCAACTTCGTTATGAAAGCGGGTATCGAAATTACCGATCCGCTGGTGGAAGGAAGCCTGGGAACACGATACATGATCTGGGATGTGGCGCGGAAAATGCTGGAACGTCCCCAGTATTGCCAGCAGACCAGCATTGTCGTGCTGGGAGGCGCCGGGCGCATCGGCAACGCAGTCTGTCAGGATCTTACCGGCCTGTATGACAGGGTGATTGCGTTTGATTCCCGCTACGGGGAAGACAGGGAGTTAGCCACTGACCAGGGTACGGTATTGCAGACCTCCTCTTTATCGCATCTGGAGGGCGAAATGCTCTATATCTGCCTGACCACTCATGGCGACGCCGTACTGGAATTCCAGCAACACATGGCCCCGGGTGCCCTGATTGCAGATGATACCCACCCCTGCATCAGCCTCACTACTCTGGAAAGCCTGAAGCAACAGCAGATCGCGGTGGAAAAGGTGGTGCTTTCCCATGACGAATTCCTGATGTGGCCACGCATGCCGGCCTGGAGCAACCGGGCCATTCCCGGGTGTCTGGTCGAGGCCCTGGTGCAGCTTCGCAGGCCAGAGGTCGGGGAACGCGACTTTCCCGCCTTTCGCCAGGAAGCGGAGTTTCTCGGCTTTAGCGGTCGCCTGATCAGGCCCCTGAATGAATGAAATGTGCGGGAATGCAGCGCGATGAAATGCAACCTGCAGACGGCCGTCCTATTGACGATGTCCTTGCTAGTGTCCCTTACCGTCAGTGGCAAGGAGCTGACGGCTCAGGGAGACGTGGGCAATTACAGCCTGAACAGTCACATCGAGTACTTGCTGGGCGATGAGCCAACCCTGGCTCAGGCAATCCAGCAGGAAAACTGGCAAAAGAAACAGGATGACCGCGTACTCAACCTGGGCTTCACCGGCCAGTCTGTCTGGGTAAGGGCATCCCTGACAATCCCCGAACCCCTGTCCCGCCAGTGGTACCTGGTACTTCCTTATCCGCTTCTGGAGGAAGTTGATCTCTATATTGTGCGCAACGGGCAACTGCCAGCGATCTACCACACCAGTCGCCTGAAGAGCGAAAACCAGCGTGAACAGCCCCACAGTTACCAGGTAGCGCTGCCGTTACCGCCTGAGCTGAACGGGCAGGTGGAACTGTTTCTGCGGGCGCGGTCAGCAACCTCACTGCAGGTACCGGTGGAGCTTTGGCGCGAGGACCACCTGCTGCTTCAGTTTTTGCATGAGAGCCTCTACTGGGGAGCCTATTTCGGCGCCTTGTGCGCGCTGGTGATCTATAACCTGTTCCTGTTTGTTTCCCTCAGGGATTCGGCCTACGGCTATTACGTGCTGTACATGGGCTCGATCAGCCTGATGATGCTCTGTATCTCCGGTCTCGGGAGCGCCTGGATTTGGGGCGGGCAGCCATTCCTGACCCGTTATGCCCTGCCTGTCAGCACCGGACTTGTGTCCCTGTTTGCCTTGATGTTTGCACGCAGCTTTCTGAAGTGGGAGAGCATTTCTTCCAGCTGGGACCGCAGCATGAAGATTGCCGCGGTACTGGCCGGCCTGCTGATTGTCTACACCTGGGCCGATCCCATCAATGCAGTATTGCTTGCCAGCCTGCTGGGCACTCTTGTAGCTGCCCTGCTCATCGCCATTGGCCTGGCCTGCCTGAAAGCCGGCGTCGTTATAGCCCGATATTTCGTACTGGCATGGACAGCCTTTGCTCTCGGCGCCTTTGTGTATTTACTGAACGTCTTCAACTTCATGCCGATGAACTTCTTCAGCAACCATGCCCTGCAGGTCGGCTCGCTGGCAGAGGTACTGCTGCTGTCCTTTGCCCTGGCCCACCGCATCAAGGACGAACGGTCACGCAAACTGGCGGCATTGCGGAAGCAGCAGATGGCCGAACGACAGGTCCGGGATCTGGAAATGCAGTCCCTTGAACAGGCGATGCACGATTCGACAACCCGAATGCCCAATGCCTCCCTGCTCAATCAGCAGTTAAAGGCCATCATGGGGCAGCACAGGCAGGTCGCGCTAGCACTGACCCACTATCCCCAGATCAAGGACATTGCATCCAGTATGGGCCACAAGCTGGCAGAGGAAATGTTCTGTCAGCTGATGAACAAGCTTAACCACACGCTGGCCGGGCTGAGCGGCGTCATCTGCCTGGAGAAACAGCAGCGCGCCTACATTGCGATTCCCGAGTTCGGTTCAGCGGCATTCCTGATCGACCTCACGCAACTGGATGGTCCACCGGAGACCGCTATCGCACAGGTGGTGGGTAATCATGAAATCTCTGTCCATGCCGTCAGACTGCCTGTATTCATGAATTTACACTGTGGCGTCGCTATAGCCCCCGAGCATGGCGAAAGCGCGGAAATCCTCTATCAACACGCCTCGGCGGCACGCGACCGCAGCGAATCAAGCCGGATTCCGGTGCTGGTCTATGACAATGAGATCTCCGATTTCGCGCGACGCCGCCTGGACCTGGTGACCGCCCTGCCGCTGGCAATCGAGGCCGGCGAACTGGAGCTTTACCTGCAGCCACAGATGAACAGTACCGGTCAGGAACTGGTGGGGGCAGAGATGCTGTTGCGCTGGCATAGTCCGCGTTTCGGGCCGGTGCCCGCCAGTGAAATAATCGAGATCGCAGAAAATGCCGGCTTGATAGATCTGCTATCGCGCTTCGTCGTAGACCAGGCCTGGAAAGCCATGCAAACGCTGCAGGAACGGGACCTGAACATTACCTGCAGTATAAACCTGTCGGTTCAGAACCTCGCCAACAGTCAGTTTGTGTCGTTTGCCCTGGCGGGTATCAGGGAACACGCGATTCCGGTGAATCGGGTAATCTTCGAAGTAACGGAAACCTCGATGATGCTCAACATGGAAGCAGTGATCGGAGCCTTGCTGCGGATTTCCAACAGTGGCTGCAAGGTTGCCCTGGATGATTTTGGTACGGGTTACTCGTCTCTGGCCTACCTGAGCCGTCTGCCTATCCACGAGTTGAAAGTCGATAAATGCTTCATAGGTCAGATGAATTCCAGCCAGAATGACCTGGGAATCGTCCAGAGCACCTTGAAACTGGCACGCTCCCTCGACCTGGAAACTGTGGCCGAAGGTGTGGAGGACAGCAAAACCAGTAAGCTTCTCGGCCAGTTGGGCTGCCATCGGCTGCAGGGTTTCCTGTTTGCCAAACCGATGCCGTTGGAGAAGTTCTGTAGTTGGGCAATGGCTAATTCGCAAAGTGTACCAGACCCGCAGCGGTAAAAGCAGGCTCCCGAGACAACCCTTCCGGCCAGTCCCGACGACAGCAACAGGCGACGGTTTTACTGTCCGGGCACCGGTATTATCTGACGTGCTGAACTTCTTTTTATAACCCTGGATTAACAGGAGCATACCGGATTACCCCGATGAGTATTTGCCGCATAGGCTTAGACAGGCTCCGGCGTTTGTCCTAGGATTGCTAGGGCACTTCATGACAACGAGTCCAAAATGAGACTGGCTCTCCAGACTCCCAGGCGAAAGACGCCCATAACTGATTTACCGTTTCACAGAGGAATGTAATGAGCTACTTTACGATTGCAGGCGTCCAGATGCATGCCCTGCATCACGGTGATAACACCGAAACCATGCGCCACCGGATTGATCTGCTGATGTCCCGTTTTCCGCAGGTGCAAATGGTGATGTTCAGCGAGCTGGTGGTGACCGGTTCTTCCACCCATCACGCTGAACCCCTGCCCAACGAAAAAGAAAACAAGTTCTGCGAAATCGCCAGGGAACATGGCATCTGGCTGATACCTGGCTCCATGTTCGAGCGTGTGGAAGACAAGATCTACAACACCGCAAGTGTCATCAATCCCGAAGGGCATGTGGTCTGCCGTTATCGCAAGATGTTTCCGTTCCGCCCTTATGAGAAAGGCGTTGCCGCCGGCACCGAGTTCTGCGTGTTTGATATTCCGAATGTAGGTCGGTTCGGACTTTCCATCTGCTATGACATGTGGTTTCCCGAAACTACCCGGGCCCTGGCTGCCATGGGCGCAGAGGTCATCCTGCACCCGACCATGACAGACACAATTGACCGGGACATCGAACTCTCGATCGCCCGCACCAACGCTGCCATCAACCAGTGCTTTCTGTTCGATTTCAACGGCGCCGGAGCCATGGGCAACGGTCGTTCCATTGTGGCAGGACCCTCGGGCGACGTTATTCATCAATCCGGAATCGGAGACGAGGTAGTTCCCATTGAGGTCGACCTGACACGGGTTCGTCGTGAAAGGGAACGCGGTCTTCGCGGCCTCGGGCAGCCGCTTAAAAGCTTCCGGGACCGGGAAGTCGACTTCCCGCTGTATCGGCACCCCGAGAGTTCGACTCCGTACCTCGACAGCCTGGGGCCACTGGAAAAACCTGTCAGATCCGATCCAGCCGGATCCTGATCGCGGCACGCTGGTCTGAAACAGGCATGGCGAAGAAGGAGTTGAGAAAAGCATGATCCGTGAACTTCTCAATATGGTCCGTCAGCGAATCGCCAACTGGCTCTCACCGGGAGCGGAAGGCAACCCGGTGCCCAACAAAACAACAATTGATGCCAGCCGCGAAAATTCTTCGCAGGGCCGGCAAGACAGGTCAGGAAAAGGAGAGAAAGGAATGAGCACGTTAAAGAGCATTTCCGATATTCGCCGTTATTTTCACAACAACAAAGAGCCTGTGTATTTTATCTCCGCAACCAACTTCAACCTGTTGGGCATCGGTGACTGGGTGGGCAATTTCCGCCATATCAACTACATCAACTGCTTCGACGACAAGCAGAAGAATGTTTTCGTGCCCAAGGAGAAATTCCCGCGCGACTTCGAAAGCATTGAGGACATCAATAACTACCTGCTAGAGCACAAGGAGGTTATTGATTATCTGCAGTCCCGCGGCGGCAAGGGCACGGTGGCGTTTCTCATGTTCGATGAGCGCACCGAAGAAATCTGTGAGCAGCTCGGCCTGAAAATCGCTTTCCCACCGGCAAAGCTGCGGTCACGGATGGACAACAAGATTGAAACCGTTCGTATTGGCAACAAGGTGGGAGTGCCCAGCGTGCCCAATGTGCTGGCCAAAGTGGACAGCTATGCGCACCTCCAGGAAGTCTGCGCCCCATTGGGCACCAACGATCTGGTGATACAGTCCGCTTTCGGCGATTCCGGTCACACCACCTATTTCGTCTCCAACGAGGACGAATACTACAAGTACGCAGAAGAAATCGAAGCAGAGCCCGAAGTCAAAATCATGAAGCGGATCAACTGCCGTGGCTCTGCTATCGAGGCCTGCACCACCCGTTGCGGAACCGTGGTAGGGCCGTTGATGACGGAACTGGTCGGGTTCAAGGCGCTGACACCCTACAAGGGCGGCTGGTGTGGCAATGAGATGTTTGCGGGTGCCTTCTCCCAGGAAGTTCGCGACAAGGCCCGCGAATATACGTTCAAGTACGGCGAAGCTCTGCGCGAAGAGGGATATCGCGGTTATTTTGAACTGGATTTCCTGATCGATCAGGATTCAAACGAAGTGTATCTTGGCGAACTCAACCCGCGGGTTACCGGCGCCAGCTCGCTCACCAACGTCGCAGCATTCGCTCATTCCGACGTTCCCCTGTTTCTGTTCCATCTCCTGGAATTTTCGGGAGAGGATTTCGACATTGACGTCGAGGAACTCAATGCGCGCTGGGCCTACCCCGAGAGCATTGACAGCTGGAGCCAGCTTGTCATCAAACACACGGATGAATCCATCGACCTGTTGACCGACGCCCCGCAGTCAGGCGTCTGGAAAATGGCCGAGGATGGCAGCATCCGCTACGATCATTACAGCTATCACCCACACGCTGCGGAGAGCGAGCAGGAAGCGTTCTTCATGCGTATCAGCGGCAAGGGCGACTTCAGATATGAGGGCGCAGATCTTGGAATTCTGATCACCCGGGGTCGTCTGATGGATGATGATTTCAAACTGACCCCCAGGGCCAAGGCATGGATCGACGGTATCCGCGGGCAGTTCAAAGGCCAGGCCCTGCAGGATCCGACCGTTGAGACCGTCGCTGTCAATCACGCCATTGGTGGCGGCAATTTCAAGATCCTGTGATCAATGATGCTGGCCGCTCTGTTGGTGCCACCTCTCTCCTCTCTGCGGGAATGGGGGAGGTAGCACCATGACAGAACACAAGCAACTGACTTTCACTGCCGTCGAAGAGGCTCTGCCGGGGGAGAAATGGCGCAGCCTCTTTGAGTTTCACTGGCCCGCGTTCGAGAGCTGGTACCTGTCCGAAACCGAACGCGAACGTCCCAGTTATCTGGCCTGTCTCAATGCTTTCAGTAAGCACATGCCAGAACTTTTGCCAACCTACAGACGGCTTTGCGAGCTGTCGGGAGGCAGAGACCTGCCAGCGCGCATGCTCAGCCTGTACCGCCCTCCTCCCTATATCACCGGTTGCTCCCAGGCAGTCATGGCGAATTGTCAGAGCAATGTTCTGGTGAGAAATTACGATTATCCGCCGGAACTCTGCGAGGGCACCATTCTGTCAACATGCTGGAATGGTCGGCGGGTGATTGCCATGTCCGACTGTCTCTGGGGGGTACTGGATGGCATGAATGACCGCGGGCTTGCCATTTCGCTGGCATTTGGTGGTCGCAAGGCAGTCGGGGACGGTTTCGGCGCTCCGATCATTCTGCGCTACATACTCGAGTTCTGCGACAATACAGAGGAGGCAGCCCGGGTTCTCGCCAGGGTACCGACTCACATGGCCTACAATATTACCGTAAGTGATGCCCAGGGACACTATGTCACCGCGATGATAGGCCCTGACCGGGAGGCCTCCATAAAACGTACTCCGATGGCAACCAACCATCAGAAAAAAATCGAATGGTACGCCCACGCCCTGGCATCAGAAACCCTGATAAGAGAACGCCAGTTGGCCATTCTTCTGGACAACGATGAAACAACGGAAGATCGTCTGATCTCGTCCTTCTTTTCGCCGCCGCTGTTTCGCAGCGACTATCGGCGCGGCCTCGGCACGATCTATACCGCTGTCTACTATCCAGCAGAGGGGCGGGCACAATATTGCTGGGCCAACCACTCACTTGAGTTCTCGTTTGATCATTTCGAAGAGGGCAGAGTGGAAATTCTTTACACAATTCATCCAGACATTCTGGAAAAGGGGAAAATAAAAAATGGGTGAAGCAACCGAAAAGGAGGCGTCTTTCAGCGCGCTCGGTTTTTATCACAAGATTTCCCAGTTGCGATCCGATACCTGGAACGCCCTCAAGAGAGATCTCGGAACCCTGGTTAATGCCAGTCGTGATACTGATGTCCGGAATCTGGTCAAGTCGGTTGAGATAAAACTGACCCGGCTGGAAATCATCGAGGATTATCATGCATTCCCGTCAAGAGAGGATTTCCATCACGTCTGGTCGCTGTTCCGCTCCGGCGAATACGCTGCCCTTGAGAAAGTCATACGGCGCCTGGTGCGGACCCTGATCAGCGAGTCCTACCGTCGTCGTCACGTGGATCTCAGCGGCGGTGATTCGGAGTCCGAGGACCTTGAAGCCCTTGATGCCCTGGACCAGCTCCGAAGGGGGCATCCTGCCTCGAACACCTCGGCACAGCCATATTTCGAACTTCTGATTGTTGACGCCATGTCGCACCAGGAAGAGGACGTAGTGCGGGAGGCTTTCCACCGTCTGCGCCGTCCTGAGGACAAATTCATTTATGACGTGATCACCGTCAGAAGTTTTGAAGACGCCCTCATCGCCATTCTGGTCAACCCCAACATTCAGGCCTGCCTGATCCGGTATGAATTTCCCCACAAATCGAAATACAACCTCAGCGTCCTCCGGAACTATCTCGAGGGTCTGTCAGAAGTAGAGCTGGGCGCCAAAACCGAAGCGGAGAGAAGTCTTCTCCTGGGCTCAATGATCAGCGATATTCGCCCGGAGATCGACCAGTTCCTGGTGACAAGTGGCGATGTAGAGAATACAGCCAGTCGCGATATCCGTAATTTTAACCGGATTTTCTACCGCGAGACTGACTACATCGAGCAGCATCACACAATTCTCCGCGCTGTCGATACCCGGTACCGGACCCCATTTTTTGATGCGCTGAGGGAATACAGCAAAAAGCCCACCGGCGTTTTTCATGCCATGCCCATTTCCAGAGGCAAGTCGGTGACCCGCTCCCACTGGGCCGGTCAGATGATCGACTTCTACGGTATCAACATATTTCTGGCCGAGACCTCGGCCACCTCCGGCGGTCTGGACTCACTGCTGCAGCCCTACGGGCCAATAAAGAAAGCCCAGGAGTATGCGGCACGGGCCTTCGGTTCACGCCAGAGTTTTTTCGTGACAAATGGCACCTCGACGGCGAACAAAATCGTGGTGCAGTCGCTGATCAAACCCGGAGATATCGTGCTGGTTGACCGGGACTGCCACAAGTCCCACCACTATGGCATGGTCCTGGCCGGAGCCCAGGTCGTTTACCTCGACTCCTACCCCCTGAATGACTATTCCATGTACGGGGCTGTTCCCCTCAAAGAGATTAAAAAGGCGCTGATCGAACTCAAGCGCAATGGTCAGCTTCACAAGGTAAAACTGCTGTTGCTCACCAACTGTACTTTCGATGGTATCGTCTACAACGTCCGTCGGGTAATGGAAGAGTGCCTTGCCATCAAACCGGACCTGGTATTCCTGTGGGATGAAGCCTGGTTTGCCTTTGCCACTTTCAACCCGACCTATCGTCCGCGGACGGCGATGCATGCCGCCAGGACACTGCGGGACCGCTATTACAGCGAAGCCTATCGCGAGGAATACGCCAAGTGGAAAGAGAATTTCGATCTGCTTGACCCGGAAGACGACGCCACCTGGTTCGATCATCCTCTGTTACCGGACCCTGACCTGGTTCGGGTGCGCACCTATGCCACGCATTCCACTCACAAGACTCTGACTTCGCTGCGCCAGGGATCCATGATCCATGTCTATGACCAGGAATTCCGGCAGAAGAATGAAGCGGCGTTTCATGAAGCCTACATGACCCATACCTCCACCTCACCCAACTACCAGATTCTGGCGTCCCTGGACGTGGGGCGGATGCAGGCCGAAATGGAAGGGTTTGAACTCGTCCATGCCCAGGTCGAAGCGGCACTGTCACTGCGTGAACACCTCTATACCAATCCACTCCTGCTGAAATACTTCCGGGTCCTGGTTAACAAGGACATGATTCCGCTGGAGTATCGCCAGTCCGGGATAGAAACTTTTTACGACCCTGTCACTGGCTGGAACAAAATGGAGGAAGCCTGGGCCCACGATGAATTCGTGGTCGACCCGAGCCGGATCACCATGGCCATTGGCCAGACCGGGGTTGACGGGGACACCTTCAAGAACGAATACCTGATGAACCAGTACGGCATCCAGATCAACAAGACCTCCCGTAATACGGTGCTGTTCATGACCAATATCGGGACCAGCCGGGGCTCGATTGCCTATCTGCTCGATGTGTTGATCAAGCTGGCCAAGGGCTTTGACCGGCGCTGGCTGGACAGCAGTCGCGCTGAACGCAAGATTATCGAGCACAATGTCCGCTCCCTGACCCAGGAGCTGCCGCCGCTGCCTGATTTCAGCCGTTTTCATGACGCATTCAGACTCAGGCCCGATTCCAGGGAAGGCGATATCCGGCGGGCCTTCTTCCTGAGCTACGACGAAGAGAACACGGAATACCTGAGGTTCGACAACCGTGACCTGCAGAAGGTTATGGATAAAGGCAGGGACGTCGTATCTTCAAGTTTCGTGATTCCCTATCCTCCTGGCTTCCCGGTACTGGTACCCGGACAGGTCATCAGTGAGGAGATTCTGGACTTCCTGCTGGCGCTGGATGTTACCGAGATTCATGGCTACCGTCCCGAGCTTGGTCTGGTGGTGTTCACGGAAGCGGCCCTGGAGGCAACGAACGAGGCCAAGTAGCTTAAATTGTTCAGCATTCCATGAGGAAACCAGTTCTGTATTTCCTGGCGACAGTCTCAACCTGTCTCGCCATCGGTGCCGGTTACCTCTGGCTGAGCTTCCGGAAAAGACTCGGGACTAGTGTCCCCTCTGGTTAATTCGTTGGCCTGCTGCTCTGGTCGGGCTGACCAGCAGCGCACGCTTGACGATCAGTCCGACCAGAGCGACACTGGAACCATGCCAGCAAAAGTCAAAACCCGGATCCTGTTCCACTCAAAACGGCTGAGCATTTACCTGGTCCATTACCCGGAAGGCCACAAGATAGGCCCTCACCTGGATATGATCTCTGAAGGACGACTGTACAAGCTCAATTATGTGCTGCTCAAGCCCAGAGCCGGCGGCGAGTTTTTCTGTGAGAAAAACATGTTCAACCTGTTCGGACGGCTATATCTGTTCCGTCCTGATCTATACCAGCATGGTGTTTCGAAAATTGAGCGCGGCAGTCGCTGGCTACTCAGTTTTGCCCTGACCCGGAGCTAG
>NZ_DATFKH010000005.1:0-8228 GCF_035268745.1 Marinobacter sp.
CTGTCCTGATATTTCGTATCCGAAATACCCCGGCCAGCGCCCACACGAATTACTTGGTCAACTTTTTAAAGAGCAGTCAGGGAAAACTCGTTCCCTGATCAAGGCCGCGTATTCTACAGCGAATCGCCTGCCTGTCAACCGTTTTTTGCGCCCGGGAACAATCCCTGACGGTGATCCCCGCCAATCAGCGGTTTCCTTCCGCTTGCATGCTTCAAGAAACACGCCCGGCCTGAGGAACGCGCATTCTACAGACCACGGAAACCGTGTCAACGACATCAATCCATTCAGCTTTTGCTGACTCGACTCACTCCGTTGCGCTGATCGCAGCATGAGCAACCCGGCTATTTTTCATGCCCGGGCTGGGTCGTCTTACGGGACCGGCGGAGTAACGCGAACGCAGGGCCGGAGAGTGCATAAGCCAGAAAGCCCGCGAACAACACTGTTGCCGGATCAAGCGCCACAATAACCAGGCTCAGCACCACCAGCAGGATCGCGGCAAACGGGACACGACCACGTAGATCCAGATCCTTGAAACTCTTATAGAGGACGTTGCTGACCATCAGCAAACCACAGCCGCCGACAACCACGATCGTCATTGCGGTCAGCCAGATCGCTGGCTGGTACTCATGAAAACACCAGACCAAGCCTGCCACACAGGCTGCTGCTGCAGGACTGGCCAGACCCACGAAAAATCTTTTATCAACAGACCCGATCTGGGTATTGAACCGTGCCAGCCGCAATGCGGCACCCGCAAGGAAGATGAAAGTAATCGCCCAGCCAAACTGACCGAGATTGTTCAGCGACCAGAAAAATGCGACCAGTCCCGGTGCCACCCCAAAAGCCACCATATCTGCAAGGCTGTCGTACTCTTCGCCAAACTTGCTCTGGGTATTGGTCAACCGGGCAACCCGTCCATCCAGCCCGTCAAGAATCATGGAAATAAAAATGGCGATAGCGGCATTATCGAAGACGCCATTGGCCGCCGAGACGATCGCGTAAAATCCGGAAAATAGCGACGCTGTTGTCAGTGCATTCGGCAGGAGATAAATTCCTTTACGGCGAACCGGAGCACCTTCTACCAGCTCTTCCTCAACAACCTCACCCGGCTCAGCATGGATCTCATTGGCACGACCGGACACGGATTCCGACTCGGAATTGGTTTGTGATTCTTTTTCACTCATCCTTTGTCACTCCGGATAGAATTTGTGCGAAGTATATACGAAAAACGCGGCCACAAGGGCCGCGTTCCGTTATCCGCTTCCGTCGATAAACCTAGTTTTTCTCTTTATCCACAATCTTGTTTGCGGAAATCCAGGGCATCATCGAGCGCAGTTTTTCGCCAACAATTTCAATCTGGTGCTCAGAGTTCATGCGACGGCGCGCCGTCATGGAAGGATAGTTGCTGCTGCCTTCCTGAATAAACATTTTGGCGTACTCACCGCTCTGGATGCGCTTCAGTGCATTGCGCATGGCCTCGCGGGACTGCTCGTTGATGATTTCCGGACCAGTCATGTACTCACCAAATTCCGCGTTATTGGAAATGGAGTAGTTCATGTTGGCGATGCCGCCTTCGTACATCAGATCGACGATCAGCTTGAGCTCGTGCAGACATTCGAAGTAAGCCATATCGGGCTCGTACCCGGCATCTACCAGAGTTTCAAATGCCGCTTTGACAAGCTCAACGGTACCACCACAAAGCACAGCCTGTTCGCCGAACAGATCAGTTTCGGTCTCATCCTGGAAAGTCGTTTCGATGATACCCGAGCGACCGCCACCAATGCCGCTGGCGTACGAAAGCGCAACGTTTTTCGCCGATCCGGATGCATCCTGGAAGATGGCGATCAGATCAGGAACACCACCGCCGCGGGTAAACTCGGTGCGAACCGTGTGGCCCGGCGCCTTCGGCGCGATCATGATGACATCCAGATCCTTGCGTGGTTCAATCTGGTTGTAATGGATTGAAAACCCGTGGGCAAACGCAAGGGTAGCACCCTGCTTCAGATTAGGCTCGATTTCGGCCGCGTAAAGCTGGGACTGGAACTCGTCCGGAGTCAGCACCATGACAATATCGGCGGCGGCAACCGCGCCGGGAACGTCATCGGTTTTCAGGCCATAGGCTTCAGCCTTCGCAACAGAGGATGATCCCGGACGCAGCCCCACGGTTACATCAACACCGGACTCATTCAGGTTGCAGGCATGGGCGTGCCCCTGGGAACCAAAACCAATAATCGCAACTTTCTTGCCCTGGATGATGGAAAGATCGCAATCCTTATCGTAGTAAACCTGCATAAAAACCCCTGTGTATTGTTTGGACCTATAATCGGCCGCGATTGTACAGAAACCTGTTGGTGCCCGTTAAAGGCTCAGCACTTTCTCGCCCCGGGCAATACCCGACACCCCTGAACGCACAACTTCCAGTACGCCGGATGTACCCACCGCCTGAATAAAACCATCGAGCTTTTCACTGTTGCCCGCCAACTGGACCGTATAGACAGAGCTTGTCACGTCGACAATCTGGCCGCGAAAAATATCAACAGTACGCTTTATTTCAGCACGCTGGGAGCCGGTTGCCTTGAGCTTGACCAGCATCAATTCTCTTTCAATGTGGGCACCCTCTGTCAGGTCGACCAGCTTTACCACCTCAATCAGCTTGTTGAGCTGCTTGGTAATCTGCTCGATCACCCGGTCGGAACCTGAAGTTGTGACCGTCAGCCGCGACAGGGTTTCATCTTCTGTCGGAGCAACGGTCAGAGTTTCGATGTTGTAGTTACGCTGGGAAAACAGACCCACAACCCGCGAAAGAGCACCGGGCTCGTTTTCCAGCAGAACGGATATGATTCGACGCATGATCAGACCCTCTCCGTCTTGCTGAGCCACATGTCTTTCATCGAACCACGGGCCACCTGCATGGGGTACACATGCTCGAAGCGGTCGACCTGAACATCGACAAACACCAGTTGGTCTTTCATGGCGAGCACTTCCCTGAGTTTCGACTCCAGATCCTCTTTCCTGTCAATCTTTACGCCAACGTGACCATAGGCTTCCGCCAGCTTGACAAAATCCGGCAGGGAACCCATATAAGATTCGGCATGACGTGATTCATAGTTCATATCCTGCCACTGCTTCACCATGCCCAGCGCCTGATTGTTCAGGTTGATAATCTTGACCGGAAGCTTGTACTGGTTGCAGGTGGACAGTTCCTGAATGTTCATCTGGATGCTGCCCTCACCGGTAATACACAGCACCTCGTCGTCCGGATAATTGAGTTTGATACCCATTGCTGCCGGGAAGCCGAAACCCATGGTTCCGAGGCCGCCGGAATTGATCCAGCGGTTCGGCCGATCGAATTTGTAGTACTGGGCGGCAAACATCTGGTGCTGGCCCACGTCGGTCGTCACATAGGCTTCGCCTTTGGTCAGGCGCCAGAGAATTTCAATGACTTCCTGCGGCTTGATGACGTCATCGCTGGTTTCGTAGCGCATACCGTGGAATGCGCGCCACTCCTCAATCTGCTTCCACCAGGCTGCGATAGCATCGGCGTCCGGCTTGTCGCTGCTTTCCCTGACCAGAGTGATCATTTCCCTGAGCACGGAATCCACTGGTCCGACGATGGGCACGTCGGCGTCGATAGTTTTGGAAATAGACGCGGGATCAATATCGATATGAACAATTCGCGCACCGGGACAGAACTTTTCGGTGGCATTGGTGACCCGGTCATCAAAGCGGGCACCCACACAGAGAATAAGATCCGCATGGTGCATGGCCATGTTCGACTCGTAGGTGCCATGCATACCCAGCCAGCCAAGATGCTGCTTGTCAGAAGCAGGGTAGCAGCCGATTCCCATGATCGTGTTGGTGATCGGATACCCGAGCATTCTGACCAGCTCGGTCAGTTGATCCGAAGCCTTGCCCAGAATTACACCGCCACCGGCATAGATCATCGGCCGCTTGGCGGACATCAGCATGTCGACTGCTTTCTTGATCTGGCCGGCATGTCCGCGAATCGCCGGATTGTAGGAGCGCAACTTCACTTTCTTCGGAAAGGTGTACTCGAAGCGTTCGTTGGGCGTGGTCATATCCTTGGGAATATCGACAACGACCGGCCCCGGACGACCAGTCGCTGCAAGGTAGTAGGCCTTGCGGATAATGCCGGGTATGTCTTCCGGGTGACGGACGCTGAGGTTGTGCTTAACCACTGGCCGGGAGACCCCGATCATGTCGGTTTCCTGGAAAGCGTCTTCACCAATCAGCGTTGATGCCACCTGGCCACAAAGCACGACCATGGGGATTGAATCCATGAACGCCGTGGCAATGCCAGTGATGGTGTTGGTGGCACCGGGACCAGAGGTGACCAGTACGGTGCCGGGTTTTCCGGATGCGCGCGCATAGCCGTCAGCCATGTGGACGGCGGCCTGCTCGTGCCGGACCAGAATGTGCTTGACCTTATCCTGCCTGAATAGCGCATCATAAATATGCAGTGCTGCGCCACCGGGATAGCCGTATATGTACTCGATGCCCTCATCCTGCAGGGACCGAATCAGCATATCAGCGCCAGACAATAACTCCACGATGTTCTACCCTCTTCATTAAGTGAATGAGCCGGGATGCACCCGACCAGGTGCCTGGTGGTCCGGACCCGGAGCTTCTTTTGGAAGCCGGAACGGATTTTCTGCCACACTGGTACAAAGAGGTTGTCTCTTGGCCAGCCGCCCTCCTGAGGGTTTCGGAGAACGACCAGTCCGCGACTGAATTCGCGGGGCGTTCAGTGTGGTTGCTGACGGGGGACACCGGCGCGGGATTCCCGGCCGTAATGACCCCGGTCTTCAGGCAGCACGTAATTTTGACAGCGCTAAACTCCCTGTCAATAGCAACCACAGGATTCTATGGCTCAGAGCGACAAAGGTCTGCCGTACTTTTCACCAGGGTCGGGATTAACAGCTTTCTGACCGGAATTTGAACTAGACAAAAGAAAGTTGTCTTTACAAATGGCAGGATCGCTTTAGGCTTAGAAATACTCCGGTCCGGGGAGCGCAATCACAGAGCCAAAATTTAAACAGGCCCATACAGAACAGGCCTATGCACAAGAGAACAGGCATGAATAAACAAATCCTCACTCTCGCAGTATGCATCATGGCAATTCCGGTTTTCGCCACCGCACAACAGTCAGTCTATAAATGGACGGATGAAGACGGGGTGCCCCATTTCGGGGACCGACAACCAACCGGAAAACAGGCCGAATCGATCAGTATTCGCACCGGAAGGCCTTCAGGCTCAGACGCTTCCGGCCCAATGAGCCCCCAGCAGAGGGTTCAGCAGATGAATGAACAGCAGGCTGAAAACGCTCAGAGCAGACAGGTCAGTGCCGTCGAGGAAGCGCGACAGAAACAGCGTGCAGCCAACTGCGAAACTGCCAGAAACAACCTCAGTCTGATACGCAGCGGTAGCCGGATAAAAATGGAAGAAAATGGCGAAGAGCGCTACCTGACTCCGGAGGAGATCGCCGAAAAACGAGCGCAATTTGAGGAAATCGCCGAGAATAACTGCGACGCTGACAGCGAACAGTAAATACGCTCATTGCAAAAGCGGGGCCTTGCCGGCCCCGCCTTCTGTTCCAGTGCGCGCATTACTGCTTGCGAAACACCAGGGTGTGGTCCTTCACCTCGCCCCTGATGATGTCACCCGACACAAATTCTCCCTGCAGCAACTTCTGCGCAAGCGGGTTTTCAATCATCCGCTGGATAGCCCGCTTCAGTGGCCGCGCCCCGTAAACCGGGTCGTAACCTACCTCGGCCAGCAATTCCATGGCCGTGTCATCCAGCTCCAGCCTCATTTCCTGCTCTTTCAGGCGCTTGCTCAGAATCCCGATCTGGATTTTTGCAATACCCCGAATCTGGCTTTCAGCCAACGGATGGAAGACCACCACTTCGTCGACACGGTTGATAAACTCGGGCCGGAAGTGAGTGCCCACTACTTCCATGACATCCGCTTTCATGGACTCATAGTTTTCTTCACCCGCCTTCTGCTGGATGATGTCCGAGCCAAGGTTGGAGGTCATCACAATGACAGTGTTGCGGAAATCCACCGTGCGTCCCTGGCCGTCAGTGAGCCTTCCATCCTCCAGTACCTGCAGCAGAATGTTGAAAACATCCGGATGGGCCTTCTCCACCTCATCGAGCAGCAGAACGGAATAAGGCCGGCGCCGGACCGCTTCGGTCAGATAGCCACCTTCTTCATAGCCGACATAGCCGGGAGGCGCGCCAATCAGCCGGGCGACGGAGTGCTTCTCCATGAATTCGGACATATCAATCCGCACCATGGCCTCTTCGGTGTCGAACAGGAAGGTTGCCAGCGCCTTACAGAGCTCGGTCTTGCCGACGCCGGTCGGACCAAGGAACAGAAACGAACCGTTGGGCCGGTGCGGGTCTGAAAGCCCGGCGCGGGAACGGCGAACCGCATTGGAAACTGCCTCCACCGCCTCTTCCTGGCCAATGACCCGGGCATGGAGAGCTTCCTCCATCCGCATCAGCTTGTCCCGCTCGCCCTCGAGCATCTTGGATACCGGGATGCCGGTCCACTTGGACACAATTTCGGCAATTTCCTCATCCGTCACCCGGTTACGAAGCAGCGTCATCTCCATCATTTCGGCCTGGCCAGCCATGTCCAGCTGGCGCTCCAGTTCCGGAATCTGGCCATATTGAAGCTCCGACATCTTGCCCAGATCCCCGGCCCGGCGGGCGTTTTCCAGGTCAATGCGGGCCTGTTCCAGCCTGCTCTTGATTCTCTGCGAGCCGTGGAGCGCCGCTTTTTCGGTATTCCACACTTCTTCAAGATCGGCATACTCTCGCTCGACGCCACTGATCACATCTGACAGCTCGGAGAGCCGCTTCTTGGACGCGGCATCCGTCTCTTTTTTCAGTGCTTCACGTTCGATTTTCAGCTGGATCAGGCGGCGCTCGAGGCGATCCAGAGCTTCCGGCTTGGAGTCCATTTCCATGCGGATCTGACTGGCCGCCTCGTCCACAAGGTCGATGGCCTTGTCCGGCAACTGACGGTCGGCGATGTAGCGGTGAGACAGCTTGGCCGCTGCAATAATGGCACCGTCCGTCACTTCCACACCATGGTGAACTTCGTAGCGCTCCTTGAGACCCCGCAGAATGGCAATGGTGTCTTCCTCGTTGGGCTCAGTCACCAGTACTTTCTGGAAACGGCGCTCAAGTGCGGCATCTTTTTCAATGTTCTCACGGTACTCATCAAGCGTCGTGGCGCCAACGCAGTGGAGTTCGCCACGGGCCAGTGCCGGCTTGAGCATATTGCCGGCATCCATGGAGCCTTCGGCCTTGCCGGCACCGACGACGGTGTGAATTTCGTCAATGAAAAGGATGATCTGGCCTTCCTGTTTCGAGAGCTCGCTCAGTACCGCTTTCAGGCGCTCCTCGAAATCACCGCGGAATTTGGCACCGGCGATGAGTGACCCCATATCCAGAGACAGCACGCGCTTGTTCTTGAGGCCCTCGGGTACTTCGCCGTTTACAATTCGCTGGGCAAGGCCTTCGACAATGGCGGTCTTGCCGACCCCCGGCTCACCGATCAGCACCGGGTTGTTCTTGCGGCGACGTTGCAATACCTGGATGGTGCGGCGAATTTCATCATCACGGCCAATCACCGGGTCCAGTTTGCCAGCCTCGGCGCGTTCGGTCAGATCGATGGTGTACTTGTCCAGGGCCTGGCGATTTTCTTCGGCGGAGGCGTCATTGACAGCCTCGCCGCCGCGCACCTCATCAATCGCCTTTTCCAGCGCGGCCTTGTCAACCCCCTGCTCCCGCAGCACACGACCCAGCGATCCGCGGTCTTCCAGTGCGGCAAGCAACATCAGCTCGCTGGAGACGTACTGGTCACCCCGTTTCTGGGCATGTTTGTCTGCCACATTGAACAGTCGCCCCATATCGTTAGACATGGAGACGTCGCCGGCTGAGCCCTGCACTTCCGGAAGATTCTCGATTTCACTTGCAATTGCCTGGCGCACTCGCCCCGGCTCGGCACCGGCCTGCTTGAGCAGCGGCTTGATTGAGCTGCTCTGCTGATCCATCAGGGCCTGCATCAGATGCACTGGCTCAATGAAATTGTGATCCTTGCCGACAGCAATCGACTGGGCATCGGCCAAGGCGGTCTGCAGCTTACTGGTGAGTTTGTCGATTCTCATGAGCTTTTTATCCTCTGTTCCTGCGCGC
>NZ_DATFKH010000006.1:0-21982 GCF_035268745.1 Marinobacter sp.
AAAGAGGACATGGACGAGTACGGCGTTCGCAGCCAGAACCTGGCAGACAAAGCTCGTGAAGACGGCAGGTTCGACGACGAAATCGTGCCGATTACCACCACCATGGGCGTGGCTGACAAAGCCACCGGACAGCTCAGCAGCCAGGAAGTCACCGTCAGCCAGGATGAGGGTATTCGTCCGGATACCAGCCTCGAAGGCGTGAGCAAGATCCGCTCGGCGATGGAAGGTGGCGTCGTCACCGCCGGCAACGCCAGCCAGTTCTCCGACGGCGCTTCGGCCTGCGTCCTGATGGACAGCAGAATCGCCGAGCAGCGCGGGGCAACCCCGTTGGGCATTTTCCGCGGCTTCGCCGTCGCCGGTTGCGAGCCCGACGAAATGGGCATCGGCCCGGTCTTCGCGGTTCCCAAACTGCTCAAGCGCGCCGGCCTGACCGTCGACGACATCGGCCTGTGGGAACTCAACGAAGCCTTTGCCGTTCAGGTCCTGTACTGCCAGCGCAAACTCGGCATACCGATGGACCGCCTGAACGTAAACGGCGGCGCCATTGCCGTAGGCCACCCATACGGCACCACCGGCTCACGCCTGGTCGGCCATGCCCTCATCGAAGGCAAACGCCGTGGCGTGAAATACGTTGTGGTCACCATGTGTGTTGGTACCGGTATGGGTGCTGCCGGGTTGTTTGAGGTTGCCTGATGGCTTTTTTGGCCTGAAACCGCGGTGGAGGACGCCTGTCAGGTAGAGGTGTCCAAAACACGCTCCTTACGGCACATCCATGTGACGCTCGGGCTCCGCCATCCATGGCTCCGCACGGTTTTGGACACCTCTACCTGACAGGCGCCCCGAGCTTTGTGCAATCGCCAGCCGGCGCAGCTCTGGAACCCGGGTTCAGAACCGCAAAAGGCAATGTATTTAACCGGTATGCACAGGGTCGAAGCGTCGGACGGGAACGGCCTTTCAAAACTGTGCGGAGCCAGGGATGGCGGAGCCCAAGCGCACACGGACGTGTTCACAGCGTGTTTTGAAAGGCCGTTCCCGTCTGACGCCGCCACCGAAGTTTCAGGCCGGCATTCAAACTCAAAGGCCACTAACAAGTTAAAACGATTTACCTCAGCAACCAGACAAGAGGTGCAACATGGACCTGAATTACACACCGGAACAGGAAGCCTTCCGCCACGAAGTCCGGCAGTTCCTGGATGAAAACCTCCCGGACGACATCCGTGAACGAGTCCAGAAACGCCTGCGCCCGGACAAAGCAATGACCGAGCGCTGGCAGAAGATCCTGTTTGATAAAGGCTGGGGCGCATCCACCTGGCCGGAAGAGTTCGGGGGCACCGGCTGGAGCCCGATCGAGCAGATCATCTTTGAGGAAGAATGTGCGTTGGCAGGGGCGCCCCGCCAGCTCGATTTCGGTCTGCGCATGGTGGCACCGGTCATCATGACGTTCGGTAATGAAGACCAGAAACAACGCTTCCTGCCCGGAATTCTCAGCGGTGAAGACTGGTGGTGCCAGGGCTACTCCGAGCCCGGCGCGGGTTCAGACCTGGCTTCGCTGCGTACCAGCGCAAAGCGCGAAGGCGACCACTACGTCGTCAACGGCCAGAAAACCTGGACCACCCTCGGCCAGCATGCCGACTGGATCTTCTGCCTGGTTCGTACCAGTAACGAAGGCAAGCCCCAGCAGGGTATTTCCTTCCTGCTGATTGACATGAACAGCCCCGGTGTCGAGGTGCGGCCGATCATCATGCTGGACGGTGAACATGAGATTAACGAAGTCTACTTCGACAACGTAAGGGTGCCTGCCGGGAACCTTGTCGGCGAAGAAAACCAGGGCTGGACCTACGCCAAGTTCCTGCTGGGCCACGAGCGAACCGGGCTGGCCAATGTGGGCCAGTGGAAAGCCATGATGAAGCAACTCAAAGAAGTGGCCCGCCGGGAACAGGACGGCCAGCGGCCGCTGATTGAAAACACCCGCTTCCGCGACCGGCTGGCCCAGCTGGATGCCGAACTGCGGGCTCTGGAGCTGACGGTATTGCGGGTACTCACAGACAAGCGCGGCCCGGGGCCACAGGCATCCATCCTGAAGATCCGCGGCACCGAAATCGGCCAGCGGCTGTTTGAAATGCTGATGGAAGCCGGCGGCCAGGATTCCATTGCCCATATTCCGGAAGCGCTGGAGCTGGACTACCAGGGCCCGCGAGCCGGCTCAATCGATGCGACGCCCTCGGCAGGTGATTATTTCAACATGCGCAAGCTCTCGATCTTTGGCGGGTCCAACGAGATCCAGCGCAACATCATCGCCCAACTCGTGCTTGGTCTTTAACTGGCGGGAATGGAGAGAATCTATGAACTTTGATCTGACCGAAGAACAGCAAATGCTGAACGATTCACTGCGCCGGTTCGTGAGCAATGAATACGGCTTTGACAAGCGCGGGGAAATCATCAAATCCGGCAAGGGCACAGACCCCGCTACCTGGGCAGCGCTGGCCGAGATGGGCCTGCTCGGGTTCACTTTCCCGGAAGATTATGACGGCCTGGGCGGCAACGCCGTGGACACCATGGTGGTCATGGAAAACTTTGGCCGCGGCCTGGTCGTCGAGCCCTATCTGGCCACGGTCGTGCTTGCCGGCGGCCTGATTCGCGACCTCGGCAACGATGCCCGGAAGAGCGACGCCCTGCCCGCAATAGCAACCGGCGAACGCTTGATGGCTTTCGCCCACAGCGAGCCGGGTGCTCGCTACAACCTTGAGCATGTAAATACCACCGCCCGCCAGGATGGCGACCACTTCCTGATCAGTGGCCACAAAACGGCGGTTCTGCACGGTGGCCAGGCCGGTCAGCTGATCGTATCCGCCCGCACCAGCGGCACGGCCGGGGATCAGCAGGGCCTGTCGCTGTTTATTGTTGATGCCGACTCCAAGGGGGTAAAGGTCAACGACTATGCGGCCCATGACGGCCATCGGATCGCCGATATCAGCCTTTCCAGTGTCACGGTGAGCGCCGGTAATCTTCTCGGTGAGATTGACCAGGCCTTCCCGGCTATCGAAAAAGCCATTGATCTGGGCATCGCCGCCATATGTGCAGAAGCGGTTGGCGCGATGGAAGCCATGAACGCCGCCACGCTGGAATACATCAAGAGCCGTAAACAGTTCGGCGTGCCCATCGGCAAGTTCCAGGTATTGCAGCACCGGATGGCAGACATGTTCATCCAGACCGAGCAGGCCAGAACCATGGCCATTCTGGCCGCCAACTCAGCCGATTCCGATGACCGCCCCAGCCGGCGCGAGGCCATATCCATGGCCAAGACCCTGGTGGGTCAGGGTGCACGCTACGTGGCACAACAGGGCGTTCAGTTACACGGCGGCATGGGTGTCACCGAGGAAATGTTTGCCGCCCATCTGTTCAAGCGTCTGACCCTGATCAACCTGCTGTTTGGCGATGCCGATCATCACCTCGGCGAAGTCAGCGACCGCTTGCTGGCCAAAAGCGCCTGAGTGGGCGGGGGTATGTTGGCCAGTTAAAGGCAATGACCGACCTGTTCCAGATCCAGATTGCTTCCGGTAATCACCAACACCGTAACCCTGTCCGGCGCAGGAGCTATCTGCTCTTCGAGCAGCGCCGCCAGGCCCACACTGGCGCCAGGCTCCACATACAGTCTGGCTTCCGTCAGCAGGCGCCGCGTGGCTTCCCGAATACCTGCCTCGGTGACGGTAACAATCCGGTCCACGACCTGGCGGGAGGCGGCATAGGTGCAGTCCCCTACCACCGCCGGCGCCAGGCTCGCGGCCCAGGTATCAACTGTGCTCAGGCTGGCGCCGGCATCCTGCTGTTGCCAGGCGTTGAACATGGTGGCTGCGCCCTCCGGCTCCACGCCGATCAGTTCGATGTCAGGCCTGTGCGCTTTCAGTGCGATTCCCAGCCCGGAAATCAGTCCACCGCCGCCAACAGGACAGATAACACGCTCCACATCCGGACGCTGACGCAGCAACTCCAAGCCGACCGTACCCTGCCCCGCCATGATCCGAGCGTCGTTAAAGGGGTGGACCAGGGTCAGCCCTTCGTGATCCCGCTTCTCATGGCATAGGGCCACAGCCTGCTGGATACCACCGTGAACGATCACCTCGGCCCCCAGCTCCTCTGTGCGGCGGATCTTCATCGGGCTGGAACCCTCGGGCATGACCACGGTCAGTGGCACGTTCTGCATGGCCGCCGCCCAGGCCAGGCCAATGGCGTGATTACCCGCGGAGACCGTCACCAGGCCGGCCTTGAGTTCCTCCTCACTGGCCGTCAGCAGCCAGTTCAACGCCCCGCGGGCCTTGAAGCTGCCGGTGCGCTGGAAGCTCTCGCACTTCAGCCCAAGCGGCTGGCCCATGGCGGCATTCAGATCAGGTACATTCAGAAGTGGCGTTTCACCCAGGTATGGACGAATACGCTGCTCCGCCTCCCGAATCCGGGACTGCTCAGGCAGGACTGGTTTGGTCATGGTGCTCTCCCATTTTTCCTTACTTCAACCATGGTGCTGTCCGTGCTGGCTATCAAGTCTGTGTTGAGCTACCGCCAGGATGTCCCCGGGGACTGCCAGAGGCCCTGGATAGAAGGCCGGTTTCAGGCAGCCCCGAACCGCATCGGCGTCGCTATGTATTTTTCTCAGGAATGAACTACATTGATAGACCTGACCAGCGCCGTTGGATTCAGTGCGGTCATGCTTGATGGCGAGCCAGAATCACTAACTTGACGGCGAGCCAGAATCACTAAACCATAACCGGTTATTCCGGAGGACTCAGTGACCATGAAAATAGGTATTCCAAAGGAAATCTTCGAAGGCGAAAGGCGGGTAGCCGCAACGCCAACGTCGGTCAGGAAACTGATCGATCTGGGGTATGAGGTACTGATTGAAAGCGGTGCCGGAGATACCGCCGATTACACGGACACCATCTATCTGGATGCAGGCGCCAGAATCGTGGCAGACACCCAGGATCTCTGGAAGGAGTCGAACATCATCCTGAAAGTCCGGGCGCCGATGGAAAACACCGAACTGAAGAAGCATGAAGCCGACCTGATGAGCGAAGGCAGCTTCCTGGTGAGTTATATCTGGCCCGCCCAGAATCCGGATCTGCTGGACCATCTGGCCAGAAAGAGCATTACCTCCTTTGCCATCGACAGCCTGCCCCGCATCAGCCGTGCGCAGAAGATGGACGCTCTCAGCGCCATGGCAAACATTGCCGGTTATCGGGCAGTTATTGAGGCAGCGAACAATTTCGGGCGCTTCTTTACCGGGCAGGTTACGGCGGCAGGTAAGGTTCCGCCGGCCAAGGTTATGGTTATCGGTGCCGGCGTTGCAGGCCTTGCGGCCATTGGTGCAGCCAACAGTATGGGTGCCATCGTGCGGGCTTTCGATACCCGGCTGGAAGTTCGGGAACAGGTGGAAAGTATGGGCGCCGAGTTCCTGCAGCTGGACTTTGATGACGAAGACGGCAGCGGCACCGGCGGCTACGCCAAGCAGATGAGCGACGAGTTCATCAAGGCCGAAATGGCCCTGTTCGCAGAGCAGGCCAAAGAAGTGGATATCATCATCACCACCGCACTGATTCCTGGCAAGCCGGCCCCCAAACTGATCACCGAAGACATGGTGAAATCCATGAAGCTGGGCAGCGTGATTGTCGACCTGGCATCTGAGCGCGGCGGTAACTGCGAAGCCACCGAGCCGGGCAAGGTTGCCACCAAACACGGGGTTACCGTGATTGGCTATACCGACCTGCCCAGTCGTATGTCCAAGGTTGCCAGTGACCTCTACGCCACCAACCTGGTTCATCTGATGACCGAGCTGACGCCGGAAAAAGACGGCAAGCCGGTGGTGGATATGGAGGACGCGGTGATTCGCGGCCTGACGGTGGTGAATGATAACGACATCACATGGCCACCACCCCAGCCGGAGGCGCCAGCCCAGCCCCAACACAAGCCGGGTACAGAGGAGCCTTCCCCAGCCGAGGTCCAGGCAGCGAAGGAAGCAGCAGCAGAAAAGGCCAGGAAAAAGAGCCTGGTCGGCAAGGTGGCACTGCTTGCGGTTACGGTATTTGCGCTCTATGGTATTGGCGCTCACGCGCCGGAAAGCTTCCTGAGCCACTTCACGGTGTTTGTGCTGGCCTGCTTCATTGGCTGGCAGGTGATCTGGAACGTGACGCCATCGCTGCATACGCCACTGATGAGTGTGACCAACGCCATCAGCGGCATCATCGTGATTGGCGCCATACTGCATCTTGCCCAGGCGGAAAATATCGTCGTTGGCATTCTTGCCTTTATCGCCGTGCTGATTGCCAGCATCAACGTTGGGGGCGGCTTCCGCGTCACCCATCGCATGCTCAAAATGTTCCGCAAGTAGGAGACGCCCAACATGAGTACAGGAATGGTGAGCGTGGCCTACGTGGTCGCGAGTGTTTTGTTTATCCTCAGCCTGGGTGGCCTCAGCCATCAGGAATCTGCCCGCCGCGGTAACCTCTATGGTGTGGCCGGTATCATCATCGCCGTGGGTGCCACCCTGGCGAGCTTTGGCAGTGACGGCGGCATTATCGCCATCGCGATTGCCGTGCTGATCGGTGTCGGTATCGGCATCCCCATTGCCAATAAGGTGGAGATGACCCAGATGCCCCAGCTGGTGGCCCTGCTGCACAGCTTTGTGGGCCTGGCGGCCGTACTGGTCGGCTTCTCCGGCTACATTGAACCTCTGACTGCCACTACTGGCACCGAGCACACCATCCACCTGGTGGAAGTGTATCTGGGCATCTTTATTGGTGCGGTGACTTTCACCGGGTCACTGGTTGCCTGTGGCAAGCTGGATGGGCGCATCGACAGCAAGGCGCTGACCCTGCCCGGTCGACACCTGATGAACCTGGCAGCCATTATTGCCTGTGTCGTGCTGGGTAGCTGGTTCCTGGGAACTGACAGCATGGCCACCGGCATCACCTGTCTGGTACTGATGACAGTTATTGCCTGCGTGCTCGGCATCCACCTGATCATGGCCATTGGCGGTGCCGATATGCCAGTGGTGGTGTCTATGCTCAACAGCTATTCCGGCTGGGCGGCGGCGTCCATCGGCTTCATGCTGGGTAACGACCTACTGATTGTCGTGGGTGCCCTGGTGGGTAGTAGCGGTGCCATTCTGAGCTACATCATGTGCAAGGCGATGAACCGTTCGTTTATCAGTGTGATCCTGGGTGGCTTCGGCCAGACCAGCAGTAGTTCAGCAGCCGCCGGTGAAGACCAGCCGATTTACGAATCCTCGGTAGAGGAAGTCTGCGAGGAACTGCGCAATGCCCAGTCGGTGATTATCGTGCCGGGTTACGGCATGGCGGTAGCCCAGGCGCAGAACGGCGTCAACGACATGACCAGGCTGCTGCGTGAGCGGGGCGTGACAGTGCGCTTTGGCATCCACCCGGTCGCAGGCCGGTTACCGGGTCACATGAACGTGTTGCTGGCTGAAGCCCACGTGCCCTACGACATTGTGCTGGAGATGGACGAAATCAACGATGATTTCCCGGACACAGACGTAGTGCTGGTGATCGGCGCCAACGACACCGTTAACCCGGCCGCAGAGGAAGATCCAAACAGTGCCATTGCCGGGATGCCGGTTCTGCAAGTCTGGAAAGCGGGCCAGGTCGTGGTCCTCAAACGTGGCATGGCCACGGGTTACGCCGGAGTGGAGAACCCGTTGTTCTTCAAGGACAACACCCGCATGCTGTTTGGCGATGCCAAAGACAGTATCGACAAGCTGGTGTCCGGCCTGCGCGGCTGAGACCGTCAGGCTGACTCGGGGTCCGCTGATGCGGCCCCCGACGTTGTCACCCCCGAAAAGAAACGCTCAATCTGCCGCGCATTGCTCTGGCCATCCCGATAGCCCAGATTGATCAGGTCGCGGCAGAATCGGGGATCGAACAGAAGGAAACTTGCCAGGCTGGCGCTGGCATCGCCATCGATGTCCGACGCACCCGCCAGCCTGCGCAGAATCAACGGCAAGCCATCCAGATACTTTGCCGCAATCTCGTCAATGGGTTCGGAAGGCGATATTTCCAGAATATCCACCGGATTCAGGTTCAATCCTGCCTGGTCGAGACGCTCTGGTGGAATCAGTTCCAGCAACTGATTGATGATCCGGGAACGGTCGATATCGTAATCCAGCGTGTCCAGAAAAATGCCGTTGAATACATGCCCCAGCACCTGGGTCATGGTTGGCATACCCGGCTTTTCCGGGCGTTTGACCGGACTCATCCGGTTGGCGCTGACGCCTACCACCATCACCTTGCGTGCTCCCAGTCGCAATGCCGGGCTGATGTGGGCCATCTGCCTTGTGGCGCCGTCACCAAAGTATTCCCGGTTAATGTGAACGGGAGGAAACAGCGTGGGAATGGCGGACGATGCCATGATGTGGTCCAGATCCAACCGGGTCCGGATACCCGCACGCTGGCCGACGGACCAGCCCTCCAGGCCCTCGGCACCCTCGAAAAAGCAGATGTTCTGGCCGGTGTTATAGCCACAGACATTCAGGCCCACCGCGTCGATATGGCCTTCCCGGATCGTCGCCCGGATGTTGTCCAGATTGATTTCCCGTTCAAGCAGGTCCCGAAGCGGGGTATTATCCAGCAGGGACACCTGTCCGCTTGCCACCGGTCGGCTGATAAACTTCCGGGCCATTGCACTGAGATTTCGCGCCAGACTGAAAGAGCCGGACCGGAATATCCGGTCTGTGGTCAGCCCCGACCAGATCGTATCCAGGTGATCAATGTTATGCCGGAACAGGCCACGGCTACCGGCCAGCGCCATGGCATTGATTGCGCCGGCAGAGGTCCCGAGAATCACGTCGAAGGGATAATGCCAATCCGGGTACATATCGGCGACGGCTCGCAGAACGCCAACCTGATAGGCGGCTCGCGCACCGCCACCAGTAAGAATGATACCCGTTTTGGTCATGAAGAATTTCCGCGCCGCCCGGATCTGGCCATCAGGTCGGTGTTATCTTTCTGGCGAAGGGATTATTGAAGCTTGAATCCTTGCCCTGCAGTTCTGCCTCAGGGTGGTTCTTGGTCATCAGCTCTTTAACCTTGGGCACGTACTCCTTGGGCGTGTCGACCATTATCAGGTGCTTTCCGGCCTCGATGTCCTCGTGAAAAGGCTGGATGCGGTAGTTTTCGCCCTGAATGCCGCCAAAGCCGCCGATCCAGGCACCCGCCGCTACCATAAACGCAAACATGGCAACCCAGGCCGCTGCCGGCAGCGGAACAATGTCGGTGAGAGAGAGCGGCAGTACGATGGCCAAGGCCAGCACAAATCCGATGATCGCTCCCCGTTCTACGAATCTCGGCAAATCTGTCCGGTCCAGAATAGAGGCGCTATGCAACTGATGTGTGTACAGCCCCGCTTCGTCCTTGCTGACGATGTGAAACCGCCAGTCAGTGACACCGTGCTCGTGAAGGTCGTCGGAAATTTCTTTTGCGCTGTCGATAGAAGATACAAGATAAAATAAACGAACCATAGACGGTCTCCTGTTTGGTTTTTAAATGGAGGGCCCTCACTCTTTCAATCTAGACCGAATTCCCGGCATTTACCTACTTTTCCTGAAAAACCCCTGTTTTCAAACGGCCAGATTGCCAACAAGCAGGATCGGGCCGGTCAATGAAATGGCCCAGGCGAACAGTGCCAGCACACCGTCGCGGGAAATCATTGCCAGGCCAAAGGCGGTCAGTGCCAGGCCGGCAATACTCGAGCTGAACGGAACAACCTCTGTTGCCGGCATCACTATGGCGATCACCATGCACGCCAGGGCGGTTACATACAATCCCGGACCGATCACCAGCAACGTAAACCTGGGACGCGTCAGACGGTCGATTCGCCGGGCGGAAGGGCGCAACCACCCGAGACCCTGAAGAAGCCTTTGGCGGGGGATCTTCCGGCTCACAATCCACTGCGGCAGCCAGAACTGATTCCGCCCCCACAGCACCTGTCCCAGGGTCAGCAACGTTAACAGGCCCATCAGGGTCGGGATTCCCGGAACCCCACTCAAAGGCGTAACAAGAATGACCCCTGCCAGCAATACCAGTGGGCCGAAGCTTCTCCGCCCCACGGCAGCCATCATTTCCCCGATGTCCACAAACGCCCGCTTCCGCGCCTGAGCTTCAATGCGATCCAGCAACTGCTCCATGTTGGCTGGATCATTTTGCTGTTCAATCACTTGCTGTCTCGGGATATCCGGCCCCTATTCAGTGGTGTTGTAAACATAGGAAGACACGCTGCCATCATCGTTGAAATGAACCACCAGGTCTGTGGTTTCCGCGTCACTGAACGCAGACCAGCGGTATTTGCCGTAACTCCAGGTCGGTCTGCCATCTTCAATGCCGGTGCGCCAGGGCTCGCCGAACATCTCCTGAATGTCACTGCGAGTGGTCAGACCGATGTTGATCTGGTCGACCCTGTCGGTGGCGAAATCCTTGCCGACGGTAGCGCAACCGGCGCCGAGTGCCAGAACAAGGGTCAGCGGAAGTACCCGAATCAATAGAATTCGTGTCATGCCTCTCTCTCCAGAACAATCATTTTGCAGCAATCAGCATAACGTAAAAGATGGCCTTATGGTTTTCCGACGGGTTACGGAACCATTAATCCATGGATCAAAAAACCCGGCCTTGGCCGGGTTGGAAGCATGATGCTTCAGGGACGGTATTGAGCCAGAAAGCGCTCTAGGCCGGAGCGCGGCTGCGGTTGCCGCTGTTACTTCTGCCGCGACTGCCCGGATTGTTATTCCGGGCGCGAGCGGGATCAGCTTTGGCCTTCGGCTTCAGTGGCAGATTGTTACGTGGTTCGAAACCTTCCACTTCCTTGCGCGGAAGCTGCTTCTTGATCAGTTTTTCAATCCCCGCCAGCATCCTGCCTTCATCGGCACTGACCAGTGACAGAGCGTGACCGCTCTCACCCGCTCGACCGGTACGGCCGATGCGGTGAATATAGTCTTCCGGCACGTTGGGCAGTTCAAAATTCACGACCTGGGGCAGCTGTTTGATGTCCAGGCCACGGGCGGCGATGTCGGTAGCCACCAGCACCCGCACTTCACCCTGCTTGAACTCAGCCAGCGCGCGGGTACGGGCGCCCTGGGATTTGTTGCCGTGAATTGCAGCGGCGGTGATGCCGTCGCGCTCGAGCTTCTGGGTCAGGCGGTTGGCGCCGTGCTTGGTGCGGGTAAACACCAGCACCTGTTCCCAGCCATTGTCACGCACCAGCTTGCTCAGCAAGGCGGTCTTCTGGCTCTGGTCGACCGGATACACCGACTGCCTGATCTTGTCAGCCGCCACATTGCGGGCCGCGACCTCAACCTGAACCGGGTTGTCCAGCAGGCCGGTAGCCAGTTTGCGGATGTCCGCGGAGAAGGTGGCGGAAAACAGCAGGTTCTGACGTTTTGCCGGCAGCAACGCCAGAATCTTGCGGATGTCCCGGATAAAGCCCATGTCGAGCATGCGGTCGGCTTCGTCCAGCACCAGCACTTCCACTTCATGGAAGCTGACAGCGTTCTGCTGATGCAGGTCCATCAGGCGACCGGGTGTCGCCACCAGAATATCCAGTCCCTTGCGCAGCTTCATCATCTGCGGATTAATTTTTACGCCCCCGAAAACCACCGCCGATCTGGTCGGCATGTAGCGGCTGTATAGTGCAACGCTGTCATGAACCTGCGCTGCCAGTTCCCGGGTAGGCGTCAGAATCAATGCCCTGGGACCCTTCCCGGAACGGGGGTTAGCAGACAAACGCTGCAGAATCGGCAGGGTAAACCCGGCGGTTTTGCCAGTGCCGGTCTGCGCGGCGGCCATCACGTCCTTACCTGAGAGAACCGCAGGAATGGCCTGGGCCTGGATAGGGGATGGGGTATCATAACCCTGGTCGGTGGTGGCACGGACCAGTTGCTCGGACAAACCGAGTGAAGAAAAACTCATAGTGGATAACTCTTGATTATTCTGCCTCAACGAACACCATTATTGGCGAATGCGGGCAGATGCCATGAAAATTCATGGAATGAAAAACGACTACGGCAACACACCGTTTCCGGGGTGACGTCCTCTGGCAGGTCGTATGGAGGTTCGCAAGATGGCTTGAGCCGTTTACTGCGGAGTCCCTAGAGGCAGGACGGATGAACGATAGCAGAGTGTCGGCAAAATAGCCATAGGTGCTTTTAATTAGGAAGCTTTTCGATTTCCGGCAATGCCCGGAACTTCCGTATCAACTGCTTGTCAGCAGGTCTTTTACTGATGAGTAGGAAAGTAGGCGGACACGTCCGCCTACTTTCTTTCAGCCTAGTATGACTGGTCAACTGCTTCTACCGCCGCCAGAAAAGCCCCGGAAAATGCATCGGGCAGCCTGGCTTCAATATCCAGCACCCAAACGTTCTCCTGCGCCAGATCACGGCACTTCACCGCATCCTTTGCCGTCATCACCAGCCATTGGCCAGCGTCATGCTGCAGGTCCCGGGCTTTAAACCGGTGATGATCCGGCAAAGCACGCTCAGTTACCTGCGCGCCCAGATCCCTCAGTGTATCGAAAAAACGCGCAGGGTTGCCGATACCTGCCACCGCCATCACCGACTTTCCCTGCAGGTCATCCAGCGGCATGCGCTGACCACTCGCGAGGTGCCTGATCGCCGTTGGCACCAGGTTCATGGTGTACTGTTGCGGATGTTCGATATCACCGAGCCAGCCACCGTTGGTGATGACAAAATCGACCAGGTCCAGGCGCGAGCATGGCTCTCGCAGCGGGCCCACAGGAATCAGGGCGCCGTTGCCAAGGCCCCGGCTGCCATCAAAAACGGCCAGCTCGACATCCCGCGGCAACCGATAGTGCTGTAATCCATCGTCGCACAGCATGACATTTCCCAGCTTCTCATCCAGAGCCCAGAGCGCACCACGGCGGCGGTCGGGATCGACCACTACAGGACATCCCGCCTGCTCTGCCAGCATGACCGGTTCATCACCCGCCTCGGTGGCAGTGGTTCGGGGCAATACCCGTAACGGGTAGTGGTCCGACCTGCCGCCATATCCCCGCGTCAGAATCACCGGCTGCCAGCCTTCACCTGCCAGCAGCCGCGCCAGCATTGCGGTCAGTGGCGATTTTCCGGTTCCACCCGCGGTGATATTCCCTACCACGACCACCGGGACAGGAATCGGGAACGTCAACGCCTGAAAGGCCTTTCTGCGCCGATGTTCGGCAATCAACCGGTATAACCACGCCAGCGGATAAAGCGGCCACAATGGACGGCCCTTGCCGTACCAGAGCCGATCAACCCAGGCGCTCATCGCTGCTCGCTGAACTGCATCTGGTGGAGCTGGGCGTAAGCGTCGCCTTTGGCCAGCAATTCACTGTGACTTCCGGACTCCACGATTCGTCCGCCGTCCATCACCACAATACGGTCTGCCTGTTCTATGGTGGAAAGCCGGTGCGCGATAACCAGTGTGGTCCGTCCCTTCATAACGGATTCCAGCGCGTCCTGGATATGACGCTCGGATTCAGTGTCCAGGGCCGACGTTGCCTCATCCAGGATCAGCACCGGCGCATCCTTCAGCAGTGCCCGGGCAATCGCCAGCCGCTGGCGCTGGCCGCCGGACAGCATCACTCCGTTATCACCTATCATGGTTTCAAGGCCGTCCGGCATCCGGTCAATGAATTCAAGGGCATGGGCTTTCGCGGCTGCTTCGCGAATCTCTTCTTCGGAGCAGTCCCGCAGAACACCGTAAGCAATATTCGCGGCGATGCTGTCGTTGAACAACACCACGTTCTGGGTGACCAGCGCGATCTGGGAACGCAGGGCCTTCAGCGAGTATTCTTTCAGCGAGTGACCGTCGAGCCGGATGTCCCCGCCGGTAAATTCATAGAATCTTGGCAGCAGGCTGACGAGGGTCGATTTACCGCTACCGGATCGCCCGACCAGGGCAACACTCTGTCCCGGCGGGATGGTCAGCGAAATGTCCTGAAGCACATCGTCCATCTGATCACGGTAACGGAACGACAGCTGGTCGAACTCGACCTTGCCGTCCACCCGCTCCGGCGCATAACTGCCAGTGTCATTTTCCGGAGGCTCGTCGATGGTCGAGAACACATCGTGGGAAGCGGCAACGCCCTTCTGGATCTCGGCGTGAACCGACGTGACCTGACGGATAGGCTTGGCCATGGTCGTGGCGGCAGTGATAAACGCCACCAGTTCGCCCGTGGTCATACCACCGCGTATTTCCGGCGCAAGCATGGTCCAGACCAGAGCCGCAATGGCGATGGCTACCAGGACCTGAATCACCGGAACACTGATGGCCTGGGTTGTGGCCATCTTCAGACTCTGCTGGAGGTTTTTCTCGCTGACTCTCTGGAAGCGGTCGCGTTCATACTCTTCACCACCGAAGGTGCGAACAACCCGGTACCCGGTTATCGCTTCCGAAGCTACATGGGTGATATCACCCATGGACATCTGAATACGCTGGCTGATCTTGCGGAAGCGGCGACTGACGTAGGTAACGACAAAACCGATCAGAGGCCCGACAGCCAGAAACACCAGGGTTAGCTTCCAGTTGGTGTAGATCATGAACGTCAGCAGGCCGATAATAGTCAGGCCTTCGCGCAGAAGGATCGTGATGGCGTTGCTGGCAGCCGCCGCAACCTGCTCGACGTTGAACGTCATCTTGGATACCAGACGACCGGACGCGTTCTCGTCAAAATAACGGGAAGGCAGCGATAACAGGCGATCAAACACCTGCTTTCGCAGCGCATTGATGACATTCCTGCCAACATAGTTGATGTAGTACTGGCTCAGAAAAAAACCGAGCCCACGAAAGGCAAAAACACCGACTATCATGCCGGTCAACAGGAGCCGGTTCCTCTCTGACGGGTTTTCCAGCGCTGCTATGACGTACTCCATAGCCGCTGCCATACCAGTGGATGCGGCGGCATATATCACGTTACCGATCACCGCCATCATGAACGCAAACCAGAAAGGCCTGACGTATTTCAGCAGCCGCTTGTAGGTCTGCCAGCTTGTGGCCGACACGTCGGGCTGGCTCGCCAGGTCGGGCTGATTGGCATCATTCACTCGGATTCACCCTGGCGTTCGGTGGTGATGCTCAGACTGGCAAAGCCCAGGGACCCCGCGACGTCCATCGCCCGCACCACAAATTCGTGGGGCGTGCGCGCGTCCGCAGTAATGATAAATGGCAGCGAAGCGTCGCCGTCGGCCAGCTCGGTCACCGCACGCACCAGGGTTTCGCGGCGGTTATTGACCAGTACCCGATTGTTCAGGCGGTACTGCCCGTCGGCATTGATCACTACATCAATCATTTCGGCCTGCTGCTCCGAACGCTCTCCACTGGCTTCCGGCAGTTCAATGTTCAGGTGGTTCTCCCGGGTGAACGTAGTGGAAACCATAAAGAAAATAAGCAGCAGAAATACCACGTCAATCAGAGGGGTCAGATCAACACCGACTTCCTGGCTTCTCTGGCGCTTGAACTTCACGGTGTTCAGGCTCCTTCCACGTCGATTTCGCGGTCGCCGTGGACCACTTCAACCAGTTTGATCGCCTCCTGCTCCATGCCTACCACCAGTTCGTCAACGCGGCGGATAAAGTACCGATGGCAGATCAATGCAGGAATGGCCACGCTAAGGCCGGAAGCCGTGGTAATCAGGGCTTCGGAAATACCACCTGCCAGGTTGCCGGCATTACCGACCCCGGCAAGCTGTATCTCGGCGAATACCTTGATCATACCGATAACCGTGCCGAGCAGGCCCAATAGCGGGGTAATGGTTGCAACCGTACCTAATGGATTCAGGAATCGTTCAAGATCATGAATAACCTGGCTGGCCTCATGCTCAATACTCTCTTTCATGATTTCCCGGCCGTGCCTGGCGTTCATCAGGCCGCCGGCGAGAATCCGCCCGAGGGGAGAGGACCCCTGCAGGGCCTTCAGCTTTCTGCCACTGAGCTCTTTCTTCTTGATCCAGCGCCAGAGTTCGTTGATGGTTTGCTGAGGCGCGACCCTTGACGCTCTGAGCGTATAAAACCGCTCAAGAACGATGGCAAGGGCAATGATGGAACAGGCCAGAATTGGCACCATGAGGATGCCACCCGCTTTCAGAAGCTCGAACACGCTTGACCTCCCTGATTGTTTGCAAGCCGCGCTACTTTAGCATAGCTCCCGGTTGTCGCCACAACCGCAGGTTTGCCGAATGTGAATGCCATTCCGACATTGCCCGCGGCCCGGCCCCGCGACCTACCCAGAAAGGCGCGCCGGATCTGGTTTCTGTGATCCCGACTCCGCCGGATGCAAATACCAGATGGAGCGCACCAGAGGTGGCTGTGTTGAATAGTCGGCTCCCGGCCGCCTCATAGCGTTTGACAACGTCAGAATGGGGATGCCGGTATCGGTGCCGGTAGCCGGCACTGAATAACACCAGATCCGGTGCCAGCCCCGACACCCAGGCCGGGGTGGAAGAAGTCTTGCTGCCATGATGGGGCGCAAGAATGACCCGGAACCGGTCACTTGCAGCCAGTGACTCCGGGTTTTCCGCCAGAAAGGCCTGCTCCGCCCCCGCGGTAATATCACCGCTGAGAATCAGCTCCTGACGCCCTTCATTGAAAACAAAGGTCAGTACGCAGGAAGCATCGTTGCCTTCAGGGCGGCCCCCCGATTGCCAGGACACGAACCCCGGATTTCGCGTTTCCACCGCGCCGGCACAGGAACCAATGGCCACATCTGCATGGGGACCCAGCCGGGCGGCAAGGCGGCCCGGTTCACCGGTCAGCAGTTGGCCAACGGCAAAGTTTTTCAGCAGCAAAGGCACACCACCGCTATGGTCATTGTCGCCATGGCTGATGACCAGAGTATCGATGCGGGCGATCCCCAGCGCTTTGAGATTGGGGACCAGAACCGACTCCGCCGCCGAATAAACACCCTCCAGTTCGGGACCCGTGTCATACAGCAGCACACGGTCAGCCTGTCGGACCAGTATCGACAGTCCCTGCCCGACATCCCAGATCCAGACTTCCGGCCAGGGTACACGGGCATTTTCCGCCCCCTGCCCGGGATCCCACAGACCGCCTGCAACGGTAAACCAGAGTGTCATCGTCAGGGTCAGGATCAGGCGGAATGCCAGCAACGGTATTGCCAGAGCCATTACCACCAGCAGCGCCCCGAACATCAGTTCCGCCATGCCGGGGTTGACCGAAGGCAGGGTCAGGCCGGCCACTGTTTCCAGAAACCACCAGAGACCGAGCAACAGGTAGTCAAGGACGCCAATAAAAATCCAGTCCAGCCAGGGCACAATCAATAATGACAGTGCGCAGAGAAAAACCGCAGGCATGACCAGTACCGACACCAACGGAATGGCGACCAGATTGGCGAAAAAACCGGCCAGTGGCTGGGACTGATCGAGAGCCACCAGAATGGGCCAGAGCACCGCAAATATCGCAATCTGGGCAACCAGCAGGCTGCGCCACCAGGCCATTGGCCGGAGCAGGCCGCCAAACACCAGGGTAAGAATACCCACTGCCCCGAACGACAGCCAGAAGCCCTGATCCAGCGGCGCCAGAGGGTCTGAAACCAGCACCAGAAAAAGCGCGACAAGCACCATATCCATGGCTTGTCCCCGACGGGCATTCAAGACCCACCAGCAGGCCACCACAACCATGATCAGCGCCCGGCGAGTGGGCACGGAAAACCCGGCCGCCAGGGCGTAGCCAAGGCTGGCGAGACATACCAGTGAAAACAGCACCAGACGGGACCGTGCCGGGGGCAGCCAGCGCTCGGGCAGGAGCACCAGCAATCGCCGGAACAGAAATCCGGCCCCGATCGCCACCAGCCCGAGGTGCAGGCCGGAAATCGCCACCAGATGAATGGTCCCGGTGGCCTTCAGCACCTGCCAGTGCCCGGGTTCAAGTTGTCCCCGGTACCCCAGCATCAGCGATGATATCAGCGGCGCTGATTCGGCGGACTGCAAACGCTCGCCGAGCTTTTCCACCATGGCCCCTCGCCACTGATGGTAACGGCATTCCAGCCTGCATGGGACTGACCTGTCCTCACCGGCTCCCCGAATGCTGCCGGTGGCTCCGAAATTCTGCCGGAACAACCAGGATTCGTAACGGAACCCGCGGGGATTCACCGCGCCGTGAGGTTTTTTGAGTACCACCTCAAGCCGAAGCTGAGGCGGCGGCCTGAGACTGGCATCATCACCATACCAGGCCAGGCGAAGCCGCTGCGGAAGGCGTTCCCGGGGAAATTCCTGTAGCTGTTCAAATGCCTCGCCGTGCCATCGGGTAACGCAGAACGGAAACCGGACACTGTCAAAACTGCCAGGCTCCGGCACCCCGCAGACATAACCGGACACCTCAAGGCTTTTGCCCTCAAGCATTCCGGGCAAACGGGCTTCAATGCGGGCCTCGGCATGCCAGCCGGCCCAGGCCAGTCCCGCCAGGAAAAGTCCCGGCGCCAGCCAGACCAGACGGACGACGCCCACGCGTAGAATCAGCGCCGGCAGAAAGGCCAGACCCGTCATCAGCACAAGCAGGCCCGGTGGTGGTAATACAGACTGGCGATACAGTAAGATGATGCCGCACACAAAACAGGCAAGACCAATCCTGGTCACTATAATTCCGGACAATCCCTGTCCCCTTAATCTGTCAGCAGAACTTCCCGATGCCAAAGAAGTTCATAAAACGGTATTTACCCGCGCCGGAAAAAGTGAGAGCCATGAAATCGCTCCACTTTCTCGGTGATATACTACATGAGCCCAACCTCTGGCACATCAACCGTCACGGCGTTGCCCGCGCGTTTCTGGTCGGCATTTTTTTTTCTTTCATTCCCATGCCCTTCCAGATGATTTTCGCCGCTGTTTTTGCCATCTGGTTCAATGCCAACCTGCCGCTGTCGGTTATCCTGGTCTGGATCAGTAACCCGGTAACCATGCCGCCGATCTTCTATTTCAACTACAAGGTCGGCGCTCTGATACTGGACCGCCCGGTGCTGGACATTGAATTTCAGCTTTCCTGGACATGGTTGGGCAGCCGGCTGGTGGATATTGGCATCCCGCTCTATCTGGGGTCGCTTATTGTGGCCACCGCCAGTGGCTGTATCGCGTATCTCATTATCCAGTTTCTGTGGCGGCGCAAAGTTAAAAAAGACTGGAACGAACGGATCCGCGAAAAAAGGTTAGGGAAAAACGCCCCTCAGGATTCCTGAAACAGTTCACCCTGCTCAAGCCGCAATACCCGCCCCAGACTGCTCGCCATTTTCATGTCATGAGTGACCAGTACAAACGCAATGCCGATCTGATCACGAAGCGACTCTATCAACTCCTGCACACCCTGCCCTGTCTGTTCGTCAAGGTTACCAGTGGGCTCGTCCATCAGCACACACCTGGGCTCGTTGACCAGCGCCCGGGCGATCGCCACCCGCTGCCGCTCGCCACCGGAAAGTTCTCCGGGCTTGTGGCGCAGGCGGTTACCCAGGCCGACCCGGTCCAGCATGGCGGCGGCGCGGTCAGAGGCCTGTCGCACAGACACACCACCCAGTGTGCCCGGCAACATGACGTTCTCCAGCGCTGAGAATTCCGGCAGCAAATGATGGAACTGATAGACGAACCCGAGGTGCCGGTTTCTGAATCGCGCCCGGGCGGACTCGCTTAACCGGTGAATATCCTGACCACAGATTTCGATGTGCCCTGAGGATGGACGGTCCAGGCCACCCAGCAGATTCAACAGTGTGGTCTTGCCAGCCCCACTGCTGCCAACGATGCCGACACTTTCACCCGTCGCGACCTTTAATGAGATATCAGAAAAAATTGTCAGTTCGCTGGGCCCTTCGCTGTAGGTACGGGTAACTTTCTCGCAGTCAATAACCAGTGCCTGAGCCCCCCTGCCTGATGCCTGATCATTCATATCGAAGGGCCTCCGCCGGATCAACCCGCGACGCGCGCCAGGCCGGGTAAATGGTTGCCAGCAGGCTGAGGGCCAGACCGGCGCCACTGATGATGTAAACGTCCTGCCACAGCAGCTGTGATGGCAGGTAACTGATGAAATACACATCGGAACTCAGGAACTGATGACCGAGAACGGCCTCCAGCCAACCGATAAACGCACTGATATTGTAGGCACCGAGGATTCCCAGTGCGGTTCCGACGAGAGTCCCGGTCAGTCCGATTACCGCGCCCTGAACAATAAAAATCCGCATGATCCGGCCCGGCGTTGCACCCATGGTCCTGAGAATGGCGATGTCTGCTGTCTTGTCGGTCACCACCATGACCAGGGTTGAAACAATATTGAATGCCGCCACTGCGACGATGAACATCAGCAGCAGACCGATCATGGTTTTTTCCATGCGAATAGCCTGGAACAGATTGCCGTGGGTGCGGGTCCAGTCCGAGATGTAATGGCGGCCAGACAACTGGCCCGCCACCTCACTGGCAACCCTGGGCGCCTGGAAAAGATCATCGACCAGCAACCGGACACCTTCGGCGCTGCCCCCGGTTCGCATCAGTTTTGCGGCATCGTCCAGATGAATCAGGGTGTAGTTGCCGTCCAGCTCCGCGCCCACGCTGAAAATACCCCGTACGGTGAATCTTTTCAGCCTTGGCAGTACCCCGGCAGGAGTGACGGAGGCTTCAGGCAGCACCACCGTGACTTTGTCTCCCAGCCCCAGACGCAGGCTCCGGGCCATCTGCCGGCCAATGATAATGCCGAAATCTCCGGCCTTCAGATCATCCAGCCCGCCGGACAGCATATGGTTTTCTATAATGGAGACGGTTCGCTCCTGCTCCGGCAGGATGCCGTTCAGCATGACACCCCGTACATTTCCGCCGCCGGTGACCATACCCTGGCCCTGGATAAAGGGCGCTGCTGCCAGCACGGAAGGATGCTGTTCTACCTCTTGGTCAACCGACTGCCAGTCCTGCAGCAGCGGATTGCCCTGGATAACAGCATGGGGAACCATGCCCAGGATCCGTTGTTTCAGCTCCCGGTCAAAGCCGTTCATCACCGACAGCACGATGATCAGTACCGCCACCCCCAGCATAAGACCGATCATGGAAGTCAGGGAGATAAAGGAAATAAAGTGATTGCGTCGTTTGGCAGCGGTATACCGCAGGCCGATGTAGAGTGATAAGGGTCTGAACATTGGGTAGGAGCCCGTCGCTGCCTTGTTGTGATGCTTCGGTTTTCCTGCCGTCTACGTCATGGCAGGAAACTGTTAGACTGGTTTCTGGAAACAGTATCCGGACAACAAGTATACCGCGCCATGGAGTGAAAATGACTGCCGACCGTTCCGATAACGACGACTCTGACGCCTTCCCGGCCGACCGCCGCCAGTTCTATCGCATCAGCGACCGTGTCGGGCTGGAAATTCGCCGTCATGCAGCGGATGACACCTCACCCGCAAGCCCTTTTGACGGTAGCCTGCTTGAGAGCCTGCGTGCCGAATTCCGCCGTCTTGACCAGGATGTCCGGTCTCAGCTGACTGCCCTCGCGGAACGGGACCGGCTGCTCACATCACTGATCAAATCGCTTAACGGCAAGCTCGACGCGCTGGAGCGCATTATGGCCTTTGAGCAAAATCCGTTGCAACCTGAGGATTGGCAAACGGTCACCCTGAGCGAAGGGGGTCTGGCTTTTGAAACCGACACCAACGACTATGACGTGGATGACCGACTTTCCATACGCCTGACGTTACCGCCGGAAATGTTTCAGCCCCTGGCCACCGCACGCATACTGGCCATTGAACCGGGTGACAATGGCCGATACCGGGTTCATGCCGAGTTCGTCGACATCCACGACAATGACCGCCAGCAGATTGCCAGACACATTCTGCGGTGGCAGGCGCGGCAGCGCCAGAATGAGTGAAAGGTCACCAAACGTCACAGATTGAGGGTGGTTTTTTCAGGCGTTTTGTCGCAAATTACCATCTGGGAGTCGTTCAGAGGCTTCCTTATCAACGTCCGT
>NZ_DATFKH010000007.1:0-1364 GCF_035268745.1 Marinobacter sp.
GCGGCCCGCCTGATGGCTCTGGCGGGGGCGGAAGTGTTGATCTACCCCACCGCCATCGGCTGGGACGTGACTGATGATCCGGACGAACAGGCAAGACAGCTGGAGGCCTGGGTAACCGTCCAGCGCGGTCATGCTATCGCCAATAACCTGCCGCTCATCGCGCCCAACCGTACCGGCACTGAACCAGACCCGACCGGCACTTCCGACGGCATCCGCTTCTGGGGCAACAGCTTTATCTGCGGGCCCCAGGGTGAGTTCCTGTCCCGTGCCGACGAAGACTCCCAGAGCATTCTATCGGCCACCGTCGACCGGCAACGCAGTGAATCGATTCGCCGCATCTGGCCGTATCTTCGTGACCGGCGCATCGACGCCTACGGTGACATTACCAAACGGGTGAGGGACTGACAGTGTCCCGAGCCGGTTAACAAAGTAGCCAGACGGGACACTACCCCATGAATGCCAGAACAGACCGGGTAATTGAAGCCTTAAACGGCATCCTGCTGGGCAAGAAACATCAGGTACGGCTGGCGCTGTGTGGGCTATTGGCGCGGGGCCACCTGCTAATAGAGGACATCCCGGGCATGGGCAAAACCACCCTCTCTAATGCCCTGGCAAAGGTCATGGGCCTGAGCTACAAGCGCATCCAGTTTACTAACGATCTGCTGCCTGCCGATGTGCTGGGCTTTTCCATGTACGACAAAGCCGCCGGCAGCCTGATTTTTCATCCCGGTCCCATTTTTTCCCAGGTGGTTCTGGCGGACGAAATCAATCGGGCGTCACCACGAACCCAGAGCGCCCTGCTTGAAGCCATGGAAGAGCGCCAGGTGTCCATTGAAGGTGAAACCCGGCCGCTGCCGGAACCGTTTTTCGTCATCGCCACCCAGAACCCGATTGAACAGGGCGGCACCTATCCCCTGCCTGAATCCCAGCTTGACCGTTTCCTGATGCGGATCCGTCTGGGCTATCCTGACCCCAGAGCCGAACGCGAACTACTCGAGGGTGAAGATCGTCGGGCACTGACCGACCGACTGGCGGAATTCCTGTCGGAACAGGACCTTAAGGCCCTGCAGCAGGCGGTTGAAAAGATAACCACCAGCCCTGCCCTGCTGGACTATGTACAGCGACTGCTGGAACAAAGCCGCCGCATGCCGGGACTGGTTTACGGCCTGTCCCCGCGGGCCGGGCTCGGGCTGGTAAAAGCCGCCAGAGCCTGGGCACTGATGAACGGGCGCAACCACGTGCTGCCTGACGACATTCAGGCCGTATTCCCTGCAGTGGCAGAGCACCGCCTGGAACAGGGCGAAACCGGGAAAAGCCAGGAACGGATACGGCAACTGCTGACTTCAGTTTCTGTTATCGAATAA
>NZ_DATFKH010000008.1:0-8636 GCF_035268745.1 Marinobacter sp.
GCGGGGCCGCGGTTTTTATTCAGGCGGGGATCAGGGGAAGAGGTGCTTGACGCCGTCGCGCTCTTCTCTGAGTTCCTGCTCGGTGGCATCCATTTTCTCACGGCTGAATTCGCTGATTTCGACTCCCTGAACGATCTCATACTGACCGTTTTTGCAGGTGACCGGGAAGGAGTAGATCAGACCTTCGGAGATGTCATAGCTGCCGTCGCTGGGAATGGCCATGCTGACCCAGTCGCCGTCGGGGGTGCCCAGAGCCCAGTCGCGCATGTGCTCAACGGCAGCGTTGGCGGCGGAGGCGGCGGAAGAGGAGCCGCGGGCGGCGATGATGGCGGCGCCGCGCTGCTGAACGCAGGGAATGAACTCGCTCTTGTACCAGTTGTCGTCAACCAGCTCGGTCGCAGGCTTGCCAGCGATGGTGGTGGTGCTGATGTCGGGGTACTGGGTAGCGGAGTGGTTGCCCCAGATGGTGACCTTCTTGACGTCGGTGGTATGGGTGCCGGTTTTGCCCGCCAACTGCGCCATTGCCCGGTTGTGGTCCAGGCGGGTCATGGCGGTGAATTGGCCGGGGTTCAGGTCGGGGGCGTTCTTCTGGGCGATCAGGGCGTTGGTGTTGGCGGGATTGCCCACCACCAGCACCTTTACGTCGCGGCTGGCGTGATCGTTCAGGGCTTTGCCCTGGACCGAGAAGATGGCGGCGTTGGCTTCCAGCAGGTCCTTGCGCTCCATGCCGGGACCGCGGGGGCGAGCGCCGACCAGCAGGGCATAGTCGGCGTCCTTGAAGGCGACATTGGCATCATCGGTCTGGACGATGTCCTGCAACAGGGGAAAGGCGCAATCTTCGAGTTCCATGGCGACACCCTTGAGGGCGTTCAGGGCCGGCGTGATTTCCAGCAACTGCAGGATGACGGGCTGGTCATTGCCCAGCATCTGGCCGGAAGCGATGCGGATCAGGAGCGAATAGCTGATCTGACCTGCGGCACCGGTAACCGCTACGCGTACGGGTTGTTTCATGGACTTTCCCCTTTGAGTTGTTGAAGTTGAGCGCCTGGACAGAGAGCCGGGCTCCATAAAGCATGGCGGGATTATAGCAGTAAACGGAAAAATTTATCGAGAAAGGGTATCGCGACTAAGACCAATGGTTTAGGGGGAAATCACTACTCTGAAGCATGAGTTTTATCCCGCTCCTGATCCAGAGCCGCCAGCATCTGCAACTCCTTCGCTTTGGCCAGCCGCATGAAATTACGGTTAGCCGCCGTGATCGCCACGCTCAGACCGAACCAGCCGTTCAGTATCTGCCGGTGCAGCAGGTAATAGCGCAGGAATTTCAATGGAAATTCGGAGAAAAGCCGCAAGTTGGAAATTTGCCGGCCTTTTGCGACCAGATGCAAGGCCTGATCGGATGACATTTTGCTGTACTTTCGCTCCAGCTGCTCCAGAGATAGCAGTGTCATATGATACACATCACCCTTCAGGCGAATGATTTTCCCACCGTAGGATTCCGGCCTGTCGTGAATACTGTGTTCTTCAGCGGTGAATCCAGCCCGCTTTCGATGGTAGCAGCGCAATAAAAAGTGATGCTTGTCGTGACGGAAGGGATGACCGGAAACCGGCGGATGAATCACCCACCTGAAGCTGAATCCGGCAGTCTGCTCAGCAATGGCAGAGGAAAAAGTTTTTTTCAGCGACGCGACCGCCTCATCAGAGAGCACTTCATCGGCATCAAGATTCAGGACCCAGTCATTTTTGCACAGCGATTCCGCATGGGACTTTTGCCAGGCAAAACCCTGCCAGTCGTTGTGAACAAACCGTGCACCTGCCGCTTCGGCAATTTCCCGGGTTCGGTCACTGCTGCCGGAATCGACCACGACGATTTCATCAACCCAGCCGACAACCTTTGCCAGTGATTCTGGCAGCCGAAGTTCCTCGTTAAGGGTTATGTAATAGACGGATAATGGAAGGCTCATGACATGTTCCCGCAAAGAAGCAACCAGTTCGCTCTGCTTCATTACAGTAGCATGCTCCGGCTATAATACCGGCCTGCCGCAGTGGCAGATCGAATGTACACTCTCGATTTCAGGCCTGAAACCATGAAGCTCTCCGTCATCATAAGTACCTACAACTCGCCAGAGTGGCTTGAGAAAGTACTGTGGGGCTATAGCGTACAAAGCCACAACGACTTCGAGATCATCATTGCCGATGACGGCTCCGGGGCAGAAACCCGCCAGCTGATTGACCGGATGCGGCAGCAGACCGGCCTGACCATCAGACACATCTGGCAGGAAGACAAAGGCTTCCGGAAATGCCGGATCCTCAATCTGGCGGTTCTGGAGTCAGCAACAGACTACCTCGTATTTACCGACGGCGACTGTATCCCCCGCCGCGATTTCCTTGAGGTCCACGCTACCGAAGCAGAGCCCGGGCGTTTCCTGTCAGGCGGATATCATAAGCTTCCCATGGCAGCCAGCAAGGCTATCGGAAAAGACGACATTATTTCCGGACGCTGTTTCCGGCTGGACTGGCTCAAGGCCCATGGCCTGAAGTCCACCTACAAGAACAGCAAGCTGACGGCCAATCGCTGGCAGGCCCGGTTATTCAACGCGCTGACTCCGACAAAGTGTCGGTTCAAGGGCTCCAACGGCTCGGCGTGGAAAAAGGATGTCCGGGCCGTAAACGGGTTTGACGAAACCATGGCCTATGGTGGCGAGGACCGGGAGTTCGGCGTGCGCCTTGCCAATCTGGGCGTCAAACCGAAACACGTCCGCTACAATGCCATTGTGGTGCACCTGGATCACGGTCGCGGTTACGTAGACCCGGAAACCGTCAGGGCCAACAAACAACATCGGATAAAGTCCGATAAAGAACGCATTACCCGCACCCACCACGGCATTGAACAGCACCTGCAGCCCCAATCGACCGGAGACACCCATTGATTTTTTTCGTGTTTTCCTACAACCGCGGCCCGCATCTGAAGAACTGCATCGAGTCCATTGAAACCTGTGCTGCCGGTCACCGGATCGTGGTCTACGACGATGCCAGCAACGATCCGGAAACCCGGCAGATTCTCAGTGACATCGGGAAACGGCATGAGGTCAGAACACGGGATGACAAAGCCTCCGGCGACCAGCACGGCGCGCTTTACACCAACATGCAGAGAGCCATCGAGTCTGTTGAGGACAGCAGCCTTATCTGCTTTTTACAGGACGATACCCAACTGGTCCGCAGGATTGATGACCAGGACATCCGGTTCATCGAGGGTTATTTCGAAAAGTTCCCGAATGCCGGATTTCTCGCTCCGGTTTTCCAGAAACGGATAACCCGGCAGCGCACGCTGGACCGCTTTGTCTACCATGAGGACAGAGGTGTATACGTATGCGAACACCGTAGCCGCAAACAGGTGGCGGGCGTTTACTACTCGGATATTTCGGTGACTCGCAGCGATCGTCTCAGAGCGGTCGACTGGAAATTTGTACCCGGGGAATTCGACAACGAGCAACAGGCGAAAGCCAGTTTTCTCGAGATGGGCTACCTGTATGCACCCTTTGCCATGTGGCTGCCAAACCCGCCCGCCTATCGCAACAAAAACAAGAGCTTCACCTTCAGGCTGGCCGAAATCGTCAACAGGGCCGGCTTCTACCCTTTCGCAATCATGGCCGACGAAACGGTCGAAAAGCTTCGATCCCGCCCCACCAACCAGGTTCCTATTGCCGAGGACTATCTTGAGGTAACCGTTCCGGGACTCAAGTCACCCTGGATATACGACCCGCTCAGGCGTTACCGCATTCTGCGCAAGCTTGCCAGGTTTGAGGCATTTCTGAAGCGGATCAGCGCCCCGAAAACGCCTGAGTAGCCTCAGCCCGATCATCCAATCTCATGGGGCAGAAACGCCACGGCGTCGTAGTTTTCGGGCAGCACTTGGTAGCCGTGTTTATTGAACAGTGATATCAGATCGTCGAATTCGGCACGGCTCATCACCCCGTCGGCCATACCATGCTCAAAATGAATCATTGCCGGTCGAACCGTCTCAAAGTCGATGCTTCGAATGATTTCACCGTCATAGCCTTCGGTATCAATCTGCAAAAGATCAATCTGCGCAATACCCTCCTGGCGCATAAGCTCGCCCAGCGGCATGCAGGGAACCTGGATAGCTTCGACGTAGGACTCGGGCACCTGTGGTTTGATTACGTGGTTTTTGTTGAACGAGGCAGTCCCCAGCGCCCACTCCGGGACCCTGGACTCGTATGCCTCCCCAACCACATAGAGAGTGGCCTCCTTCACTTCGTTGTGAATGGCGGCATTGACCGGTTTTATATTCGGCTGATTACGATAAACCCTCTGCAAAGCCTTGAAGAAACGCGGTACCGGTTCCACAGCCAGGCCTGAAAGCTCAAAATTCGGAGATACCGCAAATTCGTGAAGCGGGTCGAATCTTCGCCCATCGTTAGCGCCAATCTGGATAAACTCGAGTTTCCGGCCGTGACGCTCCAGGAACCTCATCAGGATGGTTTCAAAGAAATTAGGGTTAAATGTTCTTACGACCCGGTAACCGCGGGACGACAACCTGCGGTTTAACCATTCTCTGCCTTTGCTCAAAATAAGCTCCACAAGCCACACAGGGCAATATTTCCGGGGTATAGATACTCAGTCGGGACCAGAGCTCTGTCTCACGCATGAACCGATTGTTTTATCCTGATTCTGAACCTGATGTTATGGACTTCCCTTGCCACCTTGCCTTTCAACAGATACCACCGCCAGCGCAGCCGCATCAGCCCTCTTCTGGCCTTTGCAGTGTCGATTCCCGAATCAATGGCTGACTGAAAGTCGGGGTTATGGGTCAGGCAGGGGTCCAGAACGCCGTAGCACTCGACCCCGTTGGCCCAGAACTGATCCATTTCAATATCGACAGGTTCCGCCCACCGCTCACCATACTTCAGAAACTTCCTCGCTGCGGCGGGGGTGAGATAATAACCGGTCGCACTCTTATGCCCGCGCAGAAATTTTGCGATTGACAGCCCATCCTTCTCGAAAACCACGATATTCTCCCGGTTCCGGGATTTGCTGGCAAAAAGCCTCACGCACTCGAGTTCGGGTGGCAGATTCAGAGCCTGGCGCACGAATCCTGAAAATGGCTCGGGAAAAACCATGGCGTCATCTTCCAGAACGATCATTGGCCTGCCTGAATCCGAACAGTGTTGCCAGACAAGAAAATGGCTTGCGTAGCACCCGAGATGCCCGGGAGTCAGCGGAATTTCACCAATCCGTTTTGCTTTCTCACCGTCATAGTGGGAAAAAAGCTCATGCCCGAGCTTGCCGTCAACGGCGTCGAAAAAGCTGAAGGACAGGTTCAGTTCGGCAAACTGAGTCTCGATCGACTGCCTTCTTTCGGTCGCTCTTTTCAGACTGATTACTATGATGTCCGGTTGCTCTGTCATTTCAGATGTCCAGTTCAGAAAACATAAGGCGATTTCAAAGCTTTAACCAGCGGCGGAAGGCAACCTCGAGACTGTTCAGGTTTTTCTGGAGCCTCAGGCCCGTTAACGGGTTATAGGTCCACGGCCTTGGCGGCGAACCCGGCGTACATTCGAGGAAATCCTCGGCAACAGGTAACGGAGGCGATTGCTGCCCCTGCAAACGGTCAACCTCCTCCTCTGACAACAGCCTGAAAGGGTAAAAGCCAACCCGCTTTTTCCTTTCCGCCATCCTCAGGCCCAGGGTTTTCTTTTTACCCCGATAGGCAGGCACTTCCGGCAGCCACATGGCAAAGGGCAGCCACATATACGCCATCATGCCAAACAGGTCCCTGGCCTGCTTGTCATTGGCCGGCTCGGACTGATGAAAGCACCACCCTGCGGCCACCAGTCGGTCAGGTCTGAAAACCACCAGATCCGAATAATGAATACCCGCACTTTGCCCGGTATCCTGGCGATAGAAGAACCCCGGGGCCGGACCCGGCACTGGAGTTACCGGACGCTTCCTGAGATCGATACCCCGGATAAAGCAGGGGTGAATAAAGCCAAGTGTCGGGTTACTGGCAAACAGCGTGTTAATCGCTTCAAGCTCCGCTGACGAGACAGGTCTGACTACCTGGGTATCATCCTGCAAAAAACAGATCAGACGTCGGTCGCGGAACAGGTCGAGCGCCGCGTTCATGTTGTGGTAAAGGCCGCCATGCTTGATGGTACCGACCTCCCGGGGCGCGACAATCCGACAGAATTCTGCCGCCTGCCCCAGATATTCGCAGGTTTCCGGATCGTCACTGTTGTCATCAAAAATCACGATCTCGGCAGCGGGAATGCAGCGGCGGATCGAGTCCACACAATTGCGGAGAAACCGGCCCCGATTAAAGGAAAATACGCAGACTGTCAAAGCATCCATGGTTACCTTTCCCCCACGGTCACGCTGTCGCCGATTGCTGAACCATTCTCGTCTGTTCGGTAACGGGACCAGACCCAGACAAAAACAAGCGGAATCCAGCCGACGAACCAGATGGGATGAACCGAAGTCACAAGGGTGTATTCGTCCGTAAAAGTAAGCAACAGAAACAATACCAGAATGGCCAGCAAGTGTAGCCTGGTTCTCAGCGCCAGGCGGCTTCTGGAAACGGCTATCGCAGGAAGCATCACCAGCCCGGCCTGCATCAGAACGCCAATCAGACCGTTTTCCACGAAAGCACCCAGCCAGATGTTATGAGGGTGGGCAATATCGAGGCCCATGGGCTCCAGATGCAGCTTCGCCGCATCGGTAAGTCCAAAATCAAGGCCCGCACCATTCCCCAGTAGAACAGACTCAGGAGGATAGGTCAGATAAGCCGCCCAGATCTCAAACCGGTAGGACCCGCCCCTTGATATCAACTGATCAGACAGTACACCCAGGCCGATGAACCATTGCAGCAGAATCACCACGCACGCGGTAACCAGAAGCAATGCGAAAATCGTTGCCGGCCGACGATACCGGTAGCCCAGAAAACCGGCAAGGAAAAAGAGATAAAGCAGCAGGGCAATCAGCGGCGCACGACTCTGGCTCAGAGTGACAAACGCGCAGACAGACACAACCGACACCATCGCAAGAAGAATGTCAGACCGGCTTGCAGAACTATCCTCACGAAAAGTCAGGAACAGACCGGTAGCGAGGAAAACCGTCGCTATGGACGCCCCCTGAATTGGATGCCCCATCACCCCGAAACCCTGGATTCTGCCACCCTGGAACGCCTCCTGCAGAGAAAATAACAGCCCGGAGAGAGCACCGGCCAGAGCCACAACCAGGAACCACCTGGCCCAGAACCCAGGCCGGGAAACGACAGCACGCATCCACAGGAAATAGCCCAGGATTCCGAGCGCGGCTTCAAAGGCCCAGCGCATGGCCTGTGCATCATCGTCAGCGGGGTCACTACCTACGAGCCAGGTGGTTACTGCCATATAGCCGCAGAACAGCAGAAACAACCTGATAAAGGGATCCTGCCAGACTGCCATGCTGTCCTTGCGAACAAGCAGGTAGAGAGTCAAAGGGTAGATCAGGGCGTGAAAAAAAGTTCGATACACCTCTTCCGGAGTAAGCACCGCAAGCAGCAGCCAGGCGGCAAACAACAGAGGCAGCCAGCCCTGCGCGCCCAGTCGTCTGAGATCTGACACATTGGCCATGGCCAACTTCATGGGTGACTGCACGGTTCTCAGCTACCCCGGTTCAAGAGCGACAGAAGTGGTTTCAGGTAAGCCTGCGGATCCCAGTTTTCCCGGCCACTGGCCTGGGAATGGATGGTCACGTAATGAATATCAGGAGCCGTGATCATCTTGCCTACGGTATCGACCACTGCCCCGGGATCACTGGTATCGTAAACATACCGGAAAAATGAGGGTTCCCGCCAGTCGATGGTGTCCCCAGGTGTTCTGTGCACAAGAAACGCCTTGTAAAATCCGAACTCTGACCACCGGCGCGGTGGCAGATCCAGCAAGGCAAACCACCAGGGCTTCCCGGTTTTCGATTCGAGCCCGGTAAGCGCCGCACACAGCAGTGTTCTGTCAAACACGAACGGCGTATCAAAATAGACGTTGACCGGATCCGTCTCACGCTCTGCTCCCACCAGTCTTTCGGTCTCCAGCACCCAGTTCCTGACCTTGCCACTCAGCTCGGAGCGACTGCACCATTCGGCAAAACACACGACCCCGGCAGCGCTGTGGAAATCCTCCGCAGCGGCCGATGGTGTAATAACCAGATCTGAGTCCAGTACCACAGCAGTATCGCAATCAATCTCACTGGCCAACTTCAGTTTGCACAGCTGCTGGGTATGCCAGCCGGTGTAGGACGGCCATAACGGCCAGCCAAAAACCCTTCTGATGCTTCCGCATATCCTGGTAAGGTCGCGGCCGAGACGGTCAGCAATACTGCGTGCCCGCTTTCGGCGGCGTTCAACCAGGGCAGGCAACACATCCCTGGTGGAAAGCAACGTCAGCCCGGGCAAGTCCCGGAATTCCTCGAAAAGCGACAGATCTTCATCCTGAACTACCACATAATGCTGAAACCGGGCCAGGGGGGAATGCTCCAGGGAAGATCGCATCACCCGGAAATGCTCGACATCACCGGCCCAGGTCGGGGTGATCAAAACAAGTCGCGGCTCCCCGCTCATGATGACTCTTCCTGCTTCC
>NZ_DATFKH010000009.1:0-6122 GCF_035268745.1 Marinobacter sp.
GGGAGCTCGCGCCCACCAGAGGTGGTCAGGACGATGTTGTGCACGTAAAAGCGGAAATCCTCCAGACTCGCGTTGGTGCCTGCAGTGCCCAGGCCTGTCAGGGGTGTATCGCAGCTGATTGTGTCGTTGGAGGCATTGACAACGGCCGCGAAGGGGATTGTCACGTTGGCGTCAGTGACAGGGTTGTTCTGTTCTGTCATATCGGTCGATGAGCTGCCACCACAGGCAGCCAGAAACAGACAAAGCCCCAACGGGGTTAAACTTCTGGGAACATTTGTTAACATGGTATGGCTCCTTCGGTCTGAATTATGATGGTAGATATCACCACAGTGCCGGAAGCCGGACAACGGAATGCGACATTATGTCGCATATGTCGACACTCTTATTGCCTGCCACCTGCCCTGGAGCCGCCCATGTCGCTATCCCGAGTTGCCGCCCTGGTCCTTTTCAGTCTGTTCAGCCTCAATGCCGGGGCCCAGATCACCTATCAGGATCTCAAGCCACTGTTCCAGGACCACTGCTTAATGTGCCACAGCGGCCCGGGTGCGCCCCTGGGACTCAGCCTGGACAGCTATCAGGGTTTGATGGACGGTAGCAGCCGCGGCGCAGTGGTAAAATCCGGCCAGCCGGGGGAGAGTGAACTGCTGCATCGCCTGCGCGGCGAAAGCCAGCCACGGATGCCGCTGACCGGACCACCCTGGGTGCCGGAGGAAGACATTGCCCGGGTGGCACGCTGGATCGAGGCAGGCGCGCCAGAGGGGAACTCTACCGGTGCGGCGGCCGCAGAGCCGGCGCCGGCCGGGCTGGCGCCGCTGGCCGAGCGCAGCGGCGAGAGCTTTGAACACGTGGCACCCATTCTGCTGCAGCGTTGTGCCAAGTGCCACAGCGACAACGGCATCATGGGGCGCCCACCCGAGGGGCTGCGGCTGTCGAGTTGGGAGCAGGTGGTGGGAACTGGCGAACGCGCGGCAGTAGTGCCGGGGGTGCCCCGGGCGAGCGAGCTGTGGCGCCGGGTGACCGGGATTGCCCGTCCGCGCATGCCCTTTGACGGCCCTCCCTATCTGGACGATGCCCAGATCGCTCTGCTGGAGCGCTGGATCGCCGCCGGCGCCCCGGGCCCGGACGGTCGCAAGGCGCCCATGCCCACCGGCGCCGAGGTGCGTCTGCATGGCCGCCTTACCGGGCGCTGGAGCCTTGACGGCTTGCCCCTGGACGTTTCCGGGGCACGCATCCGCAAGAACCCCCGGGTGGGTGACTACGTGGAGGTGCGCGGTCATGTGGGTCGTGACGGCTCCATCCGGGTGGAGCGCCTGCGGCCGCGATAGCCGGTAGCGCACCACCGGCTCCGGCAAAGCGGGGCAAAGGAGCAGGGGCGGTCATGAGTGAGCAGCATGCAGACATTCTGATTATCGGCGCCGGCGTGTCCGGCATTGGCATGGCATGCCACCTCAGACGGGAATGCCCGGGCAAAAGTTTCACCATTCTTGAGCGTCGTGATTCTCTTGGCGGCACCTGGGACCTGTTTCGCTACCCCGGCATCCGCTCGGATTCCGATATGTATACCTTCGGCTACAACTTCCGCCCCTGGACCGGCGGCAAAGTGCTGGCGGACGGGCCTTCCATCAAACGTTATCTGGCGGATACCGCGGAAGAGTATGACGTCAGTTCACGCATCCGCTACGGTCTGGCGGTAAAGCGGGCGGAATGGTCTGGCGAGAACGCCTGCTGGACGGTGACTGCCGAGCGCGAAGCAACGGCTGAGGAGCTTACGTTCACGGCTGATTTCCTGATCGGCTGCACCGGTTATTACAACTATGACGCGGGGTACAAGCCGGACTTTCCGGATGAAGACGCATTCAGGGGGCTGATCATCCATCCCCAGCACTGGCCGGAAAACCTGGACTACAGCGGCAAGCGGGTGGTGGTTATCGGCAGCGGCGCCACCGCGGTCACGCTGGTGCCCGCTCTTGCCGAGAAGGCGGGCCATGTCACCATGCTTCAGCGCTCTCCCACCTATATGATGCCGTTGCCCTCGGACGACCGCATTGCCCGCTTGCTGCAACGTATCCTGCCCTCGGACCTGGCCTATCGCCTGATTCGTGCCCGCAACATTAGCATTGCCCGGTTACTGTTCAGGCTTTCCCGCAAGCGGCCGCGGATGATTCGCCGGTGGATACTGGGCAGGGTCCGTAAACAGCTGGACGAAAAGGCGGACATGCGCCATTTCTCGCCCGGTTATGACCCCTGGGATCAGCGCCTGTGTGTGGTGAAGGATGGCGACCTGTTCACGGCCATTCGGCAAGGGTCGGTATCCATGGCGACGGACCATATCGAGCGGTTTACGGAAACCGGTATCCGGCTCAGATCCGGCGCGGAACTCACAGCCGATATTATTGTTCCGGCCACCGGTCTTGATATCCAGATGCTCGGCGGTGCCGAACTGATTGTGGACGGCGAACCGGTGGTGATGCGCGACAAGGTCATTTACAAGAATGTGATGGTAGAGGGAGTTCCCAACGCTGGCATGGTATTCGGCTATACCAATCTTTCCTGGACCTTGAAAGTCGATATTGCCGCCGGGTATCTGTGTCGGGTGTTGAATTATATGGATGCCCATGACCTGCAGGTATGTGTGGCAGAGAACGCCGACGCCCGGCGCGCGGATGATACGGTGATGGGTGGGCTGGATTCCGGTTATATCCGCCGTGCGGATGACCGGTTACCCCGGCAGGGCCTGGATGACCCCTGGCGGGTCAGCCAGAATTACAGCGCTGACGTGAAAGCGCTCCGGTATGGTCCGGTTGACGACGGCCAGCTCCGCTTTGTTTCCCGTTCCCGGCGCTGATTTCCGGGTCGGGTCAGTCCTGGCCCGGATATTTCATGACATCGCTCTGCCAGGGACCGTAATGGCTGAATCATTCAAAGGATCCCTTAATCACGTCACGATAGTTCCGGATGCGCTGAACATAATGGACTGGCTCGTAGCCCCGGGCATAGCCGTAACGGGTGCTCGGGTAATAGCGTTTGTCGGCTTTGAGGGGAAGGACTTCCGACATATCTTCCCAGGAATCCGGGTTTTTACCCAGCTCCCTTGCCAGTTGCCTGGCATCCAGCAGGTGCCCCCGGCCAATGTTATAGCTGGCCAGTGCAAGGAAGGTGCGGTCCGGCTCGGGGATGGTTTCCGGCAGGCGGCGGTGGCGGTCGGCCAGGTATCTTGCACCACCATCAATGGCGGCATCCGGGTCCAGCCGGTCGGTGACGCCCAGGGATTCGGCGGTGTTCCGGGTCAGCATCATGATGCCGCGCACACCGGTGGGTGACACGGCGGCCGGGTCCCAGTGGGATTCCTGATAGGAAAGCGCTGCAAGCAGATCTGCAGGCATTCCGGTTTGCTTTTCGGCTTTGACAAATTCATCCTTGAAGTCCGGCAGCCGGTTCTCAATGCGCCGGTTCAGGGCCCTGAGGTCGACAAAATCGAACTCGCCGATGTAGCTGTAATAGCGGGTTTCCATATCGCCGATGGCCTGGTCGCCAGCAGGGCTGTTCATCCATTCATGGGCGGTATCGGCAATATCCGCGAAGGTGTTCGGTGAATACCAGCCCAGGTTCTTGCCGGAAGTCAGATTCATGGCCACTTCCAGGTGCGGGAAGTGGCGACGCATGACCTGCACGATGTTGGAATCCGCTACGGTGCAGTCAAGTTCCTGCTCGGCCACTTCCGACAGTAACAACTCGGTAGTCAGGTCATCGTCCTCGGAAAAGGTGATACCCTCGTGCTGGCCGGCAAGTTTGTTCAGGGTTTCAACATAACTGGATTTGGCCGTTACGCGGATCTCGACGCCTGCCAGGTTTTCAGGCAGGCGTGGCATGGGCCTGTGCTCCCGGTGACATACCAGTTGTTCGGTGATCTCGGTGTGGGCAGGGCCGCGGGTAAACTGTTCGGTGCGGGAGGGCAGGTGGGTCAGCCCGGCTGCGGCGAGATGGGTGTCGCCGGATTCCAGGGCTTCCAGCACTTCGGCTGTGGATTCGTACATGGTCCATTCGACCGTCCAGCCTTTGCTTTCCGCGAACTGGCTGACCAGGCTGTGCTCGGGCCCGATAGCATTCTCGTGCCGGTCCAGGTAATAGGTGGTAGAGCCGTTGCGGGTCGCAACCTGAAGAACGCCACTCTGTTCCGGGCCGGCGATTTCAGCACTGGTTTGCCCGGATGACTGCTGGCTGGCCTGTCCGGATGAAGGCTGGCCACAACCCGAGAGAAGCAGCGCAGCGGGAAACAGGGTCGCGAAAATTCGCGGTTTCGTTATGCGAGCCATAATTGACCTTTTTATAGGAATTCGGAGGGCATAATAGCCAGATTACGAGTCTGTCATGAATCTGTATCAGTTTCATTATTACCTGGCGGGCAGATGCCATGGATCTGACCTATCATGAGGGTTCGGTTACGGCAAGGAGTCTGAAATGAGAGCATTGATAAAATCACTGGTCATGCTGGTGTGCATCGTCTTACCGGTCACCGGCTTTGCAGCCGACGGTATGATCACCCTCAAGAGCAATCACAGCGTGTCTGCGACCGCCGACAGGCTGGAAACCCTGCTGAAAAAGAAGGGCATGACGGTTTTTACCCGGGTTAGCCACAGCGCCGGAGCAGCCGGTGTGGGTCTTCAGCTCAGGCCCACAGAGCTGGTGATCTTTGGCAATCCGAAGGTGGGCACGCCGTTGATGCAGTGTGTGCAGAGTGTGGCTATTGACCTGCCCCAGAAGGCGCTGATCTGGGAAGATGAGTCGGGTCAGGTCTGGCTTGGCTACAACGATCCTGCGTATCTGCAGCAGCGGCATGACATAGAAGGCTGTGATGCGGCGCTTGAGAAGGTTTCCGGTGCCCTGGAAAACTTCGCAATTGCGGCTACGGAATGAGCCCTGTCCTCGATAGCGGGCGCCGGGCTTGCACTTTCGCTGGTTATGGTGAGGGCGGGCTGGCGTCAAAGCGTTCAAGGCCCCGGGCAAGGCTGGCTCTGGACAATTCACCGATGTGGCTGTCCACCAGTTTGCCCCGGGCATTATAGAACAGGGTGGTTGGCAGGCCCTGGCTGCCGACGGCGCGGGCAAATCCGCCCCCGCGGTCACTGAGCACATGTTCCAGTTTCAGGCCCTGCCTGCTGAGAAACCGGTTGATGGTTTCGGGATGCTCACCCTGGTTGGCAAAGACAAAGGTGATTCCCGGGTAGCGTGCCTGGGCCTCCTCCAGTACCGGCATTTCGCGAATGCATGGAGGGCACCAGGTGGCCCAGAGGTTTACCACAGCAGGCTGCCCCGGGGCCAGTGAGTCCAGGCTGACCGGTTGCCCGTTCAGGTCGGTTAACACGACGTCAGGTATCCCCCGGGTCTGGGCCTCGATCAGGGTGATCACGCCGGTGGTAAATCCCCAGGTCATCAGGCCTGCGGCCACAGCAATTCCCAGGGGCCGGCGGATGTTGGTATGGCGCCAGAGCTGGTAGCCGGTGAACAGTAACGCCACCACCAGACCAGACACCACGTCAAAGCCACCATCGCGAATGTCGATAATGCCCAGCCAGTCGTCCCGGTAGTACTCAAAATAACGGACCACAAAGCCGATGCGGGCGGCCACCATGGTGGCCAGGAAAATATCCGCCAGGGCACCGGATATCGGGAGGTTTCGCTTGCGTCCCGCTATTGCGCCGGCAGTCAGGGCGACAATAAACGCCAGAATCAGCAACAGGTGTCCTATGGAAAGGCTGACGGGGCCTACGCCGACGCTGAGCATGGCTTCTCCGGTTATCGGGTGGATTTATTGATAGTACTAAGCTGAAAGAAAGTAGGCGGACGTGTCCGCCTACTTTGCTGCTCACGAGGACTGATTTTTCAACTCCACTTCAAGCAAGGACACCGGTATGTTTTCACTGACGGTCAGAGATCACATGATGATTGCCCACAGTTTCAACGGGGATATTTTTGGCCCTGCGCAAAAGCTTCACGGTGCAACCTACGTGGTCGACGTAAGCTTCGAGCGCAAAACCCTGGATGAAGATGATCTGATTGTCGATATCGGCCTGGCATCGGAAGTGCTCTCAGCGGTGCTGGCCGAGTTCAATATGCAGAACCTG
>NZ_DATFKH010000010.1:0-12050 GCF_035268745.1 Marinobacter sp.
GCGCCAGGACACCGGGAGCTCACACCAAAAATTCGCCCGCAAGGAGTCGCGTCTGTTAATCGGGTAACCGGGACCGCTTTTCCGGGGTCATTTCCCGTTCCCACTCAGCTTCGTCTCCCGGCGCTGGCAGAAACCGGCCAAACTCGATCATCTGGGTGGCGGGAATGTCCTGCAGATAAATCCAGACGTCCTCGGTGGTTATGTCCGCAATCCGGACTATCTCTTCAAGCATCTGGCTCATCAGGGCCTGCTTGACCCCGGTACTGCGGCCTTGCCGGACCAGGCCATGTACATACACCTGGGGCGACTTGTTCACGCTGCCACCTACAAAGTGCTCGCCCTCAATGGCAGCACAGAACAGAACCTGGGCAAAAAAACGGGGCGCGCCGGTTTGCGTGTGATGGGCCGTTGTTATGGCCTCCGCTACCTGTGATTTCTGCTGCAGCGACAGGGCAAGATTCGCGACTGTGACGGTATAGGTTGGCATGGGGAATTCCTACCGAAAGTGACATGTAGTTATCTGTGGTGGCTCGTATCGAGAGTCGGGATGACAAACCTCAGTCAGTTGCTTCATCGCAGAACTTTTGACTGTCTCTGCCCGTGTCCACCAGACAATCCCATCGCGAATGCCATTGAGCGGTCCCGGTTTTCGATAGGGCGTGTTTTATGAAGCATAGTTTGCGCTACCGGAGTTTACAGGCCGGCGCCGGCCTGCGGTGTTGCATCATTCTGTTGTATTCGTCCACCGGGAAAGGCCATGTCGCCGGAAAGGTAGTTCACGGGGGCTGGACTGATCATCGGAGGTTCAGGCTTCTTCACATTGTTGTTTATTGATCAGCTTAGGGAAGCGTTGAGCGAGAGGAAAACCGGGACCGGTCTATTTGTGATTATTTTAATCATCTTTTCGTCCGTCCGGGTGGGTCGTTCCCTTTACTGCGCCAGGCTTACCGGTCACAAAATCGTTCTCCATGTAGCTGATCACTTCGTCTGTTGCCAGAACATTGGCGACTGTGCTGCCGGCAACAGTCAGGGCTTTTTCCTGATTGGCCGTTGCGGTAGCGACGGCATCGCTTACCACGACGACATCATACCCGCGGGAGTTACCGGCATAAGCAGTGCTGAGGATACATTCGTCCGTCCAAAGGCCGGTAAGTATAATGGTATCAATACTGGCTTCCTTGAGTTTTTCATCCAGATAAGAGTTATCGTTGTCATCGAAATTCCAGAACATATCCAGATGTTTTCCATGGTAAAACCAACCGTCGGCTATCTCTTTTTCGCTGGGCGCTATTTCCGATAGCGGTTCCATGCCCGGGGCACCGGTAGTAATGTAAAGGGCATTTTGGGGGTTATCGGGCTGCAATCCCGTTGGGCCGTACCATCGATCCATGGCATTGGAGATACCATCGTCGAACCTGCGGGTCCAGGAGCTCCATGTAATGCAGACTCCGTCGCTGCCGGACTGGGCCTTTCGAAAGACATCCACCAGCTTGATCAGGTTCGGAAGAACGTCACCGGCATAGGGTCTGTACTCTTCCTGACAGTCATCAAGGAGCAGGGCGACTCGGCGGGGACGATCTTTCAGGTTCCATGACGCCCAGAAACTCAGGGGCTGTTTATGGGGTCCGTCAGGCGTTTCGCTGTAGTTATCCATCGGCTGCAGGGCAAGGTCCTTGTCGCGATTCTTGCACGGCCGCTTTAGAGCTTCTTCCAGGGTTGGAATCGTTTCTTTACTGTGACTCATTTTATCCTCCTTTTTTTCCAGACGGGACACTCGGCACCGATTGGGGCGGAGCAGATGGCCGACCCAGCACAAAGCCTGACCCTGGGGCGTCAGATGCGGAGGATGCGGACGATTAGAGTGCCGTTATTGCACCCGGCATTCGACAAATTGGTCAACCCAAGTGCCAGTGTACGGAAATAATGTGATCGATAGAAAGAAATCAATCCAGGCCAGATTTATTTTTCAGGTATGGGAAAATAACCTGTCCCGGTTGCCAAAAGGCAACTGATCCAGCGCCGCGGTGTTGGTCAGACATGTCGTTTCAGTCGGTGCCGTATGACCGGATGCACTGGCCCCGGCAGGGGGAATCTCAAGGCTCAAGCCAGTCACGAAACCACTGCTCGCGAAGCTCGACGGTCTGCGAATACCAGCGGTGATCGCGAACAACCGCCGTGTCCATATGTGATGGCGCCGTTGGCATGTAGGGGCGCATGGGCACGCCCGCATCGGTGTGGAGCCCGACTCGCTGCTGAGCGGATTTCCGCGCCGGGCCGTAACTGATCAGGTTGGCCTGGGCCGCCATGTTCTCAGCCCGGGTAGCGAACGCAATAAAGTCCGCGGCCAGTCCGGCCTGATCGGTGCCACGCAGGATCGTCCAGCTGTTAAAGCCGATCAGTTGGCCATCCCAGATAACCGAGATCGGCGCGCCCTCCATGGCTCTGGCATGAAAAAAACGACCGTTATAGCCCGTTGCCATGGCCACCTTGCCGCTGGTCAACAGCTCGACCGGTCCGTCACCCCGGGTCCACCAGACAATCGCCTCGCGAATGCCATCCAGTTGGCGGGAAGCCAGGTCCAGGCCGCGCCGGGTACTCAGCAGATCATAGAGTTGCTCGCGCGGCACTGACAGGGATAACAGGGCCCACTCGAGCAGGCCTACCGGTGATTCTCGCAACGCGCGCTTGCCCGGAAAATCATTGAGATTGAAGAAGTCCTCCACACTGTCTGGCTTCACTCCCGGGAACGCCCGGTCATCAAAGGCAATAACGGTTGAGAACACGATCTGGGTAATAAAGCATCGGTGAATCGCACCGTCCATGAAGTCGTTCCGGGGCGCGGTGCCATCCGGGGCCGGCGCCAGGATGCCGGGATCGATATTTTCCAGCAGGCCCTGGTCGCAGGCGGCACTGGCATCGGACTGGATCATATCCACCAGATCCCAGTCGGTATCTCCGCTGGCAAGCTGTTCCCGCAGTGCCTTCACGCCGCCGTCGTAATGGACCGTTTCGATGTCGACGCCGGTGGCTTTCGTGAAGGGCTCAAAGTAAGCACGGCGCTGGCTGTTTTCATAGGAGCCGCCCCAGGTGGCAATGGTCAGCACTTCCCGGGCCGGATCGCTGTTCTGCGCCGACAGCAGACCCGGGAAAGCCAACAGCCCGAGTATCCAGGGTAAAATAAACTCCGGACTAGGCCGCTTCATTTTCTTCCTCACGCAGGTCATGGACGATTTCCAGATACGCTCTTATCACCGCCTCCTCCGGCACCACACCCAAAAGACGACCGTCTCTGGCAACCAACGGAACGGCTTCGCCGAGGAAGCCCCGCAGCAGTTCCATGGATTGCCACACGGAGGTGTCCTCCGCAAACCGGGTGAACGACCGGATGGCCGCTGCCGTCACCAGGGTGTCTGCCGGGCGGTTTACAATTGCCTGCAGCCTGACCACGCCCAGAAGTTTACCCTGAGGGTCGACAACCATCGCCTCGGCGCGGTTGCTGTCGACCAGGCGCTGGCGAACCCTGCCTACCGTATCCAGATCGCTGACGGCGGTGTACTCAGTGGACAGGTAATCCCCTATCCGATGGGTTTCCAGAATGGCTTTGCCGCGGCCAAGAGCCAGATCGAAACCACGGGCGCGCAATTGCAGGTCGAACAGTGAGCGCCCGATCACCCGATAGGAAATCAGGTTGGCGAAAACCACGGAGACCATGGCGGCAATGGTCAGGTCGTAACTGCGGGTCAGCTCGAACACAATGAGGATGGTCGTCAACGGCGCCCCGATGACGGAACTGGCCAGGGCCATCATGCCGCAGATAGCGTAGACCACCAGCCCGGAATGTGGCACTGGCGCAATATAGGGCAGAACCAGGCCGTAAAAAGCCCCGAACAGAATGCCGATCAGCAGCGCCGGGCTGAACACGCCGCCGACGAAGCCAAAACCCACACACAGCGCCGTCAGAACCAGTTTGGCGACGATGATCAGCCCCAGCTCGCCAATACCGAACGCGCCTTCAATCGTCGCAAACCGCAGGGTTTCCTGGCCGATACCCAGCACTTCCGGTATCCACAGGGCCACCAGCCCCAGCACCAGCCCGGCGATGGCCGGGCGGGCCCATGGCAGTCCGATATAGCGACGGGCGGTAGTGGTGCTCAACCTGAGCAGCATCATGAAAACCCAGGCCAACCCGGCACAAAGCACGCCTTCCAGGGCAAAAAACAGGAACTCGTAGCTGTGCTCCACGCGATCGAAACTCACCAGAAACAGCGCCGGGCGATCAAAAATCACATTGGCAATGATGTAGCCCGTTGCCGCCGCCACCGTGACCGGGGCAAAGGCCCGCAGCGAGTAGTGGCGCAGGATGACTTCGTGGGCAAACACCAGACCGGCAATCGGTGCGTTGAACGCCGTGGAAATGGCGGCGGCAACGCCGCAGGCAATGGCAATGGAACGCTGATGGCGCAGGTTCAGCCGCAGTCGCCCCGCCAGGTTGCCGAACATCGCGCCGAGATAGACCAGCGGGCCGTATTGGCCAACCGACGCGCCACTACCGAGGGAGACCAGAGCGGCAAGTGTGGAGGCCACACCGCTTTTCAACGTCGGCGCCGGGCCATTGGTCTGTGCCGCCAGAATGGCATCGGGCGGCGCCAGACCGCGCTTCTCCCGCACCAGAAAGTGAACCAGCAGGCCCACCACCAGGCCACCGGCAGCGGGCACAAGTACGGTGGCTGCCGCTACCAGGCCGGGCCTGTCGTCCGCCTGAATGCGGGCATAGGGGGAAATCAGCAGACGGTCATTGAGATAGTGGATCGCATCGACAAAACCGATCGCTGCAAGCGAGGCGGCTGCACCCACCAGGATGGCCACCACCGTGACGGTGATGATCTGGTATACGATCTGCTGAATGCCTTGTCTGTCCATACCACCAGTAAAGTTCCGATTCGTCCGGCACTCAACCATTCAGCGGTATTGATGGAACCGGATACCGGGTCTCCAGGCCCTCAGTACAGACGATCGATATAGGACTCATGCGGCTTCGCCACGCGGTTGTCGTCGTCGTGCGCCCATTCACGCGGAGGCAGATCCGGGGCAGGCGGCGGATTGCTGTCATAATCGAACTGCTCCAGCAGATCGCTGATGCAGTTTAGCCTGGCATGACGCTTGACGTCGGCATCCACCATTCGCCATGGCGCGTACGGCAGGTCCGTGTAGCGCAGCATTTCATCCTTGGCTTTTGAGTACTCCGGCCACAGCTCCCGCGATTTGAGATCCATCGGGGAGATCTTCCAGCGCTTGGTAGGATCGGCAGCACGTTCCTGAAAACGCTGCTCCTGAACTTCCTCGCTGACCGAGAACCAGTATTTCAGGAGAATGATGCCGTCCTCGACCAGCATGTGCTCGAATTCGGGACAGGTGCGCATGAACAATTCGACTTCCTCCGTCGTGGCAAACCCCATGACCCGTTCCACGCCCGCCCGGTTATACCAGGATCGGTCAAACAGCACCATTTCACCTGCCGCTGGCAGATGGGCTGCGTATCTCTGGAAGTACCACTGGCTGCGTTCGCGATCGGACGGAACGCCAAGGGCGACAGTGCGTACCACGCGAGGATTCATGTTCGCGGTAATGCGCTTGATGGTCCCACCCTTGCCGGCGGCATCGCGCCCCTCGAACAGGACCACGATGCGCAGGCCCTGATCGGTAATGGCGCGCTGAAGTTTGGCCAGTTCCTCCTCCAGCCGCGCCAGTTCCTGCTCGTAGATTTTCTTGTTCAATACGCCGTGCTTATTGTAGGCGTCGTCGCTGAAGCGGCGATTAGGTGACAATGACTGCATGCGACCTCTCCGGATTGACTGCCTGACGCTCTGGGTTCGGGGCTTACTTACATTACAGAAGTGTGACAAGGTAGTATACGGCATCGAAGTCCTGCCATATTGATGTTGTCGCGCCCTCAGTGCGGACAGCCAGAACCGTGCCAATCGCAGTAAGGGTGAGCCAATGAACTACCGCCAGTTCCTTCTAGCTGGAGTACTCGTACTTCTGGCTGTTGTGCTCTGGTCGAGCCCCGAGTTCAAACAGATTGCCGCCGGGGTTGCGATTTTCCTGTTTGGCATGCTCTCGCTCGAGAGCGGGTTCCGCCAGTTTACGGGCGGATTTCTGGAGCGGGTGCTTCGCCGGACAACAGACACGATTCCAAAGAGCCTTGGTTTCGGGGTTATCAGCACCGCCATCATGCAATCGAGCTCACTGGTATCAGTGATTACGATATCGTTCCTCAGCGCCGGCCTGCTCCCCCTGATCACCGGCATCGGCATCATTTTCGGAGCCAACCTGGGCACCACTACCGGTGCCTGGCTGTTCGCAACCATTGGCATGAAGATGAGCCTGTCGGTCTTCGCGTTGCCGATGCTGGTGTTCGGCGTAGTGCTGAAATTCCAGCAATCGCGGGCACTGCAGGCGTTCGGTGCAATTCTGGCTGGCCTCGGATTTCTGTTTCTGGGCATTGATTTCATGAAGGAGGGGTTCGAAAGCTACCAGTCGGCGGTTGATCTGCGCGACTACGCAATGACAGGCTTAACGGGACTGCTGGTTTATACCGGGCTGGGAATTCTGGCGACGGTGGTCATGCAGTCCAGCCACGCGACACTGGCCCTTACGCTGGCCGGCCTGGCCACGGGGCAGGTGACCTACGAGAACGCTCTGGCGCTGGCCATTGGCGCCAACATTGGCACCACGGTGACCGCCCTGATTGGTGGTATCGGTGCGAATATCGCCGGCAAACGCCTGGCAGGCGCCCATCTCCTGTTCAATCTGGCGACGGCGGTGATCGCCCTGGTGCTGATTGAACCCCTGCGCTGGTCTGTCGACAGCCTGTCGGCGCTCATGTCGATCGCTGAAGATGACTACACGGTCAAGCTCGCCCTGTTCCACACCTTTTTCAACTGCCTCGGTGTTGCCGTGATGTTGCCATTGCTGTCGAAGATGGCGAGCGCCCTGGAGCGCTGGCTGCCTGAACCGGAGGAAGAGGTCCCGGCGCAGCCCAGGTACCTGAATTCGGCTGCGATGGATTCGCCCGACAGCGCAAAGGCGGCGGTTCGCCGGGAGGTCTGGCACCTGTTTGACCAGGCCTTTGTCATCCTCGCCCATGGTCTGCACCTGCACCGTGAACAGATCCGCGACAGCGATGACCTGGCAGCAACGATCAATAACCACCGGGAGCGCATTGACATCGACATCGACCAGCTCTACCGGCAGCGCGTCAAGTATCTTTATAATGCCATTCTGGATTTCATTTCCGGGCTTATGGCCCGCATGGGGTCAGCCAGTTCCGACGAATCACTTTACCGGCTGCAGCAAGCCGCCGCCGAAATGGTGGAAGCCATCAAGCATGTAAAACACCTGCGCAAGAACCTCACCACCTATATGGTTGCGGATAACGAGGCTATCCGGAAGGAGTATAATGATCTCCGGCTGCGGGTCGCGATGGTGCTCCGCGAAACTTATCGGTTCTACGAAGGCGAATTCGATGACGCCACTACGGCAATACTGGAACTCGACGAAATCGCTGTTCGTGCCCGGGTGGGGCGTGAATCCATGGTCGCGCGCGTTACGGAACTCCTGGGAACAAAGCAGATCAATGCTGGTATGGCCACCTCCCTGCTGAACGATTCCGCCTATGCCAGCGAGACAGTGGATTCGATTCTCGGTGGGACTCGGGCGCTGCTCGCAGCAACGGATACAGGCGCTGCCAGGACCACGGAAGCCCTGTCGGTGGGCGATGCAGGTCAGGCAGACATGAACGTCTGAGGCGTCACCGGCGGGTGGCTGAATGCGGGCCGGTCAATCTTCCAATATGACGGAGTCAGAGCATGGGTTTCAAGGACCTGGTGGCCAGGCTGGACGATACGCTACGGGAGCTCGACAAGGGCAAATCCCTCAAGTACGAGGAATTGAAGCGCCTGGAGCAAAAGCTGACGGAAAAGCAGGCAAAGTACCGGCATAGGCTTGATTCCGGCTCGCCGGAGGAAGCATCAGCTCAGACCGAGGTTCGCCTGCGGGTGGTTGAGGCGCAACTGGCCAAACTGCGGGAGCTCATGGCAGAAGCATCCCTCTGATCATAAAGAACAGCATCGCTGCCAACAGCGCCGCTAACGGCACCGTAATTAACCAGGCGGCCACGATCCGGAACAACGCCGAACGTTTTACAAGGTCCTTGCGGTATAATTTTTTCAGGCTCTTGCGCTCGGTTTTCGAGATTGGTGAGGCGCCTCCATTGCGCTTTTTGAGATCCTTCAGGATAACTCCCTTCTCTCTGAACGAAGCCTCATCGAACTCCCTGAGCAAACGCTCCACTTCTTCCCGGTCCGCTCCGGCATGGTGCGCCTCGATCTCGTCAATCTTCCGGCGATAGGTGGATTTGAGGTGCTCACGCAGAAAGCCGACCCCGAACACACCGCCGATGGCAATATGAGTCGAGCTTACCGGAAGGCCTAGCTGACTTGCGATGATGACGGTAATCGCCGCGGCTATGGCCACGCAGAAGGCACGCATGCGGTCGAGTTCGGTGATCTCGGAGCCGACCGTGCGTATCAGCTTGGGGCCGTAAAGTGCCAGCCCGAGCGCAATGCCGAGCGCTCCCACCATCAATACCCAGGTCGGGATCGCTGCCTCCGACGCGATGCCACCCTGCAGCACGGCTTCATTGATCGCGGCCAGCGGGCCTACCGCGTTCGCAACATCATTGGCCCCATGGGCGAAGCTCAGCAGCGCAGCCGAAAAAATAAGTGGGTAGGTGAACAGGCTGTCGACCCCCGCTTTACTGTTTTCCACCTCGACAGAAGAACGGGCAATGAGCCATTTCGTAAACCACCATACCAGTACGCCAACGACCGCGCCGACTCCGACAGCGGGCAGCAATCCGATGTCAAAAATCTTGCCCAGCCCCTTTATTACAAGATACGTGGCAAAAGCCCAGGCCATGATTGCGACGAAAAGCGGTACATTGGATCTGGCGGCCTTGGCAATGTCCCGCTTGTAGGTGATCCGGCGCTTGATCAGATACAGGGAAAACGCAGCGATAGTTCCACCCATCACCGGCGATATGATCCAGCTTGCAGCAATCTGGCCAAACTGCTGCCAATCCACGATACCTACGCCACCCGCCGCTATACCCGCGCCCATGACGCCGCCGACGATGGAGTGGGTCGTGGAGACGGGCGCTCCGATCAGAGTGGCCGCATTCAGCCAGAGTGCCGCGGCAAGCAGCGCCGCCATCATCAGCCAGATAAAGGTATCGGGATCTCCAATCAGCGCAGGATCAATGATCCCCTTCTTGATGGTGCCGACCACATCGCCGCCGGCTATCAGTGCCCCACTGGCCTCAAAGATCGCTGCTATCGCAATTGCGCCGGTCAGGGTCAATGCTTTGGAACCAACGGCAGGGCCCACATTATTGGCGACATCGTTGGCGCCGATGTTCATTGCCATGTACCCGCCGATCATGGCCGCTGCCACCAGCATGACCATGTTTGGAGCGTCGGCCCCGATGGAGCGGACATACACCATGATTCCGGCAAGGAATATCACCGCCAGGCCGATACGAAAAACCTCCGTTCGCCGGTAACGGGTCGCCTGTTCTATGGTATTGATCTGTTCCAGCCCCATGGTTGCGCTGCCATTGTGTCGATATTGGTGAACGATACCTTCAGCAGGCCGTTAATCAGCTGATCTGACAGATGTCTTATCTGGATTCAGCGGCCTGCCGGTCCGGAATTATCCGTCGTGCAGCGGCACGATCAGCACCGGACGCCTGGAGTGAGTGAGGGTCTTGGTTGCGGTAGAGCCGATCAGCGCCTGCCCGAGCGAGCTGTGCTTGCGGGCTCCCATAACGATCACATCGGCATCTATCTCGTCGCTGACTTCAAGGATTTTACGCCAGGGTACGCCTTCCTCGATGCGCGACTCGATGGCCTTCAGGTCTGATGCTTCGTGCTCTTCCAGTTCGTCCTCGCAGAAGCGCTGTATCCGCTCCCGGATCTTGACGCCGAGCGCTTTCACCCCCGTGTGGAGCCTTTCGTCAAGCTCTTCTTCCTTCATCACGGTATTCAGCAAACTGCGGGTCGTTGTCGACAAGGGCTCAATCACGTGCAGATAGGTGACCTGAGATCCGGGGTAGTGACCACGCAGACTGATTGCTGCGCGAAATGCCGGGCGCGAACCTTGATCAAGGTCGGAGACATACAGAATCTTTTTAATATCACCAAACATCATTGTTCTCCTCTGTGCCCCGGGACCGCGAATCCGGCAACCAAAGTGCAGTCTGGGAAATAAACGCAACAAGCGCCAAACTCACAATATTGGCGCATCAGAACCGGTTGATCCCTTCTGAAGATAGTGCCCGTTTCGACATCTCGCAATACGGCACGGGGTGCTACCCGGCATAATCCTGACCCTGATCAATCCAGCAAGGGCAGGAAAGGAATAACAGATTCTTCAAGAAGTGCATTCTGCTTCTGCATGAACGATGGGGATGCCGGTGGGTTCGGGTCGGAGGTCATTACCACCGTCATTGCCAGCCCGGGGAAAACATACAGCATCTGCCCGCCGTAACCCCGGCCGTAATAGGCACGATAGCCACCCAGCTCGGTAATGAACCACCCGAATCCGTAGGCATCATCGGTGTAACGGGAGGTCCCCCGTTGGGTCCATGAAAGCTCGATCCACTCTGCCGAGAGCACCTGTTGCCCTCCATGGACTCCGCCGTTACGGTAAAGCTCGCCGATTTTCAGCAACGCCATCGGTGAAAGACGCATGTCGTTACCGCCGAAATAGATTCCCTGGGGGTCGGTCAGCCAGGGCCGGATATCAATACCCAGCGGGTCGCCAAGCCAGTCACGGGTGATGGCCAGAGTGCTGCGCCCGGTGCGCCTGGTCAGGGCGGCAGACAGCAGATGGTAGCTGCCGGTGGAGTAAAGCATTTCGCCACCTGGCTCCGCGACAAAGCGCCGGCTGAGCGCGTAGTCCACCCAGTTACTGCTGTTGACCCATTCGCCGTAATAACGGCCAGAGGTGCGCTGAAGACCGGCCTGCATGGACAGCAGGTGGCCAATGGTCACCTCCTCGATCCTGTCGCTGGCACCGGCGGGAACCTCCAGCAGATCTGCTACAGGCTGTCCCGGGCCGGTGAAAACGCCGCGACCAATGGCCATGCCCACAACGGTGGAAAGCACCGTTTTTGACAGCGACTTGATATTGGCTGGCTCATCAAGTCCCGGACCCCGCAACGCCCGGGCGAACACGGGCTCCCCGTCTACAGCGACCACCAGGCTGTGAAGCCGTTCAAGTTTGCCGGCCCTGTCAGCCAGGCCGGGAAATGCTTCATTGTTAACAACGGGTGCCACCGCAAGAGCGGACGCCGTCAGCAACAGGCCTCCGGCCATAAACGACACTCTGGTCAGACGGTTCACGAACTGCATAACTCATTTACCTGACAGTTTCCGGTATTGGAAAGGGTACGATACGCAGCCGGACTGGAACACAAATCGACGCAAAGTTTAACCTGACAAATCAGCAACACCGGGTTTAACCTGACCCTGGTTTTCATGACTGAGTCTGTGCCCAATGAATCTGCGTCGAGTATTTCCGCTGTTGTCGATCCTGCTCACCCTGGGCCTTGCCGGTTGTGCCAGCAATCAGAGCCTGCAATCAGCGGACCAGATGCCATGGCAACCTGCGGCCGGCGCCGATGCCGAATATTCGGAGACCGCGGATCGGCTATGGCAGGTATTTGAACGCTACGAGGGTACGCCTTACCGCTATGGTGGCACCTCTGTGAATGGCTTTGACTGCTCCGGCTTTATCGCAACCGCGTTTGATGAAGCCCTTGGGCGTCAGCTGCCCCGTACGACCTCCCAGATGCTCGCTGCCGGTGATGCGGTAAATCACGATCAGCTGAGGCCGGGTGATCTGGTGTTTTTCCGCATCAAGGGCAAGGATCAGCATGCCGGCATCTACATGGGTGGCGACAGCTTCATTCATGCCTCAACGTCCGT
>NZ_DATFKH010000011.1:0-17189 GCF_035268745.1 Marinobacter sp.
GGTGGCAGTGCAAAGCGGTGAGACGGTGCTGCTGGGCGGCCTGATCCGCGAGAACAAGAATGACAGCCTCACCGGTATTCCCTGGCTCTCCCGGTTACCCGTGCTGGGCCCCCTGTTCGGCCGGACCGTGGATAATTCCACGCGCACCGAGCTGATTATCACGATCACGCCGCGGGTCATCAATAATGGCCAGGAGGCACAGGACGCCGCCCGTGAACTGATGCAGCGGATGCGGTCACTGGAGTTGCGGGATAGCGGACTGACGGGAACTGACGACGCCGGAGCCTGAGCTCCGGCATTCCCATCCTGAGCCTGGAACCGTTGTTTTCAGGCCTGCTGTCCTGGAAGTGTCGAACTATTTAACAATGGACTTCGACAAGAGTCGACCTGTTTTAAATGGATGTTCCACAAGAGTGGTATAGACGGCCGATAAAAATAGTACAAAGGTCCGATGGAAACGTTATAAACCTCCGACAACAAGGCGATAAACGCCGGATAAAACCGTATAAACACCGCATAAGCACCAGCAACGGTCTTCAGATCACAAAAAACGTCGAATAACTTTACGCACCCCTCTAGGTACCAACCCCTATCCGCGCGGCTTTTTTTAATTAACTAATTGATATTCCCTAAGTAATTCGAGGCTGGCACAAAACCTGTATAGAAACAGGTCATAAGCCCATTCGCATCGAAGCTGCGTGGCTCTCTGAGCTGAAGGCCCGCACGATGAGATGACGTTTTGGCAGCTTATGCTTGTGATCGTAGCTGGTAGAGGTGCTTATGGTAATAGGTAGCAACAGATCAATGGACGTCTCCGGGACTATGGAGACCATGCCAGGTAAGCTCCTGATGCAGGGGCTGACGCGAGTGGATGGAATGAATCCTGATTTTGCCTCGCGTCTGTTCGACGTGTTCGTCGAGGACAGCTATGAGCGTCTGCAGCGTATCGAGGACAGAATTGAGGCGGGTGACACCCATGGTGCCTGGCGCCAGGTCCACGCGCTCAAGTCCGGTTGTATGCAGATTGGTGCCAGCGCGATGACGCGCTGTGGTGATATTCTCTCGGCGGCACTGGCCGCTGATTCGCTGGATCTGGCACGTGCCGCTCTTCTCCGTCTCTGGCAGGCCTTTCGTGACTCCCAGCGGCTCCTCGGAGAGTGATTGACTCCGGGAGTGACGTCACTCCCGGACTGTTTTGAGGCAAGAACCAACCAAGGGGTGAAAATTCACCCCTTTTTCTTTTCTATTTCTTCTTCTGTGGCGGCAGATCCGTACAGACCCCTTCAAAGAGTTCAGCGGCCATGCCCACCGATTCGCCCAGCGTCGGGTGTGGATGAATGGTCTTGCCGATGTCGACAGGGTCGCAGCCCATCTCGATGGCCAGGCACAATTCGCTGATCAGATCCCCGGCCTGGGTGCCGACAATGGCCCCGCCGATAATCCGATGGGTTGACTCGTCAAAGAGGACCTTGGTAAAGCCCTCGTCGCGGCCGTTGGCAATGGCACGACCGGAAGCTGCCCAGGGGAATACCGCCTTGCCGTACTTGATGCCTTCGGCCTTGCATTCGGTCTCGGTCTTGCCAGCCCAGGCCACTTCCGGGTCGGTATAGGCGACGGACGGAATCTGGCGGACATCGAAGAAGCTCTTCTGTCCCGCGGCGGCCTCGGCAGCGACATGCGCCTCGTGCACCGCCTTGTGAGCCAGCATTGGCTGACCAATGATGTCGCCGATGGCGAAGATGTGGCCGACGTTGGTTCGCAACTGCTTGTCGGTGGCAATGAAACCCCGCTCATCGACCGCCACCCCGGCCTTTTCGGCACCGATCTTGTTGCCATTGGGGCTACGCCCGACCGATTGCAGGATCATGTCGTACATCTGCGGTTCAGCGGGGGCGTTGTCGCCCTCAAAGCTTACCTTCAGGCCTTTCTTCTGCGCTTCCACAGCGGTGGTTTTGGTTTTCAGCATCACCTTGTTGAAGCGTGGCGTGTTGACCTTCTCCCAGACCTTGACCAGATCCCGGTCGGCGCCGGCCATCAGCCCGTCCAGCATTTCAACCACGTCGATTTGCGTGCCCAGACTGGCGTAGACGGTTGCCATCTCCAGGCCGATGATGCCGCCGCCGATGACCAGCATGCGCTCGGGAATGGATTGCAGTTTGAGCGCCCCGGTGGAGTCGACCACCCGCGGGTCGTCGGGAACGAAAGGTAGGCTGACCGACTGCGACCCGGCGGCGATGATGCACTTGTCGAACTTCACCACCTGCTTGTCGCTGGTCTGCTCCCGGCCCTCGCCGGTGGTCATGGTGACCTCCAGGTGGTGTGGGTCGAGGAAGGTTCCGACCCCGCGCACGGTCTGGACCTTGCGCGCCTTGGCCATGCCGGACAGCCCACCGGTGAGCTTGCCGACGACCTTTTGCTTCCAGCCGCGGAGCTTGTCCAGGTCGACTTCCGGTTTGCCGAAGGATATACCGTGATCGGCCATTGTCTTGGTCTCTTCGGTGACCGAAGCCACATGCAGCAATGCCTTGGAGGGAATACAGCCGACGTTCAGGCAGACACCGCCCAGAGTCGGGTAGCGTTCCACCAGCACCGTCTTCATGCCCAGATCGGCAGCCCGGAAAGCAGCGGAGTAGCCGCCCGGCCCGGACCCCAGCACCAGCATCTCACACTCGATGTCGGCCCCGCCGGTATGAGTGGCTGCGGTCGGTGCCGGAGCGGCAGCCGGAGCTGGTTGTTTTGCGTCAGTTCCGGAGGCTGGAGCCGCGGAAGACGAAGCAGCACCTCCCTCAGTTTCCAGCATCAGGATTGGCGAGCCCTTTGAGACCTTGTCGCCGAGCTCCACCAGTACCTCAGTGACCTTGCCGTCTCTGGGGGCTGGTACGTCCATCGAGGCCTTGTCGGACTCCACGGTGATCAGGGGATCCTCGGCACGGATGGTGTCTCCCGCGCGCACCAGAACTTCAATGACCGGGACATCGCTGAAATCGCCGATGTCCGGCACCAGTACCTTTTCCACGCTGCCGCCGGTGTCACCGGCCCCTTCCGGAGCACCGCCGCCGCGCACCGCCGGCATCGGATCGCGGTCCGCCACCCGGGGGCTGGTTTCAGCGGGCTCAAGTAACAGAATAAGCGAGCCTTCGGAGACCTTGTCGCCGGTCTTGACCTTGAGCTCTTTCACTGTGCCGGACATCGGAGACGGCACGTCCATTGAGGCCTTGTCGGTCTCCAGGGTCATCAACGGGGTTTCGATGTCGATCGCATCGCCCGGTTCGACCAGCATCTCGATGATCTCGACATCATTGAAGTCACCGATGTCGGGAACCTTGATTTCAGTTGCCATGGTGTTTCTTCCCCTTACATGATAATGCGCCGCATGTCGGCGAGCAGATTGGCGAAATGGACGTTAAAACGAGCCGCAGCGGCGCCATCGATCACCCGGTGATCCCAGGACAGCGACAGCGGCAGCGTGAAGCGCCAGTCGGACTGCTTGCCGTCCGGGGATACATGCTTCCAGTAGGAACGACAGACGCCCATGATGGCCACTTCAGGGGCGTTGATGATCGGCGTAAAGTAATGGCCGCCAATGCCGCCCAGCGATGATATGGTGAAACAGCCGCCCTGCATCTGATCGGGTTTGAGCTTGCCGTCACGGGCCAGTTTGGCCAGTGCGCCCATTTCCTGGGCGATCTCGGGCACGGACTTCTGGTCCGCATCACGGATCACTGGAACCACCAGGCCATTGGGTGTGTCGGCAGCGAACCCGATGTGGTAATACTGCTTGTAGATCAGGTTGTCGCCATCCAGTGAGGAATTGAACTCGGGGAACTTCTTCAGGGAAGCAACTGCCGCCTTGATCATGAACGCCAGCATGCTGACCTTGATGCCCGCTTTCTCGTTTTCCTTGTTGAACTGCACCCGGAAAGCTTCGAGGTCGGTGATGTCGGCCTCATCGTGATTGGTGACATGGGGAATCTTCACCCAGTTGCGGTGAAGGTTGGCACCAGAGATTTTCTTGATGCGCGACATCGGTTTGGATTCCACCGGGCCGAACTTGCTGAAATCGACCTTGGGCCAGGGCAGCAGGTCCAGGCCGTCGCCACCGCCGGACGGGGCCGCAGCCGCCGCAGGCTTCGCGGCCGTTGCGCCGCCCTTGGCAAAGGCCTCGATGTCCTCGAGAGTGACCCTGCCCTTGAGGCCGGTTGGCGTAACCCGGTTCAGGTCAACCTCCAGTTCGCGGGCGAGGCGGCGAGCAGAGGGGCTGGCGTGAACCCGGCTGAAATCGGCAATCTGGTCGCTTTTCGGAGCGGGTGCGGGCGCAGCCGCAGGTTGCGCTGCCTTCTCTTCCTGCCCGCTTCCGGCGGCGGGGGCGGCCCCGGTCTTTTCGGGCTTTGCTGCCGCCTCACCCTCGCTTTCCAGCAACAGAATCAGGCTGCCCTCGGAGACCGAGTCGCCGAGCTTGACCTTGACCTCACTGACGGTGCCAGCTGCGGGTGACGGCACGTCCATGGAGGCCTTGTCAGACTCGACGGTGATCAGGGGGTCCTCGACCTGGACGCTGTCTCCGGCCTCAACGTGAACTTCTATGATTGGAACATCGGCGAAATCCCCGATGTCCGGTACTTTGATCTCTTGGATGGCCACTTTTTATTCTCCTCCGGCTCAGGCGTAAAGGGGGTTGGGCTTCTCGGGGTCGATACCGTATTTTTTGATGGCTTCGGATACCTTGCCGCTGTCAACAAGCTCGCCTTCGTCGACCAGCGCCTGCAGTGCTGCCACGGTGACGTAATAGCGATCGACCTCGAAGAAATGGCGCAGGGCCTGGCGGCTGTCCGAGCGGCCGTAGCCGTCCGTACCCAGCACCTCGTAACGCCGCGGCACGAAGGGCCGGATCTGCTCGGCAAACATCCTGATGTAATCGGTCGAGGCGATGACCGGCCCCTCGGTTCCTTCCAGACACTCTTCGACATAGCTCTTGCGCCGGTTTTCAGCGGGATGCAACCGGTTCCAGCGTTTCACCGCGTGGCCGTCACGGGCCAGTTCGTTGAAGCTCGGGCAACTCCAGACATCAGCTGCCACGCCCCAGTCGTCACGCAGCAGGTCTACCGCCGAGATGACCTCGTTGAGGATGCTGCCGCAGCCCAGTAGCTGAACCCGTGGCGTCTTGGCCTTGGCTTCTGCCTTGCTGAACCGGTACATGCCCCTGATGATGCCTTCTTCGGCGCCTTCAGGCAGTGCCGGATGGTGGTAGTTCTCGTTCAGGGTGGTGATGTAGTAGAAGACGTCTTTCTGGTCCTGGTACATACGCTTCATGCCGTCCTGCACGATCACCGCCACCTCGTAATGGAAGGTGGGGTCATAGGCCATGCAGTTGGGAATGAACTGGGCGAACAGCTGGCTGTGGCCATCCTGGTGCTGCAGACCCTCGCCGTTCAGGGTGGTGCGCCCGGAGGTGCCCCCGATCAGGAAACCCCGCGCCATCATGTCCCCGGCGGCCCAGGCCAGATCGCCCACGCGCTGGAAGCCGAACATGGAATAGTAGACGTAGAAGGGGATCATGGTGACGCCGTGATTGCTGTACGACGTGGCAGCCGCGATCCATGACGACATGGCGCCGTCCTCGTTGATGCCTTCCTGCAGGATCTGGCCCTTCTGGTCCTCCCGGTAGGGCATGATTTCCTCGGCGTCCATGGGCACGTACTTCTGGCCTTCGGGCGCGTAGATGCCGATCTGCCGGAACATTCCCTCCATGCCGAACGTGCGCGACTCGTCGCAGACGATCGGCGTAAGCCGTGGGCCCAGGGTCTTGTTGCGGGTCATGGCGACCATGATCCGTACCAGAGCCATGGTGGTGGACATGGTGCGCTCGCCGGTATCGGCCAGCACCTGCTTGAACATGTCCAGCGGCGGTGCCTCCAGCACATCGCCGTTCAGCCTGCGCTGAGGCAGGTAGCCCCCGAGAGCCTTGCGGTTCTCATGCATGAACTGCATTTCGGGACTGTCCTCGGGCGGCTTGTAGAAGGCTGCCTGAGTCACCTGTTCGTCGCTGAAGGGCAGGTCAAAGCGTTTGTTGAAGTGCCTGAGGTGGTCTTCGCCCAGTTTCTTTTTCTGGTGGGAAATGTTCTGGCCCTCACCGCCCTCGCCCATACCATAGCCCTTGACGGTCTTCATCAGCAGCACCGAGGGCTTGTCCTTGGTGTTGACCGCTGCGTGATAGGCCGCGTAGACCTTCTGCGGATCGTGACCACCGCGAATCAGCTTGTAGTAGATGTCGTCGTCCGACATATGGGCGACCATTTCCTTGAGCTCCGGATACTTGCCGAAGAAGTGCTCGCGAATGTATCCGCCCCCTTTGACCTTGAAATTCTGGTACTCGCCGTCGAGGCACTCCTCCATGCGTTTGCGCAGAAGACCCTTGGTATCCTTGGCAAGCAGTTCGTCCCAGCCCGAGCCCCACAGGCACTTGATGACGTTCCAGCCAGCACCCCGGAAATTGCCCTCCAGTTCCTGGATGATCTTGCTGTTGCCCCGCACCGGGCCGTCCAGACGCTGGAGGTTGCAGTTGATGACAAAGATCAGGTTGTCCAGCTTCTCCCGGTTTGCCAGGGAGATGGCGCCCTGTGACTGGGGCTCATCCATCTCGCCGTCGCCCAGAAACGCCCAGACCTTGCGGCCCTTGGTGTCGGCCAGGCCCCGGTTCTCCAGGTACTTCATGAACCGCGCCTGGTAGATGGCCATGATCGGTCCCAGACCCATGGATACCGTGGAAACCTGCCAGAAGTCCGGCATCAGGTAGGGGTGGGGATAGGAGGAGAGGCCCTTGCCGCCAACTTCGACGCGGAAGTTCTCGAGTTGCTCCTCGGTCAGTCTTCCTTCCAGGTATGCCCGCGCATAGAAACCCGGAGCAGAATGACCCTGGGCGTAGATGATGTCGCCGCCGTGAGTATCAGTGGGGGCATGCCAGAAGTGATTGAAGCCAACCTCGTACATCACCGCCGAAGACGCGTAACTGGCGATATGCCCGCCTGGTTCGGCCGGCTTCTTGTTAGCCCGGACTACCATTGCCATCGCATTCCAGCGCAGATAGGAGATCAATCGCGTCAGCAACGCTTCGTCTCCCGGCAGCCTGGCCTCTTTGTCGGGCGGGATGGTGTTCAGGTACGGTGTCCGGGTGGTGTCCGGTGCCTCGGCCCCCGTACGGTAGGCTTCTTCCACCGCCTTGTGCAAAAGGTAGGTTGCCCGCTCGGGGCCCACGCGTTCCACCACCACGTCGACAGCATCCTGCCATTCGCGGGTTTCCTGTGGATCGAAGTCGTCGTAGCTTTCGAATGCCATGGAGTTCCTCCATTGGTTAGGTCGGTATTGTTCTCGTTAAAGATCGGTATGTGCCGCGGCCACTCCGGGCTAACGGGCCTGCGACGCATCTCCTTGCCGGGCTACAATTCCTTTTGCGCCGAACTTCCTACGTATAAGCTAGTCGGTCCTTTCCCGCTGTCAAACTATTTGCATTCCCGCGACCGTGAGGATGCCATGTTGCCGATTCTGCCGGCGAGGAGCAGGATCGGAGCGCATTGCTGACCGGGCGTTCATGGTGTGCGATGCTGCTCCGGGTCGCAAAAAAAAGTCCCATTCAGCATTCTGATGGAATAAAGTTCTGTCCCGTTTCGTTCTTTCTACACGAGGTTCAAATGTCAGGAGACATCAGCGACGAATTGGTAGGCTTGCTGCCCCGCCTGCGTCGATTTGCCATGGGCCTGACCGGTGATAGCAGTGAAGCCGATGATCTTGTCCAGCAGGCTTGCGAGAAGGCCCTGCGTAAACAGCATCAATGGCAACCCGGTACGCGCCTGGATTCCTGGATGTACCGGATTATTCAGACTACCAGGATAGACAATGTCAGAAGTCGCCGCGGCGACACAGCTTCTCTGGAGACAAGCCAGATTCCAGAGGCCCGGGATCGACGCAGTGAACATGCGTCAGAAAATCAGAATATGCTGGATCAGGTTTCCCGAATCCTGGACCAACTGCCGGAAGACCAGCGCGCTGTGATGGTGCTGGTTGCGGTTGAGGAGCACTCCTACCAGGAGGTCTCAAAGATTCTGGAGATTCCGGTGGGAACGGTCATGAGCCGGCTTTACCGGGCTCGTGCCCGGGTCCAGTCCGAGCTTGGCATGACTATGCCAGCGAAAACGGTTGTGGAGAGGACGTAATGAGAGACGAAGATTTTGAGCAGATAATGGCCTACCATGACCAGGCGCTTGATGGCGAACAGTCGGCAAGGGTGGAGCAGCTGCTGGCCGAGCACATCGAGGCCCGGGAGTTTCTCGCGCAGATGCGGGAGGGTGACAGTTTTCTCCGCAATGGACTGGGTGAAGTGCTTGAACAGCCGGTACCGCAGCACCTTGTCGACGCTGCCCGGGGTACCCCGGCGCAGCCCGGCCGGGGAAAAAAGATCCTTGCGTTTCCAGAGCGGTCTTTTGTCAGCCGCTGGGCCTATGCCACAGCCGCCAGCGTTGCTCTCGCGGTTGTCGCCGGAACCTATATGCTGGCAGACCAGCCTGGAGGGGCACAATCAGATATGCTTGCCCGGGCTGTTAGCCAAGGCCTGGAAGTGACCGCCAGCGGAGATATTTATCGTGCTTCCGAACAGCGGGTGCAGGTGATGCCCATGGCGACGTTTGCCACCGCAGACGCAGGTGTCTGCAGACAGTATGCGGCGCAGTATCAGGGCGAGCAGAGCGTTGGTCTTGCCTGCCGGGAGCAGGAAGCGCAGTGGCAGATTCGTGCCCGGCAGACCCTGGAGTCCGGTAGTCAGCCCGGCATGTACGCGCCGGCGTCGGGCGCAGAGGGTCGGATTGCCAGAGAAATAGAAGCGGTCGGTGGCGGTCAGCCAATGAGCGTCACCAAAGAAGAAACACTCATGTCAAACGGATGGCAGCGCTGATCAAGCCATCATTACTGCAACAGCGGATGTTATGAGGGCAAATCTGAAGTACCAGCGACTTTTTCTTGGAGCCAGCCTTGGGCTGATTGTCAGCCCTGGCTTCTCAGCCGGGGCCACTGACCCCGATGACAGCGGCAAGGCCCCCACGTTCTGGCAGTCACTTCGTGAACAGACTCCGGGTAATCTTGAGCTGTCCGTTGCCGGTGGTCTGCATTACGAGGATAACCTGGTTGTCGAGGCGATTGACGTCGTATCGGCGGAAAAGGATGTCGCGCTGGCAGCAGAGCTTAATCTTGATTTCGAGGCCAGGCCATGGGATGGGACCCAGGTACGCAGCGGCTACGCCTTCAGTCAGCGCCTGTTTCGGCAGCAGGATGAATTTGATCTGCAAACCCATTACGGTTTTATTGACCTGAGTCGCAGTCTTTATGATGTGACTGCCGGCGCGGTTCCGAGCGTGACCTATGCCAGCGTTGGTGGCACTTCGCTTCTGGAAAAACAGGCTATTCGTGGTTATCTGAGCGATCTTGCGACCAGGAAAATCTACTGGCGAGTGGATGTGGAGCTGGACCGGACTGACATCAAAACCAGTGCCGAACGCTCAAGCACTGGCCAGCGACTGGATCTTGCAGGTTATTATTTTATCGACGGGCCCGGCCACTATTTTGTCCTCAGGTATCGCCACCATCAGGAACAGGCCGATTCCGAACTCTTCGACTACCATGCTGACCGCTTCAACCCGGGTTACGTCAAACGTTTCACCATAGCCCAGAGTCAGCCGGTGAGGGTTCGCCTCGACTGGCGTTATGAGCGCCGTCGGTATCAGGAATTTGACCCGGGTCTGGGCGCAAGGCGTCGCGACGATCGTGAGCGCTGGCGCCTGCGCATAGACACGCCCGTCAACGAGGCGCTTTCGTTACAGCTGAAATACGAACATCGGAATTATGGTTCCAACAATCCGGCTCTCGATTTTGACGACAATCGTGTTGAGGCCATGCTCGAGTTGAAACTATTGTGAGGGTCGCAAGTGATCCGGAATCCAGGCCCGTCCGGGTAATCCATAGCCGTACAGCGAATCACGCCCTGGCTTGCCGAGATCGACAAAGTCATCGCCAACAGCTGAATCCAGCCGACCCATCCGCATTTGCCCGGCACTGAGATAATGCAGTAGCAGCCCGGTCACAATGGGTGTGGCGAAGGACGTCCCACTGTTCTGCTGGAAGCCGTCCCCGGTTCCCTCTCTGGCCACTGTTACCGCTACTCCCGGGCCGGCATAATCCACATGTTCACCGCGCCCAGCCAGGCTGTAAAGCCTGCCGGAACGGTCAATGGCAGTCACTCCCACAACATCCCGGTAGGCCGCCGGATAGCGTGGTTCGGCGAAGGGGCCTTCGTTGCCCACGGCGGCCACCACCAGCACCCCTGCATCGGTCAGTGAATTCATTGCCCTGGCAACAACCATATTGGCCGGGCCAGCCAGGCTGATATTGATGGCATCAACCTGCATCTCGCTGAGCCACTCCAGGGCACGAACAAGCCCGTAGGATGTGGCCACCAGAGCCTGTTCAGGATGCCTGGAAAATACCGAGGCGGCGTAAAGGTCGGTGTTGGGGAGCATGCCCTGAAACGCGGCCGACCGGCCCACAAGAAGGGACGCTACCGCTGTTCCATGACCGTCGCTTCCCTGCTGGCCGGGGTCGAGGAAATCTTTGCTGACAATACGCGTACCATCGAAAACGGAATGGCTGGTATCGACATCGGTATCCACCATGCCGATTTTCAGGTCGCCGCTGCGATTTGCAGCCGGCAGTCTGAACAATCCGCCCGCCAGGCCATTGGAGCCCATTTGGCCGCCGGGGCCCGCTTCAAAGTCACCTGAAGTTGTCTGGGCAATCTCATAGCCATGATTGAAATCAATAGCAGCCGCCGGCAGCAGGCGCTGCAGGCGGCTGCGGATCGAGTCAATACCCTGGCTCGCGTCAACGCGGAACCGGGCAAGTGTTCCGGTGAGCTGGCCCAGCGATTGTTTCGAAATCAGTGTGAGTTCCGGAATCTCCGTGAGTTGCTGAATCTGTGTCGCGTCCGCAAGCGCCAGTAATTCCTGGCTGACAACGAAATCACGCTGGCCAATTTCCTCAAGCTCCGCGTAGAGCTGGCCTGAAATCTCTGCTTCGGAGTGGCGATCGTCGTCGTAATCTTCGCTTTCTGGTCCATCGAAGTCTTCAAGCGCGTCGTCGCCAGCTTCCTCTGCTTCGTCTTCCCCTTCGTTTTCAATGGCTTCTTCGGCTTCGTCTTCTACCTCATTCTCGATGGCTTCTTCGGCTTCGTCTTCCACTTCATTCTCAACGGCTTCTTCTACGGAGTCCTCCACCTCATTCTCGACGGCTTCTTCTACGGAGTCCTCCACCTCACTCTCAACGGCTTCTTCGACTTCGTCCTCCACCTCATTCTCGACGGCTTCTTCTACGGAGTCCTCCACCTCACTCTCGACGGCTTCTTCTACGGAGTCCTCCACCTCACTCTCGACGGCTTCTTCTACCGAGTCTTCCACCTTATTCTCTACGGTGGCTTCCACGGAGTCTTCGGCCGCCTCCTCGGCGACTTCCTCGGTTATATCGTCGTTGGCGAATACGAGGCCCGCCCCAACGAAGATCAGCCAGATCAGTAACACTGCCCGCCGGAGGATGGCAAACGCTGGTCTCATCGGGATGTTTCTAGCCATAGCTCATACTCGGCAATTCATGGTTCGCAGCCTCAGCGTCGGATTGCTGGAGAAGCTGCGTGGAATTCAGATCCAGAATCTGGTCGAACGTCAGGCTGGTGATACCCGCGCCTTTAACCACCATAATGGTTGCCCGCGAGGTAGCCAGCAGGTTGCGCAGAGCCTGTTCACCCTGGGTGTCCAGTTGCCCCGCACAGGCGTCCACCAGAATTATGCCTGGATCGGCCAGCATTGCACGAGTGAGGGCGATTTTCACCCGCTCCCCTTCGGAGAGGTTACGCCCGCCTTCGGCAATTTTACTGTCCAGGCCGCCCAGCGTCTCCAGGGTGGGTGCCAGCCCAGCCGCAGCCGCCGCCATCAATAGCTCGTCATCGTCGGGTCTGCGATCCAGGCCCATGGTCAGCGCCTTGCGCAGGCTGCCCCTGAGAATGGGCACATCGTCGCTGATCCGCAAGACGCAGCGGCGCACCGTACCCTGAGACAGAGCCTCAATGGGCTTGCCGCCCAGGGTAATGGCACCGGAGTCGGGCTTGTCGAGACCGTTTAGCGCCCGCAGCAGGCGGGACTTGCCAGAGCCATTGTCGCCAGTCAGCAGCACCCGCGCGCCCGCCTTGATCGATCCGCTCAGGCCATTGACCGGCGGCAGGTTGAGCTGCCTGAATTTTATTTTCAGCGGCTGGGGTCTGAGGGTTTTTCCGCCCGCTGACGATCTGCGCCGGGTGCGCTCCAGTGCCGCCACACACTTGCGGTGTGCGGCCTGGAACGAAGACCAGTAATCCCATACGGTGGCAAGATCCCGCATGGGTTTGAGGGCAATGCCGAGGGCTGCAAGGCCGCCGGCGATGGTGCCGGTGTCTATACCGTCGCGGCTGCCGATCCAGATAACGCCAAGAGCAGCCATACCGGAAATCATGTCAGGGACGGATTTGAGCCATTCCGCCTGGGTAATTCTGTCCAGGGCGGCGGTAATAAGCCTTCTGGAACGGCGGGTAATGCGGCTCGATTCATTGCTGCGGCGGCCAAGCTGGCCAAGCGCCGGCGCGATGGGCATGCGCTCGGCCATGTCGGCGGCAATGGCCGCCCGGCGTGAACGTACGCGTCTTTGCAGGCGCGGCAGCTTCATCCCACCCAGCCCGATGGTTAGCAGGGCGGTGAAATACAGTGGCGCAACTACCACCAGAAAGGGCGTATGCATCCAGCCCAGAACAAACAGGGTCAGCGGGATCAGCACCATGGCCGCCAGTAACCGCGGCAGGCCCAGGCCCAGCCAGTTTTTAAAGGCGGTGAGGTCGCCAACGAATCGGAGTGACATGTATCCGGTTCGGCGGGCCGAGACATCGCTTACCGACATGAATGTGCCCTGGTTGAACAGCGCCTGACGAATTTCCAGAGCGTAAGCCTGCCCCATCTTCTCACCGCGGGTGCGAGAAGCGACGCGACAGGCAGCGATGACAAGACCCGAGAGCGCCAGTAAAACCATCAGATCGGTGGCAAGCATTGCCTCGGAGTGGAGAGCATTGAAAAGCCCCCGGGTGGCGACCGCCCCCGCACCGGCCGCCAGGCCTTCTCCGCATACCAGCACAAACACCCAGAACAGAAGCTGTCGGCGGCCATTGTCCAGCAGTCCCGGCATCATGCTTACGCGACCTTTTCCCAGCGAGTTGAAGGAGCTTTCATGGCCCGCATCAGGGCAACGGCTTCAGCCGGATCGGACAGTTCGGTTTTGGTCATAACCCGGACTCCCGTTACCGCCTGGGCCTCGGAGCTGGCCATGGGCGAGCAGCTTACCATGCCGGTCAGAGCCTGTGGCTCCCATCCCAGGCGGTTCAGTTCAGCAACCCCGCCAGCAGCGGCAACGGCATCGCCACAGGCGAAAACAATGCCCTGAACCCTGTCTCTGAACTCCGCATCCGCAAGCAGGGCCGCTGTTTCACGCTGGAACAGACCGTCGGCCACTTCCATCACAACCACGTCGCAATGATGCGCCTCGGCATCGGCCAGCAGACGCTCGATACCATCCTTGATCCGCGGGAGGGGCAGCATATAGGTGGTTGCCATGCCGGCATCGGTAAAGTCGGCAATGTAGCTGACGCCGGTGTCCTCGTACTCATTGAAGTCACCAAACGAGCCGGTGCCGGTGGCCTTGATGGTGGCGACCCGCAGGCCGGTCTGCCGCAACCCGTAACCGAGCCGCGCCGTCGCCAGGGTCTTGCCGGAATTCATGGCAGTGCCGAATACCGCAATCACCGGGATGTTTGACGGCCGGGTTGCTGCGGGTAGCGCAAAATCGGCAACATTGACAGCCTTTCCGGACTGATTGGTCAGCCTTCCCAGCGGCAGCACGCGAGTGGGCGCCTTGACACGTTCGTTGCGAGCCCTGACCTTGCCAAGGCAGCCGCCACCGGCAAGCATATCGGCTCCGGCCGGATCAATCTCGGCAACGCCTTCAAACTGGTCGGGCGCGTATCGCGCCGCGCAGGGCAGAACCACAAGATCGCCCTGGAAAAGTTCAGAGCGCCGGCCACTGGCCAGCTGAATACCCTTGTGCTGACCGATCTCCATGACACGGCCAAGAATCAGGTCACCGTGCTGGGTGTTTTTGAAATCGTCGGTCATTGCGACAATCGATTCCTTCTGGACCCGCCTTGTAGAAAAAGCCCACTTGGCCCTGCTGATCAGAGTGACGGGATCGTTGACAATAGTGGTGATGCTCATGGCGGTGTTCCTTCCTTTAAATGGATTTCAGTGGTTTGCGGCGCGGTCGCCGGTCCAGTTGATACGACGGATCAGGCCGCCTTTTTTGCAGCAGTCCAGGAAGTCATGGCCGCAGTTCGCCAGTACCTCGAGGCGAGCGGTGACCGGCAAATTAATCCCGGCCTGGTGCTGTGCCACCAAATCAATATATCGTTTTGCCCGTTCCAGCCGGTTACGGCCCTGGGTCTGGTTCACCAGGGTGTCGTTCCGCAGTGAACGGTCCTGCTTGACGTCCTGGTCACCGATGTAAACCGTAATCGGGCGGTCCAGATACTGGTGCAGGCCGTTGGCCATTAACTGGTGCCAGCTCTTGCGGGTGCTGTCGCTGTTACCGAGCCCGAGTGGATAGGGCAGGTTGCTGTCCGGCAGCGTGTACCAGCCGGCGGCACCCAGGTGCAGTTCATTGACCTTCTCCGGAAACAGCATCGAGAACCGGTGAGCCAGCTGGGCGCCTCCGGAATAGCCGAACAGATCAACGGTTTCGTTGCCCAGGATTCCGTCCTGATGCAGGGCTGCCAGGATTGCCAGCAGGCCCAGATCGGGGCGGTGTTTGCCGGTGATACGCTGGAAAACGGGCCAGTGCTTCTTGTCGAAATGCGGCACGATGACGATTCGGTGGAGATCCATATGATCTTCCAGAAAGGCGTCGACTACTGCGTCACAATCCCGTGAGATACCGTGGATCGCCACGATGGGGGGCTGGGTGACCGGCCCGGCGGGCATGATGACCCGCGCGGAGATCGGCGCCTGGTGACTGACACAGTTGATTTGCAGAACCCGGAATGCAGCCGCGTCGTTCTCTGCTGTTGTTGTTTGACGGTTGATCATGGGTTCCTCTCGACTTGCCTCGTGCTTTGTGGATAGCGTTTGCAGTGACAACGGACCCGGTGACGGATTTATTCCGCTGTCTTGCGAAAAAAGTTTCAGAAGTCCAGTCGGGCACCGATCATGCCGATAAGAATGTCATCGAAGTCGGAACCCTGGCGGTCAAGCGAGGCATTGCGGACGAGGGTGTAGATTTCAATGTCCACCACATCGATTTCCTGGGCAATCTGGATACCGACCACGTCTGCGGTGTCGTCATTCCGGTCCTCGTTGCGGGTCTGGCCCCAGTCCACGGATACCGCTGTCTCGCCGACACTCGGGAACAGGGAGCTGCGATAGCCGAGTTTGCCGTAGAAAAATTCAAGATCGTCCCTGTCGTTATCAATAGCCTTCGCGGTTCCGGTAGCAAGGCTGAGATTCAGCCCCCCCTCGCTTCGCACCGAGATGGATCCGGACACCTGATCGTCATATTGCGACGAAAGGTCGACCTGGCTGGTGTTGCCATAACCAACAGCGCCGATAACGCGCCAGCCACCGATTTCAGAGCTGTAAAACGCCGCTGCATCGACGCCGCCGTCGTTGATGACCGAGGTGCGGAACTGCAGGCCGCCGAACTCGGGTGTGTCGTAGCGAATACGGGTATTGCGACCGAAACCGTCGAGGCTGTCGGTCACGTCTGCCAGGTTAAGGGCATCAGAGAAATCATCAGTCAGTTGTCCGTCACCAGAATCGATCAGCCGTCCGGTGGCGCTGTCGCGAAAAGCAATACCACCACCGATAAGGCTGACGAAGGAATAACCGGCATTCATGGTTCCCGAAAGGTCCTGCTGGGTTATGTCATCTGTCGCCGTCGCGCCTTGGCCCAGCCAGAGTTTGCCCAGATCGTCGTGGGCCAGGAAAATTTCGGCCCGCCGCGCCCTGAAGTCCTCGGTGTCATTTTCATCAGTTTCATCCTGGCGAATGCTGGCGCTGTTATTGATGCGAAACTCGGCTTCATAGGCAGCACCGGCTTGCAGAGGACCGTCGTTGCTGGAATCGGCAATAAAGGCAATTCGTGACGAGCCGTTGTTGTTGTCAACGTTCAGCAGGGTGGTGTCCTGACCGTCATCGGCAACCATCAGCGCCCGGTTAATGCGGCCGGTGATCGTCAGGTCGAAGGCGTCCGAGCCGGATATTACGACACCATCGTCAGCGTGAACCGCGGTAGCGGGAAACAGGCCGGCAAGCACCATTGCCAGACCAAGTGTGGTTTGCCGGGGTTGGCCGGTATCCGTCGGATTGCGGGTGTGAGGGTGAATTTGTCTGGAGGTAATCATGAGAACGTAGCCTCGTTGTCTGTTGCTGGGTTTCCCCTACAACGAGTCCCGGGTCCGGTTCATTCCAGAAAAAGTGAAAAAGTATGCCGCCTAATCCTCAAGGCCAGCAAGCACATCATTGGCCCACTGCCGGCACTCAAGGAAATAACTGTTCAGCTTTGCAATGCTTTTCGGTTTGGCTTTGTGCAGCTCGGCGTGCTCGAACATCCGCACGAGTCTGAGAATTTTCCCCAATTCTCCCGCCTGGTCGATCAGGGCATCCCGGATTTCAACGCTCAGTAACGGTTCCTGACAGAACTCCTCGAGGCTCATTCCCAGCATGGGAGCTGCCGCCGAGAGCAGTCCCGCCATGAATGCCGCATCCGGGTCGGCATTGAAGTCGTGACTCGCGAGTTTTTCGCACATTGCCGCGCAGGTCAAAACTTCAGGCAGCTGGACCAGGCTGGCAGGCTCATCATTGGCGAGCATCAGCGTTATCACCAGGGTGTGCAGCCTTTTCAGGCCCAGCAGACTCAGCGTGTGTTTTATGCTGGTGATTGGCACTGTCCGGCCGAATTGCGCCGAATTTGCCATGCGAAGAAGGCGCACGCACAGGTAGGGGTCCTGTCTCAGAAGCTGCTCGACTTCCGAG
>NZ_DATFKH010000012.1:0-20263 GCF_035268745.1 Marinobacter sp.
CTGTTGTAGTTGGACCAGTAGCGGCCCATCATCACGCCGTTATATTCGCCATAAGCGTGGCGGATACGGAAGGTTCCGCCGCGGAAATCTGTTTCCAGATTGGCTTTGACACCTTCCGGACTCGTGACCCTGAAGCCCAGACGACTCTGTACCGCATCAGCCCCGAAGTGACCGGTCACTTCGTTGGCTTCCGCGCCGCCAGTATTGATGGCGCTGTAATCGGCTGCCCGGGTGCTGATGGCAACGTTCTCGTCAAGATCATAGGTGGCATTCAGACGGGCGTAACCGTAAATGCTCACATCGTAATCGCCTACGCCCTTGTATGTTGCGGAGCTGAAATCTATGGCGGCTGCTTGTCCCGACACACCCAGTACCGCTGCTGCGGCAGTCGCACGAATGGCCAATCTCAATTTATTGCTTTGCATTGTTATCTCCACGTCTGATTTTGTTGTTCGTCTCATAAAGTAGTTACCAATTCGTGACATTTCAACTGAATTCTTCCAATACTGAGACGAATGTCTATGCATTTAAATCCGTGGCCTGCGGAACTTTTTTAAGAATTGTTTTGATTCCTTTCCCGGCCAATGGTGTTAAAGATCGTTTATCTCCAACCGTCCGTATTTATAGTATATGACAAAACGTTTACAAATTCTGGATGCATCTACTTTTGCCTTTCTCGATATCGAAACGACAGGTGGCAACAATTCCCGCGACCGGATCACCGAAATCGGTATCCGGTTCTGGCGCTCGGGGCAGGTGGTCGGTGAGTGGCAAACGCTGATCAATCCGGAAACGCGTATTTCGCCGTTCATCCAGAGCCTGACCGGCATCTCCAATGCCATGGTGGCGGACGCCCCGAGGTTTGAGGAGATTGCCGATGAGCTGGAATCACAGCTTGGCGGCAAGGTGTTCGTTGCCCACAACGCGCGGTTCGATTACGGCTTCATCAAGTCCGAGTTCCGCAGAACGGGCCGGCTATTCACGGCAAAGGTACTGTGCACCGTCAAGCTCTCACGCACACTGTATCCGCAATTCCGCCGGCACAATATGGATGCGCTGATTGATCGCCATAACCTTGCCCGGGTCCAGCGCCATCGCGCCATGGGCGATGTGTCAGCGATGCTGGCGTTCTTTGAGCAGGCATTGACCGACCACGGGCCGCAGTCGATGAACTCAGCCGTTGACACCCTGCTGCAGCGGCCCAGCATTCCATCGCACCTGCCCACAGACATTCTCCATGACCTGCCCCGGGCCCCCGGTGTCTATCGTTTCTACGGCGAGAACGATGTGTTGCTGTACGTGGGCAAGAGCACCAGCATCGCCCAGCGGGTGGCCTCGCATTTTTCCGGTGACCATAACACCAGCCGCGGCGTCAGAATGTCAGAAAGCCTGCGCCGGGTGGACTGGACGGAGACGGCCGGGGAGCTCGGTGCCCTGTTGCTGGAACTGAAGCAGATAAAACAGATGAAACCGCTGTTCAACAGGCGTTCGCGAGCGGCCAGGAATCTGGTGAGCATTGAATTGACCGAAAACGGGGCGGGTTATCTTCAGGCGCGGCTGGTCCGTGAAATCGAACCACACCGGCTGGGGGACTACTTCGGTCTTTTCCGTAGCAAGAGAGATGCAGAAAAAGCCCTCAGTGGCATCGCTGCAAAGAACGACCTGTGCAACAAGCTGCTGGGCCTGGAGCCGGATCATCAGGGCCCCTGCTTCCAGCGCACACTGGGGCGCTGCAAGGGTGCCTGTGACAGCGGCGAAGGTGAGGGACCGGTGAAATACAATCTGCGCATGCAGATCGCCTTTCATGGCCTGCGCCTGAAGACCTGGCCCTGGAAGGGCCCGGTGGGCGTGATCGAGCGCAACCCGCAACGGGACCGACTGGATATCCTGATAGTCTATAATTGGATGCATGTAGCCACGCTGCATGACTATCAGGAGCTGGAGGACCTGGCCCTGAGCAGTCAGGCCGTGACCTTTGACCTGGACTCCTACAAGCTGATTGTCAAAGCGCTGCTGACAGAAAAACAGCAGCGCCCACATGAGGTCATCGAGCTGGATGCGGTTGGTCCGCCGGATGTGCTGATGCCTTGAGTGGCGTACTATACTGGTAATAGTTAAAGTCATTCAGGTTCTGAGCTTCAGACTGCACCTGTCAGAACGCCTGACAGAGCGCCTGAAGCGAGTCCAGCAGGGAATCCAATGAATAAACAGCCGGTCAGTCGCGAATTATTTGATGAAGTCATGGTGCCGAACTACGCCCCCGGCGCGGTGATTCCGGTCAGGGGAGAGGGGTCCCGGGTCTGGGATCAGGACGGTCGTGAATTTGTCGACCTTGCCGGTGGCATCGCGGTGACCTGCCTCGGGCATTCTCACCCGGGGCTGGTTGGTGCGCTGATGGAACAGGCGGAAAAAATCTGGCACCTGTCCAATGTGATGACCAACGAGCCGGCACTTCGCCTGGCCCGGACCCTGTGTCATCTTACCTTTGCCGAGCGGGTGTTTTTTGCCAATTCCGGTGCCGAAGCGAATGAAGCGGCCTTCAAGCTGGCAAGGCGTTATGCATGGCAGCACACAGGCCCCGAAAAGCATGAAATCATCGCGTTCAGGAATGCTTTTCACGGCCGCACCCTGTTTACCGTCAGCGTGGGAGGGCAGGCCAAGTACCTTGAAGGTTTTGAACCGGCTCCCGGTGGTATCCATCATGCGGATTACAATGACCTGGAGTCGGTGAAAAAACTGATTTCCAAAGCGAAGACCTGCGCCGTCGTGGTCGAACCGATTCAGGGCGAGGGTGGCGTTATGCCAGCCGATGACGGCTTCCTGGAGGGTCTGCGAGCGCTCTGCGATGAGCATAATGCGCTGCTGGTGTTTGATGAGGTGCAGTCTGGCGTGGGCCGTACCGGCCATCTGTACGCCTATCAGAAATACGGCGTTACTCCGGATATTCTCTCGACCGCCAAAAGCCTGGGTGGCGGCTTTCCGGTTGCGGCGATGCTGACAACCGCGGAGATTGCCGCGAGCTTCGGTGTCGGCACCCACGGCAGTACCTACGGTGGCAATGCGCTGGCCTGCGCAGTGGCGCAACGAGTGGTGGACACCGTCAGCCAGCCCGAAATTCTCAAAGGCGTGCTGGCCCGCTCGGACAGGCTGCGCAAGGGTATGATGGATATCGGCGAACGCTATGGCATTTTCAGTGAAGTGCGCGGTGCCGGTTTGCTGTTGGGTTGCGTGATGACAGAACAATGGCACGGCAGGGCAAAAGAATTTCTTGCCGCGGGCATTGATGAAGGTGTGATGGTGCTGATTGCCGGCCCCGATGTGATCCGCCTGGCGCCATCACTGATCATCCCCGAACCCGATATCGACGAGGCGCTTGGCCGCTTTGAAGCCGCTGTACAGAAAGTAGTCGGCCAATAGATTGCTCAGCCAATCAACAGGGAGCAAGCCATGTGGATGGTACGACCCGCAAAGCCGGACGACCTGAAGTCAATACTGGCACTGGCCGGGGGTATGGGCCCGCGGCTGTCTTCCACCCTGCCCCGAAAGGACGAGGCGCTGGCGGCAAGAATCGAGCAGTCGGTTCGTGCCTTTCAGGGCACGACCGACGCCGGGGAATCCCCACGCTTCCTTTTTGTGCTGGAGGACACCGACACCGGTGCGGTACGAGGGGTCGCCGGTATTGATTCCCGGGCGGGCCACGGCCAGCCTTTCTATAATTACCGGAAAGACGCGCTGATACACGCCTCCCATGAGCTTGGCGTATCCCGTCGGGTGGAAGTTCTGTATCCGTCCCATGCCCTGACTGATCACACCTTGCTGTGTACGTTCACCATTGACCCGGCGCTGCAGGGAACCGATGCGTTTGAACTCCTGTCCCGGGCACGGATGATGTTCATCGCCAGTCACCGGCATCTGTTTACCGACCACACCGTCGTTGAAATTCAGGGGGTGCAGACCGAAAGCGGCGAGGTGCCATTCTGGGACAGCCTCGGACGCCATTTCTTTGATATGGACTTCGAGACCGCGGATCAGCATTCCGGGGCCCTGAGCAAAACCTTTATCGCCGAGCTGATGCCTTCCAACCCCATCTACGTCACGTTGCTGTCCCAGGACGCACAGACCGCACTGGGGCAGGCACACGAGAAGACCCGACCGACCTATGAACTGTTGCAGCGCGAGGGTTTCCGCGCCGGCGACTACGTGGATATCTTTGATGCGGGTCCGGTTCTGGAAGCGCGCACTGACAGCCTGAAAACCATTGTGTCCAGCCTGACCGGCACGCTGCACGGCAGTACGTCGGAGGAAGGTGAGCAGTGCCTGGTCTGCGGCGGAACACAGATGCAGTTCCGCTGCACTCTCGCACCCATCGCCGAAACCCTGAAAGGCGAGGTGAAGGTGCCGGTCAGAACCTGGCACTGCCTGGGCCTGGACGCGGGTGACCCGGTGCAGGTGTCGCCATGCTGATCATTCGTCCACTGCAGGAAAGTGATCTTGACGCGCTCTACGCCATGGCGCAATCGGCGGGCAAGGGGCTGACTACCCTGCCTGCGGACCGGGACCTGCTCCTGCGCAAGATACGCCATAGCCGGGATACCTTTGATCAGCGCTGCGCGCCGGAAGCGGGACTGTATCTGTTCGCGCTTGAGGATACCGGGCTGGAGGAGTGCGTGGGCATCAGTGGAATCCAGGCGCGGGTCGGGCTGGATGAGGTGTTCTATAACTACCGGTTGAGCGTGACCGTGAATGCCTCGCCGGAACTGGCGGTTCACGTGAGGACGCCCACCCTGCATCTGTCCAACGACATGACAGATACCTCTGAAATCTGTTCACTGTTGTTGTCGGATTCCCACCGCGGAGGTGGCAATGGTCTGTTGCTGTCGCGTTGCCGATTCATGTTTCTGGACCATTTCCGCAAGCACTTTTCCGAAAAAGTGTTCGCTGAAATGCGCGGTGTCTCGGACCAGGACGGTCGTAGCCCGCTCTGGGATGCGCTGGGGCGACAGTTCTTCGACATGGACTTTACCGACGCCGACATCCTCTCGGGGCTCGGAAGCAAGTCGTTCATTGCCGAGCTGATGCCGAAATTCCCCATCTATCTGCCAATGCTGCCGGATCAGGCCCGTGCGGTGATTGGCCGGGTCCACGACAACACCGCACCGGCTCTGAAAATGCTGCAGGCCGAAGGCTTCAACTTTAATGGTTTGGTGGATATTTTTGACGGCGGGCCGGTGGTAGAGGCGTTTATTCACAATATCCGGACCGTGCGGGACTCCTTTGATCGCACTGTGATGATCCGCTCGGACCGGGCACCGGCATCAACGTCGGATAAAGGAACCTTCATGGGGGCTTCCGGGCAGGGCGCCAGAGCGCAGGAGATGATGGTCTGCAACGGCTCATTCAAGGATTTCAGGATCACGACCTTACCCGCGGACTGCATCAGCATCGATACCATCAGCCTGAGTAAAGAGGTGGCCCGGGCGCTGGAGGTTGAAGCCGGGGACCGGGTCCGGATCGCCCCCTTGAAGGATGCCAGTGTTAATACCATCTACAGTGGAAGAGACAGTAATCACGCCGGGAAGTCCTTCGGGGCCTGACCTGTTGCAAAGAGTCTTACCGGCATTGGCAAAAGGAAGATAGGTATGGGCAGCCTTTCAGGTGACTTGTATATTGATGGATTGTGGCTGCAGGGTCACGGTGAAGAATTCGAATCTGTTCAGCCTGTCACGGGTCAAACCGTGTGGTCGGGCACAAGTGCCAACTATGAGGATATCGACGCGGCGGTCCGCGAGGCCCGTGGATCTTTTCCCGAATGGCGCAGGATGCCGCTCGAAGACCGCCAGGCGATTATCGAGTCCTTTGGCAAACAGCTCGAGGATAACAAGGAGGCTCTGGCGCACCAGATCGGGCTGGAAACCGGAAAGCCGCTCTGGGAGTCCCGCACAGAAGTGGCGGCGATGATCGGCAAAATCGGAATCTCCATCAAGGCCTACCATGACCGTACCGGTTCCAGTGCAACGGAAGTGGCAGGCGGCCAGGCCGCACTGCGGCACCGTCCCCATGGTGTGGTTGCGGTCTTCGGACCCTATAATTTCCCCGGCCACCTGCCGAACGGCCATATCGTGCCTGCACTGCTGGCAGGCAATACGGTGGTGTTCAAACCCAGTGAACTGGCGCCGGGTGTGGCGGAAATGACGGTAAAGTTCTGGGAGAAAGCGGGCCTGCCCGAGGGCGTCATCAATCTGATCCAGGGAGCTGCCGATACCGGCAAGGGCCTGTCCGGCCACCCCGGCGTTGACGGCCTCTTCTTTACCGGCAGTTCCACGGTCGGGCACCATCTGCACCGGCAGTTTGGCGGGCAGCCGGAAAAAATTCTTGCGCTGGAAATGGGCGGGAATAATCCGCTGATCGTTCAGGATGTGGCGGATACCGATGGCGCGGTCCATCATGCACTGCAGTCAGCATTTCTGTCGGCAGGGCAGCGCTGCACCTGTGCCCGGCGCCTGCTGGTGCCGGAGGGCAAGCAGGGCGACCATTTCCTGCATCGTTTTGTCAGTGTGGTCAGCCAGATCGCCGTGGGCGAATTCGACGCCGATCCGCAGCCGTTCATGGGGTCGGTTATTTCGGCCGAAGCGGCGGAAAAGTTACTTGCAGCCCAGCAGAACCTTCTGCAGAAAGGTGGCAAGTCGTTGCTGGAAATGCAGAGCCTCAAGGCGGATACCGGCCTGCTTTCGCCCGGTATTGTTGATGTTACCGGGGTTGACGGCGTCGACGAGGAATTCTTCGGGCCCCTGCTCATGGTGCAGCGTTACCGCGATTTCGACCATGCCCTTGAACTGGCCAATGACACGCAATTTGGCCTGTCTGCGGGCATCCTGACCGATGACCGGGCGCTTTATGAGAGGCTGGCCGAAGAGGTTCGTGCCGGCATTGTGAACTGGAACCGGCCTTTGACCGGCGCCAGCAGCGCCGCGCCTTTCGGGGGTGTAGGCGCCAGCGGCAATCACCGCGCCAGTGCCTATTACGCGGCGGACTACTGCGCATGGCCGATGGCGTCGCTGGAGGCCGGGAAAAGCGAGATGCCGGATGCTCTCGCGCCGGGACTTAACTTCGACTGACGGAAGGGACCATGGCCAGACATGCGGTAGAAGCCAATTTTGACGGCCTGATAGGTCCGACCCACAATTATGCCGGCTTGTCCTGGGGCAATGTCGCCTCCAGGACCAACGTCCGTGCCGTGTCCAATCCCAGAGAGGCGGCCTTGCAGGGACTCGCCAAAATGAAACAGTTGGCAGACCGTGGTTACGTTCAGGGCGTACTGCCCCCCCATGAGCGACCACATCTGCCGACCCTGCGGGCTCTGGGGTTTGCAGGCAAGGATGACGAAGTACTTCGTAATGCCGCCAGAAACAGTCCGCTGATACTGGCGGCGGTGTCTTCGGCGTCAACCATGTGGACGGCCAACGCGGCAACGGTGTCCCCCAGTGCCGATACCGCGGATAACCGGGTTCATTTCACCCCGGCCAACCTCAGTGCCAAATTTCACCGCTCCATCGAACATAATGTCACCGGCCGGGCCCTCAAGGCCATTTTTGCCGATGACGCCTACTTTGCTCACCACCCGGCGCTGCCCCCGGTCAGCCAGTTCGGCGACGAGGGCGCGGCCAATCATACCCGGCTGTGCAGCAGTTACGGCGATGCCGGCGTTGAGCTGTTCGTGTATGGCCAGGTGGCGTTTGACGAGCGCGCGCCGGGCCCGAAACTCTATCCGGCCCGGCAGACACTTGAGGCCTCCCAGGCTATCGCCCGGCTGCACGGCCTGAATGACCGGAACACGGTCTTCGCCCAGCAGAATCCGGATGCCATCGACGCCGGAGTGTTCCACAACGACGTGATTGCCGTGGGTAACGGCAATATGCTGTTCTATCATGAGATGGCCTTTCTGGATGAGGACCGGATGCTCGCGGATATCGGCGCCCGCCTGACCGGCACCGAGCTTGAGGCGTTAAGAGTCAGTAACGACCAGGTGCCGCTGGAAGATGCCGTGGCGTCCTATCTGTTCAACAGCCAGTTACTGAACACCCCGGACGGGATGATGCTGGCCGTGCCCGGGGAGTGCCGGGAAATCGAATCGGTCAGCCGCTACCTGGATACACAGGTTCGCAGCGATGGCCCGATAACCTCGGTTGAGGTATTTGATGTCAAACAGTCGATGCGCAACGGTGGCGGGCCGGCCTGTCTGCGGCTGCGGGTGGTGCTGAATGACGACGAACTCGATGCCATGCATCCTGGCGTACTGCTGAACGATGCGCTTTATGAGCGCCTGACCACCTGGGTTGAAGCCCATTACCGCAGCGAGCTGCGCCAGGACGATCTGGGGGATCCCATGCTGCTTGAGGAAGTTCGCAAGGGGCTGGATGAGCTGACAGGGATCCTGGGCCTTGGGTCTGTCTACGACTTCCAGCAATAATTCTGGCTAACAAAGCAAGCGGACAGGTCTTTCCAGAACCGTCCGGAGCCATGGGTGAAGAGCGAATAGCTCTTCACGGGCAGGCCATGGATGGCCTGCCCAGGACCTCAGTGCGACGCAGGAGCAATAAGCACTGAGGGCGGAGGCCGAGCTTACAGGGAAGTATTTACAGCGTGTTCTGGAAAGACCTGTCCGCTTGCTTACGCACGGATTAGTAATTCTGGCTAGTGTCCCGTCTGACCATCAGGCCGACGCGCTCACCCGCAGCTACCTTTCGATTGGGAAAGACGATCGCTTCCGGAACGTCGCCGACGGCGTAGCGGCTGTCGCCGTCTTCCCAGATTATGGTGCCGGGGTCGTACTCGGTAAAGTTGGCCACATCGTCCGGCACGTGAAACCGGAAACTGTCACCGGTGTTGATGATCTCGTGTACAACCTCATACAGCGTCGGCCCGGCTGACGCCGGAGCCCCGGGTGGTGTTTCTCCCTTCAGCCTGCGGCGCAGCGCATCGCGGATACCACTGAACCTGGTCAGGTCATTCTGACCAAAAGGCTGCACCTGCCCGAGCTCGATAGTGAAGCTTTCCGCGCCCAGTTCAGTTGAGGAAAACGCAGCAAACGTTGTCCCTTCGCGGTGCTGCAGCAGCAGGGTTTCCACGCCGGCTTCCAGCAGAAAGTCGGTCTGGAATCCGGGAACTTTCCGCCCCTCGACATAGGGGTAGAGCGCAAATTTTTCACGCAGTGAGGGACGAATAGCGGTGTGCAGATCGTAGTGGCTGAGGCCGGAGGGGTGGCGGGATGCAAATGCCCTGCAGGCCCGTTCCAGCTTTTGCGCGCGCTCGGCTTCCCGCAGGTTGATGTATGCCCGCTTGCCATGGGCGCCACTGAACAGGCGGTTAAGATTGACGTCCATAAACCGCTCATTCAGGTCGATGGCCAGTGGGTTCCCCAGTATCAGCAGGGCCGGGCACGCCAGTTGCCATTGCCCGTCAGCCAGTTCGCCGAACAGTCCGTTCAGCACTTCAATGGGCGCAGTTTCGTTGCCGTGGACACCCGCTGAAATGATCAGGGACTCGCCGTTAGGGTTGGCACGGCTCGCCGGTGGAGTCAGGTAAAGCAGCCCTGCATCCTGGAGCTGGATACCGGTGCCATCCTCCATTACCACGACCTTCTCCTCGGTCACCCGCGTGGTGGACGAGGTGGTGTGGGAGAGCCAGTCCCGGTTGGCACCGAATAGCTGTTCTATAACCGACATAATGAGCTGGCCTCAGCCGCCGACAGGCCTTTGGTGTCGCAGCAGATAGTTTTCCAGTTTGCGAAAGGCAAATACCAGAATAAACGTCAGAACCATGTAAATCAGCGCCACAAAAATGAACGCATCAAAAGGCGCATAGAAGCGCGAATAGATATTCCGTGCAGCGCCGGTAAGGTCGACCAGTGTCACCACGCTGGCAATGGCACTGGAATGCAGCATGAAGATGACCTCGTTTGAATAGGCCTGTACGGCCCGCCGTGCCGCGCTGGGCAGGATAATCCTGCGCATGCGCAGGGCCCAGCTCATGCCGTAGGCTTTGGCGGCTTCTATTTCGCCGTGCGGGGTCGCGATGATGGCGCCGCGGATGATTTCGGTGGTATAGGCCGCCGTGTTGAGGGTGAATGCGAGCAGGGCAGGATAGAAAGCTTCGCGGAAAATATCCCACCAGAAAGTCTGCTGGATACCTTCAATCTGCGCGATCCCGTAGTAGATGATGTAAAGCTGGATCAGCAACGGAGTGCCACGGAAAACGTAGGTGAATAACCAGATCGGGCCGTTGATCAGCGGATTCCTGGACGTGCGCATGATCGCCAGCGGCACCGCCAGAATCAGCCCCAGCATCAGTGACGCGAATACCAGTTGGACGGTGGTGACCAGACCGTCCCAATACTCCATGATGGTAGGGCCTGTGAAAATCTCGTTGCCGCTGAGCAGCTCGTACAGGAATTCTGGCATGGCTTAACCCCCCTGGACCACGCCGACATTGGCTCGTTTGTTGAGCCAGCGGATGAACAGTTCCGAGCAGGCGGTCAGGGTCAGATACACAAACGCTACCGGAATGAAAAAGTGGAATGGCATGCGCTCGGCTTTGGCAGCTTCTTCGGCAACGCGCACCATATCAGTCAGGCCGATAATCGAGACCAGCGCGGTGGTTTTCAGCAGCACCTGCCAGTTATTGCCAAGGCCGGGCAGGGCATGGCGAAGCATCTGCGGGAGAATGATGCGGCGGAAAGTGTGAAAACGGCTGAAGCCATAGGCTCGGGCTGCCTCAATCTGGCCATTCTCGACAGCCAGGAAGGCACCCCGGAATGTTTCGGTCATATAAGCCCCGAAAATCAGGCCGATGGTGAAAACACCGGAGATAAAGGGGTCGAACTGAAAAAAGAAATCGTAACCGTAGGCATTGTAGATGGCGTCTGACAGGTTGTTTACCAGCACCTGGCCGCCGTAATAGAACAGCAGCATCATCACCAGGTCCGGAACGCCGCGAATCAGGGTGGTGTAGGCTGTAGCCACGCCCGCGGCAATTCGGCTGTTCGAGAGCTTGGCAGATGCGCCAATGAGACCCATAGCCAGGGCCAGGGCCAGGGAAAGGAAGGCCAGTTCGATGGTAACAATGGCCCCGTCCAGAAGGGCGGGGCCATATCCTTTCAGGTCGATCATTAATTTACATCTTGATGTCGTAGGCGAAGTAATTCTTCATGATAGCGTCGTAGGTACCATCTTCCTTCAGCGTGGCAAGCGCAGCATTCACCTCTTCTGCCAGATCCTTATCACGCTTGCGCATGGCAACGCCCACACCCTGGCCCAGCTTGACCGGCTCGCCGACCTCCTTGAAGCCGTCCTTGCTCAGGATGGTCTGCTCGCCCACCGGGTAATCCAGAAAGACAACGTCAAGGCGCTGGCCTTCAAGATCCAGCACCATGTCGTCAGCAGTGGTGTAGCGCTTGATGGATACAACACCACCCATCTCTTCGGTGACGTGGGTGTCCATGGTGGTGCCACGCTGAACGCCTACGGTCAGACCTTCCATCGCATCCATATCAGTGACGTCGGTGTCGAAGTCTTCCCGTGCGAACCAGCCACCGGGGGTGTTGTAGTAGGGCTCGGAGAACAGCACCCGCTCGGCGCGCTCCGGGGTAATCGACATGGAGGACATGATCAGGTCGAATTTGCGAGCCAGCAGTCCCGGAATCATGCCGTCCCAGGCCTGGATAACAAATTCGCAGTTTGCGCCCATCTCCTCGCACATAGCTTCGGCCAGTTCTACTTCAAAACCGGTCAGGTTGCCATCTTCATCCTTGTATTCGAACGGCTCATAGGGCACATCAAACGCAATCCGCAGGTCCCGTTCCTGGGCCTGGGCGGCGCCTGCCATCATGGTAAGGGCGGCCACTGCAGCGCTTGCTGCAACAATCAGTTTTTTCATAGGTCACTTCTCCAGTTGTTATTTGCCTTGCGGGCTCAATTTTTCTGCTTTTGCCGGTCTGCTTTCAAGATAGCACTGCATATCAGAACTTGGGAGCAAGAAACTGTTTCATCCGTTCCGAATCCGGATTATCGAAAACCTTGTCCGGGGTCCCCTGCTCTTCGATCACGCCCTGATGCAGGAACAGGACCTGGGACGATACATCCCTGGCAAACCCCATTTCATGGGTAACCACAATCATGGTGCGGCCTTCTTCGGCCAGGTTCTGCATGACCCGCAGGACCTCACCCACCAGTTCCGGGTCCAGAGCTGACGTGGGCTCGTCAAACAGCATGACTTCGGGCTCCATGGCCAGCGCCCGGGCGATGGCTGCGCGTTGCTGCTGGCCGCCGGACATCTGGGCGGGGTAGTAGTCCTTGCGTTCGTATATGCCGACCTTGTTGAGATAGGACTCTGCCCGTTCGATGGCTTCGCTTTTGGGGACACCCAGAACGTGAACTGGTGCTTCCGTAATGTTTTCAATAACCGTCATATGGGACCACAGATTAAAGCTCTGAAATACCATCGATAACTTGGCCCGCATCAGCTCCACCTGCTTGTTGTCGGCGGGAATGCGCTCACCTTTTCGGTTGGTGGTGAACCGGATGGGGTCCCCATGCACGATGATATCGCCGGCGGTGGGCGTCTCCAGCATGTTAATGCAGCGCAGGAAAGTGCTCTTGCCAGAACCGGAACTGCCAATCAGCGAGACAACATCGCCTTTTCTGGTTTCCAGCGAAATACCCTTGAGCACTTCCAGCTGGTCAAAGGTCTTGTAAATATCCCTGCAGATCAAAGGCGCTGATTCCGCCATGGGGAGCTCCTGGTCCGGGCTGAGAAATGCCACTGTGTTATGGGCTGTGGTTTTCGGGTCAATCCTCATTGTGGATGACTTGACCGGCTATGCAAGTGTTTTGCATTTCATGCCTGTCTGAAGGCCCCATGAGCAGCGGCAGCCGGCTTTCGGGAAGGAGGCTGATCCATGGATACCCGGATGATGGTGGTGCCCTGGCGTTCAATGTCCTGCATTGATTCTTTGACAAAACGAACGTGCGACATTGCCAGGCGTTTCGCGGCATCCGGTTTTCTTGCCATTATGGCCTGGTAGATGCGCCGGTGCTGGCGGGTAATACGGTTGCGCATTTCTTCCCGCGGATTGAGATTGGCGACGGCCGCCTGGACTGTCAGCAACATCAGCTTCTTCAAACCGTTCAGCACATGCACCAGTACCGGGTTGTGGGAGGCTTCCATAATGGCCTGATGGAAGCTGTGGTCCGGCTGGGCATTGCTGAGCGGGTCGGTCTGGTCAAGTGACGAAAACGCCTTGGTGATTCTGTGCAGATCCTGAGGGCTGGCCCGCAGGGCGGCAAGATAGGCCGCCTGTCCCTCGAGTTGTTCGCGAACTTCCAGCAGATCATAGAGCGTTCTGTGGTGGCCGGCGAACATCTGCAGCAGCGGACCTTCTTCGCTGGTATTTGCGTTGCCGGAAACGATGCGGGTAACGAACGAGCCTTTGCCATGCCGGGTTTCGATCACTCCCCGGCCCTGCAATTCATGCAGGGCTTCCCGTATCACCGCCCGGGATACCCCAAGCTTTGCCGCAAGCTGGCGCTCGGACGGCATTTTCTGGCCGGGGGCAAGGCCGCCGTCGAGTATCAGCTGTTCCAGTCGGAAGGATATTTCCTGAACTATTGCCATGTTTTTGCCTGATGCAATGAACTGGTCTGACCAGTTGGGTTTTTTGTTTTCAAAAATCATGTTTTCGAGCTGGTTCTTTAAATATGGCCGATCTCCGGCATTTCGTCTAACGCTCATTTCAAAACTGGTCAGACCAGTGGGTAATCCTCTGGACTAAATCCGGCCTGGCTACGAATATCCGTTAATGTCGGTGGCTTCCGACGTTTTTAACTGACGCAGATAACAACAATGTCAACGGAGATGTGTCGATGATCATCATGAATAATGAACAGCAATCTGTGGCTGAGCGCTCTTGCGCCCGGCGATCCGGGCGTGGAGTTTTCAGAGCAGTGGCCCTGGCTGCTGCCGTGGTCGGCTCCGGCCTGATCGGGGCAGGACAGGCGCAGGCCGCAACCACCTGGAAAATCCAGTCGGTTTGGGATGCGGGCACGGTCGGTTACGACCTGTTTGAGGAGTGGGCTAACAGCATTGAGCAGAAATCCGGTGGTGAGCTCATCATCAAGCCCTACCCTGCCAAGTCGGTAGCTGCGGATAACAACGGCCTGTTTGAAGCGGTCCGCAACGGCGTTCTGCAGGGTATGAACCCGTTCACCCTGTACTGGTCCGGCAAGATCCCGGCCTCGGTCTTTCTGTCATCCTACCCTGCCGGTCCCGACCAGCCTCACCAGTGGGATATCATGTTCTATTCCATGGGCATGCTGGAAAAAACCCGTGAAATCTACAAGAAATTCGGGCTGTTTTACGTTGGCCCGATCCAGCACGATGCCAACATCATCCATTCCAAGAAGCCGGTTAACAGTCTGGCGGACCTGAAAGGCATGAAGATCCGGGTGCCCGGTGGCATGGTGGCTGAAGTATTCCAGCAGTTTGGTGTGTCAACTGTCAGCCTGCCGGGTTCGGATATCTTCCCGGCGCTTGAAAAAGGCACCATCGACGCGGCGGATTACGTCGGCCCGGCGGTTAATTACGAGCTGGGTTTCTCCCAGGTGACTGACTACATCATGTTCGGTCCTCCCGGTGTGATGTCGATCTACCAGCCGGTGGATCTGATGGACCTGACGGTTAATCTGAGGGTCTGGAATGCCCTGGATCCGGAACTGCAGCAACTGGTTGAGGACGAGGTCCGCAACTATTCCCAGAAGCATTACCTCACCATCCAGAAGCGCAATATCGAAGCCATGAAGAAGTTCAAGGAAGAAGGCGACACGGTGACCCGTCTCAGCCAGTCCGACCTGGAGGAGTTCCGCAAGGCAGCGATTCCGATCTGGTTCAACTGGGCGAGCAAGAACGAGGACGCCAGGGCGATTCTTGATATCCAGCTCGAGTACATGATGAACGAGACCGTTGGCTACCTGGAACCGGAAGACATCGAAGGCATGTAAGCCTGCATCAATCAAACAAAACTGATCACGGGGAAGGTTAGGGCGTGCATTGACGGCATTCCCTCCCTTCCCCGCTCTGTGATGAAGGTGACAACAACATGTCTGATCTGAGTGCGTTCGGCTTTGTGATGCCGCACTGGTTCTATTGGGGCTGGCTGGCGGTGATGCCGCTGATCATGATGGCGCTGGATCGCTGGCTTTCCGGGCGCGGTGTGGAGGCCGTCGACAAGAATGCGGCAGCCAACGAAAAGCTTCAGCAAATTGAAGCAGAGCTGAAAAAAACCGTCGATTACAGCGATGCCAGCAACTGGTTTACCAACGCGGTGGACTGGATCAGCGAGAAATCCGGTGTATTCATTTCCTTCTGGACCGTGAATGCCGTGGTGTTCTACTTCTTCGAAGTGGTCATGCGCTACGTTTTCAACCAGCCGACGGTCTGGGTTCACGAGGCCAGTTTCCTGCTTTTCGGTATGCAATACCTGATGGCCGGCGCATTTGCGCTGCTCCATGGCTCCCATGTGCGGGTTGACGTGGTTTACAACTTCCTGCCATTGCGCGGTCGGGTGGGCATGGATATTTTCACATCGATGTTTTTCTTCATGTTCGCGATTGCGTTGATGATTACCTCCTGGACCTTTCTGGAGAACTCCTACTCGATGGATGAACGGACCGTTGAAACCTGGGGCATTCAGTACTGGCCGGTGAAAGGCGTAATGATGCTGGGGTCGACGCTGCTGTTCCTCGCTGGCCTGTCCAAACTGATCAAGGATATCTCGATGTATATCAAACTTGGCCGGGAGCAACACGCATGAGCCCTGAAACCATGACCAGCCAGGGCAATCCCCTGATCGGCAGGATCGGCACCTGGCTGATGATCGTTGCCACGGTCGCCCTCGGCTTTGTGATGCTGGTGGAAGTCATCAACATCCTGTTCTATGACCCCTGGAGTGATGACAGATTCCTGTTCAGGCTCTCGGGCGTGCTGTCGGATGTCAAAATCGGCCCGCTGACCTACATCATGTTCGGGTCCCTGGCCGTACTGCTGATGATGGGGCTGCCCCTGGCATTCGTTACCGGTGGCCTGGGTGTCATGTTCATCTATCTGGTGGGCGACTCGATGATGCTGAACATCATCCCCAGCCGGATATTTCCGATGATGACCAACTCCGACCTGGCAGCGATTCCGCTGTTCATCTTCATGGCCTCCATGCTGGAGCGGGCGGGTCTGATCGAAGAGATGTTCAACGTGGTCTACAAATGGATGGGGGGGCTGGGTGGCGGCCTGGCGATTGCCACCATTCTGGCCTCCACGATTCTGGCTGCCATGGTCGGGGTTATCGGTGCCGCTGTGGTTACCATGGGCATTATTGCGTTGCCGGCGATGTTGAAACGGAATTACGACCAGAAGATAGCGCTGGGCTCGATTATGGCCGGCGGTACTCTGGGCATCCTGATTCCCCCCTCCATTCTCGCCATCCTCTATGCCGTTGTGGCTCAGCAGTCAGTCGGTGAGCTCTATCTGGGCTCGGTTATTCCCGGCATCATTCTCTCCAGCCTTTATGTGACCTATGTCGGGGTCCGTTCCTGGCTGAACCCGAAACTGGGGCCGCCAATACCAGAGGAAGACCGGATCGGGCTGAAAGAAAAGGTCCTGCTGTTGAAAGATCTGATCGCGCCGCTGTTCCTGGTTTTCCTTGTGCTCGGGCTATTGTTCGGCGGGGTTGCAACGCCGGTTGAGGCCGCCGGTATTGGCTCCTTCGGGGCGATTCTGGTGGCAATGAAGCACAAGGTATTCTCCGTGGCCACCCTGCGGGATGCCTCGGTAACAACCGCCAAGGCATCAGCCATGGTGCTGTGGATCATGTTCGGGGCGTCGGTCTTTGTGGGCTTCTATATCCTCCAGGGCGGTCAGGAGTTCATAACCGAAACCATTCTGGGCATAGGCCTGTCACCGTATGCCGTGCTGTTGCTGTTGATGGTCCTGCTGGTGGTGCTGGGCATGTTCCTTGACTGGGTCGGTATCCTGCTGCTGGCGGTGCCGATCTTTATCCCGATCGTTGAAGCGCTGGAATTCCCCGGCCTGTTCGGGTTGCCCGGTGTCGAAGGTTCCGATGTGGTGTTATGGTTCGGGGTGTTATATCTGGTAAACATGCAGATGTCGTTCCTCAGCCCGCCCTTTGGCTATGCGCTGTTTTACATCCGCGGCGTCTGCCCTCCGGACATTACCATGGGCACGATTTTCAAGTCGTCTCTGGTATTCCTGGCTATCCAGGCGTTCGGACTGTTTATCTGTGTACTTATTCCGGGTGTGGTCACCTGGCTGCCCAACCTGGTTTATGGCTAAAAACAAGGAGTAATGATTTATGTTGACAGTTAACCGGCTTGATCTGGCGGATGCCAGAATTCTGATCGAGGGTGCGGCCGAGAAAGCCCGTGAAATTGGTGTGCCCATGTGCATTGCCATCACCGATGAATCCGGCAACCTGATCGCGTTCGAGCGTATGGATGGCGGCAAGATCACCAGCGTGACCATTGCCCAGGACAAATCCTTCACAGCATCGGCCGCGAAGAAGGCAACCCATGATTACAACGCCGTCAATGTGCCCGGCAAGCTGGCCTTTGGCATCCACACCGAGGTGGGTGGTCGTATAAGCTCAGTGGGTGGCGGTCTGCCGGTGATTGTTGACGGCGAAGTGGTGGGCGGCATTGGTCTCAGCTCCGGCACGCCCCAGCAGGATATGGACTGCGCCCAGGCGGGGCTTGATCATTTTGAAACCAAACGGGGCTAGTTGCTGTCACATCAGCAACTTTCCCGATCAGAGGCGGCTATGACAACCAGGCCAGGCATCAGTAAAGCGGAGCTGGCGGAGAAATTCCGCGAGTTTATCGACCCGGACTTCGTTATCACCGACAACGAAACCATGAAGCCCTACGAATGCGACGGCATGTCCATGTATTGCGAGATGCCGTTGCTGGTGGTGCTGCCGGAAACTCCGGCCCAGGTCCAGCGGATAATGCGTCTGTGCAATGAGCACAGAGTGCCGGTGGTGGCCCGGGGTGCGGGCACTGGCCTGAGTGCCGGGGCCATGCCCCACAGGGAAGGCGTGGTGTTGTCGCTGGCCAAGTTCAATCGCATTCTGGAGGTTGATCCGCTGGCCCGGACCGCGCGGCTCCAGCCCGGTGTCCGCAACCTGGCCATCAGTGACGAAGTCGCCCGGCATGGTCTTTATTACGGGCCGGACCCCTCGTCCCAGATTGCCTGCACGATCGGGGGCAACGTGGCGGAGAATTCGGGTGGCGTGCACTGTCTGAAATACGGCCTGACGGTGCACAACATCCTCAGCGTGGAAATGATCACGGCGGAAGGTGACCGTGTGGTGGTTGGCAATGATGCACTGGATGCCTGTGGCATGGATCTGCTGGCCCTGATGACCGGTTCCGAGGGCCTGCTTGGCATTGTCACCGAAGTAAAAGTGAAACTGCTTCCCAAGCCTGAAATTGCCCAGGTCGTGATGGCAGGTTTTGACAGCGTCCAGAAAGCTGGCGATGCAGTGGGTGGCATTATCTCCGCCGGCATCATCCCCGGCGGCCTGGAAATGATGGATGGGTACGCTATTGTCGCCGCCGACGATTTTGCCCAGGCGGGCTACCCGAGAGAGGCCAAAGCTCTGTTGCTGTGCGAAGTGGACGGTACAGAAGAAGAAGTGCACGAACACATCGAGCAGGCAGAAGCCCTGTTCAGAAAGCTTGGCGCCACATCGGTGAGAACCTCCCAAAGCGAAGAAGAGCGGGCGCTGCTCTGGAAAGGTCGCAAATCCGCCTTCCCGGCAGTCGGTCGTATTTCACCGGATTATTACTGCATGGACGGCACCATTCCCCGCCGGCATCTGGCGCATGTGCTGCTGGAAATGGAAAAAATGTCCGAGAAATTCGGCCTGCGGGTCGCCAACGTATTCCACGCCGGGGATGGCAATCTGCACCCGCTGATCCTGTTTGATGCCAACGTGCCCGGTGAATTCGAGCGTACTGAGGCGTTTGGTGGCAGCATCCTCAATCTGTGTGTGGAAGTGGGTGGCTGCATCACCGGCGAGCACGGTGTCGGCGTGGAAAAAATCCGTCAGATGGCGGTGCAGTTCAGTGATCAGGAACTGCAGCAGTTCCACGATCTCAAGGCAGCGTTTGATCCCCGGGGCATCCTCAATCCCGGCAAAGGCGTACCCGCGCTCAGGTTCTGCCAGGAGTACCGTTCCCTTGAGTATAAACAACACAACCATGACACGGTGGAAGTAGCGCATGGCTGATGTATCCGAGGGTTTAAGGAAACAGATCCTCAACGCCCGCAAAAAAGACCAGAAGCTCAACATCGTCGGTGGTGGCAGCAAAAACTTTATGGGCCGCGCGGCCGACCGCCATGCCGACACCCTGAGCCTGGCGGAGCACACCGGCATCGTGGAATACCACCCGGTGGAACTGATCATGACCGTCCGCGCGGGAACCCGTATTACCGATATCGAGGCTGCACTGTCCGAAGAGGGCCAGTGCCTGCACTTCGAGCCACCCTGCTTTGGTGATGGATCAACCCTGGGCGGCACTCTGGCCTGCAACCTCTCCGGCCCGGCCAGACCCTGGTCCGGCTCGGTGCGGGATCAGGTTCTGGGAATCCGCCTGCTTAATGGCAAAGGCGAACACCTGCGATTCGGTGGCCAGGTCATGAAAAACGTCGCCGGTTACGATGTTTCAAGACTTCAGGCCGGCGCCCTGGGAACGCTTGGCGCAATCACCGAGATCAGCCTGAAAGTCATGCCCAGACCGGCTGCATCAATGACTCTGGTGCAGGACATGGCCATGGACGACGTCATCCGCTATATGAACCAGCGCGCCGGCGAATCCAAACCGATTACCGGGGCGGCCTGGGTAGACGGCAAAGTCTATCTGCGCCTGTCCGGCGCCAGGTCCGCCGTGGAAGCCACCGCTGAAAAGTGGAGTGGCGAAGTGATGGAGCAGGGCGAAGCCTTCTGGCAGCAACTGCAACACCTGCAGCACGACTTTTTCACCGGCGACGGACCCCTGTGGCGGTTCTCCATAGGCTCGACTGCAGCTAACCCCGAGCTGGATGGCCCCTGGCTGATCGACTGGGCCGGGTCCCAACGCTGGTACCGCGGCGAGGCCGACTCCGCCCGGATGGAATCCATGGCCAGGAGCGCTGGCGGACA
>NZ_DATFKH010000013.1:0-4222 GCF_035268745.1 Marinobacter sp.
TATCTGCCCTTTCGCACATTTACTTTGACACAGGGCAACTTTGGTAATGGCAGGAATGGATCAGCAGTATAATCCCGGCGATGTTGAGCGCACAGCCCAGAATTTCTGGGAGGAGAACAACACGTTTACGGTTAGGGAAGAGCCCGGCAAGCCCAAGTACTACTGTCTTTCCATGTTCCCCTACCCCAGTGGCAAGCTTCACATGGGGCATGTTCGCAATTACACCATTGGCGATGTGATTTCCCGTTACCAGCGTATGCAGGGCAAGAACGTGATGCAGCCCATGGGATGGGACGCATTCGGGCTGCCGGCAGAGAACGCCGCCATTGCCAACAGGACGGCGCCCGCCAGCTGGACCCAATCCAACATTGCCTACATGAAGAACCAGCTCAAGCAGTTGGGCTTCGGCTATGACTGGAACCGGGAGCTGGCCACCTGTAAACCCGACTATTACCGCTGGGAGCAATGGTTCTTCGCCCGCCTCTATGAGCAAGGCCTGGTCTACAAGAAGATGTCCACGGTTAACTGGGACCCGGTGGACCAGACCGTTCTGGCGAACGAGCAGGTGGTTGATGGCCGCGGCTGGCGGTCCGGCGCGCTGGTGGAACAGAAGAAAATTCCGCAGTGGTTTATCCGCATCACCGACTACGCCGAAGAACTGCTCAATGACCTGGACCAGCTTGAAGACTGGCCGGAACAGGTCAAGACCATGCAGCGCAACTGGATTGGCAAGTCCGTTGGCACCGAGCTGACTTTCCGGATGAAAGATGGTGACGAACCGCTGGAGGTCTATACCACCCGCCCGGATACCCTGATGGGTGTCACCTATATGGCGGTCTCGACCGAACACCCGATTGCCCGCAAGGCCGCGGAGCGCTATCCGGAAGTTGCCGCATTTGCCGATCAGTGCCGCAACAGCAAAACCGCTGAAGCAGACCTGGCGGTGATGGAAAAGAAAGGCATTGATACGGGTTACAAGGCCATTCATCCCCTGACCGACGAAGAGATTCCGGTTTACGTTGCCAACTTCGTACTGACGGATTACGGCACCGGTGCATTGATGGCCGTTCCGGGCCATGATGAGCGCGATCACGAATTTGCCGTCAGGTACCGGGTCGCCATCAAACAGGTGATCGCACCCAGTGATAACCGCACCATTGACGTCCAGGAACAGGCCTTCACTGAAAAAGGTGTGTTGGTGTCCTCCGGCAAATACACTGGCCTGACCAGCGAGGAAGCGTTTGACGCCATCGCCGATTACCTGGAAGAAAGCGGCATCGGCAGGCGCAAGGTTAATTACCGGCTTCGTGACTGGGGTGTCTCCCGCCAGCGTTACTGGGGGGCTCCCATCCCCATGATGACTATGGAAGATGGCACCGAGCGCCCGGTGCCGGACGGGCAGTTGCCCGTTATCCTGCCGGAAGATGTGGAAATGGACGGCGTGCAATCGCCCCTCAAGGCGGACCCGGAATGGGCGAAAACCAGCTTTGAAGGACAGCCCGCCACCCTGGAAACCGATACCTTCGACACTTTCATGGAGTCGTCCTGGTATTACGCCCGCTTCTGCAGCCCGAACTTCGACCAGGGGATGCTCGACCCGGCTGCGGCCAACTACTGGCTGCCGGTTGACCAGTACATCGGCGGCATCGAACACGCCATCCTGCACCTGCTGTACGCCCGCTTCTTCCACAAGCTGCTGCGGGATTTCGGACTGGTGGACAGCTCAGAGCCGTTTAACCGTCTGTTGTGCCAGGGCATGGTGCTGGCCGAGACCTATTACCGGAAAGATGATAATGGTGGCAAAACCTGGATATCACCGGCGGATGTGGTAACCGGACGTGATGAAAAAGGCCAGGTCATCAGTACCGTACATAAAGACGACGGCCAGCCGGTGATTGCCGGTGGCGTCACCAAGATGTCCAAATCGAAGAACAACGGCATCGACCCGCAGGCCATCATCGACGAACATGGCGCCGACACCGTTCGCCTGTTCATGATGTTTGCGGCGCCACCCGAGCAGTCCCTGGAATGGTCCGAAAGTGGGGTGGAAGGTGCCCATCGCTTCCTCAAGCGGCTCTGGCGAATGGTATCCGGGCACGTATCCGGGGGAGCTGCGCCAGCCCTGGATACCGGTGGTCTTACCGGCGATCAGAAGAATCTTCGTCGCAAGACCCATGAAACCATTACCAAGGTCAGTGATGACATAAGCCGCCGGCTGACATTCAACACTTCGATTGCTGCGGTGATGGAGCTGCTGAATGAAACCGCAAAACTGACCGGCAGTGAGCCCCAGAGCCACGCTGTGCGCCAGGAAGCACTGGATACGGCAGTGCTGCTGCTGGCGCCGATTGTGCCGCACATCTGCCATCAGCTCTGGCAGGCGCTGGGCCACCAGGAACCGGTGGTGGACGCGACCTGGCCGGAAGCCGACAGGGCTGCCATGGTCCGCAGTGAGATCCAGGTGGTGCTGCAGGTGAACGGCAAAGTAAGGGCCAAAGCCGATGTGCCCGCCGATATCGACAAGAGCAGCCTTGAAGCCCTGGCACTGGAAAACGAGAATGTAGTGCGTTTCACCGAGGGCAAAACCGTCCGCAAGGTCATCGTTGTGCCGGGCAAGCTGGTTAACGTGGTTGCTAACTGATATGCCCAGGGCCGCCATTCTGCTCTGCCTGTTCCTCGGCTTTGCGCTGGCAGGCTGCGGCTTTCAGCTTCGCGGTGGCTCCAGTGTGCCCGAAGCCGTTCAGCCTCTGGCCCTGAAATGTGGGCCAGAGGTTCCCCACCAGCTCTGCCGTGAGGTAGAACAACAGCTGGCCCGGGGCGGCGTCGAACTGACCGGTGAAACCGGCGCGACGGCCATTCTGCAGTTAGGCAATTTCCGTCAGGAAAGACGCGCAACGGCGGTCACGGCAAGGGCTGCCGCCGCTGAATATAGGCTCAGACAATCCGTAGAGCTGCAGCTGATTGCCGCCGATCAGACCCCGCTTATCGCGACTGAGCGAGTCAACAGTGCCATAACCTACCGCTACGATGAAACCAACGTGCTTGCCAAGCAACAGGAAGAGAAGACGCTTCAGAACCAGCTGTCCGGGAATCTGGCCCGGCAGGTGCTGTTCCGCCTTGCACCACTGAATCAGGCGCGACTGGATGCACTCGAGGCAGCACGGTGAAGATCCAGCCCCATCAGCTCGCCCAGCATCTGGAAAAGGGCCTGTTGCCGGTCTATCTGGTGTCAGGTGATGAAGCCCTGCTGGTTCAGGAGTCCTGTGACCAGATCCGCAAGGCGGCAAAAGACGCGGGTTATCAGGATCGCCTGAGCTTTCATGCCGACCCGCAATTTGACTGGAATCGCGTGGGTGAAGAGTTCAGCGCGCTCTCCCTTTTTTCCGAAAAGCGGCGCATTGAAATCCACCTGCCAGGCGGCAAACTTGGTGATGGTCGGGCCGTCATCGAAGGTTTCCTGCAGGACCCGCCCGAGGATATTGTCGTTGTTCTTATCAGCGCCCGGCTGGACGCCGCGGAAACCCGGCGCAAATGGTACAAGGAACTGCAGAAAACCGGACTCCACCTTCCGCTCTGGCCCATCGACGCGGAGAAATTTCCAGGCTGGCTGCAACAACGGGCCCGGCAACAGGGCCTTAACCTGACCCGTGGCGCGCTCAACCTGCTTGCCGAGCGTCTCGAGGGCAATCTTCTCGCCGCCAGTCAGGAACTGAACCGGCTGGCCCTGTTCTGTTCAGACAGTACCGTTGATGAAGACACCATTGAGCAGGCCGTGCAGGACAGTTCACGCTTTAACGGCTTTGAACTCGTCAGCGAGACTCTTGCCGGCAGGGCAACCCACGCGCGAAAAATTGCCGGCGCCCTTCAGCAGGAAGGTGAGAACCCTCTGGGCTTCCTGACGGTGCTTAACCGGGACCTCAACCTTGCCCTGGAACTGCGTATTGCCAGCGCGCGACAGGCCGGCGGTGAAAACAGCTCCGGGTTCCTGAAACAGCGCGGTGTCTTCCAGCCCCAGCGGGCGCGGGCGATTGAACAGGCAGCCAGGCGGCTGACACGGGCCCGGCTCAATTCGGCCTTTGAGCTTTGCAGTGCCGCAGACCGGGCCGCAAAAGGTTTCGACTCACTGTCGCCATGGCACCATATTCAGGACCTGATTACGCTGCTGGCGCAGCCGGATACCGGTATTCACAACAGCCCTTGAAAAGCCCCCCTGCCAGCCGCA
>NZ_DATFKH010000014.1:0-8523 GCF_035268745.1 Marinobacter sp.
CTCGCGAACCCAGGCCTGCAGCCGGCCGCAAGCTCCGTCAAAGCTGGCACCACCGGCTTCATCGGAACGCAAGTCGAGCGCCTGGACCACCATCAGGGCATCAATAGCGAGCATGAGACAGAGCAGCTGTAACAGCTCCCCCGTGCGCCTGGCACCAATCGTGCCCATGGTGACAACGTCCTGGTTGTCGCCATTGGTGGGTATCGACTGGATTGAGGCGGGCGTGGCCATGGTACGCATTTCCGCCAGCAGCGCACTGGCGGTCACCTGAGCACCCATGAAGCCGCTCTGCAGGCCGGTGTTCTCCGGTTGCAGGAACGCGGGCAAACCGACGTTGAGCCGTGGATTGCACAGGCGTGCAATCCGCCGCTCGGCGTGCACGGCCATGGTGATGACCGCATTGGCCAGCGCGTCGGAAGCCAGTGCGACGTGCTGACCGTAGAAATTGCCGCCGTGCAGCACAAGCTCCGGGGCCTCCGGCAAAACGGGGTTGTCGGTCACGCTGTTAAGCTCGGTGTGAACCGTGCGGTCATGCCATTCAATCTGATCGCTGACGGCGCCAAGCAGCTGCGGTGCGCACCGCAAACTGTACGGGTCCTGTATTGCTGCATCGAGGTAGGCCAGGCTGTCGGCCTCGACCGTCAGCGGATCCGCGGACGCCTGGCCGGCGTTCCCGGCAAGCCGGTTCAGCCAGCGATGCAGGCGCTGTTGCCCGGGATGGGGGCGAAGCTCGCCAAACGCCGGGTGCCAGGCCTCAAGCCGGCCGCCAAGGACCCTGGCGTGGGCGGCGCTCAACAACGCGCTCCAGCGCAGGGCGCGGCTGGCTCCGGTGCCATTGAGGCCGGCAATGCCGGTCATGGTCGAAGTCCCGTTCACCAGTGCCAGGGCGTCCTTGCCGCCGGGTTCGAAGGGCGCAACTCCGATAGCCTCCAGGACCTCCCGGGCGGGCCTGGGAGCGCACCCTGCGAGACGGATTTCGCCCTGCCCCATGAGCGCACCGGCAATGTGTGCCAGTGGCGTCAGGTCACCGCTGGCGCCCACCGTCCCCATCGCTGGTACTACCGGAATGGCATCAAGATTCAGGCACTGAAGCAGGGTGTTGAGGGCATCGGGAGCAACTCCGGAATAGCCCCGCGACAAGGCACTGATGCGTGCCGCCATGGTGGCCCGGGTATGGAGGCGGCTCAATGGCGCGCCCACGCCGGAGCTCAGGTGAGCAACAAGATTCTGTTGCAGCTCGAAGCAGTGGTCGCGGCCGACCAGGGTATTCGCCAGCGGTCCGTAGCCGGTGGTTACGCCGTAAATACAGCGATTTTCATCGAGATAGCGGGTCAGGCGCTGATGGCTGAGCTGAACCCGCTGATGAACCCGGGAACTCAGCATCAGCGGTACTCCAAAGGCCACCGCTTCCAGTTGGTTCAGGGACAGTCCATGGGTTGTCAGTTCTACCGGGTTACCAGTCACAGAGTTTTCCCAGGTGGTCGCGGGGAAGTTGATCGCCCACCGTGATATGGATCGGACGCTCGGCGGTCGGCAGCCCGGCCCTGAACCAGTCACGCAGCTCTGAGTGCAGATCCTTGCCCGCCGGCCCGACGGGGACAACAAACACCTTGAGACGGGTGCCCTGCTCGGTGTTCATGGGTCGGACCGTGCAACAGCCGACCCGCGCGTGGGTTTCAATGAAGGCGCGGACCCGCTCGGGCCAGACATTGATTCCGCCCACCTGAACCGCATTGTCCCGCCGCCCGGTCGGGACCAGTGACCGGTCTGTTCGCCACTGGACCCGGTCCGGCAACGGAACAATGTTGCCCTGGTCGGATTCGAGGCAGTGATCGCCATGCCGCGCCCAGTGCCTGAAAAGCCGGTAGCCGCCAGCCGTGCTGTCACGCCAGCCTATGCCCGCCGTTTCACTGGAACCGTAGACCTCGATCATGGTCTGGAGACCGCAGGCCAGAACCTGCTCAATATACTCCGGCGGACAGGGGGCGGTGGATGTCACGCCGCTGACGCCAGCGGGAAGCCGACCGCGAACACCTCCGAAATAGCGCCACCACTGGGGAAATCCGAGCAGCAGGTCACCGCTGCGAAGATCGTTGTGGGCGGCCGCCTGGGCTTCCGGGCCATGAAGCAGAGGCACGGCCATCTGGCTGCTCAGCAATGGCCCCCAGATAAAGCCGTAAATATGATGAAGAGGCACCAGTGCAATAATGCGTTTACTGGAACCCACCAGCTCCCTGAGGTTATCCGCCTCTTTCAACAGGTGCGACAACGGCTGGGAAATCAGTCCGGGCTCTGCGCTGGAGCCTCCAGACCGGAACCAGAGGTGGGTGACAGCGCCGTTGTTCAGGCTCTCAAGGACAAGCCGGCTCCAGACATCCAGACTGCTGCGCCGCAGAAGCCATTCCTCGATACCGGCTTTCTCCAGTTCAAAGAATTCGGCGACCCGGCGGGCGACGGACAGCTGGTCGAGGGAATCGAGGGCCGCAGGCCCGTTCCGCAAGTCATCACCGACGGCCAGGTCCGCGATCAGTTCGTTGGCGGTTACGCCACGGCCGGACGCGAGCGACGCTGCAATCAGGTGTTGCAGCGTCGCCTTGCAGCTCTCCTCAGAAAGCATCATTCAGCCACGCTTCAAGAATGTCCGGCAGCTCTGGTCATCACCTGGCGCCTTGCTCATAAGCAGCCTCACCTTTGATCGATTCGGATACAACCCTGTTTTCTACGAACCTGTGGTGAGGCGGTTTTACCCCTGGCTGGCTTAAATTGTAACGAAATATTTCAGATCTTCTTCCCATTCTGCTGGCGCCAGCCAGGAAGTCAGGTCCTGGCCAGGCTGGCCTGATCTGCGGCGATTTCCCACTGGTCCCGGTAGAAACGCTCGATAACGCCCTGCTCATCATCAAGCCGGAACAGATATAGCCAGTCATTCTCGATCAGTTCCCGCACCACTGGGTGTCGGTTGGCAATGTCGGCAATCGCTTCCCTCGGCGCAGCCAGGTAAACGCTCAGCCGCAGTGGTTCATGGACCCACTGATGGCCATCGTGAACTGACTGCAGCGGCAGACCGATTCTCAAATCGCCACCGTTACCCTCAAAAACCCCAAGATGTCCGCCAACCACGTTATGCAGAACCTTGTTACCGCTGCCGTAACGGAAGTTGTCCGTCACCGAAGCGTAATACTGAAAGTTGATCCAGTGAGTAACCAGCATCGGTGCGGTCATGATCAGCTCCAGTACCCCGAAGCCGTCATCGTCGCGCCAGCGGTAGTCGTGGAGGAAACTGCGCCCTTCCAGATTCAGGTGGCGCGTCCGTGAGCGCGGGGCCACAATCAGACTGGCGTTGCCGGCCAGCCCCCATTCAGGACGTACCTCCGACCAGTCCTTGCTGCGCTTTATGATGGCTTTGTCAACATCGGTTGTGGTATCCAGGTCCAGGCGTCTGGCCCGCTCGCGACGGGCCTGACGACCCGCCTGAAGAAGAAGCCCCTGGATTTCCGTCGGGACCTGACCGGCGCAGACCACTTCGTCGGTTGTGGTGTCATGCAGTGCCCCAATGAAGCGGGTCTCCGGCGGAATCAATAGTCCCTGCTCTGCCAGGGCGGACCGCACCTCTGTGTCATTGAGCAGATACGCAAGCACCCGGACGTTCACTGAGCCGGTCTGTCCGCCACAGGCCCCGCAGTCCAGCCCTGAGGCGTGGGGATTGTTGCGGGTGCTGCTGCCGTGGCCCACCAGAAGCACGGTGGCTGCAAACTGACGGGTCAGGGACATGGCCCGGAGAATGCCCGCTACCAGCCCGGCTTTTTCCGCGGTGCTCAACAGCACCCCGTTGCGGCGGATCTCGAATTCGCCGTGGCCCTCGTGGAGCTGATCCACTGGATGCCTGGACTTGTCACCCAGGAAGGTGTTTTTTACCAGCCGGCCCAGGCGGGCGATGCCAAAACTTTCTATGTAGCTGAAACTTGCGGGCGCTGAACTGGTGAACCTTGTCCAGTGGGAGTGACGGGCCAACGCCTGGCGACAGACTCCGGCAGCGGGTTCTGTTTCGGTAACCTGCAGCGCCGGCGCAAGCAATCCGGGCAGCTGCGGACGGTTGAATTCCGTGCCCCGGGGCTGGTAGGCAATCGGCAGTCCGAAGAAGCCGGCAAATCCCAGAGTCTGTATGGTCTGGTCCTGGTCTTCCAACGCCCGACGAAAAATCTCCGAGCGCACATCAATGCAGAAAGCCGCCTGCAGCTTCGGTGTCTGGTCGGCGGCGGCCTCGTCAGCAGGCGAGCCCAGCAGTTTTTCAGCCATCTGTTGCTGATAGGCGGATTCTGCCTGCTGCTGCAGCTGCCATCCGGTAATCTGGGACCGCTCGTGGGCCGCCAGTATCGAAGGCCAGACTTGCCACTGGCTGGTCCACCGCTGCTCGAGATTGGTGAAAATTGCGCCGCCAACCTCCTCGACATGGCGCCACAACGCCAGCTCCCAGGCCAGACGAATGGCCAGAAGCCCCGGCAAGAGATCGGTTTCATGGCCCTGCAGTCTCGCCTGCCAGCGCAGGTAAGCGGCCCAGGATGACCATCCGTTTATATCCAGCAACAGCGCGTGCGCGTACTCCGGTGCGTGCTCTTGGGCCACGACGAGGGCTGCAAGAGCCTCGGCTTTCAGATGATCAGCCTGATCCGGCAGAAGCCGGAACTGTTCTGGCAGGGTGGCCTCGCCCATTACAATGGCGATGCCGCGGTCGGACCGGGTCATTTCAAGCCAGCTGTAATAAAGATGCTGGGCGCTGGCCTCAAACTCACCCGCATCCAGGCGCTGGAAGTAATCACCGCAGAACTGGCTGATCTGGTGCACAACTTCATCCTGCCAGCTGACCTGGTGAGCCGTATCGCGATGGCGATCAAGCTGTGCGCTCAGGTTCTGCCAGTGGTCGGGCATGCTCACCGAATGGATGCTGTCTTCGCCATCAGCGCCGCTGCCGAGCGCATCCTGGTTCAGACAGCAGGTGCCATTCAGCGCCGCCATGCGCGCGGCAACTTTGGTCAGTGGCAGGTTGCGCATCTCCCAGAACGGGTTTATGGCGTTGATCTGGTCCAGTGGCCAGGCTGGCGCAACCCGGCCGCATGCTTCCGCGATGGCGGCATGCCAGTCGGTTTGAGAAGCGCCGGTTTCGGCAGAAAGTAAGGGGCTCGACGCTGACATCAGACAGACTCCTTGGAACCAGAGGATGAGGAAACGGGTACCACGCTGCGCGGTTGCACTACATCGGGTAGTTGGGCAGGCCAGATTTTCAGCGTCAGCCGTGTTGCCCACTCATCAAGGTAGGCAGCGGCAAACAGGAAGCGATGGAAGCGGATACCCAGGGGCGAGTTACGGCGGTAGCGCACCAGAAAATAGCCGATAATGAGCATGATCAGCAGCAGGCCGGTAAAGCTGATTGCTGCAAGGCTGACGGTACTGTCCGGCGGCGCCAGTAAAAACCGGGAGGCGGCTTTCTGGGCCCAGTAAAGCGCCCAGAAAACCGCACCGAGAACCAGACCTCGGAGTATGAAAATAACGCCGCCGCCTGCTGCAAACAGTTCTGACAGCAGTATTGTCAGTGCCAGTGCCGGAACGATCCAGGCTACAACCTGTGCCGGCCCCGAAGCGGTTGCCACCGAAACGCTCGCTACCATCAGAGCCAGGGCCAGCAAAGCCGCAGGCACCACCTCCTTCAACCCGGGATTACTGATGGCTACAAGCCGTTTCTTCAGCGATATCTCCACCGTATTACCCGCATTCAGGAAAGCGTGTGCCTTGTAGGCGGAATGCGCGAGCAGATGCAACAGCGCCAGCTCATAAAGCCCCAGGGCGCACTCAACCAGCATCCAGCCCATCTGGGCGCAGGTAGACCAGGCCAACCTCACCTTGATGGAAATCCGGGTCATCATGACCAGACTGGCAAACACTGCCGTGGGACCTGCGACCAGAAGCAGAAGCCACTGGGCGGCCGCCACCTGGGAGATCAGCGGTGCCATCAGGATCATCAGAAATCCGCCCAGGTTGACTACCCCGGCGTGCAGCAGGGCCGAGACCGGTGTGGGTGCCTCCACCACCTGAATGAGCCAGCCATGAAACGGCAACTGGGCGCATTTGAAGAGTGCGGCCACTGCCATCAGCAGGGCAGAGATTGTCACGGCGGGCGGCAGCTCTGTCGCTGCTGCAGCCATTACCAGGATCTGATCAATCGAAAAAGTGTCGTAACTGACGTAAAGCAGCACAAACGCCACCACCAGACAAAGCTCCGCCAGTCTCGCGAAAATGAATTTCTTGTGGGCGGCCAGCGCTGCCCGGGGACGTTGCGGAAAAAACATCAACAACTGATGCAGGCTGATGCTGATGGCAATCCAGCTGCCGAGGAAAACCAGCAGATGATTGGTGGTGGCGATGAGGGCGACACTGGTCAGTGTCAACTGCAACCAGACCATGAACCGCGGCTGGCCAGGGTCGCCAGCAAGATAACGTTTTGAAAAGCGTGCCAGGATCATACCCAGCGCGGTGATGAGCAGCACCATCACCTGGGCCAGGGGAGCCAGATTGAGCCAGGTTGACGTACCCTGCCACCACCAGCCACCGATCGCGGATATGACAGCCGATATAAAAGCCAGATCAAAAACCCACGAGCCACCACTGGCGCCTGGATGAGACGGCAAAACGGAAGTTGCGATCGCTCCGCCCAGGTAAAAGACGGGGATCAGGATCAGGAAAACAGGCTCCAATAGATGGAAATCAAACATGAAACTAGGCCTCGGAATCGGAAAATATCTCTTGAGGCAAAGTATCCAGACTTTTAATGGTAAATAAAAATATATATTTCTTTGATTTTTGTTCTTCTAAAAAGAACGTTCTCAAAAGCCGGGACTATGGCCGCAGGCGACTGATCTCGATGGTGCAGTTGATGGCGAGTCGCTCACCGGACATCTGCGCATCGTCGATAACAGCGGCTAAATCCGCCTTGGTCTGCAGCAGTTGATCAATTCGGCGGCTACTGCGTTTACCGGCGATTCCGAAGCGTTCTTCCTGACTCAGATTTTCCTGCTGGTGAAAGCGGATCTTGTTCTCGATTAACGTCATCAGAATGGTCCGGGCCTCCTCGGTTGAAAACTCGCCGTCGATTAAAAGATGATTGGATTTTTCCGGATTGCTCAACATGCTCGTGTCCTTGTCATGGGGGCGTCGATGCCATCATCTCGCGATGCAACAGAATTTTAAAATAGATGATTAAGATGATAATGTTCTCTTTTCTGGAACTGATTGCATGAGACACCTCAATTTTCATCACCTGCACTACTTCTGGGTCGTCGCTAAAGAAGGTCATCTGACCCGGGCGGCTAAACAACTTAACGTTTCCCAGTCCGCACTCTCGTCGCAAATACGCCAGTTGCAGGAGCAGTTGGGGCATGAGCTGTTCACCCGGGAGGGTCGCTCGCTCAGGCTGACCGAGTTCGGGCATCTGGTGCTGGAGTACGCCGAGAGTATTTTCAGCCTCGGCAGCGAATTGCTGTCCCTGACCGAGAGTGGTGAGCTTCAGCACCTGCGCCGGTTGCGTATTGGCTCGGTTGCCACCTTGTCCAGGAATTTCCAGGAAAACTTCCTGCGGCCGGTGATCGGCGAGACCCAGGTCAGGCTGGTACTGCAATCGGCCAGCCTTGAGGAATTGCTGGACCTGCTCAGTATCCACAAGCTGGATCTGATACTTTCCAACCGTTCTGTGGTGGCGGATTCGTCAACCAGTTGGCGCTGTCAGCAGATTGCCGAACAGAATGTCTGCATTGTCGGGCCATCAGGCGACGCGGCCGGGGCCTTCCGTTTCCCCGACGATCTGGTGAATGCCAAGCTGTTGCTGCCAGGGCCGAGCAGCGATATCCGCAGTCAGTTTGATACCCTGCTCAGCCAGTCAGGTGTTGAAATAACGCCCTATGCCGAGGTTGATGACATGGCCATGCTGCGATTGCTCGCACGTGACTCGGGGGGCCTTGCTGTGGTCCCTGAAGTCGTGGTTCAGGATGAACTGCAAACCGGTCGGCTGGAAAAATACTGTGTGCTCGACATTGTAGAGCGCTTTTATGCCATTACCGCCAAGCGGCATCTGGAGCTGTTACCTCTGAAAAAATTGCTGGAAAAAGCGCAGGCGGAGTTCGGTGAAGTCCAGGCTATTCCCTAGCAGGCGACCAGCGACGATTCGCCCGACTGATGCAAATAGCCGCGCGCAATGTCATTCTGGATTTCTGAGCGGGCCTCCCTTTCGATGGTGATCTGGCTCAGGTTGTGGCTATTGTCCTGGGTCAGGGTATAAACCCGTTGACCCTGAGCCATCGCCAATGCAAGGGCCTTGGCGGTTGATACACCTTCAGCCGCCTTTTCTTCCGTAGAGAACAGACGCTCAGGAATCAGGTGCTCATAGGCGCTGGAGCGCATCCCAGAGCTGCGGTTAAACGCTACCCAGTCTTCGTAGCAGTTGTCCACGGATTCGGTGTTGGACGAGACCTGGTCCAC
>NZ_DATFKH010000015.1:0-2243 GCF_035268745.1 Marinobacter sp.
CACCTGAATCGCCAACCGCCCTGCTTCGGCCTGCCGCAACCGCGCGGATTGCCATTGTTCAATCCGCCTCTGCCGGGCCGGGTTCTGCTCCATCGCCGCTTCGCACCAGCCGCAAATCAGGGCGGCCTGAAGCGCCCGGTCGTTGCCGTCCAGATCCCACGGACTGGCCGCCACAGCCACCTCATAGCCCCGGGCTTCGAGGCGCTCCTTCAGGTAATCCGTGGCTTCAGGACCCAGCGCAGCGCCGCTGCCTTTATCGCCATGCTGGTGATCGTTTACCAGCGCGCGAATCAGGTCATCGTCTTCCAGTGCGGGACCAAGCTGAAATTCCCCGGCATAGCTCAGAACAATATACACGGCCGCGCGGCGGGCCCGGGCGACCTCGGCCAGGGCATCCAGCCAGTTTGCCGACATAAGATCAATCAGTGCCGAAGCAGTGATGAGACCGGTCCCGTCCGGAATAAGCGCGGTCAGGTTGCCGGCATCCAGGGTGCATGTGACGGTTTCTGTTGCAGCGGCTCTGGCATCGGCTTTTACCGCAAGACGCGACCTGGCCTCAGCCAGCAGGGCGGCATCCTGATCCAGCAAGGTCCAGTGCTGGGGCCCGGGGAGCCGGTCGCGAAGATAGACGCCGTTCGAACCTGCGCCGCTGCCCAGGTCCACAATCCTGAGCACCTTGTCTTCGCGCGGGATGTTTTTTTCTGCGCCTTTCCCGGCGAACTGCTCCAGCCAGCATTGAAGCTGTGCCAGTAATGCCGGATTGCGCGCGCGGTGATCGGCCGGTTCCCGCAAACCCAGCCATTGCTGGTCAAACTGACTGTGATCTCTGGTGTGTGGGCCTGGCTCGAGTGCAACCTCGAATTCGGCGGCCGCATCGGACCAGTGGCGAACCGGTGCCTGGTTACGCTGCACGGCGCCGGCCATTTCCTGCAACAACGGCCGGTCGCTCAGACAGGCTTCCAGGCAGCTCCTGAGCGCATTCACCGAGCCGGCGGGATACTGCCGGATACCCTGCCTGTCGCCGGTACTGGCCAGCGCGCCGCCATCGGTGGTGATCACCGGAAGTCCGGCCGCCAGGGCTTCATCAATCACCATGCCATAACCTTCATACAGTGAGGGCAGCACAAAAAGATCGGCGTTACGGTATTGCGCGGCCAGGGCTTCATCGCCAAGCTCGCCGGCCAGGGTGATGCGCTCGGTCAGTGACAATTGGCGGATCTGGTCGACAACCTGCTGGCTGTACCCCGGCTCACGTTCGGTTGAGCCCACCAGAGTGCAGTGCCAGGCCAGGTGCTGCAGACCCGAGAGTGCCTCGACCAGCTGATGCTGGGCCTTGCGGGGGGAAAGACCGGCGACGCACAGCAGTTGCGGTGCATCGCTGTTGCTAGTGGCATCCGATGAGCCATTCCGGGGGGAAAACATGACCGTATCGGCGCCCGGTTCCACCACCCGGATCCTGTCCTCAGGCACGCTGAAATCCCTCAGGCGCACGGCGGTGTGGTGGCTGGTCGTTATCACCCGGGTTACCGCCGCCAGCGCGCGGGTTTCCGAGGCCAGCAGAAACGCCCGGTCGTGTTCGCTGATGCCGGTTTCATCCGCCAGCGGATGATGTACCAGTGCCACCAGGTTCAGCCGCCCTGCATGTTTTTCAATCACCTCTGGCAGCCCCCCCATGGCGAGCCCGTCCAGAACCAGCCAGGTGTCTTTTTCGCAGCGGGCCAGTTCCGAATCCATGGCCGACCGGGCAACCGCATCCGGGACCGGAAACCGGCCATCAAGACCCTGAACCACTGCGGTTATGCCGCGCTCATTCAACGCGTTGACCATCCGGCTTACGTAGCGATACCCCCCGGTTCGCTGTTCCGGATCACCGGGAACAATGAACCGCACTGATTGCCCGCCCGGGTTCGACATGATCAGAGTTCACCGTGGTAACTGGCCCAGGCCACATGGGATTCACCCAGGGTTACTTTCATGCCACAGAGCCCCTTGCCCGTCTGCCCCAAGCGCCCCTCTTCTATGGCTTTTGCCATGCGTTCAAAAATGGTGGCGGCCATAAATTCCGTGGTGGTGTTGCGGCCCGCGAGCTCCGGCAACTCGTCCAGGTTCTGCATATTGAACTCGGCCAGCACCGCTGAGAGCACTTCCGATGCCAGGCCGATATCGACAATCAGATCATCTTCATCCAGGGTTTTGCGCTCGAAGCTTACGTCGACCACGTAGGTTGCACCGTGAAGCTTTTG
>NZ_DATFKH010000016.1:0-3848 GCF_035268745.1 Marinobacter sp.
CGGCGTGCAGATATCGCTTACCGTGAAGACGATATTGACATTGCCGCCACAGTCGTCCGGAGGCGTACCGTAAGCACAGAACTCAAGCGATTCGTTCTCTACTTCTACTTCAGGTGCTACGTCGTCGTAGATCTTCAGCAGCTGGCTGTACTGCCAGAAACCGGGCGTCAGGTCAGCATACTCAGCAGCCGTCAGCGAAGCCTGATCACCGTCAGCCTGCGTCCAGGTAACTACTTGCTGGCCGGAAACATTGGGCAGCAGGTCACCGTCGGGCTGTACGCGGATAACGTGATCTTCGGTCAGATCATTGTCGCCGTCCCAGTCGCGCGGTACTTCGATCGGAGTGGTGCTCACGCCGTCGTACTCGCACCAGTTGATGACGCGGTAGGTGATCAGCAGCTTGAAGCACTCGTCGCCCGAAGCCTGGAAGCGCGTGGTGTCCTTATTAACAGCCAGAATATCGCAAGCGAAGCTCTGCGTGGAGATGTCGCGATCGGGCTCAACACCGCACTCGGCGCTGCCGTCATCACCCGGGAAGACGATCTCGTAATCATTTACTTCCAGCACCTCGATCTCTTGCGTACATACGGTAGAGCGACCCGAAGCGTCGGTAATCGTGAAGACGCGCTCGATCAGGCCAGTACCACAGTCGTCAGGCGTCCAGATCACTTCTTCGGTGATCGTAGCGCCGCAGTTGTCGCGAATTTCAATCACATCTTCCGGGGCGCCGAAGCGGCCGGCTACCTGAGCAGAGTCAGCAGGATCGAAATCCAGCTCGGTGCACAGGATGGTCTTGTCGTGTACATCACAGCTCGGAGGCAGCTTGTCCTCGATCAGCGTGTTCAGCCAGCATACGTTGCTGTTGCCTTCGGCATCCGTAGCGCGCAGCTCGATGGTCACCAGATCTTCAGAATCAGCGGAGATATCGCAGCAGGTGAAGTATACTTCGTTAGCCCACCAGCTGAAGAAGGTGCCGTCGGCTTCCTTGACAACCAGCGTATCGCCGGATACCACACCTTTACCGGCAACGCTGCGGGTAGCAATGTAGAAGGTACGGCCACCGGAGCTTACCACTTTGTAATCAGCGCTGGCCCATACCAGACCATTAACCTGATCGGCGTAGATGTCCAGGCAAGTCTCTTCGATATCGCGGCGTACGTCCAGCTCAGCCAGTTCGCAGTTGTCCCAGCTGCCTTCGTCTACATCAGCAGCCGTTACGCGGGCCAGACCGTCGTTGGTCGTGCCGGGGCCACCGATAGAAATGTTCAGCTCATCGTCACATACGGCAACCGGCTCCACCTGATCTTCTACGATCACGGTGCAGTTCGCATAGCCCAGGTTACCGCAGTCGTCTTCTGCTTCTACGATCAGCTCGTACTCACCAACGGCAACGCCGGCCAGTGCATAGCTCGTCCAGTCCGTCCAGCCGTAGTAGACCGGTACGTCAAGTCCCGTCTTCGGATCTTTCTCAAAGCCTTCCAGGCGGAAGCGCCAGCGCTTAACAGAACAGTTGTCCGTTACATCGATGCGGTCTTCCAGGTCAACAACGGCCGTGCAGTTGAACGGGCCGGTGGAGATGCGGATCGTGCGGTCGCCATCAGGCTGACCGTCCCAATCCAGGTCATCGGCTACACAGGTTACCTCAGGAGCTTCCTCATCAGCGTAGATGATGTGCTGCTCCCAGGAGAACTTCTTGTCAGACCAGTCGCTCTTTTTGACATGGTAACGCGCAAGCTGAAGATCATCATCCCAGTCGTCGTAGAAGTCGTAGCAAGCGTACAGGTCATCGCGGTAGTCATCCATGGGGCGGCCCAGCAGTGCGGGGTACTCGCCCAGGGAAGGATTCCAGCACCAGTCGAGAATCGACCAGGTACGTACAATCTTGTTGCCGCAGTTATCCGGACCGGGGAATACCTGATCCGTATAGGAAATCGTATAGTTGCAGTTGTGTCCTTTCGTCGTGTAGGTTCCCGACTCAGAAGGATCGGGCGTGAAGTAGATCGTGTCGCATACGCCGTTCACGTAGAAGGGAACGGAATAGGGATCGTTGTCCAGCAGGTCATCTGTGGTCAGCTCACCGTCGAATTCGCAAGCATTCACGTGCACCTTACATACCGGCAGGTGGATGTAGGGGCGAGAGAAAAGGATGCGCTGCGTGCAGCTTTCCTGGTTGCCCTTCTCATCTTCGAAGTAGAAGGTACGCAACAGCACGGCTGCATATTCGCCGTAGCCGCCATACTCATCGTATCTGCACTCAAACTCCTCAAGATGGTCCTCTACCTTGATAGGCGCGGCGAGCTCACCGGAGCAGGCGTCAACGGCCTTGGCAACACCGGTGTAGTACTCATAAGAAGGATCATTCCAGGAAGCTTTTACATCAACTACCTTGTCGATGTCGTCACAGATCAGCTCGTTGAAAGCCAGTAGTTCGCGGAAGCCGTCGTCATCCTCGAACCAGTCCTCGTCCAGGTTAGGCGAAAACTGCGTATTGCCGTCATCATCCAGGTACTTATACAGTCCGTCGTAATCAAAACGCGGGCAGTAAACCACCGGAGGCGTCTTGTCTTCGGCGTTGATCACGCCCCAGCAGTACTCCTCATCGCCGTACATCAGCACGTAATTGAACACGCCGCAGGCATCTACTTCGTTATCGGGATCGCCGTTGTAGATACCGTCGTAAACGATCACCCTCAGGCGGTCATCGGTATCGCAGACGTCGCCCTCTCCCACCATATCCGGCGTGATGATCTTCGTGCAGGTCTCGTCATTGAGGGTGACGTTAACCTGATCATTACAGCCGATCTCATCGAGGTTCAGGTCCTGCTTAAGTACGGTGAGCAATCCATCGACGGCCGAGGAAGCGCCTTCGCTGTCCGTATAGGTGGCCAGCAGCAGGTCGCCGTCGGTGTCTTCCGTAATCGTCTCCGTAAATTCGAAATAGCCCTGAGCAGCGTTGGTGAAGGTGGGGAAGATTTCCGCGCCATCCAGGAAAAACTCAGCGTTGCCCGGATTGATATCGTCACAGTCGTCCGTAATCTGAATCGAGAAAGTCACCGTTTCTTCCAGTGAACAGGAAGGCAGCGTAAAGGTCAGGTTGCCCGGCAGGTTGATATCGGCGGGCTGATTTTCAGGTACCACGACTGATACCAGGAACGGAATAGAGGTCGTATTGCCCTCGTTGTCCGTGTAGCTAACGGTAGCTACCTGATTGCCCGCTGCCGTCTTCGGTACGCTGACCGTGTAACGGAAATATCCGTCATCAGCCTGCGAAAATCCCGGCGTGAAATCCTGACCCAGGAAGTTGAAGGTCGGCTGGTTGGCCGTCTCATCGCAAGAGATAATGGTGACGCCGAAGTTTGCGTCGATTGCATCGACACAAGCCGGAAGGGTCAGCGTTTGCGGGTTGAATACGATCTGTGGATCGCCTCCCGCTTCCTGCGTGACATCGAAAGCCGGCTCTAACGATTCGCCCTCATACGTGATGGTAAAAATATCCGAGTAATTACCGGCCTGCACTGTAAAGCCAGCTTCAAAAACCCGGTAGAACAGGTCGTCGCGCTGAAAGCTCTCGATTAGGGTGATGCTGTTAAGCGCAACATTACCATCCAGGTCGCTGATAGCCGGTGTCCCTTCGTCATTTGCATCAATGACGGTGAAAAGGTGAAAATAATCAACGGACTCCACACAGGCCGGAAAGATGAGCTCTGCGTTGGACGTGATGATCACGTCATCGTCCTGGGCTTGTAGCTGCCCGAAGCTTAGGCCGAAGAAGGCCAGCAACAACAGGATATTCCTGCTTTTGAGGTCCTTCCATGGCCGGAAAGAGGTGAAGGTAAAGGTCGTCTTTT
>NZ_DATFKH010000017.1:0-2745 GCF_035268745.1 Marinobacter sp.
TCGTGCAGTTCAGGTCGGCATGAAACACTCCGGCCTCGTGAAAATGGCGAACGCAGACACCTGCATCCCACCAGGTCCGGACGCAGTCGGCACTGGTGAATCCGGATAGCGGACTGGCTCCGGGAATCCGCCGGACAATCAGCGAAGCCCGGTAAAACAGCAGTCCCCGGCGGCGAAAATCTGCGGCTATGGGTTCGGGGACCGGAAACCCGTCCTGAAAAAGTTTATGGAGCAGGCGGAATTCAGCGAAAGACCGGACGCCATCCGCTCCGGTATAAAAATAGTCCCGGCGGATAAAGCGCCCGGGCAGTCCGCCCCGGCAAAAGTGCCTGAGCACCATCTGGTCTGACCCGGAAGAGACAAACCATGCGGACCCCCGTCCACCGGTGGCAACAGGCTCCGCAGCATCGCCCCAGAACTCGGGGTCAAACCACTCTCTGCGGAATCTGTCCCGGAAACAATCGGCGACCAGATAGCCTCCGGTCGTCTCTACCTGTGTTTCGTATCCTGCCCCCACAGGATCCTATCGAACCTGCGTCAACCAGCGGCTGTGCTCCGCTGACTTGCCTTTCACAGCATCGAAATACATGCCCTGCAGCTTCTCTGTCAGTGGGCCGCGCTGGCCAGCACCAATCACCCGGCCATCGAGCTCACGGATCGGCAGAACTTCCGCCGCCGTGCCGGTGAAGAAGGCTTCGTCGGCTATATAAACCTCGTCGCGGGTAATACGGCGCTCCCGCACCGGTATATCCAGTTCCCGCGCAAAATCGAGAATGGTCTGACGGGTGATACCCTCAAGGCAGGATGTCAGCTCCGGTGTGTGCAGGACCCCATCACGCAGAAGGAAAATATTCTCGCCCGAACCTTCCGCCACGTAGCCCTCGTTATCCAGCAACAACGCCTCCTCGCAACCACTGGCGATCGCTTCGTTAAGGGCCAGCATGGAGTTGATATAGTTGCCGTTGGCCTTGGCCTTACACATGGTGATATTGACATGGTGGCGGGTATAGGACGAGGTACGGACCTTGATACCCATCTCCCTGGCCTCCGGCGACATATAGGACGGCCAGCTCCAGGCCGCCACCATGACATGCACCTGCAGGTTATCAGCCCGCAGGCCCATGCCCTCGGAGCCATAAAACACCATCGGCCGGATATAGGCTTCATCCAGCCCGTTTTCCATCACCGCCGCACACTGGGCAGCGTTCAACTGCTCTTTGGTGACCGGCATTTTCATGTTCAGAATATGTGCGGAGCGGAACAGCCGGTTGGTGTGGTCCTGCAGCCGGAAAATTGCAGCACCTTCGGGGGTGCTATAGGCGCGGACGCCTTCAAAGCAGCCTAACCCGTAATGCAGGGTGTGAGTCAGCACGTGGGTTTTGGCGTCCCGCCAGGGGATCATCTCGCCGTCCATCCAGATCAGGCCATCGCGATCAGCCATTGACATGTTCTTGCTCCTAAGCACGCATATAATAAGATCGGCAGTCTAGCAGGAAAAATCGGCGTTACGAAGAGCTACGAAGCGCCGGGATCGTCCAGCATGACACGGTTCCACATCTGCTGGATGTAGGCGCGCTCTTCCCGGAACGAGTCTTCCGGCACCTGGCTGTTAAGATTCTGCAGCGCCCGGCGGTGAATGGTTGAGCGCAGTGTAATGTAGGCTTTTCTCAATGCCTGCGCAGCCTCGACCGGAATCACGCCCACCCGCCCGAGTTCTTCCATCTGGCGGATGTTGTCCGAGTACTGAATCAGCCCCGGATAGTCCGCGGAATAAGCCAGCATCAGGTACTGGACCATGAACTCGATATCGATAATACCGCCATTGTCGTGCTTGACATGGAACACCTCCGGCGCATGTCCGCCCTTCGCCGGGCTGCCCAGTGCCGAGCGCATTTTCTCCCGCATGGCGATGACGTCCTGTCGTAACGCCTCACGGTCCCGGGGCTGGCAGAGTATGGCTTCGCGAATCTTCTCGAACCCCTGCAGCGTCTCGCTGCAACCGGCAACCCCCCGGGCTCGTGCCAGCGCCTGGTGCTCCCAGGTCCAGGCGTCGTTACGCTGGTATTTCTCGAAGGCTGTCAGGGTGCTGACCAGCAGCCCGGAATTGCCGGACGGTCGCAGGCGCATATCCACCTCATACAGCTGACCCGACGGCGTCTGGGTATTCAGAATATGAACAATGCGCTGGCCCAGCCGGGTAAAGAAAACGGCGTTGTCCACCGGCTTCTTGCCCTTGGTGGACTGCTCAGGATCACCACCATGAATAAAAACAAGATCCAGATCCGAGGTATACCCGAGCTCGATCCCGCCCAGCTTGCCATAGCCGACAACCGCAAAATCGGAAGCATCGGACGCTTCGTCCGCGCGCCCGGGATAACCGTGACGGCTGACCAGATTGGCAAAGGCCACGGTCACCACATGATCAAGAACCACCTCGGCAATCCATGTCAGGTAATCGCTGACTTTCATCAATGGCAGTGTGCCTCGTATCTCCGACGCCGCCACCCGCAGAATGTGCGCTTTTTTGAAGTGCCGCAGGGTTTCCATCTGCTCTTCCAGATCCTCGAACGGAATCCGCAACATCTGCTGACGCAGGTCATCCCGCAGTTCTTCTTTCGCCGGAGGACTGTAGAGACTCTCGGCATTGAGCAACTCATCCAGCAGCAACGGTGTTTCGGCAAGCTGGCTGGCTATCCACGGGCTTTCACTGCACAACCGGACCAGTTGGGCACGGGCACCAGGATT
>NZ_DATFKH010000018.1:0-3137 GCF_035268745.1 Marinobacter sp.
ACCGTAAACGTACCATCACCATTCGGTGTGGCACTATCAAAGACCTTCGCTACCGTAATATTCGGCAGATCACCACAGTCCTCTGCTTCTATCGTTGTTCCGTTAGTCGACAGGCTAGCTTCATTGAACAAACCTTCACCCGCTGCCGGACTCGTACCATCACAAGCGGTATAGACATCATCACCCACTCCATCTGTGAGATCCAAGGTCACAACGAAACTCAAATTGTACGTGTGCGTCGCACCTGCCGAAATGCTCTCGCCTGTAGCTAATGTGTTTGTTCCTGTCGTTAGTGTCCCGCTATTCTGACCACTAAACGAACCCGAGTTAATCGCGATATCATCGTCAAAGCCCGGTGTATCCTCCAGATCATAGGTGCCCGAAGCACCACCTGTGTTTTCTACCGTTACCGTATACGTTACCGTAAACGTGCCGTCACCGTTCGGTACAGCCGAATTAAAACTCTTCGCCATCACAAGTGCTGGCAAATCGCTGCAAGCTTCATCATCCGTTGTCGTTCCGTTAGTCTCCAGGCTCGCAGAATTAAACAGGCCTTCACCCGCTACCGGACTCGTGCCATCGCAGAGCGTATAGACATCATCACCCACCCCATCGGTGAGATCCAAGGTCACATTGAAACTCAAATTGTAGGTGTGCGTCGCACCCGCTGCAATGCTTTCGCCGGTAGCTAAAGTGTTTGTTCCTGTCGTTAATGTTCCGCTATTCTGACCACTAAACGAACCCGAGTTAATCGCGATATCATCATCAAACCCTGGCGTGTCCTCCAGGTCATAGGTGCCCGCAGCGCCACCGCTATTCTCGACCGTTACCGTATAAGTCACTGTAAACGTACCATCACCATTCGGTGTGGCACTATCAAAGACCTTCGCTACCGTAATATTCGGCAGATCCCCACAGTCCTCTGCTTCTATCGTTGTTCCGTTAGTCGACAGGCTAGCTTCATTGAACAGGCCTTCACCCGCTACCGGACTCGTGCCATCACAAGCGGTGTATATATCATCTCCTGCGCCATCTGTGAGATCCAAGGTCACAACGAAACTCAAATTGTAGGTATGCGTCGTACCTGCTGCTATACTCTCACCGGTGGCTAAGCTATTTGTAGCCGCCATGAGCGTACCACTGTTCTGGCCACTAAATGATCCGGAGTTGATCGCGATATCATCATCAAAACCTGGCGTGTCCTCCAGGTCATAGGTGCCCGAAGCACCACCTGTGTTCTCGACCGTCACTGTATAGGTTACCGTAAAGGTACCATCACCATTCGGTGTGGCATCCACAAAAGTCTTATCCAGTGCTAAATCCGGGGGCAAATCCCCGCAGGCTTCATCATCCCCGGACATGCCACCGGTAGTGAGGGTCGCAATATTATACAGACCTTCTCCGGGCATGGGCATGGTGACGTCACAAGGGTTGTAGATGTTATCACCTAAACCATCCATCAGGTCCAGGGTTACATTGAAGCTCAAATTATAGGTATGAGTGGCATTGGCCGCGATGCTTTCCCCAGCAGCCAGGCTATTCAAGCCGGCCATCAGCATACCGCTGTTCTGACCACTAAACGAACCCGAGTTAATCGTTATATCATCGTCAAAACCCGGTTCATCCGTGAGGTCATAAGTAGTAGGTACTCCATTGGTTTCCATCACCGTTATCGTATAGTCTACGGTGAAGGTTCCATCGCCGTTGGGCGTGGCCGAGATGAACGTCTTTTCCATTTCAAGATTGGCTACCATCACCATGGCAAAGCCCACGTCGAAGCTGTGGTCATTGGCGCCCAGCTCGCCCGTCATAAAGGAAACCACCCCCGTGCTGATATCCGCATCAGAGTCGCGCACATCGGCATTGGGATCACTGCCGCCCATATTGACGGCAGTAAGACTCAGCACATCCATCCCGACCGTGGTCGTAGTGGGAAAGCGCAGCTCGTAGTTCATCTCGGGCAGCAGATCAGTCACCCCATAAGTGATCCCCGTAGTCGAGGTACCCGTCGCACTAGTGAAGTAGTACTCCCCATTGGCATCGGTGGTGACCGTGGCAATCTGGCTAAAGGTACCCGAGCCCGGACTGTCTTCTTTCCATAGCTGCACTTCTACCCCGGGGATGACAGCCTCGTTAGGATCCTGAACCCCATCGTTGTCGGTGTCTACCCAGACGCGGTTACCGATCTCCAGAGGAATATCCGGCCCCGATAAGTCTAGCTCACCCAGGCCCAACCCTTTCTCCTCTACGCCGGGGGCGCCGTCGGCTATTACAAATTCAATAGGCCATTGCCTTCCGTCTAATAAAGATAGATTATAAGCATTTTGAGAGGAGCTATTAAATTGTGTAGCGGTTACGCCGCCTTGTAGACCGGGCAAGTACACACTCGAGCCTAAAGTATTACCGGCGAAGCCACCATTATCATTAAAAAAATGGGTTTCATTTGCATTGTTACCAAGGTAGGTAATACCATTAGTAGTATATCGTTGATCACTTTCCAACTGGTAATTCCCCATCGTGGCATCCAATCCCGCAACCAACATGTCGACAGATGTGCGTATAAATTCCAAATCAGTTCTATTCGATAAGTAGATATAGTTTTGGGATTGCTGCTGCAATCCGAATCGATCCATGAGATTGATCACCATCTGACCATTATTCCCAAAGGTAAGGTCAGAAAGTAAGGGCGTCGGGTCATTGAAATAACCTGAAGCAGTTGCAAAATCAACCTGATTACTCCAGGGGAAGAAACGGAAAGATACATATCTTTGATAATCGAGCGGAAAGGAAAGCACCGGCGTAGTGGCAAAAGCCGTACCGGTTGCTGGATTATCCATTTCTAAGACATAGGCCTCCATATCGGCGCGCGTACCCCCGTTTTCGGCGGAGCAAACGCCCCCCGCGTACAGTTTACCCCGGTGGTAGGTCAGTGCCCAGGGGCGGAACTCCCCGTTGGCACATGAGGGAGCCGGCAGGCTAATCTCCGTCACGTTGACCACGGCCATAGGGTTGGCGGGATCGTCGAGCTCCAGACGGAAGACCGAACGGCTGTACAAATTCATCACGAAGAGGAAGCGGCCATCGTCGCTGATCTCCAGCCCCCCCAGGCCCACTTTACCGACCTGATCGAAGGCGGC
>NZ_DATFKH010000019.1:0-15680 GCF_035268745.1 Marinobacter sp.
CGCGTTGTCGATCGAGTCGAATGCGCTGGCACTGCCAGTACCCCAGACTTCGTGACAGACACGGGTCAGGGCAGCTGTCAGCGTGGTCTTGCCATGGTCTACGTGACCAATGGTACCCACGTTCAAGTGCGGTTTGTTACGTTCAAATTTTGATTTAGCCACGGTTATACCTCTTCCTGTTTCTTGAGTCCTGGGGATCAACCCTTTTTAATGATCGCATCGGCAATGTTCGAGGGAGCTTCCATATAGCGGGAGAACTCCATCGCGTAGGAAGCCCGACCCTGTGTTGCCGAACGCAGATCGGTGGCATAACCGAACATCTCCGACAACGGAACCTCAGCATTGATGGTCTTGCCCGCCGGGCCATCTTCCATACCCTGGACCAGACCACGACGACGGTTAAGATCGCCGACTACATCACCCATGTAATCTTCAGGCGTGACAACCTCCACCCGCATCAGCGGCTCGAGCAGCGCCGGACTGGCTTCCAGGGCGCCTTTCTTCATCGCCATGGATCCGGCGACCTTGAACGCCATTTCGTTGGAGTCGACGTCGTGATAGGAGCCATCATAAAGCGTGGCCTTGATCCGCAGCAGTGGATAACCGGCCAGACAGCCGTTCTTCATCTGCTCTTCAATGCCCTGCTGAACCGCGGGAATGTATTCCTTCGGGACCACACCGCCCACAATTTCATTAACAAAGATAAAGTTCTCGCCATCTTCCTCATCAAGCGGCAGCGGCTCAAGCTTGAGCTTGACGTGACCGTACTGACCACGACCGCCGGACTGGCGTACGAACTTGCCTTCGACATCCACGTTCTTGCGGATGCACTCGCGATAGGCAACCTGGGGTTTGCCGATGTTCGCCTCGACCTTGAACTCGCGACGCATGCGGTCAACGATGATGTCCAGGTGAAGCTCACCCATGCCGGAGATAATGGTCTGACCGGACTCCTCGTCAGTGCGGACCTGGAACGAAGGGTCTTCCTGGGCGAGCTTGCCCAGCGCCACACCCATTTTTTCCTGGTCAGCCTTGGACTTGGGCTCAACAGCAACCGAAATTACCGGCTCCGGAAATTCCATCCGCTCGAGGATGATCTTGTGATTTTCGTCGCACAGGGTGTCGCCGGTAGTCACGTTCTTGAGACCGATTGCCGCCGCAATATCACCCGCGAGCACTTCCTTGATTTCCTGGCGTTCCTTGGAGTGCATCTGAACCATACGGCCGACGCGCTCTTTCTTGGCCTTTACCGAATTGTAAACCGCGTTACCGGATTCCAGTTTGCCGGAGTAGACCCGGAAGAACGTCAGCGTACCCACGAACGGGTCCGTCGCAATCTTGAAGGCGAGCGCAGAGAAAGGCGCATCGTCGTCGGCCTGGCGAATCTCTTCAGTACCGTCTTCATCGACCTCACCGCGAATCGCCTTGACTTCGTCCGGTGCCGGCAGGAACTCGATAACCGAGTCCAGTACCGCCTGAACACCCTTGTTCTTGAACGCCGAGCCGCAGGTAGCGATAACAATCTCGTTGGCAAGCGTACGGATACGAAGGCCTTTCTTGATGTCTTCGATGCTCAGCTCACCTTCTTCAAGGTAACGGTCCATCAACTCTTCGTTTGCTTCCGCGGCCGCTTCCATCATCTCTTCGCGGTACTTGGCAACTTCATCAACCATGTTTTCCGGAACGTCGCGCTGGTCGTAGGTGGCACCGGCATCGTTTTCGTTCCAGTAAATCGCCTTGTTACGGATCAGGTCGATAACGCCGGCAAACTCATCTTCGGAGCCAATCGGCAACTGAACCGGAACAGCGTTGGCACCCAGGCGCTTCTTGATCTGCTCAACCACTCGCAGGAAGTTGGCACCGGCGCGGTCCATCTTGTTGACGAACACCATGCGCGGAACTTCATACTTGTTGGCCTGACGCCAGACGGTTTCTGACTGCGGCTCAACACCTGATGAACCACAGAACACCACGACCGCACCATCAAGTACACGCAGGGAACGCTCTACCTCGATCGTGAAGTCAACGTGCCCCGGGGTATCGATGATGTTGATCCGGTGCTCTTCATACTGCTTGTCCATGCCCTGCCAGAAACAGGTCGTTGCAGCTGACGTGATAGTGATACCACGCTCCTGCTCCTGCTCCATCCAGTCCATGGTGGCCGCGCCATCGTGAACCTCACCGATTTTGTGGGAAATACCCGTGTAGAACAGGACCCTTTCGGTGGTTGTGGTTTTGCCCGCATCAACGTGCGCACAAATACCAATGTTTCTGTATCTTTTGATCGGTGTCTTACGTGCCACTGTCTAAACCTCGGCTTATTAGAAACGGAAGTGAGAGAATGCCTTGTTGGCTTCTGCCATGCGATGAACGTCTTCGCGCTTCTTAACAGCGGAGCCCTTGCTATCAGCGGCATCCAGGATTTCACCTGCCAGGCGCTGAGCCATGGACTTTTCACCGCGCTTCCGTGAAAATTCTACGAGCCAGCGCATGGCCAGCGCGTTCTGACGGGAAGGGCGAACTTCAACAGGCACCTGGTAAGTAGCACCACCTACCCGACGGGATTTGACCTCAACCATCGGCTGGATGTTTTCCAGGGCCTTCTCGAACATGTCGATCGGCTCTTCTTTTGACTTGTCGGCAACGATATCAAGCGCGCCGTACACAATGCGTTCCGCGACGGCCTTCTTACCACTTTCCATGACGTGGTTGATGAACTTGGCCAGGCGTGCACTGTGAAACTTCGGATCCGGGATAATTTCCCGTTTTGCTGCAATTCTTCTTCTAGGCATCGATAAGCCCTTATCTGTTAAAAGGTCTTCAGGAACCCCTGAGATAGCATCAGCTACTCAGCCTTACTCTTACCGTTCTTCATAGCAACGATAAAAGACACCCGTCCGCGACATCAGGACTTGGGTCGTTTTGCACCATACTTGGAGCGGCCCTGCTTGCGCTTCTGAACACCCTGGGTGTCCAGCGTTCCGCGAACAGTGTGATAGCGCACACCCGGAAGGTCTTTAACCCGACCGCCACGGATAAGCACAACGCTGTGCTCCTGAAGGTTGTGACCTTCACCGCCAATGTATGAGGAAACCTCGAAGCCGTTGGTCAGACGAACACGGCACACTTTACGCAGTGCTGAGTTCGGCTTCTTCGGCGTTGTGGTGTAAACACGAGTGCACACACCACGGCGCTGCGGACAAGCCTGCAGAGCAGGAACGTCGCTCTTGGCCGCTTTACGTTTACGAGGCTTACGCACCAACTGATTAATCGTTGCCATGTAAGCAAACTCCAAAAACCGTATCAATGAAACTTACCCCCGACAGGCGGGGGTAAAATTTGAGGGTCGCAAGTTTAAGCCTGCACCCCGGAACAGTCAAGACGACTGGTCTGTTTTTGACCACCCGCCGGGTAAGTATCTTCCGGCGGAGGGTCTGCTACCGCGCCTTTAACTCTCGCGGTTAAGCTCTGCGCTCAATGCTTCTTCGACATCGGCCGCGGTCACGCCCTGTTCTTCCAGATCACGCTTGCGCTTGCGCTCGGCGTGGTAAGCAAGACCGGTACCAGCCGGGATCAGGCGACCCACTACAACGTTTTCCTTCAGGCCACGGAGATAATCCCGCTTGCCGGTAACCGCACCTTCGGTCAGTACCCGCGTGGTTTCCTGGAACGATGCCGCAGAAATGAACGACTCGGTTGCCAGTGAGGCCTTGGTGATACCCAGCAGCAGGCGTTCACACCTTGCCGGTTCCTTGTCCGCCGCTTCTGCTTTCTCGTTTTCCTCGAAGAACTGGGTAATCTCCACCTGATCACCGCCGAGCAGGGTGGTATCACCGGCGTCGGTAATCTCGACCTTGCGAAGCATCTGACGACAGATAACCTCAATGTGCTTGTCGTTGATCACAACGCCCTGAAGGCGGTAGACATCCTGGATTTCGTTGGTGATGTATTTCGCCAACGCCACCACGCCAAGAAGGCGCAGAATGTCGTGCGGGTTGGACGGGCCGTCGGAAATAACCTCACCCTTCTCGACCGTCTCACCTTCGAACACGTTCATCTGACGATGCTTGGGAATCAGAACCTCATAGGGGTCTGCATCCCTGGGCGTGATAACCAGACGCTTCTTGCCCTTGGTTTCCTTGCCGAAGGAAACCACACCGCTGATCTCTGCCAGTATCGACGACTCTTTCGGCCGCCGGGCCTCGAACAGATCGGCAACCCGCGGCAGACCACCGGTAATATCCCGGGTCTTCGAGCTTTCCTGGGGAATACGGGCAACCACGTCACCCAGCTCGATGTTGGCACCGTTGGCCATGGTCACCAGCGCGTTCGCCGGCAGGAAGAAGATGGCCGGACCGCCTCCTGGCAGCTCCACTTCTTCACCCTTGTCGTCGACCAGTTGGATAGCCGGACGAATGTCCTTGCCGGCCGCCGGGCGCTCTTTGGGGTCAATCACTTCCATGGTTGACAGGCCGGTCAGCTCGTCAGTCTGGGTACGAACGGTAATGCCCTGGTCCATATTGACGAACCTGGCAGTACCTTCCGCCTCGGCGATGATCGGGTGGGTGTGCGGATCCCACTTGGCGACCGCAACACCGGCCTCAACCGCGTCACCGTGCTTTACCGAGAGCACCGCGCCATAAGGCAGCTTGTACCACTCGCGTTCACGCCCCTGGTCATCGGCAACAGCCAGGGCCGAGGAACGGGAAACCACCACCAGGGAGCCGTCGGACTTCTCGATAGACTTCAGGTTATGGAGGCGAACGGTGCCGCCGTGCTTGACCTGGATGTTGTCCACTGCCGAGGCCCGGCTCGCCGCACCACCAATGTGGAAGGTACGCATGGTAAGCTGGGTGCCCGGTTCACCGATGGACTGAGCGGCAATAACACCGACGGCCTCACCAACGTTGACCTGGTGCCCGCGGGCAAGATCGCGGCCGTAACACTTGGAACAGATGCCATGCCGGGTGTCACAGGTAATCGCAGAGCGTACCCATACTTCGTCCACACCCGCGCGTTCCAGCGACTCAACAGCCTTTTCATCCAGCAGGACACCGGCTTCAACCACCGCGTTGTCCTTGTCCGTGGGGGTAAAGGCGGCCCGGGCCGTAACACGACCGAGAACCCGGTCACCGAGAGGCACAACAACGTCGCCACCCTCGATGTGCGGCGTCATCAACAGACCCTCTTCGGTACCGCAATCCTCTTCGGTAACGACCAGATCCTGGGACACGTCGACCAGGCGCCGGGTCAGGTAACCCGAGTTCGCCGTCTTCAGTGCAGTATCTGCCAGACCCTTACGGGCACCGTGAGTGGAGATGAAGTACTGGAGTACGTTCAAACCTTCGCGGAAATTGGCGGTGATCGGCGTTTCGATGATGGAACCATCCGGCTTGGCCATCAGGCCCCGCATACCCGCCAACTGACGGATCTGGGCGGGGGAGCCCCGGGCCCCGGAGTCGGCCATCATGTAGACCGAGTTGAATGACTCCTGCATCAGGTCCTCGCCGTTTTCACCTTTCACAGGCTTGCCGTCAGGACCAATGACCTGCTCCTGGGAAAGCCGGTCCATCATCGCCTTGGACACTTTGTCGTTGGCCCGGGACCAGATGTCGATAACCTTGTTGTACTTCTCGCCCTGGGTCAGCAGACCGGACGCGTACTGGGTCTCGATATCCTTGACTTCCTCCGATGCGGCATCAACCAGCTCGTATTTTTCCGGAGGAATCTCGAAGTCATTGAAGCCGATCGAGATACCGGAAACCGTCGCGAAGTGATAACCCATGTACATCAGCTGGTCCGCAAAGATAACGGTATCTTTCAGACCGGCGTCACGGTAACAGGTGTTGATCAGGTTGGAGATCGCCTTCTTGACCATCGGCTTGTTGACAACGTCGTAGAACAGGCCGTCCGGAAGGATATCGAACAGCAGTGCACGGCCGACGGTGGTATCAACGATCCGGTACTCTTCGACCCTGTCGCCGTTCTCATCGTAGGTCACCTGCTTGACGCGGACCTTGACGATCGCCTGAAGGTCGACCTTGCCGGCACCGTAGGCACGATGGGCCTCTTTGACGTCGGCGAACACCATGCCCTCGCCCAGCGCACTCTTGCGCTCACGGGTCATATAGTACAGACCCAGTACCACATCCTGGGACGGTACAATGATCGGCTCGCCATTGGCCGGCGACAGTACGTTGTTGGTGGACATCATCAACGCCCGGGCTTCAAGCTGGGCTTCCAGGGTCAGCGGTACGTGCACCGCCATCTGGTCACCGTCGAAGTCGGCGTTGTAGGCCGCGCAAACCAGCGGATGCAACTGGATAGCCTTGCCTTCAATCAGAACCGGCTCGAACGCCTGGATACCCAGACGGTGCAGTGTCGGCGCCCGGTTGAGCATGATCGGATGCTCGCGGATGACCTCATCAAGGATATCCCAGACCACGCCTTCCTCGCGCTCGACCATTTTCTTGGCGGCCTTGATCGTCGTCGCCAGCCCGCGATGCTCAAGCTTGGAGAAGATAAACGGCTTGAACAGCTCCAGCGCCATCTTCTTGGGAAGGCCACACTGGTGCAGACGCAGGTAGGGACCAACCACGATCACTGAACGACCGGAGTAATCCACCCGCTTGCCGAGCAGGTTCTGACGGAAGCGACCCTGCTTGCCCTTGATCATGTCAGCCAGGGACTTCAGCGGGCGCTTGTTGGTACCGGTAATGGCACGGCCGCGACGACCGTTGTCGAGCAGCGCGTCCACCGCTTCCTGCAGCATCCGCTTCTCGTTGCGCACGATGATATCCGGCGCATTAAGCTCCAGCAGTCGCTTCAGGCGGTTGTTACGGTTGATCACCCGGCGGTACAGATCGTTCAGGTCAGAGGTCGCAAAACGGCCACCGTCCAGAGGTACCAGCGGGCGCAGATCCGGCGGCAGAACCGGCAGCACGGTCATCACCATGTCGCCAGGCTTGTTACCGGAGTACAGGAAGGCCTCGAGAATCTTCAGGCGTTTGCTGAACTTCTTGATCTTGGTTTCCGAGTTGGTCTGGGGAATCTCTTCCCGCAGGGCTTCAACTTCAGCCTGCAGATCAATACCTTCCAGCAGCTCCTGGACCGCTTCTGCACCCATGCGGGCGTCGAATTCATCACCAAACTCTTCCAGCGCTTCGTAGTACTGCTCGTCGTTCAGTAACTGCCCTTTCTCGAGGGTTGTCATGCCCGGCTCGATCACGATAAACGATTCGAAATACAGAACCCGCTCAATGTCGCGCAGGGTCATGTCCAGCATCAGACCGATCCGCGACGGCAGTGATTTGAGGAACCAGATGTGGGCCACCGGGCTGGCAAGCTCGATGTGACCCATGCGCTCACGGCGTACGCTGGCCAGCGCCACCTCGACGCCGCACTTCTCACAGATAACACCGCGATGCTTGAGGCGCTTGTACTTGCCGCAAAGGCACTCGTAATCCTTGATTGGACCAAAGATCTTGGCGCAGAAAAGACCGTCACGCTCGGGCTTGAACGTACGGTAGTTAATGGTCTCAGGTTTTTTGACCTCACCAAAAGACCATGATCGGATCATGTCAGGCGATGCCAGGCCAATACGGATGGCATCAAAATCCTGCTTCTGGTTCTGGTTTTTGAGAAGATTCAGCAAATCTTTCATCAGTAACTGCTCCGGATGGCGTTATTCTCGGGCGGGCACCGGCGGTGCCCGCTCTCGCTGCCAAAAACAATTCGGCTCACTCGGATTCCAGCTCGATGTCGATACCCAACGAGCGGATTTCCTTGACCAGAACATTGAAGGATTCGGGCATGCCCGGCTCCATACGATGATCACCATCGACAATGTTCTTGTACATCTTGGTCCGACCATTCACATCATCAGACTTCACGGTCAGCATTTCCTGCAGCGTATACGCTGCCCCGTAAGCCTCGAGGGCCCACACTTCCATCTCACCGAAGCGCTGGCCACCGAACTGCGCCTTACCACCCAGCGGTTGCTGGGTAACCAGGCTGTATGAACCGGTGGAACGGGCGTGCATCTTGTCGTCGATCAGGTGGTTCAGCTTGAGGATGTACATGTAGCCAACCGTAACCGGGCGATCGAACTCGTCACCGGTGCGGCCGTCATACAGCACGGTCTGACCAGTGGTACTCAGACCCGCCAGGTCAAGCATATGTTTGACCTCGGCTTCCTTGGCACCGTCAAACACCGGCGTCGCCATGGGCACACCCGTGCGAAGGTTATTGGCCAGTGCGAAGATCTCCTTGTCACTCAGTGAATCCAGATCAACCGTGGTGACCTCATCCGAATGGTTATAGATCTCGTCCAGCAGTTTGCGGAGTTCAGCGACCTTGCGCTGCTCGTCCAGCATTTTACTGATACGCTCACCCAGCCCCTTGGCGGCGGCACCCAGGTGGGTCTCGAGAACCTGACCAACGTTCATCCGTGACGGAACGCCCAGAGGGTTCAGCACGATATCAACGGTGTTGCCAAACTCGTCGTAAGGCATGTCCTCAATCGGCATGACCGCAGAGATAACACCCTTGTTACCGTGACGACCGGCCATCTTGTCGCCCGGCTGGATCCGGCGCTTGATCGCGAGGTAGACCTTGACGATCTTGAGCACGCCCGGCGCCAGGTCATCGCCCTGCTGAAGCTTGCCTTTCTTGTCGTCAAAGCGCGCTTCATGGTCTTTCTTCCGGTCTTCAAGACCCTGCTCGGATTTCTCCAGCAGCTCGTTGAGGGCTTCGTCTTTCATCCGCAGCTTGAACCAGTCATCCCGCGGCAGCTCTGCCAGGTAGGACTCGTCCAGCTTGGCGCCTTTCTTCAGACCCGGGCCACTGATGACCTCCTGACCATTCAACGCACTGGTGAGACGCTCATAGGTCGCGCCTTCGACAATGCGATACTCGTCTTTGAGATCCTTGCGGTACTCGTCCAGCTGCTCTTTTTCGATAGCCTGGGCACGGGCATCCTTTTCGATGCCGTCGCGGGTGAAGACCTGCACGTCGATAATCGTGCCACGGGTGCCGGTCGGCACTCGTGAGGACGTATCCTTGACGTCCGAGGCCTTCTCGCCAAAGATCGCCCTCAGCAGCTTTTCCTCCGGGGTCAGCTGGGTTTCACCTTTGGGCGTTACCTTGCCGACCAGGATATCCCCGGCGCCAACTTCAGCACCGATATAGACAATACCGGATTCGTCCAGCTTGGACAGTGCGCTTTCACCAACATTCGGAATATCCGCGGTAATTTCTTCACTGCCGAGCTTGGTGTCCCGGGCCACACAGGTCAGTTCCTGAATGTGGATGGTCGTCAGGCGATCTTCCTGTACCACTTTCTCTGAAATGAGGATCGAGTCCTCAAAGTTGTAACCGTTCCAGGGCATGAACGCGATGCGCATGTTCTGGCCCAGGGCCAGCTCACCAAGATCAATCGAAGGACCGTCAGCCAACACGTCGCCGCGCGCTATCTGGTCGTTCTCACTGACGATGGAGCGCTGGTTGATACAGGTATTCTGGTTCGACCGGGTGTACTTGGTGAGATTGTAGATATCCACACCGGCATCACCGGCTTCAGTTTCGTCGTCGTTGACGCGCACCACGATACGGGCCGCATCCACGCTTTCGATAACACCACCACGGCGCGCAGAAACACAGACACCCGAATCCTGGGCCACTGTCCGCTCAACACCGGTGCCGACCAACGGCACCTCTGAGCGCAGTGTCGGCACCGCCTGACGCTGCATGTTCGAACCCATCAGCGCCCGGTTGGCATCGTCGTGCTCGAGGAACGGAATCAGGGACGCAGCCACGGAAACCACCTGCCGCGGGGAAACGTCCATGAAGTTGACGTTTTCCGGCGGTGTAACCGTGAATTCATTCTGATGACGTACCGTAACCAGTTCGTCCGACAGCCGTTTGTTGTCATCCATCGCGGCGCTGGCCTGGGCGATGATGTAATTGCTCTCTTCAATCGCAGACAGGTAAACCACCTCGTCCGTCACCTTGCCTTCAACCACCTTCCGGTATGGACTTTCGAGGAAGCCGTAGGAATTGGAACGGGCGTAGGTCGCCAGCGAGTTGATCAGACCGATGTTCGGACCTTCCGGGGTTTCGATGGGGCACACACGACCATAATGAGTCGGGTGCACGTCCCGTACTTCAAAACCGGCACGCTCGCGGGTCAGACCACCGGGACCGAGAGCCGAAATACGGCGCTTGTGCGTTACCTCGGACAACGGATTGTTCTGATCCATGAACTGGGAAAGCTGGCTCGAACCAAAGAATTCCTTCACTGCGGCGGCGACCGGCTTGGCGTTGATCAGGTCCTGAGGCATCAGGCCTTCACTTTCGGCCAGGCTCAGGCGCTCCCGCACCGCACGCTCTACCCGGACCAGACCGACACGGAACTGGTTTTCAGCCATTTCACCGACGCAACGGATCCGCCGGTTACCCAGGTTATCAATGTCATCAACATTGCCTTCGCCGTTACGGATATCAATCAGCGTCTTGAGGACGTCGATGATGTCGTCGTGGGTCAGAGTGCCGGCGCCAGTGCTTTCTTCCCGACGCAGACGACGGTTCAGCTTCATCCGGCCAACGGACGACAGATCATACCGCTCTTCAGAGAAAAACAGATTGTTGAACAGGTTCTCGGCCGAATCCTTGGTAGGCGGCTCGCCCGGACGCATCATACGATAGATTTCGACCAGCGCCTCAAGCGGGCTGCGGGTCGGATCGATACGCAGGGTGTCCGACATGAACGGCCCGCAATCCAGATCGTTGGTGTACAGGGTTTCGATCTCTGTTACACCTGAATCGAGAATCTTGGCTACCACTTCCTCGGTCAGCTCGGAGTTACACTCCACCAGCACTTCACCAGAGTTGGTATCGATCATGTCCTTGGCAAGTACCCGACCGTACAGATACTCGGTTGGCACCTCCAGCTCGGTCAGGCCGGCCTTTTCGAGAAGCTTGATGTGACGCGCGGTAATCCGGCGGCCTTCCTCGACGATGACCTTGCCCTTCTTGTCCTTGATATCGAACGTTGCGATATCGCCGCGCAGACGGCTTGGCACCAGTTCCAGCTTGCACACTTCCGGGCCAATGGCGAATTTACTGGTATCAAAGAACATCGCCAGCATTTGCTCAGAGGTATAACCCAGTGCCCGCAGAAGTATGGATGCAGGCAGCTTGCGCCGGCGGTCGATACGAACGAACACTGAATCCTTGGCGTCGAATTCGAAATCGAGCCAGGAGCCACGGTAAGGAATGACCCGCGCCGAATACAGCAGCTTGCCGGACGAATGGGTCTTGCCCTTGTCGTGATCAAAGAAAACACCCGGTGAACGATGGAGCTGGGAAACAATGACGCGCTCGGTACCGTTGATAACGAAGGTACCGTTCTCGGTCATCAGGGGCATTTCGCCCATGTAGACTTCCTGCTCTTTAATATCCTTGATCGCCTTGTTGGACGATTCCTTATCATAAATGATAAGTCTTACCGTTACCCGCAGCGGTGCTGCATAGGTTACACCCCTAAGCTGGCATTCCTTGACGTCAAATACCGGCTCGCCGATGCGGTAACTCACGTATTCGAGCGCGGCGTTGCCAGAATAACTGACAATCGGGAATACGGATTTGAATGCTGCATGAAGACCGGTTTCCCGACGACTGTCGGGGGCGGCTTCACTTTGGAGGAAGTCCCGGAACGAATCCAGCTGTATAGACAGCAAATAGGGAACATCCATCACGGACGGCAATTTACTAAAATCTTTGCGAATCCGCTTTTTCTCAGTATAGGAGTAAGTCATCTGCATTCCCCAGCTTTAGACCTGATACCTGGTATCAAGAAGCAACCATTTTTCTGCTTCGGGGCCGAATTGCTCGGCTTACTGCGCCGTCTTGAACACGACCATTGCTGTAGGTTAAAGGCTCCGACAGCTCATTAGTTCTGACGTTCCGATCCTGCAGCACATACAACAGAAAAAGGCCGGTGGCACTGCGCCACCAGCCTACCCATGCTCTCAGTGCACGGTTTCAATCAACAACCAACGCTTACTTGAGCTCAACAGAAGCGCCTGCTTCCTCAAGCTTGGTCTTGGCAGCTTCCGCGTCGTCCTTGCCAGCACCTTCCTTGATAACAGAAGGCGCGCTGTCGACCATTTCTTTGGCTTCTTTCAGACCCAGGCCAGTCAGTTCACGAACGGCCTTGATCACGTTGACCTTCTTCTCACCGGGACCGGTCAGAACAACGTCAAATTCAGTCTGCTCTTCAACCGCAGCGGCTTCACCACCAGCGGCCGGAGCAGCAGCAACTGCTGCTGCAGCAGATACGCCAAACTTCTCTTCCATTGCTTCAACAAGAGCAACAACATCCATTACGCTCATTTCAGCAATTGCGTTCAAAATGTCTTCGTTAGACAGAGCCATGACTTTCTCCGAAATATATAAGAATGGTGTTCAACAGAATCAAGCAGCTTCCTGCTTCTGGTCTCGAACTGCCGCAACTGCCCGGGTCACTTTGGTTGGAACTTCGTTCAGTGTCCGCGCAAGCTTGGTGATCGGTGCCTGTGTGACGATAGCCAGCATGGTCAACGCTTCATGATGCGTTGGCAGCTTGGCAAGGCGATCAATCTGCTCTGCACCCATCAGCTCACCGCCGACAGCCAGGCCTTTGATCTTGAATGCCTCTTTCTCTTTGGCAAAATCCTTGAGCAGACGCGCAGCCGCACCCGGATCTTCCATAGAGAACGCCAGAATGGTAGGACCAACCAGCACTTCGTCAATGCACTCGTACTCGGTACCGCGAATCGCAATTTTTGCCAGGTTGTTACGAACAACCTTCAGAATCACGTTTTCGGCACGAGCCTTGGCACGAAGCGCCGTCATATCACCTGAGGTGACACCACGGTAGTCAGCCATAACCACAGACAGAGCACCACCGGCAGTCTCGTTGACTTCAGCGACGATCGCTTTCTTGTCTTCGAGTCTAATTGCCACTGGATTTCTCCTCGATTTCGCCGGATCTTCCCGGCAAACCCATATTTGCCCCTTACGGAGCTCCTAACGGTGTTTGGGTTCAGAGAGAACGTCTTCACACCGTCTGCGCAGGCATTGCTTTAACCCTTTCAGCCCCCTGACAGGCGGCTTCCGGGGCCTGCGGTCTTTGACAGCCTTGGCTTCCGCCCAGACTACAAAGCACTATCGACCAGAGACCTAAATGCTCAAGGCACTCTGGTCGATAGCCAGGCCAGGCCCCATGGTCGACGACAGGGTTACCTTTTTGAGGTAGACACCTTTCGACGAAGAGGGCTTGGCCTTTTTCAGATCTGCAATCAGAGCCTCAACGTTTTCCTTGATGTTCTGTGCAGTGAATTCCACGTTACCCATAGGCGCGTGGATAATACCGTTCTTGTCGGTGCGGTAACGGACCTGGCCCGCCTTGGCGTTCTTTACGGCGGTTTCAACGTCCGCAGTAACCGTGCCAACCTTCGGATTGGGCATCAGGCCACGGGGACCCAGAATCTGGCCCAGCTGACCGACAACACGCATGGCATCCGGAGTGGCAATGACCACATCAAAATCCATCACGCCTTTTTTGACCTGTTCTGCCAGATCATCCATGCCGACAATATCGGCACCGGCTGCAGTCGCCTTCTCGGCGTTGGCACCCTGGGTAAACACCGCCACCCGGACGGTTTTACCGGTACCATGGGGCAGGACGGTGCTGCTGCGGACAACCTGATCGGATTTACGGGCATCAACGCCGAGGTTAATCGCAACGTCGACGGATTCCTTGAATTTTACGCCTTGACCCAGCTCCACGAGCAGCGCCACTGCTTCGTCAACGGAATAGGCGCGGGTGGAATCCACTTTTTCACGAATCAGCTTCTGACGCTTGCTAAGCTTTGCCATGTTACAGGCCCTCCACGTTGAGGCCCATGCTGCGGGCAGTTCCGGCGATGGTACGAACAGCTGCATCCATATTGGCAGCGGTCAGGTCAGGCTCTTTGGTCCTGACGATTTCTTCTAGCTGATCGCGGGTGACAGTCCCGACCTTGTCGGTATTGGGCCGACCTGAACCACTCTTGATTCCGGCTGCTTTTTTCAGCAACACCGGCGCCGGAGGCGTCTTGGTGATAAAGGTAAAGCTACGGTCACTGTAAACGGTGATCACGGTAGGAATCGGCAGACCGGGTTCCATATCCTGTGTCTGGGCGTTGAACGCCTTACAGAATTCCATGATATTTACACCACGCTGACCCAGAGCCGGGCCAACGGGGGGACTCGGGTTGGCCTTGCCGGCAGCAACCTGAAGCTTGATGTACGCTTCAATTTTCTTCGCCATGATTTTCTCCTGTGGGTTCAGACGCCTTTCGGCTCCCCTTTTTTACCTGCAATTCAGCAGACACAAAAAGCCCGCGTCGCTTGGGCGCGCGAGCTCTCAGCATGAACAACCGCTGATCAGTCTTTTTCGACCTGTCCAAATTCCAGCTCAACCGGTGTTGAACGGCCGAAAATCAGAACAGCAACCTTGATCCGACTCTTGTCGTAGTCAACTTCTTCAACAACACCGTTAAAGTCCGCAAACGGACCCTCAGTGACCCGCACGACTTCACCGGGCTCGAACAGAGTCTTGGGCTTGGGCTGGTCGACGCCACTCTCGACACGGCGAAGAATCGCCTCCGCCTCCCGCTCTGTAATCGGGGCCGGCTTATCCTTGGTACCACCAATGAAGCCCAGAACACGGGGCGTATTCTTGACCAGGTGCCAGGTCCCGTCGTCCATTTCCATCTGAACGAGAACATAGCCCGGGTAGAATTTGCGCTCACTCTTGCGCTTCTTGCCGTCGCGCATTTCAACGACTTCTTCGGTCGGAACCAGAATATCGCCGAACTTGTCTTCCATTCCGTTAAGCGCAATCCGCTCACCCAGAGTGCGCATCACGTGCTTCTCGAAGCCGGAATACGCATGTACGACGTACCAGCGCTTAGCCATTGCCCACTCCTGTTACCCGATAACTCCGGCGACCAGCCAACTGATCAACGAATCCATACCCCACAAAACCAGAGCCACAAACAAGACAAAAACCACGACAATAAATGTGGTCTGTATCAGTTCAGGCCGGGTGGGCCATACGACCTTCCGGATTTCAACCCGTGCTTCTTTCAGGAGTGCCGCAAACCGACGACCGCGGTCTGTCTGCAACGCTACAAGTGCTGCAACCAGTGCCAGCACGACAAGACCCAGCACCCGATACAGTAATGACTCGGCACTGAAATACTGATTGCCAACCACGCCGGCTGCAATCAGGAGAAATACTACCAGCCACTTGACTGTGTCGAAGCCACTGGTTGAACGATCGGCTTTTGACTCCATAGGAATCAGCTTATGTATCCGGATGTTAAAAAATGGCAGGCCAGGAGGGAATCGAACCCCCAACCTGCGGTTTTGGAGACCGCTGCTCTGCCAATTGAGCTACTGGCCTGCACCGAAACAACTCAGTGCACTTCCTTCGAGCTTATTACTCGATAATCTTTGCGACCACGCCGGCACCAACCGTACGGCCGCCTTCGCGAATCGCGAAACGCAGGCCATCTTCCATGGCGATCGGGTTGATCAGGGTCACACTCATCTTGACGTTGTCACCCGGCATTACCATTTCCACCCCTTCC
>NZ_DATFKH010000020.1:0-25403 GCF_035268745.1 Marinobacter sp.
ACCTGGCGCAAACTGCCCGAGCAGGTTCGTGATACCATAGACGCCCGCAGCGCGCACCGGATCATGCTGGAGAATCCCGCCATCATCAAACGACCGGTGGTTGAACGGGGTGATCAGGTCAGCGTGGGCTTCAATAAAGACGAATGGGCAACGTGGCCAGACAATTCTTGAACAGCACAGGAGCAACCACAGATGAGTTTTGCATTCGGCATCGGGATCGGCACCCAGAATAACCAGGGCGAATGGCTGGAAGTCTTTTACCAGCAGCCACTGATCACTCCCGATAATGACCTCATCGAAGTCGCCCGGAGTGTGCTGGCTTACCGCAGCGGCAATCAGGCGATAGCGGCTACCCCTGAGCAGCTGAGGTCACTGGCGGATGGTCTGCGCCAGACTGGCCAGATGGACCAGTCCGCCCTTGCAGGTAAAGCCGCAGAAAGCCGGCGCCCGGTGGTGGTTACCATCCTGGAAACCGACGACACCGCGTCCACCACGCCAGAGGTGTATCTGAAGCTGCACCTGATCTCCAGCCGCCAGGCCCGGCCCCATCAGCTGAAACTCGACGGTATTTTTGGCCTGCTCCCCAACCTGGCCTGGACCAGCGAAGGTGCCATCGACCTGAATGAACTGTCCGGGCGGCAGCTCAAGGCCCGGCTTGAAGGCCGGACCCTGGAAGTGAAGTCGGTTGATAAATTTCCGCAGCTGACCGATTACGTGGTTCCCAAAGGTGTCCGCATTGCCGACACCGCCCGTGTGCGCCTGGGCGCCTATGTGGGCGAAGGCACGACCGTCATGCACGAAGGCTTTATCAACTTCAACGCCGGCACCGAAGGCAAGAGCATGATCGAAGGCCGGATATCCGCGGGCGTAATGATCGGTGAAGGCTCTGACCTGGGTGGTGGCTGCTCTACCATGGGCACCCTGTCCGGGGGCGGCAACATTATCATTGCCGTTGGCGAAAACTGCCTGATCGGTGCCAATGCCGGCATCGGCATCCCGCTGGGAGATCGTTGCAAGGTCGAAGCCGGCCTTTACATTACCGCCGGCACCAAGGTTGCCCTGCTGGACGATAACAATGAGCTGGTCGAGGTTCTCAAGGCCCGGGACCTGGCCAGCAAGCCGGACCTGCTGTTCCGCCGCAACAGCCAGACCGGAGCCGTGGAGTGCAAATCCAACAAGTCCGCCATCGAGCTGAACGAGGAACTGCACGCTAATAATTAAAAGAGATCCTTTAATGAAGCTGTCACCGACCCTCGAACTCGCCGTGGATCTTATCCGTCGCAAGTCCGTTACGCCGGACGATGCCGGGTGCCAGGCACTGATGATGTCGCGCCTGGCGCCGCTGGGTTTTGCCGGCGAGAACCTGCGCTTTGCCGATACCGACAATCTCTGGGCCCGCAGGGGCTCCGACGGCCCGCTACTGGCTTTCGCCGGTCACACTGACGTGGTGCCGACCGGACCCGAGAAGCTCTGGGCGCACCCGCCCTTTTGCGGCGAGATCGACCAGGACGGCTACCTGCACGGTCGCGGCGCTGCCGACATGAAAGGCAGCCTGGCGGCGTTCGTTACCGCCTGTGAGCGGTTCGTGGCACAGTACCCGGATCATCGCGGCTCGATTGCCCTGCTGATTACCAGCGACGAAGAGGGTCCTGCCAGGCACGGCACGGTGAAGGTTGTGGAGACACTGGAGGCCAGGCACGAGAAAATTGACTGGTGTCTGATCGGCGAACCCTCCAGCACCGGTCGTCTGGGAGACGTCATCAAGAATGGCCGCCGCGGCTCATTGCACGGCTACCTGACCGTCCATGGCACCCAGGGCCATGTGGCCTACCCGCACCTGGCCGAGAATCCGGTTCATGCCGTGGCACCTGCCCTGGATTCGCTGGCAAATGAGTTCTGGGATCATGGCAACGACTTCTTCCCGCCGACCACTTTCCAGATCACGAAAATCGAGGCCGGCACCGGCAGTAACGTCATTCCCGGGGAATGTCTGGTGCACTTCAACTTCCGCTACTGCACCGAGAATACCGCCGAAAGTCTGGAAGAGCGGGTCGTTGCGGTCCTTGACCGGCACCGGCTCCGCTACGATCTGGAATGGCATCTGAGCGGTCGCCCGTTTCTGACCGAAAGCGGCGCTCTGGTGTCTGCGGCCCAGAACGCCATCCGTACCGTCACCGGGGAGGAAACCGGACTGTCAACTTCCGGGGGCACCTCCGATGGCCGCTTTATCGCGCCCACCGGTGCTCAGGTTCTGGAACTCGGCCCGCTGAACGCCACCATCCACAAGGTCAACGAGTGCGTGAAGGCGGCCGATCTGGATACTTTGTCTGATATCTACCAGCAGATTCTGGTGGAGCTGCTTGCCTGAGACCGGACCGGCGAACGGCTACCAGTGCGGCGGAGGCGTCTCATCCTCTTCTCTGCGGATGTTGGACGATGACACCTCCTTCAACTGGTTATTCAGCTGTTTCTTTGCCTCCCACAGTTCACGGATATCCAGTTCCTGCCGGGAAACCTGCTCACTCAGGGTGTGAATCAGGTCGTCCTGAAAAGCAAGCCGGGTTTCAAGCTCGTCCAGCCGCACTGCAAGGGCCCGTGCTTTTTCGTCGCTGGTATTGTCTTCGCTGGTCATAGTTGTGCTCACCATGCTTGGTCAGCGCCTCCTGTTATCTGGTATCATTCCGCTTTTAACCGCTACCGGATCGCCGATTTTACCCGAGATCCGGTTTGTTATCGTCAGTGTTACAAGAATGGAGAAAATCTAGTCCATGCAAAATCCAGCAAAAGCGATCGTTCTTGCCCTTTTGGTCGCTATCCCGTCACCTTTTATCCTTGGCTTTCTGTTGGTGACTTTCACCCCGGAACTTTTCCAGATTCTGTCTAAATCAGGCACCAGCGAACTTGCCACAGACACCACGTTTGTTCTCGGCAGCGCACAGGGCATTGCCGCCTATTTGCTTTCGGTTATTCTGTTCGGCCTTGCCGGTTTCTGCACCGTTGCCCTGGCAGCCAAGCCGCCGTCCAAGATCAGGCCGGCACCGGCTACCTCAGCCCCCGGTAAATCATCACCCAAAGCACCTGCCCGTCAGCCCAGGCAGGATTTTAACGACGACGATGACGAAGGCTATGATGACACCGGCCCTGAAGGCAATGAAGAAGGCACCGTGAAGTGGTTCAATGTGAAAAAAGGTTTCGGCTTCATCGTTCGTGAAAGCGGCGACGAAATCTTTGTGCATTTTCGCGCCATCCGTGGTCGCGGACGGCGGGTACTCCGCCAGGGACAGCTTGTACGTTTTGACGTGGTCGAGGCCGACAAGGGGCTGCAGGCTGACAATGTGTCTATCCTGAGCGAATAACCGCCGCTGACGGTCGTCCGGCGCGTTCATCGAAAAGCCGGCCATTGGCGGCGACCCGACGCTCCAGCTCCTGTTGAAGATCTTCCTTTTGCAGCTGCCGGAGCGTACCTTCACGCTTCCTTTCATACCAGGGCGCCTCACTGGCGGCGCGCTCCGCCGCAAGAATTTCCAGGGCATGTTCAAGTTGATCGGTCGGCTGCTGTCTGGCCAGGGCCAGCAGTAATTGCCGCCTGACAGTTTCTGCCCTGGCCTCCAGCACACCGGCCCTGACCGGACCGCGGTCGGCAAACAGGCTGAGCCGCGCCGCCGCGCGCTCGAGCCATTGCAGCATGGTCCCGGGCAGGCTGACAGCCGGGTGAGTGCATGCTGCGACATGGTTCACCACGGCCGGTGCCAGATCAATGCGCCAGCGCTTTTCTATCAGCGGCTGGTGCGCCGTCACAATGGCCAGCCGCTGACTGAAACCGGTGTCGGCCATAACAAAACAGTCAAGGCTCCGCCCCAGGAGTCGTTGCAGATGGTCAGCAGCAGTGCGGGCATCGGGTGAATCCGGACCGAGTAACAACACCGGCCCCGGAAATGAGGTCACCAGGTCTCTGGCATAACTGAACTCTTCTGCCATCAGCGTCATCAGGTCTGCCGGTGACACGTTATCGAGGATAAGGGCCGGTGCGATCTGGCCGCTCTCCACAATCACCGGCAGTGCTGACTGACCGCTTTCGGGCAGGTCGGCTTGCCGGCGGATGTCCATTTCAATGGCGCCACCGGGCAGGATATCCAGCAAGGATCTCAACCAGCTTGATTTGCCGCTGCCACGCTCACCACAAACCCAGACCAGCCCGCGGGGTGTAGCAGAGAGAACAACGCTGACTTCCTCGGCCAGCCCCAGCCAGCCGGCATCGGCCGTGACCAGAGGGGCAGCGAAGGGTAAGGCCGGCCACTCATCACCCGGGCTTTCGGCACCGGTAAACGGCCAGCAGGTGACCAGTTCAAGCACCGCCACAAACGCCTTCTCCTGCAACCGTTCGGCACTGTGAACCAGAGTCTTCAACAGAGTCGGCCATTCCAGCCAGACTTCCCCGCTGACTTCCCGGGCGCAGTGAATCCAGTAAATCATCTGTGATGACAGCAGGCTGTCGCTCGGCACTCCGGTGACAATCGGTTGTTCACACTGAATGGTTCGGGTCAGCTCGTCCAGATCAACACCCTGGCGCCGGAGAAAACGGCACAGCTCCGGAATTTCATCCAGCATGGCCAGCAGAAAGTCTTCCAGCGTGATGGCGTGGCCACCCCGGCGGGTGACATTGTCCCGGGCGCATTGCAGCGCCCTCTGACAGGCGGGGCTCAGGCATCCTTGCCAGTCTTCCATGAACTTCTCCCTGTTCCGGTTTTAGCGGCATCGTCCTGATGCCACTGCGTCAACTGTATCAGACCCGGTTATAGGTGTCCTCAAAGCGCACAATATCATCCTCGCCGAGATAGCTTCCGGTCTGGACCTCGATCAGCTCCAGCGGAATCACCCCCGGATTGGTAAGCCGGTGGGTCACGCCCAGTGGAATGTAGGTGGACTGGTCTTCGGTCAGCAGCAATACATCCTCACCCCGGTTAACTGTCGCGGTGCCTTTCACCACCACCCAGTGTTCCGACCGGTGATGATGCTTCTGAAGGGAAAGCGAGGCACCCGGTTTCACGGTGATACGCTTGACCTGAAACCGCTCGCCCATGGCAATACCTTCGTAGGTGCCCCAGGGACGATGCACCTTCCGGTGAAAACGGTGCTCAGGGCGATCCTGGGCCTTTAACCGGGCCACCAGCTTTTTGACATCCTGTACCCGGGCGCGATCGGCCACCAGTACCACGTCGTCGGTTTCAACAATGATATGGTCAGTCACCCCCAGCGCAGCGATAAGGCGGCCCTCGGAATGAATGTAGGAGCCGGAGACCTCCTCGGTAATCACGTCGCCACGGCAAACGTTGTTGTGCTCGTCATGGGGCTGGATATCCCACAGCGCCGACCAGGACCCGACATCCGACCAGCCGGCATCCAGCGGCACTACCACGGCATCACGGGTCTTTTCCATCACCGCATAGTCAATGGAATCGGCCGGACATGCCATGAAAGCCCCGGCTCCCACCCGGGTAAAATCCATGTCGGTGTTGCGCTGGTTCCAGGCCTCGCGGCAGCAGGCCATCATCTCCGGTTGCTGGCGTTCCAGCTCCTGGATATAGCGGTCGGCACGGAACAGGAACATACCACTGTTCCACAAGTAGCCACCGTCACTGACATAGCCTTCGGCGGTGGCCTGATCCGGCTTTTCAACAAAGGCGGCGACATCCTGAAAAGCGCCGTGAGACTGCCCGGTTTTGATATAGCCATAGCCGGTGTGGGGCGCATCGGGGACGATGCCGAAGGTAACGAGTTTGCCGGTTCTGGCCGCTTCAGCGCCCTGTGCTGTTGCCACGCGGAAAGCGTCGGTGTTTTTCAGCACGTGATCCGAAGGCATCACCAGCAGCAGTTCTTCCGGATTCTGCTCCGCCGCCGCCAGCGCCGCCAGCGCGATAGCCGGCGCGGTGTTGCGGCCGACCGGTTCCAGAATGATGCCTGCCGTGCGCTCCGGGGCCTGAGCCTGCAGATGCGCAGCCACCACAAAACGATGCTCTTCATTGGTGATGGCCAGCACCCGCACCTGCTCGTCCAGCCCGAGACTGCGGTCAATGGTCTCGGCCAGCAGCGAGGCATCCGAGACAACCGGAAGGAACTGTTTCGGAAAAGCTTCACGGGAAAGCGGCCAGAGCCGAGTGCCGGAGCCACCGGAGAGAATCACAGCCAGCATGAATCGTCCTTGGATTTTGAATTGAAGTTTGGCCGAGTTTACCCCAAAGATTGCAGACATGTCCTGCCAGCAGCCATTAAATTCCCGCGCTTTCAGGTATCCTGCGGGCATGAACCAGCAACCTGACCCCGCCGTTTCCTCTGCAGCTTTCTCTGCGGCCATCGCCCAGTACCGTGTGCCTGCGGTCCGCCATCTGGCCTGGATGTGCCGGGCCCCGCAACTGATCGGCCCGGCGGTCAGGTTTGATCTGTCGGGATACCTGCCCGGGGATCTGGAAGGCCGGCTCGGGGCGTGGGATAAGGCACCGGAAACAGGCCCCGCGGTGCTGACGGAAAAACCGGCACAGCGGCTGGGAAAATACTTCGAAAATCTTTACCACTGCCTGCTCGGCGATCTGCTGGGCTGGGAGATTCTGCTCAGCAATCAGCCGGTCAGAGGTAACGGCATTACTCTGGGTGAGCTGGATTTTATCGTGCGCAACCCTGTCGATCAGGCGGTTGAGCACCATGAAATCGCGGTCAAGTTCTACCTCGGCTGCACTGCCGCCCAGCCCGGCAACACCCGGACCGCGCCGCTCTGGTACGGGCCGAATGCCCACGATCGCCTTGACCTGAAATCGCAACGGCTGATCTCACACCAGAGCCGGCTGACCGAAAGGCCTGAAACCCGGAATCTCCTTGACGCCCTGAACCTTCCGGTGCCAGTGCGGACAGGGGTTTTCATGCCGGGCTATCTGTTCTATCCGGTCAGTCAGCAGCTACCGTCACCGAAAGGTGTGGCCCCGAACCATCTGCGCGGCGAATGGCTCGGCATCGACGACTTCGACCGCATGAACCGTTCAGGGACCCTGGCGGAGACTCTCAGGGGCCAGTGGGTGCCACTCGTCAAACCTCACTGGCTTGGTGCCTGGCGTCAGGACGCGCCGCCTGACAGCCGCGACGCCGAACAGGCACTGGAGATGGTCCGCGCAACCGGGGCACCGCGCCTGTTCGCGGTGCTTGAGTATGATTCAGAGCAGGGTTTCTGGCGCGAGCACAACCGGGTGTTTGTGGTTCCCGCATCATGGCCGGATGCGCCGGCCTGATTCCCCGGTGTCACGTTCTGGCCCCGCAGGTATGGCAGAATGTGGCACTTTTACAAAATAGCGAAAGGTTGCAATCATGGCCGACCAGAGCCAGTTCCGGCTGCTTTCACAGAAACGCTTCCTGCCTTTTTTCCTGACCCAGTTCTCCGGGGCCTTCAACGACAACCTGTTCAAGAACGTACTGTTACTGCTGATCACCTATACCGCCGGTGGTCTGGCTGGCATGACCATCGATGTTGTGGTCAACCTGGCGGCGTTTCTGTTCATTCTGCCCTTCTTCGTGTTTTCCGGCATCGCCGGCCAGATGGCCGACAAATATGAAAAATCCGGATTTATCCGCTGGGTAAAACTGGCCGAGATCCTCATTATGGCGATCGCCGCCTTTGGCCTATGGTACCAGTGGTATGAACTCCTGCTGCTTCTGCTCTTCCTGATGGGCACCCAGTCCACATTCTTCGGCCCGGTCAAATACGCCATCCTGCCCCAGGTGCTGGAGGACGATGAACTGGTGGGCGGCAACGCCCTGGTGGAAATGGGCACCTTTGTCGCCATTCTGGTGGGCACAATTGCCGCGGGACTGCTGATGGGACTGGACCACCCCCATAAACTGGCCGCTATCGGCGCCCTGGGTATCGCGATTCTGGGCTACCTGGCGGCGAGGAAGATTCCGCAAACCGGTGTTACCCATAGCAACATTGCCATTGGCCTGAATCCCTTCCGGGAAACCTGGCGCCTGATGCGCCTGGCCACGGAGAACCATTCGGTCCTGCTGTGCATCCTGGCCATTTCCTGGTTCTGGTTTCTGGGGGCGGCCTACCTCACCCAGTTCCCCAATTTCGCCCAGACCAACCTGCAGGGCGACGAAACCGTTGTCACCCTCCTGCTGGCCATTTTTACCATCGGCATTGCCCTGGGCTCCATGGCCTGCGAGCGATTATCCGGCCATCGGATAGAACTGGGCATAGTACCTGTCGGTTCACTCGGTCTTACCCTGTTCGGCGTGGATCTTTACCTGAGCATGCCCAGCGATCCCTCCCCTGCCAGCTGGTGGACCATTGTCGCGGATGCCGGGTACCGGCGAATTGCCATTGACCTGCTGGGCATCGGATTTTTCGGAGGGCTGTTTATCGTGCCGCTCTATGCGTTCATACAGCACGAGACCCCGGAAGACCGGAGAGCCAAGGTAATTGCGGCCCTGAACGTGTTCAATGCCCTGTTTATGGTGGTCAGTGCACTGATGGCGGTGATCATGCTGGGCGTGATAGGCCTGAGTATCCCGGAATTTTTCCTGGTGCTGTCGATCATGAACCTGATCGTTGCCGGGTTTGTGTACCAGCAGCTGCCGGAATTTGCCCTGCGGTTTATCGTCTGGGTCCTGTCCCACAGCATTTACCGCGTAAAACATCAGGGCCTTCACAATATTCCTGATCAAGGCCCGGTGCTACTGGTGTGTAATCATGTGACCTATCTGGACGCCCTGGTGATTGCCGGTGCGGTGCGGCGGCCAGTCAGGTTCGTTATCGATCACCAGATTTTCAGAACGCCTCTGCTGGGCGGCATTTTCCGGATGGCCAGAGCCATCCCCATCGGACCAAAGGATACTGTTCCTGATATCTGCCAGGCCGCGTTCGACCGTATTGATGACGAGCTGAAGGCGGGCCACGTGGTCTGTATTTTTCCGGAAGGACGGCTGAGCAGCGATGGCGAGATCGCGCCATTCCGCCGCGGCGTTGACACGATCCTGCAACGCCGGCCGGTTGCGGTGGTACCCATGGCCCTGCGCGGGCTCTGGGGCAGCTTTTTCAGCCATTGTGGGGGCCCGGCCATGCGGCACTGGCCAAAACGCTTCTGGTCGCGGATCGAGCTGCTGGCAGAGCCACCGATAGCGCCGGAAAACGCCAGCGCAGAAATCCTGGAAGTGCGGGTGAAAGACCTTCGGGGCCCTGCCCGCTAAATGATCAAGGGGTCAGACCCCAGTGCATTTTGCCTCGCAAAATGGCGCGGGGTCTGACCCCGTAACTTCCAGCAACACCTTGCCGACATTCTTGTTAGCCGCAACATAGGCCATAGCGGCTTCGGCTTCCTCAATCGGCCAGGAACAGTCAATCTTCGGCTCGATCTGGCGGGCGGCCAGCAACGGCCAGACATTCTGATACAGGGCGCTCATCACATCGCCCTTATCGTTGACCGGGCGTGAACGAAGGGTCGAGCCGATCAGACGCTGGCGCTTTACCAGCATCAGCCCCAGATCCACCTCGCCCATGCGTCCGCCCAGCAGCCCGATCAGCACGATCCGGCCATCCACGTTCAGGACCTTCTGATCATCGGGAATGTAGCTGCCCCCCACCGGATCCAGCACCATGTCCACGCCACCCCAGCTGGTCACGGCCTCAACGAAGGATCCGTTACTGCGATTCCAGCAACCGGAGGCTCCCAGGCGCTTGCAGATTTCCAGCTTGTCGTCCGTGCTGGCGGTCGCGAATACCGGGTTGCCGAGCGCCGTAGCCAGTTGAATAACGGTGGTGCCCAGACCACTGGCAGCAGCGTGCACCAGCACTTTTTCACCCGGTTTCAGCTGCGCTTCGTGGTACAGGTTGAGCCAGGCGGTGGCGAACGCCTCAGGGATTGCCGCGGCCTCCCGCAGGCCATAGCCCCTGGGCACTGGCAATACCTGCACCGCGGGTACCACGACCCGGGTGGCGTAACCGCCCCCGGTCAGCAGGGCGCAGACTTCGTCACCCGGCTTCAGCGTCCTCACGCCCGCGCCCACGCTGGCGATGGTTCCGCTGACCTCAAGGCCCAGAATGTCCGAAGCGCCGGGCGGTGGCGGGTAGGCGCCTGCCCGCTGCATCAGGTCAGCGCGATTAACAGCGGTCCAGGCTATATCAATGGCCACATGATCTTCCGGCACGTCAACGACCGGCTCGCACTCTTCCCAGCTCAGTGATTCACCAGTGACCCTGATGGCTTTTGTCATCTTTACATTTCCCCCGCCCGTGATAGGGCCTGATCGCGATTCAACAAGGTCCGGATTTCCTGGTAGTACTGTTGCTGTAAATGACTCAGACGCCAGGGCTCCGGCGCCCGGCGTTCAATCTGTTCCGGTAATTCAAGCAGCGCCTTCAGGGTTCGCGCCGCGGCCAGCGCTTCCGCCCCGGAATCGTTTTCGTGGCTGGCGTAACGCTGACTGGCCGGCACATACTCCGGGTACGCCAGGCGATCCGGGGCAAGAGCCAGGCAGCCTGAGGCCATCGCCTCCAGCACCGACAGGCCCTGAAAATCATGCAGAGCCGTGGACACCACCACATCGGCCTGCGCCAGCAGCTGGTCGTACTCTGCCCGTTCCGGCAGAAAACCCCAGGCAAGGATCCGGGCGCCATAGCGCCGCCTGATCTGGTCAAAGGCGCCGGGTGATTTGCGGAACTGCTCACCAACCACGCTCAGCCGGAAATCCTGCCCCATATCCGCGAGCGCGTCCAGCAACAATAACAGCCGGTCCGGTGCTTTATCGTATTCCCAGCGATGGTTCCACAGCAGATGCGGGCAGTCGGTCTGCAATCGTCGGCAAGCCGGCCGGAACAGGTGGTCTTCGATGGGCACCGGCAAAACCCGGGATTTATCACCAAGCCCCGCAACCAGACCATCCGGCAGCGCATCGGGCATCCGGTCCAGAAAATCCCGGGCGCCGTTCAGAAAACTGCCGCGATTCCAGGCACTGTTAAACAGCACCCGGTCAGCGGCAATCGCACTGGACAGATTCACCATCCGCGGCTCGGCACTGGAATGCTGCTGGCCGGAATCCGGATAGGCAAACTGGTTTTCATGCATATAAAGCAGGCAGGGCGTACCGGCGAGGTGCGGGTGAAATCCGCGAATCGCGGCCAGGTCCACCATGGAAGTGGCAATCAGCAGGTCACAGGATTTGTGCAGCGCCGGTTCATTCAGCCAGCTCAGCGCATTACCGCGAATCCGCCAGCGGAAAAACCGGGGCGGCAGTGCCAGCATGTCCCACTGGAATTGCGGCTGGCTGGCGGCCAGCTGCTCCCGCCAACGCCTGTGGCTGCCCGCGTCGTAAGCGGACAGCAGCAGAATGCGGGGCTTGGGTATGGTAGACATGGCCGCATTCTGCCATTAATCCCGGTTCGACAACCACACACTTTGGTAAGGTTTCAGCGTTATGCTGCCGGAAAGGTCATCAATCGCCATGCCGGAGATCAGATCCTGCCAGTGATCGGTACCGATCAGGTTGATTTCCGCCAGCGAGACTTCCTGCACCGCATCGGAGATATTGTGAATGCAGAAAATGGACTGGTCACGACGCATGCTCTGGCGCCAGAAACCGAACAGCTGCAGTCCCAGGTGCAGCGTGAACTGGGTAGCGTTGGGATGAAACGCCGACTGTCGGCGCCTGATGGCAATCAGCCGCTTGAGTTCCTTGAACACCTGGTGGTGATGAGTCTGCGGGTCCGCCAGCTGGCTCTCCAAATGGTCTATCTGCCACTGGGAGCGGTTGATGGAGCGGAACCGACCGGTGTTTTCCATCCGGGCATAGTCATTTTCGCTACCGAACAGGCTGTGAATGTAGAAAGCGGGAATACCTTCCAGCGCCAGCATCACGGTATGGGCGCAGATAAAACGTTGCAGTTGCCAGTGATCCGCGCCCCTTTCCGCTGTGCCTTTTAATGCATCGAACAGAGCGATGTTCATTTCATAGGGCTGATCCTTGCCATCCGGCGTGCGGCGATAGGACACCCGGGCGCCGAAGGATTCCATGGTATTGATCAGTCGCTGCTTCTCGCTATCATCCAGCAGGCCATCCGTCGGCCGCAGCCCTATCCCGTCATGGGAGGCAATGAAGTTGAGATAGGTGGTCCCCATCTGTGCCGGCGGCATGCTCATCAGCCAGGTTTTAAGGTGGCGGCAGTTACCGGTGACCATGGTATTGATAAGCAGCGGTGGTAATGAAAAATTATAGATGACGTGGGCTTCGTTGGCGTTACCGAAGTAAGTCAGGTTCTCGCGGTTGGGAACATTGGTTTCGGTAACCACCACGCTTTCCGGCGTATGGTGTTCCATCAGCAGCCGCAGGATCTTGATCAGTTCATGGGTCTGCTGCAGGTGAATCGAGGACGTGCCCACTTCCTTCCAGAGAAATGCCACTGCGTCCATCCGGAAATAGGTGACACCCCGCTCAAGGTAATAGCGGATAATTCCGACAAACTCGTTCAGCACCTGCGGGTTGGCGAAATTCAGGTCCACCTGGTCTTCACTGAAGGTACACCATACGTGGCGCTCGCCATCGTCTGTCTGCACGGCGGTCAGCAGCGGCGAGGTTCTGGGCCGCACTACCGCGCTCAGATCGTCACCGGGCCGGGCCTCGAAAAAATAGTCCTTGCCCGGATCTATCCGCTTTCGGAAATTCTCGAACCAGCGGCTTCGGGCCGACATGTGGTTGATGACCAGGTCTGACATCACCTGATAGCTGCCGGCAATCGCCTCGACATCTGTCCATTCCCCATGGGATTCGTTGACCGCCAGATAGTCCATCACCGAGAAACCGTCATCGGAGCTGAAGGGGAAGAACGGCAGCAGATGAACCACAGAAACCGTCTCACTGAGGCAGTCATCCAGGAACCGGTGCAGGGTTTTCAGGGGCTTCTCACCCGCGGCCTGTATGGTGTCAGCGTAGGTAATCAGCATCACCACCGACTCGTCCCAGTTGTTCTGGTGCGCCGGTGGCGCCGGGGCGTCATCCGCCAGCCCCATGGTTGCCAGCAATCGGGTCGCCAGAGCCGGAGTGTCCAGGGCCGGATAAACCACACCCAGCATGGCCGTCAGCTTGTGATGGAGACTGTTACTCACAGGCGGGAATACTCCTCATTGTCCAGCTCCACCGCTTCCATCAACTGCTCCTTGATATCCGGGATGGCACTGGCCACCCGGTTCCAGCTTGGAATGAAGGGCGTATCCATGGGGTTATCGAGAAAATAGGCCCCAGCCCGCATAACGTTCTGGGCAAACAGTTCCACCGCTTTTTCTTCCTTGTGCCGATCAAAACTCAGGCCGTTGATCACCGCATCGCTCTGGTAGGTTTCAATAAAATCCAGGGCAATCCGGTAATACGTGGCCTTGATAGTGCGGAATTTCTCATTGGAAAAAATCTCGCCATTGGTGGCCAGTTTCCGGAACAGGGCCTTGCTGATATCGGTGCTCATCTTCGACAGGCCCCGGCTGGCGTCTTCCGGCGACAGGTCCTGATGCTTGTGATCGTAAGTGTCGGCAATGTCCACCTGGCACAGGCGGTTAGTGGCGTAGTTGCGCTTCATTTCCGACAGCACGCCCACCTCCAGCCCCCAGTCACTGGGAATTCGCAGATCGTTGATCACATCCGTGCGGAAGGAAAACTCACCGGCCAGCGGATAGCGGAAGCTGTCCAGATAATCCAGGTAATCATTGGGGCCAGCGACTTTCTTGAGCGCACGGATCAGTGGCGTCACCAGCAACCGGCTGACCCGACCGTTCATGTTACCGTCCGCCACCCGGGAATAATAACCCTTGCAGAACATGTAATTGAAACCGGGGTTGGCGACCGGATAAATCAACCTGGCGACCAGGTCCCGGGAATAGGTCAGAATATCGCAATCGTGCAGGGCCACCGCCTTGCTGCGACCGCAGGCCAGGGTATACCCAAAGCAGTACCATACATTACGCCCCTTCCCCATTTCCGTCGGCGCCAGCCCTTTCTCCTGTAATTTCATGTCCAGAGCCCGCAGCCGTGGCCCGTCGTTCCAGAGCACCCGCACGTGCTGGGGCAGTTTCGCGAAGTATTCCAGAGCGTGCCGATACTGGGCTTCGTCGGCCCTGTCCAGTCCGATCACGATCTGTTCAAGGTAGGGCACCCGGACCAGTTCATTGACAATATTCTTCAGCGCCGGCCCTTCAAGCTCTGAATAGAGCGACGGCAACACCAGCGACATCGGCCGCTCCCTGCGAAAGCTCATCAGCTCCTTTTCCAGATCTTCCACCGGCCGGCGGACCAGGTTATGGAGCGTTGTGATTATTCCGTTCTGATAAAAATCGCCCATGGCGCTTTCCTATTGTTTTAACCGCTGATCAGTAGCCGTATTCAATCAGCAGATTCAGAATACAGTCATTCCATCCGCCCGGGCCTGCCTTGAGCGAGCGTATGGCGCGACTCTGGGACGGCAGTACAACGTTTTCCGAGTGCACTCCCCGCACGATCACAGCCACATCGGCCTGCTCCAGCATATGCTGGTCGTTGGGGCTGTCGCCCAGTGCAATTGCCACCAGCCGGCACACCGGGTTCTGCTCCCGGTATTTCTTCAGCAAAAATCGGACCCCATCGGCTTTATCAAACTCGCCCATGGCGTGAAGAAATCTGCCGCCCTGCACCAGACGACAATTGGCGGCTTCAAGTTTCTGGCGAAAAACCGCCAGCGAGTCCTCGTCCCCGAGCCACAGCAGCGGCTCGGTTGCGATACGGTCCCTGGCAAGCTCGGCCTGGGCCTCGGACAGCCGGGAATGCCGGGTTATTTCAGCGGCTGTCATATCGGCAAAACCGGAAAACTCGAAGCCTTCGTTGCGAAGCTCTGCCAGCAGTGCCAACACCTCGCGGCGTGGTGCGCCAAAACGTATCACCTGCTCCCCGGGCGATTCAAAACAGTTCGGCGGAATCACCACCGCTGCCCCGTTCTCGACAATAAACGGGGCCTCATTGCCCATGCGTTCGCGGACCTCGCGGATCTCGCCGATGGTCTTGCTGGAATTCAGCACCACCGGAATATCAGAGGCGGCAAGGCGTTCAATGGCGGGCCTGGCAGGTGACCAGTCATAGCTTTCATGATCCAGCAGGGTGCCATCCAGGTCGGAAAAAACGATCAGGCGGGGTTTGGGCATGGCCGTTTCCTTTACAGGCGCTGACGGATCAGCGGTTCACTGAAGTTATGGTTGTCGTCTACCTGGATTAGTGCATCGGCTCGGGCCGGCATTTCGGCCAGACAGGCGCGGGTGATCCGTTCGTAGTGCATGATGAACCGGAAGATCTGCTCTTCGGTCATCAGGCGCGACGGGGCCTGCCTGGTACCGCCCTGTCTTGGTGCACTCCGGATTTTTGCACCGAGCTTGTGCTCCTGAAGGGTGCGCCATTTCAGGATGGCGTCCATTGAAGGCGCCTTCAGCATGATCAGGCAGTCAATCTGTTCGAAAAACTGCGTGTATTCTTTGCTCAGGCACTGGTTAACAAAGCTCCGCCAGGCCCCGTCTATATCTTCACATAGCTCGAGGGTATTAATGGGCTTCGCCAGCGAATCGCTGTCCTCGGGCACGGCACCGACACACCAGCCCTCCAGCAAGACCACCTCTGCCCGGCCCTGGTAAACCGGCCAGTCGGCTTCGGGGGCGCGATCATCGCGGGATTTGTCAAACGCGGGAATCGCTGTTCTGGTGCCTTCGCCGGCGCTCGTCAGACGTTCGATCACCTCTCGGCCCAGGGTCAGATCGTGGGTACCCGGAACGCCCCGGGTGCGCATCAACGGATGCCATTCCGCCGCCAACCGTTCCCGCCCGGCCCGGGTGAGATACAGATCATCGATAGAAAAGCTGGCGGTTGGCACCTGGTAGAGGTCGGATAACAGTTCCTTCAGGAATAACGTCAGCGTGGATTTACCGGTGCCCTGGGCACCGTTGATACCGACCACCAGCGGCCGCTGGCGCTCCTCGCGAAGACGCCTGATGTGCTCCGCCAGAGGCAGGATGACCCTGCTGACCGTATCCGCGTAGGTATCAGGTAGAGCTTCCTGGGCAATCAGCTTGCGGGTAATGCTCGTGAGATCGGGCGCTGGCACCGTTATGTTCCCTGGTTCCGGATTTCAGTCTGAAAGCAGGCCTGGTTGTCAATCTATGGGCCAGGTCTGCAGGTCCTGTACCAATGCAGTATAGATCGCTGATTCATGATTTGTCGCTGCGCCTTGAAATCGGCGAGACGGAAAGCCTGTTGGTGAATCGCAGCGAGGCTTATGGCTGGCGGGAGCGTTATCAGCAGCGGCTGCAGCAAGCGCAGAGCGGAAGGGATTAAAGGGCTTTTTAGCCACGGAAGACACAGAAAACACGGACAAAAGGATGAAAGACCAAAATTTTTGCTTCTTTCGTTTTCCGTGTCCTTCCGTGTCTTCCGTGGCTAACAAATCAGACGGCCTTGGCGGCAATAATCTTGTCATGCCACTCGACAGGACCTGTCTGGTGAACCGACGAGCCTTTGGAATCCACGGCCACAGTCACCGGCATGTCCTCCACTTCAAACTCATAGATAGCTTCCATACCCAGTTCTTCAAACGCCACCACCTCGGCTTTTTTGATGGCTTTGGACACCAGATAGGCCGATCCGCCAACCGCCATCAGATAGACGGCACCGAATTCGCGAATCGCGTCAATCGCCACCTGGCCACGCTCGGCCTTGCCGATCATTCCGGTCAGCCCGGTTTTTTCCAGCATGGTATGGGTGAACTTGTCCATCCGCGTGGCGGTGGTGGGGCCGGCGGGGCCGACCACTTCCTCGCGCACCGGGTCCACCGGACCGACGTAATAGATAAAGCGGCCTTTCATATTGACTGGCAGTTCCTCGCCGCGCTCGATCATATCCACCATCTTTTTGTGGGCAGCGTCGCGGCCGGTCAGCATCTTGCCGGACAGCAGCACGGTTTCACCCGGTTTCCAGTCCTTCACATCTTCCGGGGTCACCGTATCCAGATCTACCCGGCGCACGCTCTCGCCCACTTCCCAGGTAATTTCCGGCCAGTCATCCAGACTTGGCGGCGTCTGCAGGGACGGACCGGAACCATCCAGCACAAAATGCGCATGGCGGGTAGCGGCGCAGTTGGGAATGATCGCCACCGGCTTGTTGGCGGCGTGGGTGGGGTAGTCCTTGACCTTCACATCCAGCACCGTGGTCAACCCACCCAGCCCCTGGGCGCCGATGCCCAGTTCGTTGACCTTCTCGAACAGCTCAAGACGCAGTTCTTCAGCGCGATTGGCAGCACCCCGGGCCTGCAGATCGTGAATATCAATCGGATCCAGCAGGGATTCCTTTGCCAGTTCCATCGCCTTTTCGGCGGTGCCGCCGATACCAATACCCAGCATTCCCGGCGGACACCAGCCGGCGCCCATCTGCGGCACCATTTTCAGCACCCAGTCCACCACCGAATCCGACGGGTTCAACATCGCAAACTTGGACTTGGCTTCCGAGCCGCCGCCTTTCGCCGCAACGTGCACATCAACGGTATTACCCGGCACAATCTTGTAATGGATAATTGCGGGCGTGTTGTCCTTGGTGTTGGTGCGCTTGCCGTCCGGGTCCGCCAGGATAGAGGCACGCAGGACATTGTCCGGGTGCAGGTAGGCCCGGCGGACGCCCTCATTGATGATATCGTCCAGCGCCATGTCTGCATCCCACTGCACATCCATACCGACAGTGACGAACACCGTCACGATGCCGGTATCCTGGCACAGTGGCCGCTTGCCCTGGGCGCACATGCGGGAGTTGATCAGAATCTGCGCCATGGCATCTTTTGCCGCCTGCGACTCTTCCTTTAAATAGGCTTCATGAACGCCCTGAATGAAATCTTTCGGGTGATAGTAGGAGATGAATTGCAGCGCATCCGCTACGCTCTCAATCAGATCATCCTGACGAATTAAAGTGGTCATAGGCATCTCATCAGTGTTGGTTATTCCGGAGGCATTATTGTGCCCTCAGTTTACCAGAAAATCTGACGGCCAGGCACGCGGCGGCTGCCGGGTCTGCTAATATGAAGCTCTCGACAAACCTTCAGGCGCAAACTATTTTTTAGGGACGTCTTGCACTGACTGAATGGTCCGGCCCTGATGATCAGAATCACACTTTAGAGCGATCAACTGTTGCTTTACTGCCGCTATAGTCAGAGCTATGGGAACTGGCTTAATCTGATGGCCCGGAATTCAGACAACCACAACAAGCAGAAAAAGCGACTGACACAAGGTTTACCGCGCTTGCCCGGCCCTGTCAGAAGCTGAATATAACGACACAACAACAGGAAAAGGTTCTATCCATGTACAAGAAAACACTACTAACTCTGGCTGTGGCTTCTTCCTTAGGGCTCAGCGGCTGCCTGGATGACGAGGATTCCGGAGCGCGTAATGCCAATCCGAACCCTCAGATAAATAACCCGGAGATTGATGGCAAGACCTGGCCTGTTTTTAATCCGGTGACCAGCCAACTGCCAATCCCCAACGATTTGATTTTTGACTCCGTTGCCGGCGATGGAACCTTCCGTGTCGCTGACACTACTCCACCTGTTACCACAGCACTGAACTCTCTCAGTGGTGCATCTACCGTGGCGCCGGCCGTTGTTCAGTTTAATGGCCAGATAGATGAAACCAGTGTTGATTCCCGTGCCTTCATTTTTACTGACCCGACTGATCCGACCAGCGTAATCCCGAACCCCGGTCAAAACGTGTTTTTGATCGGGCTTGATTATGCCAGTGGGGACCCGGTACGGGGGCTCGGCATTGGGGAGCCACCCACTATTCCGGTTGCAGTGACTGCTGCTCTTGCTGCTGGCGGCGACGCAGGTGCAGGCGCGGAACTGGCCGGTCTGGCAGCATCCCCTGCCTACGAAGCCGACATTGTTCAGCTGGATGGCCAATCTGCCATTCGCATCAATCCGTTGACTCCTCTTGACCCGCAAAAGCGTTACGTCGTGGTTGTTACCAACGAGGTTCTGGATATCAACGGCGACCCTATTACCCAATCTCCCAGCTACGCCAACCTCACTGACGAGACACAACCCCTGGGCACCAGTTCCCTTGAACCGGTTCGCACTCTGGTCAACTCCTTCTGGGAAAACATCGCTACGAACTATTTCCAGGTGACGAACAACGCCCGTCTGGCAGCGGGGGCCGACGCTCTTACCGCCAACAATGTCGCCATGTCCTATAGCTTTACGACCTCGAACGACGAGCGGGTTCTGCAATACATCACCGAGCCTGCGGCATGGTTTTCCGACCAGCTGACATCGTTTATCCGTATTTCCGCAGCAGAAGCTGTTGTAGATACTGAGCTAGACCTCAACTCTGACGGCGAAGTCGACTTCAGCGACGTCCAAGTTGCAGCCGATGGCGCAGTGGCGGGATTCCCGGATACGGATATTGAGGCTGCCTTGTCTCCGATCTTTTCCGCTCCACCGCCGGCCGGCTGTGGCACCCTTACCGGCCAGATCGCCATCGATTGTGTCGGTTTTGCATTAGCCAACACGCCCGCTGCCGGTGGCGGTTTCGCTGACCTTCTGCCAACACCGGAGACCAGAGCTGTTTCCCTTGATCTGGCAGGCACGAACGATGTAACCCTGGCATCAACTCCACTTGGACAAATTGTAGCTCCTGGTTCAGTAAACATCGTGCAAGGGTCAATTGAACTGCCGTATTACCTGGGAGTCCCCAGCGGTCCGAACGGCTCACCTCTGCAAACCGAGTCCTGGAACGCGGACAATGACCTTGCGGCCGTTCTGAATAACGCCTTCTCAGCCCTCGGTCTGGAAATACCTCAACAAGACGAAACTGTCAGCGATGTTGTGAACTACGTTTTCCCGTTCCCGGAAGTCAACGAGATGGTTAACGTACCTCTTTTGGTACTTTACCCGTCGGATGGTGACGTAAGTGGTGGAACAGTGATCTATCAACACGGCATCACCACTGACCGCAGCGCTGCACTGACGTTCGGCAGTGCCCTGGCTGACGCGGCCAATGTCGCTATCGTAGCCATTGACCAACCTCTGCATGGTGTAACTCCAACTTCGCAGGAATCCCTGGAAGCCCTGGCGACGTCATTGCTTGAAGCCGGTCAGGACAATGAACTGCCAGCCAGCCTGGCGCCAACCCCAACTACAGTTGCAGCGCTGATTGCAGGGCAATTGAACCTGGATTTTGTGAGGACTGCGACGAGCCAGGATGCCACCGATGCCCAGGCAACCATCAACACCGTGCTGAGCGGTGGTTCGAGTGGTTTCGGCGCTGAACTTGATGCCGCGATTGGATTCCTCGGCTCCGCTGAAAACACCGTTGCCAGCCCCGGAAGCACCGTTCCCGGCATCGCCGCCACCGAAAATGAGCGCCATTTCAACTTCTTTGCCAACGAAGCTAACCAACCGGTGCAGATGGAGTTTGATCCCGCCGTTGCGGCCGGCGAGGATGAGTCAGGTAGTCTGTTCATCAACTTGACCAATTTCCTGAATGGTCGTGACAACCTCCGTCAGGGATCGGTGGACATGATGAATCTGCGCGCCAGCCTGGGTGCCATCGACTTTAACGGTCCTGCACCGGGAGGAACCCTGGACACCACAAACGTCTATTTTGTAGGACACTCCCTCGGAACCATTAATGGCTCACCGTTCATCGCTGCGTCCAATCAGAACCAGATTGCTCTTGGGGTTCCCGGTTCGCCAAAAACAAGTGATGACGTTGTCGCTGCCAACCTGCTGACCCCGGGTGGCGGCATTGTTCGCCTGCTCGAGAACTCTCCTGCCTTTGCACCCGAAATTCTTGGCGGCCTGGCAGCGGCAGCTGGTCTTGAGCAAGGTGATGCCAATCTTGAAACGTACTTCAACGTCTTCCAGGCGGCACTCGATACAGTCGACCCCATCAATTTCTCTGATAATCACCTGAATGGTGGAGCTCCAGCGGGTATTCTGCTGTCTGAAGTGATTGGAGACACTGTTATCCCGAACAGTGCGGAAGCTGGTAATACCCTTGGCAACGCCTTCGCCGCACCGCTGGCCGGGACTGAGCCTGTGGCCGCGACGCTGGGCGCCTCCAAAACCGGTGAAGATGGCACTCTGCCTGCGATCACCCGGTACATTGAGGGAACTCATGGCACTCCAGTATCCGCGGATAACTCAGCTGTATTCGCGGAAATGGTGACCCAGGCCGCGCTGATGATCGGTAACTCCGGCACCGCTACGACCGTGGTCGATGCGTCTGTCGTAGAGAACTAAACCTCCTACCCCGAAAGGGCACAGGGGCCCGGCCCCTCCCCGACATGCAAAAAAGCCCTCGCAGCCGCGAGGGCTTTTTTATTCGGTTTCGCCCAATAACTTGAGGCACAAGAAAACCCCGATACCGGAGCACCGGGGCCTTCAGGGAAAACGAGCCGCGCCCACTTTCCGGTTCTTCCGAAAACCATCAGTTGCTTATAGTGGCCTCCCCTCCAGGCAAAAGATTCTGCTCAATCTCCGCATCCGTAAAGAAGAGCTTCCTCGCATCTTTCTGTGAGTAACGCATGCTCTGGTCCACGAAGAAATCCGACTCCGCATCGGTGGACTGGGAATAGCTCGTCAGGCCATAGGCCTGTGGCCCCTCCTCCGTGAATTCCAACCCGAAATGCCAGCTTGTTCCACGAGCAATCAGCCAGCCTTCGCCATCATCCGGGGAAACACCCCCGGCAAAGCGGGCTCCCTCACCATCTTCGTAATCAGCCGTATTCACTCGCGGAATGCGGGTATCTTCAGCAAAATTATTATCCACCACACCGATCGCATTGAATGCACCTTCTACATTACCGTCACCACCGTGCCATGGAATTCTGGCAGAGAGCGCCTGGGCATTTGCCGGATCACCACCCGGGGGGACCCCTCCAGTGGGCTGATAGTACTGAACCTCGCCCAGCGGGCTATTAAGTGCAATGCCGGCATCGTTCAGCAGCACCATGGCAGCAGCCAGGGACTGGAGCATAGGGTCGTCATTCGTCCCCCGATTATTGGTTGACGGGTCTGCCGGTGTATTAACCGGATCCGCCGGGTTAAACGGCGTGGTCAGGTCGTCCGGGAAGCTACGGTTGTAGATGTCGATAAATGCCCTGAACAGATGAGCGCCAGTGCTGGTCAGATCGTAGGTTCCGTTCCAGCCGAGCATTGCCTGACAGCCTGCAGTCACTTCCTGCGTGCCTGGCGATGTTACCGCTGGCTCTGTTGGCAGCAGCGCCTGAGGTACATTGACCGGGCTGGCTCCCACAATAGCGCAACGAGCACGCAGCTCTGGCAGGAACTGTTCGGCATACCAGGCGCGGTTGTTCCAGATGGTGTCGATCAGATCCCTTGCGCTGAATTTTCCGTCCTGCCCTGCTGGTGGATTGGTGTTTGAATCCAGCCCCGGGTCAGTCGGGTTCTGAAGCATCCTGATGCCAAGTCTGGTGCGGGGGTTAATCGGCGCATTCTCGGCGCCGAACAGAGGCGAGAAACCCGTCAGGAACTCATCGGGGTTGGTAGACCAATGGCTGCTGTTGGAGTTCTGTACCCAGTCTGTGCGCTGCAATTGAGGCTTGCTCTCAAACGGCACCAACCCTGCGCACTCACCTTCAATCCAGTCATCACGGGATTTTGAGCCATCAAGTAGTGTGATACCTCTTTCAAACAACGCGTTAAACGCCGGGCTGGCAGTGCGCTTGAAATCAAGGACAGCCAGAGCCGCTCCGGAAAGGTTGGGCACAGAGCTACTGTCAATGTAGTAGGCGTTACCCTGATCATCCGTATAGGTGGTATTGGTCCAGAGCGTTGACCCACACTCGCGGAACACATCCTTGAATTCCTCAAGGTTGCCCGCCCGACTCATGCCGAGCCATGTGTCCAACAAACCGGAAGTATTGGCATTGGCATCTCTGTAGGTGTAGGCCGCCGGTTTGCCATTCACCAGGCCGTTACCGCCCCAAGCAGGGAAGGCATCGTTTACCTCGTTAGCAGCCAGCATCGGGCCGAATTCCGAAAACCAGAAGGTTCTCTCAAAGATAACGGGTTCCGGGCCACCCACATTCACTTCAATCTGAATATTTCTGGAAGTGATTGGTTTTTCAACGCCATCCTTGATGTACGTGAGCGGGTCGCCGGACTTCAGTTCCAGTTCATACCAGGTGAAACGGCGGCTGGTGGTCACGGTATGGGACCAGGCCAGATGCTCATTGAAGTTGATCAGCGGAATGGCAGTACCCAGAAGACCGGCGCCATTGACGTTCAGGTAGCCTGGTACGGTCAGTTGGGCCTGGTAGAGGCGCCTGTGGCCGGTGTAGGGGAAATGGGGGTTTGCCAGTAATGCCCCTTTTCCGTTTTCGGTAAGTTCAGAACCGATACCCCAGGCGTTACTGGCCAGCCCGGTATCCACGAAGTTATCGATTTTGCGGGCGTTACTACGGGCAGCTGCTGTTACTTGCAACCTGCTAGCGGGTTCATTGCCGAAGCTGATGACGGGCGGGGCCGGAACGGGCTCTGCTGATTCACCCGGTGGCACGGCGGCAAAAGCGACACCAGTGGCAAACAGGGCGCCGCTGGCACGCTGGCCCACAATTCGATAATGAGCCAGCAAGTCAGTTGGCGCAATTTGCTTTACCCACGGCTGGTCACGGCATTCGAGGGGTAAGGTCCCGGGGTCGGCTTCGCTGACATAGCGGTTATACCCGGCAGTAAAACCTTCGACCATGGCTCGGCTTTCCTCACTCAACGATGGGAACTCTGCCTTTGCACCACTGAGTATATCCTGAGCTTTGAAGCTGAAATCGTTGATAATATTATTGTTGTTTTCACCCGGCCCAAAATACTTTGCGCGCTCACTCCTGGCTTTTACAAACGCCTCCGCCAGAACGCATACGTTATCCTGGGCCTGGGCATAACCATGTCCGAAGGCTGCTGATGCAAGATTATCCGCTTTTATATGCGGAACCCCGTTCGTCGTTCTCCTTATATTTGCCTCAAATTTGCCGTCTGCCGGGAAGAGTTGTTCGTTCACTGAGGTAGCCGGACCGGAAGAGCTGCTATCGTCGAAACATCCTGTAATCAGCAGGCTGCTGGCCAGCGCTAGTCCAGCAGCCCGCAATACGCCTTTGTCAGCGCTTCTGTGAGATCTGCGATGTAATTTCATAGTTGTTTGTCCATTGTAATTGTTGTGATGAGCAAAGGTGACTCACTCTCACAAATTAGCAGACAAACGCTTTCCCCACTAAGAAATGATGCCACTTTCATTTCTTGGCTTTAACGCGATTCTAGGTGCCTCGATAACGCTCCGGAACGCCTCGGAATTATAAATTCGGCAAAGGTCATTGCCTGGTGTTTTTCAGATCTCCTCGTTATCCGCACCCAATGCCCGCCCCGTAAAACGGCTTTCACAGGGCGTCGCACTGAACTTGATGGGATGGCCGATCTGTTTCTGGGAACGGCTATCCCCTTTGGCCACCTCAATAACCATATTTCGCGCTTTTATCTGCGGGTGTTCAGCAGCCTCGGTAATCGTCAGCACCGGCTCCACGCAGGCATCCACGCCTGCGAATACGTCCTGCCACTGCGCCAGGGTTTTCTGGGCAAAAGCGGCTTTCAGGGCCTCGCGGATAGTTTGCTGATGCTCAGGGTTCTGGCTCAGAGCGAAACTTTTCATCTCCGGGATGTCCAGGGCATCGCACAACCGGGCAGAGAACTGTGGTTCGAGGCTGCCAACGGATATCCAGCGGCCGTCGCTGGTCTGGTAATAATCGTAAAAGGTGCCACCGTTGAGCATGGCGCTTTCCGGTTGCTGTTCCTCGCCTCCTGCAAGAGCGGCTGCACCGGCCATTCCATTGAGGGCGAAAGCCGTATCCATCATGCTGATGTCGATGTATTGCCCTTGCCCGGTTTGCTGCCGGTGAACCACTGCCGCCAGGATACCCATTACCGCATGATGGGAACCGCCAGCCACATCGGCAACCTGGATCCCCAGCGGTGGCGGGCCGGACTCCTTGCGGCCACTGTGGCTGGATACGCCGGCCAGGGACAGGTAGTTGATATCGTGGCCGGCCCGGTCCCGGTACGGGCCGGTCTGGCCATAGCCGGTTATGGCGCAATAGATCAGGTTGGGGTTGATGGTTTTCAGGGTATCGTAGCCAATGCCCAGCCTGTCCATGACCCCCGGGCGGAACTGCTCAATTACGATGTCGTAGTCTTTTACCAGGCGCTTGACGAGGTCCGCGCTACCCGCTTTTTTCAGGTCCAGGCCCAGAGAGCGCTTGCCACGGTTCAGAAAGGTATGCGCGGTGCCTACGCCGTCTTCCAGCGGCGGCATAACACGGGTAAG
>NZ_DATFKH010000021.1:0-5129 GCF_035268745.1 Marinobacter sp.
CGCGCTCGATCTGGGCCGGGACCGGCTCGCTGAAAACTGGCAGGAAAAGACGCGTTCCGGCCGAGGCAGAGCACGTAGCCACCAGCAGAGCGAGAAAAACGAAGATCGGCTTTCCCGGCCGCGGGGAACGCGCCGGTCTCGCCTGTTTCATCTGCAGACACATCGTCATCAAACGACCTCCTACCAGAGCCACCACCCCTTTCAGTATAGCTGTTTTGCAGACAATCCAATTTATTCTGATCAGGCGCCTCGCGCAAAAGCTCCGTCTCGTCCCCTGCAGGCTTGTTCTAGGGTTTTCCAAAAGCCCAGCGGTTTTCTAGAACCCCAGCGGTATACCCAGGGTGAAAAAGCCGACCAGGAGTGCGGTCCAGACCAATAGGAAAGCAAAAGAATAAGGCAGCATGATCAACAGCATATCGCCGAACCCCATGTTCGGCCTGAACTTTCGCATGAAGGCGAGGATCACGCCGGCATAGGCCATCATCGGCGTAATGATGTTGGTCGAAGAATCAGCCACACGAAAGGCCGCGGCAACTAGATCAGGCGTCATCGCCGGGTTCACGAAATACAGCATGGGTACGAAAATCGGACCCAGCAGCATCCATTTCGAAGTCAGGCCGCCAATGAAGATGTTGATCGCAGCCGTGGTCAAAACGAAGCCGATCAGCAGTAATACCGGGAATTGCTGAAGGCCCAGCCACTGCAGAAACTCGGCACCCAGAAAGGTGATCCAGGTCCCCAGGCCACTGTAGCTCAGCAGGCCGAGAAAATTATAGGTGAAAAAGGTCAGTACCAGGATGTAACCCATGGTATCCATCTGCTTGACCATTGCTTCCACGACGCTCCACAGCTTCGTGAAACGGCCGGACGCGACACCGAAAAAGATTCCCGTGACCGCGAAAAACAGCGAGATCAGCAGGATGATATTGTTCATCCAGGGCGAGACCTCGGTGCCTGATTCGTCCACATAGGTCGCCAACGGCCCAAGAGCCAGGCTAACGACCATGAGAATCGCAATCAGGGTGCCGGGGATCGCGCCGATCAGGCCTCTTCGTTCCTGCGGCGTCAGCTCGAAATCCCCGGGCTTGATATCGTCCGGCACAACGAACTCTCCGCCCTCCAGTTTCGGCTCGACGAAACGCCGGGTGACCCAGTAGCCCGTCAGCGACAGAACAAAGGTGGAGGTGATAATAAAGTAGTAGTGCATTGTCACCGGATTGAGTGCCTCACCGGCCGCATTGCTGAAGGGCACGCCCTGCGCCTCTGCGAACACCCGGGCGTTGAGACCGATGATCGCGTCAATCGGCCCGGGAATAACGTTGGCGCTGAACCCGGCCGACACACCGGCAAAAGCCGCCGCCATACCGATCAGCGGGTTCCGGCCCAGACCGGCATACAGCAAGCCGGCCAGAGGAATAAGCACCAGGTAGCCGGCATCCGTGGCTACCGAGCTCAGAATTCCGATCAATACCAGCAGTAAGGGCAGCAGGCTCTGCGGAATATGCGCCCCGGCGCGCTTGATCAATGCCCCGAAAAGTCCGGAATGTTCGGCAATCCCGACGGCCAGCATTACGACCAGAATTACGCCCAGCACGCCGTTGCCAAATGCGAGCCAGTTGGCCACCAGTGCATTATCGAACAACCAGCGCATATGCTCGGCCTTGTGCATACCGAGAATCTGGTGCTGAACCGGGTCCCCGCCGGCACCCACGGTTTCGAAAGAGTATCCCGACATCAATACGGTCAGCAAATACGCCGCCGGATAGAACGCCATGAAAATGATGACCGGGTCGGGAATGCGCTTGCCGGCGCGTTCCACGAAGCTGGCAAAAGACTGACCAATGGCGGGCATGAGACAAACCAGATTGAATTCAGCGGCGAGTATAGCCAGCACTCAGGCCTGATTTGGGCTTCCGTAACGCCGACTGAGGGCGCCGCGAGGGATAAACCGGCCCTGGAAAAACTGCAGGAAGACATGCGCCCGGCAATCGGTCGCCTGATGCCCTTCGCCGATGAGGCGACGGAAGATCCCGAACGGGCCATCGCCTACGAGACCAGCCCTTCAGAATATGGGTGTCTCCTTTATTCTCTATTAGGCGGGAGCTAACCAAACGCTCCACAAAGATCCCGGATATATGTCAGCAGCCCCATTGTTCGTCGCAACAACCCGAATCCGAAAAACTTCCGACAGCAGGGAGGCAGCGGCGTTCGGTCCGGACAAATCGAAAAAGCCCTAAACAGGCTTGACTCGGGTGAGGCGTCCGTATATGTCCGTGTTTATTCTCTGCCTTTGCGTGTTATGTCTTCATGCACTATCAGTCGGTGACTTTTTCAATTAAAGCCTCTGCATCAAATAAAGCTACCCTCCGATCAACCAGCTCCCCATCACCGTTGAAAAACAACAGGTCGGCTGGGCGGGTCTGATATCGCTCTTTAAAATCATTAGTCGTAGGGTCTCCGGCCCTGACTACTAGGAAATTGGCTTGCGTGCCTACAATTTCTCGCGCTTTGTTCATTTCGGTGGCTTGTTGATTGCTAACCGTCAAGTTGGGGTCATAAACAAAAACCACGGATTTCTGACCATTCCCGATCTTCTCAAGGTTCATATCAATAGGTTCAGGCAGCAACGTAGCACCGACGATAATTAACGTGATGATTGATAATGCTATCCACAAATATTTATTTTTCATAATTTTCATTTAGTTGTTTAAGAACCGATCAGGTCTGGTGTATGGCCTCTTGCAACCAAATCCCCGGCTGCGACCGACAGATCCCTGACGGCTCTTCTGGAGGTGGATGTCCCAGTTTGTTTCTGAAAGGGCGGAGGCGGAGGGACCCTCATCACAGTTGCGAAGCTTTTACCCGGAGATTTTGGGGTCGCGGAGATTTTGGGGTCGCGGAGATTTTGGGGTCGGGTCTTGTTTCATGCATAGTCCTCCCGCCGCCGGGTGGTGTTCGATGCAGACCCCGCGCGCCAGCCGGCCAGGCACGCGGCCAAGCCGAAGATCGCGCCCCCGATGAGCCAGGATGCTGCGGGTTGCGCCGCGATGCTTTCGGTCCACTGATCCCACACATTTGTCTGCCCGAGCGTCAGATAAAGCAGGTGCATGATGGCCACCATGGCCCCGGCCAGTAGCCACGGCCAACCATCGCGTCGGTTTCGCCAGTAGAGCCAGCCGGCCACCAGCAGGGAGGTGAGCACCGCGAGCAGCAGGCAATTCTCGAAGCGATGGAACGTGTCTGGGCCGCGAACGGTCAGTCCCGGCACGATACCGGCATACAACCGCGCGAACATGGGCGGCAGCAAGCCAAGCAGGGTGGATAACATCAGGGCGCTGTGGAGCCGAACCTGACGACGATGTCGGAAGCCCAGAAACAGTAGCACCGGAATAGCGATGATCATCCAGAGATCGGCCGTGAGCAGCGCCTGGCCGAACATGACGTAGAACGGATGATCAACCGCGGCCTTAACCGCTCCCGCGTGGGTGGCGTAGGCAAAGCCGGCAATCAGCAAGGGAGCCAACATGAAGGCAAGCCGACCGGCTGCACGATGCGCCTGACGGTGCCCGTGGTGAATGGTCCAGCTCTGGGCGGCCACCAGCAACAGCCAGGCTGTACCTGTGAGCCCATGCAGATGGTCCGAGCTGGTGGCTGCCCCGAGGACCCCGAAATAACTGGGCCAGAATGCAATAACCGTTAGCGGGAGCATAGCCAGGACAACCCAGTGCGCGTGTCGATATGGCATATGCGATTGGACCATCAGAGTGGTTAGCTAACGCTAAGGCTAGCACAGCGCAGCCGTCGCGGTGAGTGCAGCGGTATCGTCGCCGGCATCTCGATGGGCTTCGACGGGTTGAATTCGCACCGGATCTTGTCTGCGGATCTTGTCTAGGATCTTGTCTAGGATCTTGTCTGGAGGATCTTGTCTGGACACCCACCTCGTAGGAATTTTCCTACCGAAATCCGAGCATTTTTCCGATTGCCCTGCAGGGACCTCCGGCATAGGCTGGACTCAAGTCCACTTCACTGCAGCTCGTGCCTCAAGCCCGGCAAAACCAGATCTCGCTGGATGCGACCAACTCTTACCACTGCATCAGCCGGTGTGTACGCCGCCAGTATCTCTGCGGGCAGGATCCGCTGACAGGCAAGGACTTCTCCCACCGGCGGGACTGGATTCGGGCACGTATATTCGAACTTACTGAGGTTTTCTCGATCCGGATCCTCAGCTACGCAGTAATGAGCAATCATCTCCACGTCGTACTTTGTGTAGATCAGGAGCAGGCCCTGACATGGGATGACCCTGAAGTAGCTCGACGCTGGCTCGCATTGTTCGGCGGCACGCCGCTGGTTCGGAGTTATCTCGCCGGCGAAAAACTTGCCGATGCGCAGCTGAGCGCAGTATCTTCGCTGATACGAAAATACCGAAAGCGGCTTTTCAGCATTTCATGGTTCATGCGGTGCCTGAACGAGCCGATCGCCCGCTGGGCCAACGCCGAAGACAATGTCACCGGCCGCTTCTGGGAAGGCAGATTCAAAAGCCAGGCGTTACTGGACGAGGCTTCGGTGATCGCGGCCATGGCCTACGTCGATCTCAACCCGATCCGAGCGGCAATGGCACACACGCCGGAGGAATCCGACTACACCTCGATCCAGCAGCGGATTCTGGAGCAGGATTCAAAGATCGCCGCAGGGGACAAAGCGGCGCTCAACGAGATCCCAGAGGACCTGCGCACGGCGATTGGCCGCCTGATGCCATTCACTGATGAAGTCCCGGATGATCCGGAACGCGCCATTCCCTATGAAATCCGGGACTACCTCGAACTGGTCGATTGGTCCGGCCGCGCCATTCTCGAAGGCAAGCGCGGTAGCATCCCCGGAAATCTGCCGCCGATCCTGGAACGGCTCAAAATCGACCCCGGCAACTACATCCGCTTCATCAACAGAACCCAGAAGCACCGTTTCCACAGCGTCATTGGCGCAGTCGAGTCAATGCGAAATCTTGCAGGCGACTTCGGCCGAAGCTTCCTGAAAGGCCAGAACGCCGCCGCGGCACTGTTCAGCCCGGGCTAGATCCGTCTTCCCCGCCAGACCACGCTAGATGGCCGTTCGGCCAGTTTCGGCGTGTCCGA
>NZ_DATFKH010000022.1:0-1531 GCF_035268745.1 Marinobacter sp.
GAAAGTCAGGGTGCCGGTGGCCTGCCCATTTTCGCAGTTGCCGAGAACTTCTATGGTTCCGGCCATACCTATTCCGCCGGGGGCGCCGTGCGGCTCGCAATAGTAAGGAACGCTTCCGGCAGCACCAGGTATGAACATGAAAGTATCCCCTTGACTCAGGAGACCGGATTCGAAACTATTGGTTCCTACAGGCTCGTCCGAAGTCGCGGTATGCGGAATTTGACCTATCCAATCAAATAGTACGGTATCACCCAGGGAAATCGTGATGTCCTTGGGTGCAAACTCAAAATCTAGCACCTCTACTCTGTGTTGTATTGGCATCCCGAAAGAAACTTCTACATTTGTAATCTCACAGGGCTGCGTGCAGTCCGGGGTCGTCAAAGAAACCAAGGACGAGCAGGAAGCATCGTCTCCGTCTATTACTTCGATATCGTGACTCTGGCCATCACCCGCTATCGATACGGTGACTATCGTGGTGCCACCCGTATATGAATAGTTTCCTTCCAAAACGCCATCCACATACAAGTCAAAAGTGGTGCCCACATTATTGCCCGTTACCTCTACCTCTGCATCCACGGTGTTGTTCGCCTGACAACTGCCCACCACCTGAGCCGAAGCCGTTACTGAACAGCTGCCGCCACAATTCGGTGTCGTGACCGTGGTCGTTCCAAGACAGCCCGCATCATCGACGTCACGCACCTCTATATCGTGCACTCCTCCATCACCGACCACCCAAACCGAGACTACCTGAGGGTTGTTTAGCACATAATCATAGGTCCCCGCTACTGCTCCGTCCACAAGAACCTCAAACCCGTTCGCTCCCGGACTCAGAATATCAAAACTCACCTGAACTTGCACCTCGCCATCTGCATTACAAGGCGGCAAAACCTCGATCGTGCCCGCCATGCCAACACCGCCCGGCGCTCCGTGCGGTTCGCAATAATACGGATGCAAGCCTTCACTCAATACCGGACTTTCGTAGGTCGCTCCCGTATTTAACAAACCACTCGCCCAACTGTCCGCACCGGTGGTAGCATCCGACGTGCTCGTATGCGCGACCTGACCGGTCCATTCCCACCGCACGATATCACCCTCACTGATACTTATGTTTACCGGATTAAATACAAAGTCCTCCACAAACACGGTATGTACAATCCCACTGGGACCGCCGCCGCCACCAGCTGCCGTAGCTTCTACATTTGTGATCTCGCAGGGCTGTGTGCAGTCCGGAGTCGTCAAGGAAAACTCGTCCTGGCAGTCGGCATTCACCTCATCCTGAATAACAAGTGTTGCAACCCCACCGTCACCAGGAATAGAGATTGTAGTCTCCGTATTCCCGGCAGGATCGTAGGGCACCGTTGTTTCAAGAACTCCATTTACGAATACTTCAAAATTATCGCCCTCCGGTTGAATATGAGTAACCGAAATCAAAACGTCTACATTATTGCCTGCATCACAGGTCGATGTAACTTCCCCGGTGGCCGTAATACTGCAGCTAGGGGCAGCACCGCAATCCGGTGCCAAAAAATCG
>NZ_DATFKH010000023.1:0-23776 GCF_035268745.1 Marinobacter sp.
CGCCCGATCCTGCCCGGCCAGCACGAGCGCGAGGGCCGTTGGTGGTGGGAGGAAGCCACCCGCAAAGAGTGCGGGCTGCACGCCGGCAACCTGATTAGCCGTCAGTAACCGGTTAGCACTAAACTCAAAGAAAGCAGGCGGGTACGTCCATTCAGGACCGTATGTAGCAGGGATGCTGCATCCGAGCCTACATGGATGTATTTACGGCGTGTCCTGAATGGACGTATCCGCCTGCTTTCCTGCTCATCAGTATGTCGGAAGCTCTACGTCGGCGAAAAGCGCCTCGATTTCCGACCGGCTGCCCTGGTGGCTAACGGCTTCATCGACCCGCTCCCGGGTAAGGTGCGGGGCAAAGCGCTGGATGAAGTCGTACATGTATCCCCTGAGGAAAGTGCCCTTCCGGAATCCGATTCTGGTCACGCTGGGGCGAAACAGCTTTCTGGCATCCAGCGCTACCAGGTCCGGGTCTGCGGCCTCGTCAAAGGCCATACTGGCAATAATTCCCACGCCCAACCCGAGGCGGACATAGGTCTTGATGACGTCTGCATCGGCGGCGGTGAACACCACTTTCGGGGTCAGACCCTGGGCCTGAAATGCCTCGTCCAGCTTGGACCTGCCGGTAAACCCGAACACATAGGTTACCAGCGGAAACTTCACCAGTTCATTGAGCGACAGTTCCGGGGCCTGCGCCAGTGGATGGTCCCGCGGCACAATCACGGTGCGGTTCCAGCGATAGCAGGGCATCATGATCAGATCATTGAACAGCTCCATGGCCTCGGTCGCGATGGCAAAGTCCACTGCCCCATTGGCCGCCATCTCGGAAATCTGCATGGGCGTGCCCTGATGCATGTGCAGGGAGACATCGGGAAAGGCCTCAATAAACCCGCTGATAACCGGCGGCAGTGCATAGCGGGCCTGGGTATGAGTGGTGGCAATGCTGAGATCGCCCTTGCGCTGATTACTGAACTCCTGGGCGATTTTCTTGATACCTTCCACCCGGCGCAGAATCTCGCCGGCCTCGCGGATAATGATCTCGCCACCGGGCGTAATACGGGTCAGGTGTTTGCCACTGCGGGCGAAGACTTCCAGCCCGAGCTCGTCCTCCAGTAAGCGGATCTGCTTGGATATACCGGGTTGCGAGGTAAACAGGCTCTGCGCCGTTGCCGAGACGTTCAACTCGTGGTGTGCTACTTCCCAGATGTAACGTAGCTGTTGTAGCTTCATCGACTGTGTTGCTCCTGTCACCACTGATTATGAAAGGACCCTACGCATAACAGGCGCTGTTTTCATTCTTTAATCGTATACCTGTTCCCTCAGTCTAGACCAAAAACCGGTAAACGCAGCCAGCCGAAACTTATGGCTCGATGATCCTGCGAAACGGCGGGAGCGCATCCAGCAACAGCTGGCCGTAGCGGCGCGTAATGATCCGGCGGTCCAGAATGGTGACCCTGCCGGTGTCCGACTCTTTTCGCAACAGCCGGCCAACCGCCTGCACCAGTCTGATCGAAGCATCCGGCACGGTGATCTCCATAAACGGATTGCCACCGCGCAATGTCACCCACTCAGCCAGGCTGGCTTCAATCGGGTCATCCGGCACCGAGAATGGCAGGCGGGTAATCACCACGTGGCTGAGGTAATGCCCGGGCAGGTCAATACCCTCGGCAAAACTGGCGACGCCAAACAGCACGCTGGGCAGGCCCTCATCCACCCGCGTGCAGTGACGACGCAATACCTCACCCTTGGACATATCGTCCTGGGTTGTAATAAGCCCGGGGAATTCCGGTGCCAGTCTTTCGTGCACCTGCTTCATCTGCCGACGGGAAGTGAACAGCACCAGTGTTGCCCTCTCACCGGCCCAGCACTCCGGCAGCCGCTCGATCAGAGCGTCGGTAAAGCCGTTATCCGTGGGCATCACTTTAAGCGCAGGCACTTCGACGGTGGCCATTTGCTGATACCGGAAAGAGCTGGGCACTACCACGAACCGGCTGTCTTCCGGCAGGCCTGCGCGGTTTTTCAGGCGATCAAACCGGCCCAGTGCCGTCAGTGTGGCGCTGGTCAGCACGGCACCGAATGCCCGGGACCAGAGGCGAGTAAAGAGCAGGTTATCTGCCAGCACCGGGCTGCTGAAGAAGGTGATATCCTCGGCATGGTCCCAGCGCTGGCGTACTGCCCAGCGCGCGGCCGGTGGCCCGGACGTTTTGCCGTTATCACACCAGGCGGTCCAGAGCCGGAACTGATCTTCCGCCCGGCTGTGGAAAGACCCGACCACCGGATACCAGGCCTCGGCGGTATCGCGGTCAATGTCGCTTTCCTTGCGTTCATCGAATGCGGTCTGAAGCTCATCCACCATTACCCCAAGCTGACGCACCAGCGCGGCGGTGGTAACCCGCGACGCCTCCGCAAGCTCTGCCAGCGTCGCGGGAAGCTCCCCTTCCGGATACCGCCACTGCGCAGACCGGCGCTCTTCGTTGAATTCCCAGCCGGTGTTGTGTTCCGCCTCGGTATAGATATCAGACAGGGCAATATCAAGATCCCGGGACGCGGTACTGATTTTATCGATGGATTTGGCGGCGGTGGTGCCGGGGCTGAAAAACGGCTGCATCTTGCCCAGTGCCTGGGACAGCTGCTTCAGCCACTGCCGGGTCGAGTTCAGGGGCACAGACGCGGCAAAGTGATTGAGTGCCTTTTCCGGCAGATGGTGGGCTTCATCAAAGATGAACAGCGCGTTCTCGGGCTCGGGCAGAATGGCGCCGCCGCCCAGAGCCAGATCGGCCAGCACCAGATCGTGATTGGCGACAATGATGTCGGCGTCATCCAGCTCTTTGCGGGCATCGAAAAAGGCGCAGCTGTCGAAATAGGAGCAGTGGCGGTTGGTACATTGGCGGTGATCGGTGGTGACCTGGCGCCAGATATCGTCGGGGATCTGATCCGGCCAGTGATCCCGGTCACCGTCCCATTTCCGCGCGCCATAGCTGGCCAGCAACTCCTCAAAAAAGGCTCGGGTGCCGGGCTCCTGTTGGCCGGGCTGATCGATCAGGAACAACGGCATGGTGTCGCTGTCGCCATTGCCCTCATCGTGTAACCGGGTCTCCAGGCGGGAAAGGCAAAGATAGCGGCCACGGCCCTTGGCCAGGGTCCAGTTGAAGTCCATCCTGCTGTGTTTCTGCAGATCCGGCAGATCCTTGTTAACGATCTGGTCCTGCAGGGCAACCGTTGCCGTGGAGATCACCAGGGTTTTACCCAGGGCTTTGGCAACCGGGATGGCGGCAACAAGATAGGCCAGGGTTTTACCGGTACCAGTACCTGCCTCGACCACACAGGCAGCCGGTGGCGACGTGCGCTGACCGTCAGCGGAGGTGATGCCGCCCATGTAGCGGGCAATTTCGGCAATCATCAGGCGCTGGCCGTAGCGGGCCTTGATATCCTTACCCGCCAGCACATCACGGTAGGCCTGCTGAATCGTCTGTTTGGTATCATCAGTTAGCGACACTAGTCTGGCCTCACCCAGTCGCGCATGCTGCCTACCCGGAAAGACCGGCCACTCAGGCTTAACACCACACCCTCCTCGGTTATCTGCTGCACCTGAATGCCGTCAAACGAATCCCCGGCTTTCAGATAGTTGTTGTTGATCATAACCCGACGGGCAGAGGGGTCGGAGGCGTAGATATGGCTATTGAAAACCAGATCCGGCACCGATCTCTGGAACGCCAGGGGCATTTCCACCAGGTGCGGAACCGGGCCGGAACTAACACCGGCGACCCCGGCGCGCGCCGACTGACCGCTGCTGGCGGGTGAAGGAACAATGATAGTGGGCCGCTCCCGGGCGACTGGCTCTGGTTCGGGCATGGGTTCAGGCGCGCGCTCAGGCACGGGTTCAGCTTTGGGTTCGGGTTCAGGCGCGGGAGCCGGCTCCGGTTCGACCGCCGGCTGAGGGGCTGGCATCACAGATTGCACAGGCGTTTCCGGCCAGAACACCACTGCAAGAACCACCGCATTGAGCACCAGAGCCGCCGCAACCAGCACCACCAGCGGCGACGATTTTTTCCGGCGCTTGTGAACGAACTGCACCTGCTGGCCCAGATCGGGAACCTTGCCCTGATGGCGCTCTGATTCGGATTTACGCAATGCATCAAGAATATAAGACATCTCAACCTGCCCCGTTCCGGTCGCTCCGGGGGTCCTGATCAACGGCACTGTCCAGACGTGGCACCGGCGCCTCCAGATCGTTATGCATCTGGATGATGGTCATGGCCCCGGCAATGCCGTCAACACTCAGCCCCTTTTTCGCCTGGTACCAGCGAACCTGGTCATCGGTGTTCATCCGCACCACACGATCCTCTTCGGTCCGGCTGCCCGCCTGCTGGCCTGCCAGCTCCATCAGCCGGGCACTCAACCAGGCCTCCCGGCTGGCCTGCTGGTACGACGGTAATTTCCAGAGCACCGTAAACTGGCCGTACCAGAAAGGCTCGATACTGCCGAATCCGACCGTCCGCTCACCATCAGTGGTGGCAATACGCGCAGTCTGACCACGCAGGGATTTCAACACGATAAAACCGGTCTGGCCGGAGCTGTCCCGTAAATGCAGGATGGCAGGACGGTTGAGAAACACCAGCCCCTGCCGGGACATTCGGGTTTCCAGACATTTCAGGCCCTCGCTTTCAGCAAAATTACAGGCAATGGGTGAACGGGATACCTGATATTCACTACCCCAGATTCCGAACAGACCTTCAAAGGCCTCGCCGAGGGACCCCATCCGGTCATCAAAACTGAATGATTCCCGGCCTGGGTCTGCGGCCACAGCGTCCGCATTCTGCGGTTTTTCCTGAGCATCTGTTCGCTCGATGGCGCCAACAAATTCCGGATTGCCGGCAACCACAACCGGATCCGGGTCTCCGGCAACGGGCGCGTAGCCATTCACCCATTGCAGGGTAAGAATCACTGCCAGAATGGCGCTGCCACCCAGCATCGCTATTGGCATGAAACGCCCGGCCCTGCTGCGTCCCGGGTTGCCGCCGGCGCGGCCATTGATCTCGGACGCCGCCTTGCGGACATGGGCAGCGGTGATCTGGTGCTCGCCTTCCGAATAGGCCCCCAGCAGCGCCCGGTCGCTGATCAGGTTAATCAGCCTGGGAATGCCCTGGCTATAGCGATACAGCGCCTTGATCGCACCCGCACTGAAGATCTCCCCCTTCAGGCCCGCAACCCCCAGCCGATAGCGAACATAGGCTTCGATTTCCCGCCGCTCCAGCCCGTCAAGATGGTAACGTGCCGTCACTCGCTGGTTGAGCTGACGCAGTTCCGGCAGTGCCAGCATGTCCTGCAATTCCGGCTGGCCCAGCAGCACAATCTGTAACAGCTTTTTTTCGGAGGTTTCCAGATTGGTCAGCAGCCGTAACTGTTCCAGTACGGCAGCCGACAGGTTCTGAGCCTCGTCAATCATCAGCACCTTGTGACGGCCGGCGGCATAGGCCGCCAGCAGATCGTCATTGATCAGGCTGACCAGGGTCTTGACCGAGGCCTGTGGCGGATGCGCGATTTCCAGCTCGTCGCAGATCGCAGACAATAGCTCCGGGGCGGACAGATTCGGATTCAGTACCAGCGCAATATCGACATGATCCGGCACATTCTCGATAAAACAGCGGCTGACCGTGGTTTTGCCGGTGCCCACCTCGCCGGTGATGACAATAAAGCCACCCTGGCCCTGAACCCCGTACATCAGGTGTGCCAGCGCTTCTTTGTGGCGGTCGCTCAGATAGAGATACCGGGGGTCGGGGGCAATCGAAAAAGGGGGTTCACGAAAACCGAAGAACTCGTAGTACATCTCAGGCCTTTCCGGAACGGGAATCAGAAATCATCAAGCATGAGATCTTCGTCGTTGCCACTGGCAAAAGGATCATTGAGGGTTCGGCCATCGTTGATCAGGAATTCGCGGCGCTGCAGGTAGGCATTTCTGACAAACACGTAGGCATCGCCGGAAATGAAACCCTCTGCCGCGATCAGGGCGGCCCTCTGGTCAACAAGCTGAAGGCTCCGCCCCAGGTAGACTTCCCGTTCTTCCGCCAGATCCCATGGCGACGGCAACACCAGAGTGTCCGTTAACATTCCGCTAAAGTTCCGCGGGCTGGACGGGCCCAGGAACGGCAGCATCAGATAGGGCCCGGAACCGACTCCCCAGTAACCCAGGGTCTGGCCAAAATCCTCCGACCGTTCCGGCAGGTCAAATACCGTCGCCACATCGATAAGCCCACCCAGCCCGAAAACGGTGTTGTAGGTGAACCGCCCTGTTGCCACTACCGCTGATTCAAGTTTCAGTTGCAGGATACTGTTGGCCAGATTGCCGACTTCGCCCAGATTGCTGAAAAAGTTGGTGACCGCCCGGCTGGCAAACGACGGCATGACGGTCCGGTAGGCGCTGGCAACCGGACGCAGAAACCAGTCATCAATGAACTCATTAAACCGGTAGACTTTACGGTTCCAGTTTTCATAGGGGTCTTTTTCTGACGTGGTGTCCTGACCCATTTCCGGCCCGGAAGACTCGTCCACCGGCTGAACCACGGTCTGGGCCAGCACTGAAACCGGACTGCACGCCAATACCAGCAAGATCCAGAGGGGTCTCCAGGGAATTATCGAAAGGGCGTTGCGCCGCGTTGCTCTGTGCTTCATTCGCTGACCTGAAGTTGTTTGATCCAGCCACTGTCAGGGTCCGAACATACTCCGACAGGGAAAACATTACCAGTCTCGCCACTCATCATACGCTCATGGACGTAACGTCGGATGTTTTATACGCAAAAGGCGACGTAAACCGCTTCAGGTCAGCGCCGACGGACTACCACACTGCCGATGGAATAGCCGGCACCAAATGAGCAGATAACACCCAGGTCGCCGATGGTAAAGTCATCCTTGTTCTTGTGGAAGGCAATAATGGAGCCGGCTGAGCTGGTGTTGGCGTATTCATCCAGAATGACCGGTGCCTCTTTGCTGGTTGCATCCCGGCCCAGCACCTTGCGGGCAATCATCTGGTTCATATTCAGATTGGCCTGATGCAGCCACATGCGTTTGAGTTCTTTGGCTTCCAGCGACAGCGATGCCAGCTGCTTCAGCATGGTTTCCGCAACCATTGGCGACACTTCTTTGAACACCTTCCGCCCCTGTTGCACAAAAAGCTTGTCAGGCTTGTTAATGCCGGACTTGTCGGCCCGGTTCAGAAACCCGAAGTTATTGCGGATGGCGTTGGAGAATACGGTTTTCAGGCTGGTTCCGAGGATTTCAAAACCTTCACCGGAGGCCACATTTTCCTCTCGCTCCACCAGAATCGCGGTGCAGGCATCACCAAAGATGAAATGACTGTCGCGGTCACGGAAATTGAGATGTCCCGAGCAGATTTCCGGACTGACCACCAGAACCCCCCGCGCCGAGCCGTTCTCGACCGCATTCACCGCAGCCTGCAGACCAAAGGTGGCGGAACTGCAGGCCACGTTCATGTCATAGGCGAAGCCCTCGACTCCCAGCGCAGCCTGCACCTCGACCGCAACAGCCGGGTAAGCGCGCTGCAGGTTGGAGCAGGCGACAATCACCGCGTCGACATCGGCAGGCATTTTCCCGGCCTGTTCAAGGGCTCCCTTGCAGGCTGCCACCGACATTTCACACTGGATTGATGGTTCGTCATTGGGCCGGTCCGGAATGTTCGGGCACATGCGTTCCGGGTCCAGAATGCCCTCTTTATCTATCACATGGCGGCGCTTTATACCTGACGCCTTCTCGATAAAAGCGGATGACGAGGGTTCCAGTGCGTCGCGCTCGCCGCTGGCAATCTCATTGGCGTGTTCTGCATTGTAGCGCTCAACAAAGGCGTTGAACGCAGTGACCAGTTCATCGTTGGTGATGGTTGCTGGCGGCGTGTATAGCCCGGTTCCGCTGATGACGGCTTTGATCACGCTAACTCCTCGTCAGAATCTGATGTAAAGATATAAAAACGTCATGGCTCTGCACCAGATATTAACACAGTCCTCAAACCCGTGTCCGCGCCCACTGCCGGTCGAGACGCTTTACCGAAACCGGCACGGCCGTGCCCAGTTGCTGGGCAAAAAACGATACCCGGAATTCCTCCAGCATCCACCGGTACAAAACCAGTTCCGGATCGCGAACACCCTGCCGGTTCTGCTGCTCGCGTTTGGCGGCATAACGGGCCCATAACGGCTCGATGGTATGCAGAAATTCCCGTTCCCGGCCCATTTCCCGACGCATTTTCTCGTAGCGGATACCCGCGGCCTCGAAGTAACGGCTGAAACAGGCCAGCCAGCGGGAAGGTGTCTCCACCAGAAAGCCGGGATACACCAGGTTCTGCATCTGGAATTTAAGGTCCGCCATGCTGTTGGCCAGGGCCAGGTCGATCTTGCCTTTCAGCTGTTTCATTACTGAATGGTAGCCGGTCATTGCCTGGTGCAGGCGCTCATCGGCGGCTTCCAGAGCCGGAATAAAATCGGACCGTTTTTCATCAAAACACTGATCAAAACCCGATTCTGATCTGGGCAGGCCATCACTCAAAAAGTGCTCGATGGCCGTGGACACCAGCAGGTCGTCCAGCAGTATCCGGGACTGGCCCACCGGGGCGAACATCAATGCTGAATCCTTGAAGTAACGCAGCTTGCGCTCCAGCCCATCCAGGGTATTACCAAACCGGATCAGCATCAGCCGCGCAACGGCCCGGCGGGTCGAGTCTTCGGCGGTGAGCGGATCAAGACACTGAACGGGTCGCACCGAATCGCCCATATCTTCCAGCGCCGGATAAACCGTGACTTCCATGCCACCCTTTTCGGTGGTGACCGTGTGCGCCAGATCACCGAATTCCCATTCAGTTGAACGCCTGGCCCTGGTTTCCCGGCTCTGACCGGAACTGGCCCGGGCCAGCGCATCCTGGGCCCGGCCATCAAGTTCATTTTGCAGACTTTCGGTCTCCCGGCCTTCTGCAATCGGCTTGCCGGCATCGTCCACTACCCGCAGATTGATGCGAAGATGATTGGGCAGCTCCGCCTCGGACCAGGCCTCCGGCGGAATCCGGACGCCGGTCATTTTGCGCAGTTGCTCGGCCAGCTGCAGGGTCAGGGGCTCGTTGGATGGTTGCAGATTTTCCAGCGCCGCATCGACAAAGTCCGGAACCGGAACGAAGTTCCGCCGCAGGGCCTTGGGTAAACCTTTCACCAGGGCGATACATTTCTCCCGCAACAGGCCGGGAACCAGCCACTCCAGACGCCGGGCCGGCAGCTGTTTCAATGCCATGATCGGCGCCTGAAGCGTTACCCCGTCGCGCTCACTGGTGGGCTCGAATTCGTAGCTCAGGGGGTAGCGGACGCCTTCCCACTCCAGAAAGTCCGGATACAGCGAATCTGCCTGTTCATCCACCGGGCGCTGGAGAATGTCTGATTCCGCCAGCTCCAGCGAGCGCAGGGTTTGTTCATCAAGCTGCTTCCACCAGCGCTCGAAATGGGCACCGCTGACAATGTTAGCGGGCAGACGCTGGTCGTAGAATGCGACCAGGGTCTCGTCGTCCACCAGCAGATCCCGCCGCCGGGTCTTTTTTTCCAGATCCTCGACCGAGTCCAGCAGCTCGCGGTTGCGGGCGATGAATGGCGCTTTCGACTGATAATCGCCTTCCACCAGCGCCCGCCGGATGAACAGATTACGGCACTCTGCCGGGTCAACCCTGCTGTAGGGAATCCGCCGGGCAGACACAATATCGAGGCCATACAGGGTCACCTTTTCGTACCCCATCACCTGACCCCGCTTCTGTTCCCAGTGTGGCTCGAAATAATGGTGCTTCACCACGTGGCCAGCCAGCGGCTCAATCCAGTCCGGCTCGATTTTTGCGACCATGCGTGCAAAGACGCGGCTGGTCTCGACAATTTCGGTGGCCACGATCCATTTCGGTGAGGACTTCGAGACTTTAGAGCCGGGAAATATCAGTACCTTGCGGTTGCGGGTGGCCAAATATTCCTTTTTTTCGATCTTCACCGCCACCTGACCAAGCAGACCGGACAGGATCGCCTTGTGCAGCGCGGCGTAGCTGGCCGTTTCCCGATTCAGTTGCAGTTTCTGCTGACGACAGATCAGCGTCAGCTGGCGGTGAATATCGCGCCATTCCCGCATCCGCATCCAGGACAGAAAATTTTTCTGGCACAGTTTTTTGAGCTGATTCTGGGACAGTTCCTGGCGCTGTTCCTCGAAGAAGTTCCAGATGTTCAGCAGGCTCAGGAAATCCGAGTCCTTGTCATTGAACGGGGCGTGGGCCTGATCCGCCGCCTGCTGTTTTTCCTGGGGCCGCTCCCGCGGATCCTGCACACTCAGCCCGGCAATCACCACCAGGGTTTCCGCCAGACTGCCCTGCCCGGATGAAGTGACCAGCATGCGGGCCAGACGCGGGTCCAGTGGCAGCCTGGCCATGGTACGGCCCAGCCGGGTTACCCGGCGCTTGTCGTCTACCGCGCTGAGCTCTTCAAGCAGCTTGTAGCCATCGTTGATCAGGCGGCGGTCCGGTGGCTCGAGGAAGGGAAAACGGCGAATCTCGCCAAGGCCTGAGGTGGCCATCTGCAGAATGACCGACGCCAGATTGGTTCGCAGGATCTCCGGATCGGTGTACTCCGGGCGGTTCAGAAAGTCGGTTTCATCGTAAAGCCGGAAGCAGATCCCGGGGGCAACCCGGCCACAGCGCCCCGCCCGCTGGTTGGCACTGGCCTGGGATACCGGTTCTATCGGCAGGCGCTGGATTTTGGAGCGCACACTGTAACGGCTGATACGGGCGACCCCGGTATCAATCACGTAGCGGATACCGGGCACCGTCAGCGAAGTTTCGGCAACGTTGGTGGACAGGACGATCCGCCGGCCGGGATGGCTCTGGAATATCCGGTTCTGCTCCTGATTGCTCAGGCGCGAATACAGCGGCAACACCTCGGTGTGCCGCAATTCGGCGTGGCGGAGGGTCTTGCTCAGACCGCGGATTTCCCGCTCGCCGGGCAGGAATACCAGGACATCACCGGGCGGCTGTTTGTCGGCCCGCTCATGCTGCTCGATTTCTTCAATGGCCTGAAGAACGCCGTCGCTCCAGCTCTGATCCCGGTCATCCTCGTCCCCAGCCAGCGGGCGATAGCGGACATCCACGGGGAAAGTACGACCACTGACCTCAATCACCGGTGCGTCGCCGAAAAACTCGCTGAAGCGCTCAACCTCAATGGTGGCCGAGGTAATGATGACTTTCAGATCAGGCCGCTTTGGTAACAGCTGTTTCAGGTAGCCCAGCAGAAAATCAATATTCAGGCTGCGCTCGTGAGCCTCATCGATAATGATGGTGTCGTAACGTTTCAGAAACCGGTCGTGCTGGACTTCAGACAGCAGAATGCCATCGGTCATCACCTTGAGCCGTGACTGGTCCGAGGTGGTATCGGTAAAGCGGATCTGATAACCCACCTGCTCCCCGGTGCGCTCGCCCAGCTCTTCTGCAATGCGCGCGGCGACCGTCCGCGCAGCGATACGGCGGGGCTGGGTGTGGCCGATCAGCCCCTCGATGCCAAGCCCCATATTCAGGCAGATTTTCGGAATCTGGGTGGTTTTACCAGAGCCGGTTTCCCCGGCAATGATCACTACCTGATGGTTTGAAATCGCCCGCTGAATATCATCTACGCGATCAGAGACCGGCAGTGATTCCGGAAAAGTTATCGGTTTCTGCATCATGCTAATGAGTAGGAAAGTGGACGTGTCCGCCTGTTTTCTTTCAGCTTGGTATGTCTGATCAGGCGTTGGCCTCGTCTCGAAGCTCGCGGCGCAGAATCTTGCCAACATTGGTTTTCGGCAGCTCATCGCGGAACACGAAAGCCTTGGGCACCTTGTAGGCGGTCAGACGCTCACGGCAGTATTCCTTGAGCTCATGCTCACTGACACTCTCCTCTGTGGCAACCAGATAAACCTTCACAGCTTCGCCGCTCCTGTCATCCGGTACACCGACTGCGGCGCACTCAACCACATTCGGGTGACCGCTTATCACATCTTCCACTTCGTTGGGATAGACGTTGAAGCCGGAGACAATGATCATGTCCTTCTTGCGATCAACAATCCGGATATAGCCATCCTCCTGAATCAGTGCGATATCACCGGTCTTCAGGTAACCGTCATCGGTAAATGATTTGCGGGTATCCTCGGGCCGCTGCCAGTATCCACGCATGACCTGAGGGCCTTTCACACAGAGCTCACCGGCTTCACCGACCGGCGTTTCGTTGCCGTCGTCGTCAAGCGTCTTGACCAGCGTGTTGGCAATCGGCAGACCGATGGTGCCCAGCTGAATCGCAACACTCGGGTTGAAGGTCACAACCGGCGAGGTTTCGGTCATGCCATAGCCTTCACTGATTTCACATCCGGTCACCCGCTGCCACATTTTGGCCGTGTCACTGGTCAGTGCCATACCGCCCGACGAGGTAAGCTTCAGGCTGCTGAAATCCAGGCCCCGGAATTCTTCGTTGTTGCAAAGTGCCACGAACAGCGTGTTCAGACCCAGAAACGCAGTGAACCGGTGATTCTTGAGTTCTTTCACAAAGCCCGGAATGTCGCGGGGATTCGGGATCAGCACGTTGTGGGCACCGGCCTCCAGCATGATGCCGCAGTTGAGGGTGAAGGAATAGATGTGATAGAGCGGCAAGGGCGCAATCACGATTTCTTTGCCTTCCTCGATCGAGTCACCCATCATCGGCCGGGCCTGCAGCAGGTTGGCGACCAGATTGCCGTGGGTCAGCATGGCGCCCTTGGCGACGCCGGTAGTGCCGCCGGTGTATTGCAGTACCGCGATATCATCCTGGCTGGTTGCCACCGGCGTGAACTTTTCCCCGCTGCCCTCCTTCAGAACCGCCGGCAGCTTGTGAGCCCGGGGCAGGTTATAGGCCGGCACCATCTTCTTCAGATGCTTGACGGCCGCATTCATCAGCGTGCGTTTCAACGGCGAATGCATATCCGCAAGCTCGCTCACAATCACGTGTTCGATGCCGGTCTGGGGCAGCACTTTTTCGGCGTTATGGGCCATATTGGCCAGCACTACCAGGGCTTTTGCGCCGGAGTCGTTGAACTGGTGCTCCATTTCGCGGGTGGTATAAAGGGGATTGGTGTTGACCACAATCAGGCCGGCCCGCATGGCACCGAAAACAATCACCGGATACTGGGAGACATTGGGCATCTGAACCGCAATCCGGTCACCCGGTTTGAGGTCCGTGCGGTTCTGGATCCAGGCGGCAAAATTACGGCTCTGGGTATCGAGATCCTTGTAGGTCAGGGTCGCACCCACGGCACTGAAAGCCGGCCTTTCCGCGAATTTTTTCACTGCCTGATCAAACACATCGACCATACTTGTGTATTTGTCCAGGTCTACATTGCGGGGAACACCAGCGGGGTACTTGTCCTGATAGAACTGCTCAAAATCCATCCCAATCTCCTGTTCGGTGCTTGTTTTTATTGGTCGCACACTTTGTATTTGTTACGCGCTTTGTTATACGAAGGTCTAAGCTTTGGAAATTCCGTGTGAGAATAGCAGTTTTGGGAACGATGAGGTAGTTTTCAGGCCCTGGCGGTAGCTTCAATAAACACATCCAAGACTCAGCGGAGCGAACGATGAGTGACACTCTCGACATCATGGAAAACATTACCTACGACGAGCTCCAGGAAGGCGATTCCGCTACCTATGAAAGAACTCTCACGGAAGATGTACTGGTGCTGTTTGCAGCGGTTTCCGGTGATGTAAACCCGGTGCACCTGGACCCGGAATATGCAGCAGGGACCGAATACAGGGAGAGAATTGCTCACGGCATGTGGAGCGGCTCGCTGGTTTCGGCAGCCCTGGCCACAGTGATGCCCGGCCCCGGCAGCATCTATCGGGAGCAGAACCTGACATTCAAGCAGGCGGCCAGACTGGGCGACACCCTGACCGTCAACCTCAAGGTCATCCGCAAGGCCCGCATGAACCTGGTCTTCCTGTCCTGTGATGTCCGCAACCAGAACGGTGAGCAGATAGCCATCGGAGAGGCCAAAGTCATAGCGCCGGCCAAAAAACTGTCAGTCCCGAAACCACGACTGCCCAGGATCATCATTGAGTACTAGTGTCCCGGCCAGGGATCAAAATCACATTCAACAGCGTCGGAAATTTTGACAGCCGCAGCTGAAAAAACGCGAAACCGGAAAGCAGCAGCGGCTCAACTTCCTTCAGGCCAATGTTTTAAAGAGCTTTTTTTTACCTGGCCCGGGGATTGCTAAGAAAAACCTGAGGGCCGGTTTTCCGGCTCCGTCTGATATACCGAGCTTCGCCGATGCCCTCAACGCATCGGCGTTTTTTTTTATTTGCTCAGTTGCTTCATGGCGGACTCGAGGCCTTCCAGGGTCAGCGGATACATATGATCGTTGACCAGCTGGCGCGTCATGCCCATGGAGCCGCCCGAACCCCAGAAGCTCTCGGGCAACGGATTCAGCCAGACCACTTTGCGGAAGTGATCGGTTATGCGCTGGAACCAGGTGGCACCGGCCTCTTCGTTCCAGTGCTCGATCGAGCCACCGGGATGGGATATTTCGTATGGCGCCATGCTGGCGTCGCCGACAAAGATAACCTTGTAATCCGGCGTGTACTTGTTGAGGATTTCCCAGGTACTTATGGATTCATTCATCCGGCGGATATTGTTTTTCCAGACACTTTCATAAACGAAGTTATGAAAGTAGAAATACTCCATGTGTTTGAATTCCATCCGCGCGGCGGAGAACAACTCTTCGCAGACCCGGACGTGCGGGTCCATGGAACCTCCCACATCAAAAAAGATCAGCACCTTCACGGCATTATGCTTTTCCGGCACCATCTTCAGGTCCAGATAGCCGGCATTACGTGCGGTTGAACGGATGGTGTCATCCATGTCCAGCTGGTCGGCGGCGCCCTGGCGGGCAAATTTGCGCAACCGGCGCATGGCCACCTTCATGTTGCGGATACCCAGGGTGACGCTGTCATCCAGATCCCGGAATTCACGCTTTTCCCAGACCTTGACCGCCCGTCCGTGCCGGCCTTTGTTCTGGCCGATGCGGAAACCTTCCGGGTTGTAACCGTTGGCGCCGAACGGCGAGGTGCCGCCGGTACCGATCCATTTGTTACCGCCCTGGTGGCGTTCCTCCTGCTCTTGCATGCGCTTCTTGAAGGTTTCAATCAATTCCTCAAGACCGCCCAGCGAGTCAATTTTCGCCTTCTCTTCTTCAGTCAGCTGCTTCTCGAATTCGGCCCTGAGCCAGTCGTCCGGAATCAGCGCTTCCATCAGATCGTCCAGATTCTTTATACCCTCGAAATAGGCTTCGAAGGCGCGGTCAAACTTGTCAAAATGGCGCTCGTCCTTTACCAGACAGACCCGGGCCAGATAATAGAACTCCTCCATACTGGCAAAGGCCAGCCTGTTCTGCAGGGCGTCAAGCAGATCCAGAAACTCCCGCAGGCTGGCAGGTACTTTCGCCCGTCTGACTTCCAGAAAAAAATCAATCAGCATAAGGTGTCGCTCTTGCCGGATTTCAGCTGCGGCGGCGTGCCATGAACGCCAGCTTCTGCAACAGATGCACATCCTGTTCGTTCTTCACGAGCGCGCCATACAGGGGCGGCAACGCAGAGCCGGTGTCTTTCTCGTGCAGCATCTTGGCGGATAGTTCATCGGCCATCAGCAGCTTCAGCCAGTCAATCAGCTCTGAAGTGGACGGCTTTTTTTTCAGGCCGGGCACCTTGCGCACGTCGAAGAACACTTCCAGTGCATCCCGCACCACCTGCTGCTGAATACCCGGAAAGTGAACATCCACAATGTGCTGCATGGTGCCGTGATCAGGGAAGCTGATGTAATGGAAGAAACAGCGGCGAAGAAATGCATCCGGCAGTTCCTTTTCATTGTTGCTGGTGATCACGATCACCGGGCGCTTGTTGGCGCGGACAAACTGCCGGGTCTCGTAGACGTAGAATTCCATGCGGTCGAGTTCAAGCAGGAGATCGTTGGGAAACTCGATATCCGCCTTGTCGATCTCGTCGATCAGCAGGACCACCTGCTCATCCGATTCGAAGGCCTCCCAGAGCTTGCCCCTGATGATGTAATTGCTGATATCCTTGACCTTCTCATCACCGAGCTGACTATCACGGAGCCGGGAAACCGCATCGTATTCATACAGGCCCTGCTGGGCCTTGGTGGTGGACTTGATGTGCCAGGGAATCAGCGGCATGCCCAGCGCCAGGGCCATTTCCTCGGCCAGCAGGGTCTTGCCGGTACCTGGCTCACCCTTTATCAGCAGCGGGCGTTGCAGGGTAATCGCGGCGTTGACCGCCATTTGCAGGTCATCCGTCGCGACGTATCTGTCAGTACCGGTAAACTTCATGGGCGTAATTCCTGTCTGGTAAACGGATTAAACGACTGTTTGAATCAGCACCCAAGTATAGAGAAGACTCGGTCTGATGATAAGGGGGGAGCCTTCACTGCCCTTTTCCCGGCTTGTTCCCGGGCTTTGACTTTCCATCGGATTGCTGCCTTCGCCCGGATTCAGAATCTTTGTCCTGCGGGTCGGTCTCCCGGTCATCAACAAGATCACCGAACTCCGAAATGTCGAAATCTTCCAGACCAAATTCCTCTTCATCGTCCTCTTCAGGCTCCCGTTCAGGTTCAGGCTCGGGTTCAGGCCCGGGTTCAGGCTCGGGTTCAGGCTCGGGTTCAGGTTCGGGCTCAGGGATTTGTTCCTTTTCCCTGGTTTTTGCGACAGGCTCAGCCTGATCGGCATTTCTGCGCCGCAACCAGAACCAGGTGCCGCCGGCCACAAATACCAGCCCAAGCCCACCAGTCAGGCCCCAGATCCATAAAGGGACACCCTCGAGGGCAGGCTCGGGCTCAGTGGCAGGCTCTTCCTCCGCCAGTTGAGCCTCGTCGGCTGGCGGCGTCTCGACGGCGCTGATATCGATCGGGCCGGCAACAGCCGGCTCCGGTATCGCGGCGCCCGGACTTTCCGTTACCCCGGGCGAGTCTTCAGGTTCGGCATCGGGGTCGGGGGCTGAAACCGGCGTTGCGACTGCACCGGTTTCCGGCGCAATGTAACGGATCACGCCGGAAAAGCGGCGGGAAAACGTGGTGCCATCGGCAATTATTTCGATCTCGTAATCGCCTTCGTTTGGCAGTCTTTCGATCTGATCCGTGTAGAGTCCGCTTTCCGGCGGCTGGTCCTCGCTCAGGATCTTGGAACCGCTGCGACCATCACTGGCCGTCAGGCGAACGATCACATCGATCACCTGCAGGAAATCCGGGTTCTGGATTTTTGTCTGTTCCTCAAAAAACGCGATCTTCAGGGCAATCGGATTATTTTCATCAAAAGCCGGCGGCACCGGGCTGACCACCATGCGCAGATCACTGACCACCGTGACCCGGCTGCCCTCCCCCAGCTCGCCCTTGACCTGCCATTGCCCGGCTGCCGGTTCGGTCACGGTAATCAGGTCGTATCCGGTTTCGGCGGCCCAGCGCATGTTGCTGGCAACCGAACTCTTCGAGAAACCAGTGCCGTCAGGGCCAATCAGCTCAAACGAGCGGGTGGCGGACGTTTCGTCCTCGCCCCAGAAAACCAGCGCAGTGAATTCCTCGACGCCGCTGTCTATCGCAAAGCCCTCTTCATCCAGCGGAACCTGGTCCTGGGGAACCGCCGCGTTCAGGGCCTTGAGAAAGGCCCGGCTCAGACCCTCGGCAGAGGACGCCAGTGAAAACTGCCCGCCGGTGTCAGCGGCCAGCGCTCTGAGCATGGCCAGATCCGCCTCTTCCGACAGCGCGATGGTATGCAGGGTGGCGTCACGCCCCATCAGCCTGTCGAGCAAAGGCCCGAGGATTCGCTGGCGTTCCGCCGCATTCACCGCCGGGTCGTCAGACAGATCGACCATACCATCGGTCAACAGAATAAAATCCGTATTGCCGAGATCTTCGCTGCTGAAAAATGGAGCACTGGCTTTCTCGATTGCCTCACCCAGATTTGTCCGCAACGCCACCGAGTTGATTTTCCGGGACTGGGCAACGGCATTCTCACGCCAGGCCTCATCTACAGGACCATGGGCTACCAGCATGTTCACCCACTGGCCAAAGGTCCAGACCCCGGCACTGGCGCCTTCCGGCAGCATTCTGGCCAGCAGCCGGACGGCGGGCTGGCGCAGGTTGTCGGGATCGTTGGCTTTCATGGAGCCGGAAATATCAACGATGATGCGAACGTCACCCTGCCCGGGTATCTGCAGTGAGTCCGCCTCCTGACCGTGAGTCCGGGGGGTAAAAACAACCAATATCAGCAGCAGTAAGGCAGGCAGTGTTCGCATGTTCACTCCGGGGCTGTTAAGCATGTTGACGGCTGTCAGCGCTTGACCAGGCGATACCGGACCATATCCAGTATCCACACCAGCAGCATGATAATGGCCGCTATACCAAGGTTCAGAATCGCCCGGCCGGCCTCGTCCGGCTGCCCGAGAATGGTTTCATAGCCGGCATGAAGCCAGGCCGGCATCCACCAGCCCGGAGCTTCACTGGATTCCACTGGTGTCAGCAGCACAACCACCAGCGCTGCCTGCAGCAGGGTGCGGATACCGTAAACCGGAATAATGCGAAACGGTCGCACAATGGCGTAAAAGAAGACCACAAAGGCGATCAGGTAAATCACCCAGAACAGGCCATAAGCAAAGTTGGTTTCAGCATCCATCATGATTTATATAACCCAGTGTATAATATGTTCTTCCCAGTCTTGCTCTGGAACCGACGCTTCTGACTGCACCCGGTGACGTACCGAAATGCCCGCCTGATGAACCGAATCCGGGTCACCCGAAAGCAACGGATGCCAGGGCGCAAGCGGCCGACCTTCTGCCAGCCGGCGATAGGCGCAACTATGGGGCAGCCAATAGAACTGGTCGATGGTGTCCGGCGTCAGCACGGTACAGGCCGGCACTTTTTCCAGCCGTTGCTCATACACCGTACAGCCGCAGCTATCTTGATCCATATACCGGCATACCAGATCGGTGTAGAACACCTCGCCGGTGTCTTCATCTTCCAGCTTCGCCATGCAGCACTTGCCGCAGCCGTCGCACAGGGACTCCCACTCGCTGGCGCTCATTTCTCCCAGACGTTTGCGCTGCCAGAAGGGTATTTCTGCAATCATTGGCCGCTCTCTTCGCCTTCAGCGTTGCCACTGCTCTGCTGTTCCGGCTTTGTCCGGAAATCTATCACATATCCACTCTGCTCTTCCGGCATCTGCAGAAAGAATCCTTTGTCGGCTATGGCTTCAAGTACCTGCCTGCCATCGGTTCTTGCCAGCCTGCGGTCGGGAGTCAGAACCAGGTCCATGGCGTGTACCGGCTTGCCAAAAATGCCTTTCAAGCTCTCGGGCAGGTCGTCCCAGGCCTGGCCCCTTTTCACGTATAAATAGGTATCGGGCTTCTTGCTGCTGCGGAACACGGCTACAAAAGTCTTTTCGGTCATGAGCTCAGTACTTCCTGAAGTCTGCCGTGTACCGGCGCGATCACCTGCTGCCGCCAGCCCTCGCTGAACAGGCCGGCACCCAGATCACGGGTCTGGACCACGGCTTCGAGTCTTTTCCGGGGAGCCAGCAGCTCGACCGGAATATCCCGGGTCTCGGCGGCTTCAATCATCAGCCGCCTGAGTCGTTTGTAAAGCATCTGATCCTCGCGGGACAGCGGCGCCGGTATGGTTGCAACTGCGGAGTTATCGGCGCTGGCGGCCTCCCGGATCAGCTCGACTATTCTATCGCCATAGCGTCGCACAACCACCGCCGGCAAGCCCTGAACATCAGCCAGCGCCCTGACCGAGCCGGGCAGTTTCTCGGCAACAGCGATCAGCAGAGCATCCGCCACCACCCGGCCCCGCGGCCTGTCGCGCTCGCGGGATTCCATCTCACGCCAGCACACAAGCGCTTTCAGCACACCCTGCTGCTGCCGGCTCAGGGTCCAGCCACCGCGCAGTTTGAGGTAATGGTTTGCGGGGTCATCCTGGCGGGCAAGGTCTGCCGCGAAACGGGAGGATTCCTCAATCAGGGCGCCAACCAGGTGCCTGCTGCCAAGTTCATTCCAGACCCATTCCCGGATCGGCTCCAGAAACCGGATATCGTCAGTGGCGTATTGTTCCTGGGCCGCAGACAGGGGGCGGGACAGCCAGTCGGAACGGGTCGCGGACTTGTCAAGGGTTTCACCGAACAGCTTTTCTACCAGCTTCGCGTAGCCCATGGAGAATCCGGCGCCGGCCATGGCCGCGCCGATCTGCAGGTCGATAACGCCCGCCGGCTCCAGCGCGAGCCAGTGGCGGAACAGTTCCAGGTCTTCACTCATGGCATAAAGCAGCTTGGGGCGATCCGGATCGGCCATTATGGCCCGGAACCGGGCACTGGCCTCGGCAACCGCCGGATCCACCAGCCGGAACTCCTGCCCCAGGCCAAGCTGGACAAGGCCGGGAATGGGGTAAAAGGTGCTGACCCGCTCAAATTCGGTGTCCAGCGCCAGGGGCTCATCCGGGTGAGCGTCAAGCCAGTTGTCCAGCGCGGCCGGCTCGGTGATCCATTCTGGTTCCATAACAGGGCTCGTTGAAGTCTAGTCCGCCAGCGGTTTACGACCGCGGAAAGCGTGGGTCAGGGTGAAACCATCGACATAACCCAGCTCGCCCCCCACCGGAATACCATGGGCCAGCCGGGTTATCAGGATTTCCCTGCTATCCAGGCGGTCGGCAATGTAATGGGCCGTCGCCTCACCTTCCACTGTGGGGTTGGTCGCCAGAATCAGCTCGGTGACACCCTCTTCGCCAACCCGGGCAAGCAGCCGTTCGATGCCGATTTCCTCAGGACCTACGCCGTCGATGGGGGAAAGATGACCCATCAGCACAAAATAGCTGCCCCGGTAGTCCCCGGCCTGCTCGATAGCGAGCAGGTCCGACGGGCTCTCGACCACGCACAGCGTACCGTTGCGGCGCTCGGGGGTATGACAGATACCACAGATGGCGGTATCGGAGAAATTCTGGCAACTATCGCAGCGACGCACGCCGGTCATCGCCTGGTCCAGTGCCTCAGACAGCCGGGAACCGCCGCTACGGCCCCGTTCAAGAAGATGAAACGCCATCCGCTGGGCGGTTTTCTGGCCAACCCCCGGAAGGCAGCGCAACGACTCAACCAGCTCGTCTACCAATGGACTGAACGCCATGGACTCTCCTCAGTCAACCTCTCTCACCCCGGTTCAGAACGGCATCTTGAAACCGGGGGGCAACCCCATCCCGGACATCATGCCCGACATCTTTTCCTTCTGGTTCTCTTCCACGCGCCGCACCGCGTCATTGACGGCCGCTGCCAGCAGGTCTTCGAGAATCTCTTTTTCCTCGCCAAGCAGGGATGGGTCGATATCCACCTTGCGCACGTCGTGACGGCCGTTCATGGTCACCTTGACCAGCCCGGCGCCGGATTCACCGGTGATTTCAGCTTTGGCCGCCTCTTCCTGAGCCTTCTTCATTTCTTCCTGCATCTGCTGGGCCTTCTTCATCAAATCGCCCATATTGTCCATCGTTACTGTCCTCTCTGTTACTGTTAAAACGTCTTTTTTCAAGCGTCGTCAGGGCGCCGGATCAACCCGGTTTGCCGGGCCGGATGCTGCTTTCGACAACCCGTGCCTCGAAGCGTTCGACAATCGATTTTACCAACGGATCCTGATGAATAGCGGCTTCCGCAGCAGCCTGACGCTCCTGCCGCCGGTTCTCTTCCCAGACCGCCGGTGTCCTGCCATTGGTATTGCCCCGCTTTATTTCTATATGGGTGGCGTCGCCAAACCGATTCCTCAACGCCTCAACAATTTTTTCCTCATGGCGGGGGTTCAGAAGCCGGGCGTGGCCCTCATCCAGGGTCAGCACAATATTATCACCGGAACGCGTCATGGCGGCGTTGCTGGCCAGATTGCCGGGCATACCGACAATCTCGAGACTACGGAAATCCCGCTCCCAGAGAAAATCGGATGGCTCCCGCTCTGATTCTGGCTCCGGCTCGGGCTCCGGCTCTGGCTGCGGATCAGGTTTCGCAGGGTTTCCGGCAGGTTCCGGCGTGGGCACGGCCTGCTGAACTTCCGGCCCGGGAACTGGCTCGGGCTGCGGTTCAGGTTGCGGTTGTGGTTGTGGTTGCTGGACTGTTTCAGGCTCGGGCTCGTCCGGGCTCTCTCCTCCGGTGCGATCCGCGGCGTTGCCACCTGAGGGAGGCTGCCGGCGATCGGATCCGGGGCGGAAGGCCAGCATTCGCAGCAGCGTCATCTCGAAACCCATACGCGCATCCGGCGTGATCGCAAGGTCTTTGCGGCCGATCAGTGCGGCCTGATAAAAAAGCTGGGCGTCTTCGGCGCTGACCTGGCGGGCAAGGCTCTGGACCATGGCGGCATCACCCAGCGAATTATCGGCACTGCCGGGCACAACCTGCTCCATGGTCACCCGATGGAACAGTGATAACAGGTCCGCCAGAATGATGCTGTAATCCGGAACAAACTCCGATATGCGCTGGATTTCCGCCAGCAATGCCGGGCCGTCTTCTGCCACCAGGGCATCCACCAGCCGGGCAATATCCCCCTGATCAATCGTGCCCAGCATATTGCTGACATCGCTGCTGTTGAGGGTCTGATTGCCGAATGAAATGGCCTGGTCGGTCAGGCTGAGGGCATCCCTCATGCTGCCGTCGGCGGCGCGGGCCAGCAACCACAGCGCCGGCTCCTCGAACGGGATCTGTTCTTCAGTCAGCACGTGGTGCAGATGCCCGGCAATATGCTCTGGCGTCATACGCTTGAGATTGAACTGCAGACACCGGGACAGAACCGTTACCGGCAGCTTCTGCGGGTCAGTGGTCGCCAGCAGGAACTTGACGTGCTCGGGAGGTTCTTCCAGGGTTTTCAGGAAGGCATTGAAGGACTGATTGGACAGCATGTGGACTTCGTCAATCAGATACACCTTGAAGCGGCCGCGAGTCGGCGCGTACTGGACGTTGTCGGTCAGTTCGCGCATGTCGTCCACGCCGGTGCGGGAGGCGGCATCAATCTCGATCAGATCAACAAAGCGCCCCTCCTGAATCTCCGTGCAGCTGGAACAGGTGCCACAGGGATTGGCGGTAACGCCGGATTCGCAATTCAGGCAGCGGGCCAGCAGCCGCCCGATGGTGGTCTTGCCGACACCGCGGGTGCCGGTAAACAGATAGGCATGGTGCAGGCGCTGGTTGTCCAGAGCATGTATCAGAGCCTGAAGAACGTGCTCCTGGCCGACCATGTCCTGAAAGGTATGAGGGCGCCATTTACGGGCCAGAACCTGATAGCTCATATTCCATCAACCGCCGCTGAAAAACGGGCTTAACCTTAGCACGGTCGGGGGTCAGACCCCAGTGCATTTTGCCGGTCGAAATGGATTGGGGTCTGACCCCAAATCAAGGTGGGGGTGACTCCACCAGCAACACTCCGGCACACAAGTCCACCGCTTCGGCTGCTCCCTTCCGGGCCTGACCGGGTTCACGGTATATCGTTGCGGAGGCACCGGCGGAGCCACCATAACGTCCGGGGACGAAATCCCCGGAGCGGCGCGCATATTAGCAAAAGGCCCTGTGTACTACAACGCTAGATCGACAGCGGCAGCGGTATTTCATCCTGGCGGAACCAGCAGGCAAGGCTGTAGCGGGTGCGCGCGGCGGGCAGTACTTCGTGGGGGATTTCCTCGCTCATGAAAACCGCCATGCG
>NZ_DATFKH010000024.1:0-2394 GCF_035268745.1 Marinobacter sp.
GGCAAGGCCCGAGAGGGCATCGAGCGGGCCCACCCCGCCGGTGGAAAGCTGGAGCAGAATGACCGACAGGAAGAGGGCCGCGAAGGAAATCATCAGGCGCATGGTGGGGCCAGAATGGCAGGATGCGGGGGGCGGGACCACCTGTTTTCGACATGGCGGTGTCGGTTTCGGGCTCAGACGGGCGAATCACGGTTAACGCCCGGAAATCCGGGGGTTTTTATGGGCTGTATCGCGTCGGTATCGCGTCGGTATTCCGTCGGTGCGGATTTCGGGGGATGGTGGGGTTAACGGGGCGTGCGGTGGGGGGCGCGCGCGCCCGGTCTGCCGGGCGATTTGGTAAAGATGAGTGGCCGCTATGGCGCAGAAAGCGGACTTTGCAAAGTTAACGCCGTTTCCCGACAGCGGACCTTCGTGCAGACTGCGGCAAGCGACAGCTTGGAGCCCTGTCTGCCGGATACCACATGATGCACGGCTCTCAGCGATGGGACGCGCGCCAAAAACCTCTAGGTACCGATCAAGTTTTGAACAGGGTTTATAGCAACGGAAAGTTTGGCAAGATGGGTCTGTTCCAAATACGAGGGTTTTTGAAACACCATCTGGATAAAACTGGTGCCAGACAAGACATAGATAGGGTACCTTTTAATTTGCTTAATCCAGCGTTTGCAAAACCTCTTGTGCACGGTCTGGCGTCAAGGCACCGTTGATGTCAGGATTTGCCAATTCAAACAAGATGTCGTTCAGCAGTTCTTCATGCGGTTCTTCCCGCCCGATGTCGTCGCGTGCCTCAATCGCTTCGGCCCATGCTGTCAGCGTATCTGTGGAAAGCCTGCCTTCGCTCCAGGCGAGAACCACATGATGCACTGCCTGTCTTGACAGGATAACGAGCTCTTCCTCGTGATCCCATCCAAAAGGTGCAAGGGCAGTTTCGATCTCTTCAAGCGGAGCCGACAGTGTACAAAGTGCCTCTAGCAACGCCAGATGCTCTTCGGGACTGTTGTGCGTCTGTCCGGTTTCAGAACTTGGGCTTGACATGAATAACCTTCCCTGCGGGATCTACGGTAGTCTTGATATAATCCGTTGTTTTGCCCAATGCGTCCACCGTTTTACGGTAGGTTGCGCTTGATCCGGGCACGCGCCCCGGCACCTTGGACGAGAATACCTTGCCCCCGTTTGGCGCGTTGGTGATTTGTGTAGGCTCTGCGCCTGTGGGCAATTTTTTTTCATAGCGTTTAAGGTTCTTTAGCTGCGCATCGTTCAGGCTTTCGCGTCCCGCCTTCGGTTTGCAGTTTTTTGTGCATTTGGGTTTGTCTTTTGAAAACTTGGACTTGTCCGCGTTGCGTGCGGCCCGCGAAGACTTCTGGGCAGCCTCGCGACGTGCGGCTTGTGATTGCAATTTCTTGAGCTTGCGCGCATTCCGATAGGCTTTGATACCGCGATATGCCTTTGGTGCAGCCGATATCGCAAGACGCCCCAGTCCAATGATGCCTGCGACGATCGGTGCTGGCATTGGTCAGGTCCATTGGCCATGGCGCATAGGCGCGAGCGGGATCATTTCCTTCACATTGTTCCTGACGCGCTCTCGAGCGCTTCGACAACCGTGTCCAATCGCCCTTCGGGATATGCACCAGGTTCGGTGATGTAGCTGTAGATTTCCGGAGTTTGATAAAACTCTGGTTGCGGTCCAAAAGACAGGCAGGCAACCTTTACGATACCTGTCTCGCTCTCGATACCTAGCCAGTTTGCGATCTGATGGCAGTCGGCGACGTGGTCAACCAATTCAATCGGTGTGAAATCCTCTGTTGCCTCAGGCAGATTGTCACGCAGGTATGACGCCGCGCTTTCATAAAAGCGTTGTGTCTCTATCTGGTCGAAGGCAGCAAATTGCCCTGCTGATAGCGTAATCATGTCAAATCATTCTACAATAATTCAGCATTCCTCAAGGGGTTGCTTTCGCGTTCACGTTGCCACTGACCGGTTGCCAGATCAACGGTCCTTTTACCGTTATATCTTTGTTCAGTTATTTAACACGCGGTCCGAATTGATGCTAAACTTTTAGCTGTCTAAATTGAAAGTTTCATCGGCAACTACTCAATGATGTTACTCATCCAAAAAACCACGGTTTTTGAACGGGTGACCGAAAGCTGCCTTTGCTTCAGTTACAGCGAACGGTCGCGGTGTGCCAGTTTGCGAGTGGCGCGGCGAAGGTTGGCTATCGCAGATTTTAGCCAAGGGCCTTGGGTCCGCTTTGGGCTGAAAACCGTCATCGAAGGTGTCCGTGCGACGCACGCCATTGCAGAGACCTCCCGCCCGGCGGCACCGCCGGGCAGCGCCTGCCTGCCCGTTTCGCCGCAGGCGAACCTCTGGTGCGACGGCAGGCGCTTCAGACGTTGCAAC
>NZ_DATFKH010000025.1:0-58809 GCF_035268745.1 Marinobacter sp.
CGGGTGCCCATCAGGGGCAGGGCTGGGAAACGTTCACCGATAAGGTCATTGAGCTGGCCAACCGGGAGCGCGACGGCGTGGTGTTCATGCTCTGGGGCAGCCACGCCCGCAAGAAGGGCATAAACATCGACCGCAGCAAACACCTGGTGCTGGAAAGCCCGCACCCGTCGCCACTCAGTGCCTATCGCGGGTTTTTCGGGTGCAAGCATTTCTCAAAAGCGAACGATTGGCTGGACAAAAAAGGTAAACCAAATATCAATTGGGCACTGCCGTCGAAAGAAGATTTGTTGAAGCGCTACGGGAAAGCCTGAACTCCAGCGAGTGGAACGGCCTCCCCAAATACGCTGTAAATACTTCCCTGTACGCTCGGGCTCCGCCATCCATGGCTCCGCACGCTTTGGGGAGGCCGTTCCACTCGCTGGAGCGCCCCCAAGGACACCAATGCAGTACGGTCTCTAAATAGGGCTTACTTCAATAAAGCCATAGCCGCTTCCATCTGGGCGTTCAGGTCCTCTTCCTCGTTCAAATCCATCTCGGGGTCCAGCCCCAACCGGTCAAACGCAGAAATCGATTTCCTGTCAATTTCGTTCCAGGGATGCTCAGTGCCGGCAATCAGCTGCAGGTTGGCAATCATCACCAGATCCGCGTAATCCGCAGCCGCTACCTTGCGCTCAAAGTTGCCAAACTCCAGCGGCACATTCTGTAGTTCAACCGGAAAATCCCATTTCTTCAGAATGGCCGTGCCCAGGCGTGGGTGAAGCTCATCGACCACGTTATCCAGCATGATACTGCTGATCTGGATATCATTGTCTTCCACATAGCGCAGAATCGGCAACACTCCGATCAGGTGAACCAGCCCCGCCAGCGTGGCCTGATCCGGCTTCAGCCTGGTGTAATGCTGCGCCAGCACATGGCATATGCCGGCAACTTCGGTACTGGTATGCCAGGTAGACCGCAGGCGTTTGTCGATCATGTCGGAAGTCGCCTGAAACATCTGCTCCATGGCCAGACCCATCGCCAGATTGCTGGTATAGGCCATACCAAGCCGGCTGACCGCATTGTTCAGGTTTTCAATAGCCCGGGCGCCGCGGAACAGCGGGCTGTTGCAGACTCTGATAATCCGCGCCGACAGCGCGGTGTCGGTGCTGATTACCTTGATCAGGTCCAGAATTGCCGAGTCCTCGTTTTCAGCGATCTCACGTACCCGCAACGCGGCCTCGGGCAGGGTCGGCAAAACCAGCTTGTCGTTTTCGATCGCCGTGGTCAGATCAGCTTTTATGGTTTCAACAATATTCGACATGGTCAGTCATGGTCCGCACATTTGGTAGAGGTTAGACCGCCCGGAAGAGGCAGTGGCCCAGGATTGTACAGCCTGTTATAGCAAATTTTCAGGACTCTTCCTGTGATCTTATGTATCAGTGCCCGCTTTCTGTTCCCGCTCCGCCACCTTGTAGGGTAATGCAAGTCGGGTTAAAGGCATTTCCGGTGCATTTTCAGTGACAAGCTGTGAATCGGCAGCGTCGTGACGCACCACCGCCAGGCACTGGTAAGTGTCGTCCGATAACCTCACCGAATTCACGATGTCGCCGACACTGCGTCCTGCTCTTGTCAGAACCATGCCCGGTGCCAGTGGCCCGGCTTCGGCGGGGCAGGAAAATCTGAACAGACTTTTCTTGAGTTGCCCGAGAAAGTGCATACGGGCAATCACCTCCTGCCCGGTGTAACAGCCCTTTTTGAAATGCACGCCTCCGAGAGCTTGCCAGTTCAGCATCTGGGGAACATAACTTTCACGGGTTTCCGGTCCGAGTGATGGCACGCCTGCCGCAATTTCCGATGCCTGCCAGGTCGCCAGTGTCTCCTGTTGAATTGCACCGAGTGCTTTCGCGGTGTCAGGGCAAAGCTCCCCGGTCTGCCAGAATTCGAAGCGGGCAAGCCCTTCACTGGTGTCCATGGTTCGAATCAGGTGACCACGGGCAATGGCAAGACTGTCGCCCGGCGAGGGAAGCCGTGCAGCCGGGTCTCCGGTCATTGCCCCGGCGGCCGACTCCCCGAGCAATCCGATGACTGCGGCGTCGGTATCTATCTCCATTGAGGTGCCACGGAAAAGCATCAGATATTTGCGCAGATGGGCAATGGTTTCAGCGGCCAGTGACTCGGGTAGAGCCATCAGAACATCATCGCTCTCCCGGACCATCCGGGTCAGGCAGTAGGCACGTCCTTTGGGCGAACATGCGGCCGCCCTGGGAGAGAATTTTTCGGTTGCATCTGCTATTTCCTGGCTGAACTGGCCCTGCAGAAATTTGTCCGTGCCCGCGCCGGCAACACGCACAATAACCTGATCGGTCAGGGCAATCCGCGCCGCGCCCGGCAGTGGCCAGGTGGCAGTCGGTAGTTCCGTGTCGGACATTGCGTTCTCCCGATTGTGGTTTTGTTGGGGTTAGAGGCTCCTCAGCTGTTCCCGGAGGCCAGGCGAAGCCAGGCTCTGAGCCGACGATGCAGGTCACCAGGCACGTTGCCGGGCCCCTGTTCTCTGGCCCAGAGTAACACTGTGTGCGGCCAGTTTGTGGTGGCGGCTGGTTTCAGTTTCAACACAACCAGCCGCGGATAAAGCCGGCTGGCAGAGTCGGGGGTTACAGAATAATGCTGGCCGTCACCTTGCTGTACCTGTAATTCGTCGTCGGCAACAGTCAGTCTGATGATCGACCGGTCCAGGCTCAGGCTGCCGTTCAGCTTCCACTGGTAGATTGCTCCGGCCAGGCCGGCCGGCACCAGAATCAGAAAAAAGGGGCTGTAAGCCTGAGCCAGGATCAGGTTGAATATGCTCAGCACAAGCCAGGGGAGGGCGGTAAGGCAGCCTACCCAGGTGCTGGGGCTAACCGGAACATCAATCCGCCCGGACACGGCTGATGATGATATCAACGATGCGCTGGAGGTCCGGGTCTTCGGGCCTGCTTCGCTGCATGAACCACTCGAACATATCGTTGTCTTCGCAGGTGATCAGCTTGTGGTAGCGGGCCTGATCCTCAGCAGGGAGGTCCCGGTAGGCCTGCTCCAAAAAGGGGATTAGCAGCACGTCCAGTTCAAGCATGCCCCTGCGGCTGTGCCACCACAGGCGGTTGAATTCGACATTGTCAGACATTGGGCCTCTCGTGAAAGCGATGGGTGTTCGGTGACGATTTGCCCCTCAGGGCGCTGGTCTTCGATAGGTTGCTGGAGTCAATACGGTATTTTTTGCTTCATTGAGCAGTCCGGGGAAGTCCAGAGTGTAATGCAGCCCACGGCTTTCCCGCCGCTGAAGCGCCGAACAGATGATCAGGTCGGACACGGTGACCAGGTTGCGAAGTTCAAGCAGGTCATTGGATACCCGGTAGTTGCTGTAAAACTCGCCGATTTCCCGTTCCAGCAGATCAATCCGGTGTTTTGCCCGCTGGAGGCGTTTTGTCGTGCGCACGATACCGACATAGTCCCACATGAAGTGTCTGAGCTCATCCCAGTTGTGGGAAATAACCACGTCCTCATCGGAGTCCCGCACCTTGCTCTCGTCCCAGGCGGGCGCCTCCGGTGGGGCCGGGATATCGGATTCCCTTCGCGCGATATCGGCCGCAGCGGCACGTCCGTAGACAAGGCATTCCAGCAGCGAATTACTGGCCATACGGTTAGCACCATGAAGGCCGGTAAAAGCGGCTTCGCCAACCACATAAAGCTGATTGATGTCGGTTCGTGAGCGTTCATTGCTGACAATTCCACCACAGGTATAGTGGGCAGCAGGGACCACGGGGATTGGCTCCCGGGATATATCAATGCCGAAGGAAAGGCACTTTTCATAAACGGTCGGGAAATGATGCCTGATAAAGTCCAGGGGCTGATGGCTGATATCGAGATACAGGTGATCGGCACCCAGTCGCTTCATTTCATGGTCGATGGCACGGGCAACAATGTCCCTGGGTGCCAGTTCTGCGCGGTCATCAAACCTGTCCATAAACCGTTCGCCGTCTGGCAACCTCAGCACGCCGCCCTCGCCCCTCACGGCCTCAGTGATCAGAAACGATTTGGCGTGGGGGTGGTACAGGCAGGTAGGATGGAACTGGTTGAACTCCATGTTGCCGACTCTGCATCCGGCCCGCCAGGCCATGGCAATACCGTCGCCGGATGCGCCGTCAGGATTGGTGGTATAGCGGTAGGCCTTGCTGGCGCCGCCGGTGGCAATGATGGTGAAGCGGGCGCGGAAAAGCTCAACATGGTTGTCTTCAAGGTTGAGGATATAGGCACCAACACAACCATTCCCCGGCAGGGCGAGCTTGCGGTTGGTGATCAGGTCGACCGCAACACGGTTTGACATCAGGTGGATATTGGCCCGGGCCATAGCCTGCGCGGCCAGCGTTGTTGACACCGCGTGACCGGTGGCATCCGCTGCATGAATGATGCGCCGGTGACTGTGACCGCCTTCGCGGGTCAGATGATACTGGGCCTGGTCATCACGGCTGAAATCAACACCGCTGTCTATCAGCCAGTCGATACTTTCCTTGCCATGCTCAACGGTGAATCTGACCGCTTCTTCGTTGCAGAGCCCGCCGCCGGACTTGAGGGTATCGGCAACATGGTTCTCGAGGGAGTCCTGGTCGTCCATTACCGCTGCAATCCCACCCTGGGCCCAGAGCGTCGCGCCGCTGCTGATCTGGCCCTTGCTGATCACAGCAACCTGAAGGTGGGTCGGCAGATTCAGCGCGACCGTAAGCCCGGCGGCACCGCTGCCAATGATCAGAACATCGAATTCGTAGGATTGTGGCATCGGGTTGTTATCGCGGGTCATAATGTGGTTGTGTATTGAACTAAACTTTGCGCTTGCTGTCTATTTGGCGGAACGGGTTGCCCTTAATCTGCAGGGTACGAGTCGGTTCCGTGAATTGGACAAGCGCATGATTTCTCTTTGTAGCAGTGATTCCGGCCTTCGCGCCGGACCCTACCGGAGGTCGGGCGTAACGTCCATGACAGCGGATTCTGAAAGATACAAAGATGATCCTAACGAGGGTCAGACGGACCTGCAACTGGTCAGGAAAGTGCGCCATGGTGACCGGCCAGCATTTGACCTTCTGGTTATCAAATACCAGTCACGTGTTGCATCCATCATAGGACGGTATATCTATGATCACCAGGAGGTAATGGACCTGACCCAGGAAACTTTCGTCAAAGCGTTTCGGGCGATTGAGCGTTTCCGGGGTGACAGTGCTTTTTATACCTGGCTGTATCGCATTGCTGTCAATACTGCCAAGAATTTTCTGGAGTCCCGTGCCAGGCGCCCCCAGAGTGGCACTGATGTCGCCGATGCTGAAAATTTTGAGGATGGATTCCGACTGCGGGATGACGCCTCACCAGACCGCCTGCTGCATCGCGACCAGCTGGAGCATGCGCTGGAAGCAGCGATCGCGGCCCTGCCGGAAGAACTCAGGTCGGCTTTTCTGTTGCGGGAGTACGATGGACTGAGTTATGACGATATTGCGGGAATTCTGGAATGTCCGATCGGCACGGTGAGATCAAGGATTTTCCGGGCGCGGGAGTCGGTTGACAAGCATCTGGGACCTTTATTGGACGAAGCGCGGGCTTGAAGAGGTTGCATCTTATGGATGATCGTTTGAAAGAAACCCTGTCAGCAATGATGGATGATGAGGCGGACGAACTGTCAGTTCGCCGGTTGCTGTCCCGGAAGGAGCAGGATGAGGTGCGAGTCCAGTTTCAGCGCTGGCAACAGATGCGGGACCTGATTCAGCACAGGCATCCTGGGGTGGATTCGATTGACGTGAGTGACGGTGTGAGGAGTGTGCTTGAGGGCCATGATCGCCCTGCCTTGGCACTGCGAACGCCGGCAAAAAAATGGCAGTGGTCGGCGGTGGCCATGGTGACACTCGCTCTGGTGGTCGGGTTCGGCGCAGGTACGGGCTGGGATTACAGTCCGGCGCAAACACAGCAGCCGGCCTCTGCGGGCATCCCCGAACTGGCCATTCAGGGTATGGATGACCAGCAACGGGAGCAGTTAAGCCGTTATCTGTTCAAGCATGCCCAGCATAACAGCGTTGGCGTAGGCCATGCTTCCATGGGGTATGCGCGGGCGGCCAGTGTGTCAGGGGCAGGTTACTGATGGTCATGTTGCGCGCCCTGGGCCGGCTTGTGCTGGCCCTGGCTGTTGTTACGGCATCTGCGGCAACCGGTGTGGCTGCTGAGGAGCAGAAAGATCCGGCTTACTGGTTGCAGAAACTGGGGCCGGCATTGACCAAAACATCCTACAAAGGGGTGTTCGTGTATGTCCGGGGGGATCAGGTCAGCTCCATGCAGGTTGCTCACCGCTTTCACAATGGCGTGGTTGAAGAGCGGCTGGTGATGCAGGATGGCGAGCTCGGGGAGATTGTCCGCAAGGGTAGAAAGGTTGTCTGCGTGGTTCCTGAACATGGTCGACTGGAACTGAGTAGCGCTATACCTTCGGGGCCATTCTCCGAAGCGTTAATCAATCAGCTGACGCCTTTTGGCCGCTGGTACCATCCGGAAATTACCGGTCGCGACCGGATTGCCGGGCACGACGTTGAGCATCTGGTGTTGCGAGCCAGGGATTCCCTCAGGTACAGCCACGAGCTCTGGCTTGAGCGCTCGACCGGTCTGCCGCTGAAAGGCAGGGTTCTTTCCGGGTCAGGAGAGGTCCTTGAATATTTTCATTTTACCAGCCTGGTTATCAGCGACAGTCTTCCCGACGGTGAATTCGAGATTCGTACCGAGGGTCGCGAGGTTTCCCGTCTCCTGCCTCTGGAAAGCCCGCTGATACCGGCGATAAGTGAAACGGGCAGCAGTAACGGTAGCCAGCAGCAAAAAACAGAAGGCTGGACGCTTGGCTGGATACCGGACGGCTTCCATCCGGCCGCAGCCCCGGACGCCGGGAGCGGGGAAGCGTTTGCTTTTTCCGATGGCCTGGCGTCTTTTTCCGTTTTTGTTGAACCGGCCGCAGGTATTGAAATGCCAGTGGGTACATCCAGAATCGGGGCGACAACGGTATATATGCAACGGTTGAAAAATAACGCCAAAGATTTTCTGGTGACCGTCGTCGGTGAAATTCCTCTGGAGACGGCACTGAAAGTGGCTGAATCCCTCGATATTCATGACTCTTCAGTGCTTGGGGCTAACCTTTAATGATTCGTGAGAGCGGCAGGGTTATAGCTCTGAAGGACGATAAAGCCTGGGTTCAGACCATCCGGACCAGTGCTTGCGAGTCCTGTTCTGCCCGCAGCGGTTGTGGCCAGAGAGTGCTTGCCCGAGCCTCCAGTGGCCGTGCCAATCAGATACTGGTAATTAATCATCTGAACGCCCGGGTCGGTGACCAGGTTACGGTTGCCATTGCCGAGTCCGCGCTGATTTCGGCATCCCTGCTGGTTTATGGCCTGCCTCTGGTACTGATGATACTGGGGGCGGTGACCGGCCAGCATTGGCTTCCCCACCAGGACGCCGGCGCCATTGCCGGTGCCGTAGCTGGCCTGGTGGCTGGCTTCGGTCTTGCCGGTATCGTCCAGTCGCGGTCGACGGGCGGATATCAACCGGCACTTGTCGATATACTGCCCGGCACACCATCATAAGATGAAGCTTTGTTAAGAACGTTGAAAATACCTGTGGTGCCCGCACAATAAGGCATCGACCTTTTGTAAAACGGGAGTCCAGAATGCAGAGAATCAACCCTATCCGCCAGTCAATTCTGCTGCTGGCATTTCTGGTAACGGTGTCTGCGCAAACAGTATCCGCCAGAAATTTGCCGGATTTCACCGAGTTGGTGGAAGATAATTCAGCAGCGGTGGTCAATATCAGCACTTCCGCGGAGCGCAAAGCGGCGGAAGGAGGAGCTCACGGCAGTCCCTTCAGCCAGCGGCAGTTCGATCAGCTTCCCGAATTCTTTCAGGAGTTTTTCCGTGGCCCCCATTCGCCCTTTGGTGGCGGATCACCGGGAAGGCAGGCCCCGCGTCAGTCCATGGGATCGGGTTTTATAGTGTCTGCTGACGGCTACGTGCTGACCAACAACCATGTGGTTGAGGGCGCCGACGAAATCATCGTTCGTCTGAATGATCGCCGGGAACTGCCCGCGCGACTGGTCGGCACTGATCCCCGCTCCGATATGGCGGTGCTCAAAATTGAGGATGGCGATGACCTTCCGGTGGTGGAAATTGGCCGGTCCAGGGACCTGAAAGTCGGTGAGTGGGTGCTGGCTATCGGTTCGCCCTTCGGCTTTGATTACACCGTTACCGCGGGAATTGTCAGTGCTCTTGGCCGGTCCCTGCCATCAGAAAACTATGTGCCCTTTATCCAGACAGACGTCGCGATCAACCCGGGTAACTCTGGTGGACCACTGTTCAATCTTGATGGTGAGGTAATCGGCATCAACTCACAGATCTATACCCGCTCGGGCGGATTCATGGGGGTTTCATTTGCGATCCCCATTGATGATGCCATGAACGTATTCCGTCAGCTCAGAGATGACGGCTCGGTATCTCGCGGCTGGCTGGGCGTGCTGATTCAGGAAGTGAACCGGGATCTTGCCGAGTCTTTCGGTCTTGAGCGTCCCCGTGGCGCGCTCGTGGCCGAGGTCATGGCCGGTTCGCCGGCACAGAAGGCGGGCCTCGAGGCAGGAGATATCGTGCTTTCTTACGACGGCGAAGAGGTGGCTCTTTCCTCCGACCTTCCTCCCATGGTGGGCCGGACTCCGGTTGGCGAAACGGCAGAACTGAAGGTTCTGCGCGGCGGCAAGGAGATTGATGTTGATGTGGAAATCGGGCGCCTGCCGCAGAATGGCCAGATCGGACAGGCTGGTGAGCCCGCCGGCGGCGGCGACGACCCTTCATCGTCGCCTCTGGGACTGGGTATCGAGCCTGTGCCGGCTGAGATTGCCGACTCCTGGGACCTTGCTTCCGGTGGTGTTCTGGTTACTGAAGTGACACCGGGCCCCGCTCGTGATGCCGGCATCCGGGTGAATGACGTGATTACCGAATTGAATCGGCAACCGGTAGGCTCGGTTAAGGATTTTCGCAAAGTGGTAAAATCCCTGCCTGACAATAATGCTGTCTCGGTGCGGGTTGTCCGGCAGGGAAGGGCAAGTTATTTTGTAATGAAGCCCTGAGGCGGGCATCCAGCGAGATGTTGCTTGACTCAAACAGCCCCCGCGTAGGTCGAGTAATGGACGTGCACGGGGGCTTCTACTGTATTTGATGCCTATTCATTTGGTGTTCAGGGAACGGACTCGGCATTCATGGCGAATAACAAGGAATTGCCTCTGGGGACTCTGCTCAGGCCACAGCATTCGTGGGTTGCCTGGATACTGCTGATTGCAGCTCTCACCGTTACCGCCATGCTCTGGCAGGTTTCAATACGCCTGGTTGACGACCGCACCCAGGCCCAGTTCAAAACCCAGTCACTGCAACTCAAAACGGCCATCGACCAGCGGCTTCTCAATTACGAACAGGTGCTGGCGGGCAGCGCCGGCCTGTTTGCTGTTGCCGGGCAAGTCAGCCGGGATGAATGGGGGGAGTACATTGATAATGTTGATATCAACCGTTATTACCCGGGTATTCAGGGGATCGGTTATGTCAAGCGGGTCGGGGTACGGGAGATGGCGGAACATATTGCCTCCACCCGTCGCGATGGCATTCTCAACTATCTGGTGACCCCGTTGGGTAGCGGGCCGGATTATTACCCGGTGTTCTACCTTGAGCCCAGTACCAGTCGTAACCAGAAGGCCCTTGGCTATGACGCCTTCAGTGACCCGGTGCACCGGGATGCGATGGCAATGGCCCGCGACGATGCCAGACCAAAGATGACCGGCAAGGTGGTACTGGTTCAGGAGGAAGTAGCCGAGGATCAGGCCAGCTTTCTGATGTATTATCCCCTGTATGAGGGCGGTGCGGCGCCGGAAACGGTAATCGAGCGGCGGCTGTTACTGTCCGGCTATGTATTCAGCGCGTTCCGGATGAACACCCTGCTGGATGGAATTGTGGGTCTGATATCGCCGTTTCTTGACGTCAAGATCTATGATAACGGAACGGTTTCCAGAGAAACTCTGATGTACGGCTCGAACCTGGGCTCACTCGAGGATGACTTCAGTTTTGAAATGAGCCAGAGCATTTCCCACGGTGGCAGGGACTGGCTGCTGCAGACCCGTTCCACCCCGGCTTTTGACTATCTGGCTGCGGACCCCCGGCCAGGCATCGTGCTGGGTTCAGGCGTGGTTATCAGCCTGTTGCTGTTCGGGTTTGCTCTGACTCTGACCCGCGGCCGGATCATGGCCCAGAGCAGTGCCGGGCGTTACCGCGCCATCACCGAGGGCGCTGCCAGTGTTACTCTGGTGCTGGGCAAAACCGGTGAGCCCCGGTATGCCAGCCCCTCCATTCGTGAAATTCTGGGATTTGATCCGGACCATATTGATGATCTGGAGTTGCAAGCACAAGTCCATGAGGATGACTGGCCGAAGCTGAAAGCCGGTTTCGAAAAAGCCCGGCGTACCCCCGGCCAGCAGATCACTGCCATGAAAGTCCGGATCCGCGACGGCGGGGGCAACTGGCACTTCATGGACGGTACATTTACCTCCATGCTCAAGGTACCTGGTGTTCGGGGTGTGGTGCTGAGCCTACGGGACCTGACCCAGCTCAAGGCAGCGGAGACCGAGCTTCACCGGCTTGCATTTTACGATCCGCTGACCGGGCTTGCCAATCGCCAGCTTTTCCGTGACCGTCTTAATCACGTCGTGCACCGCAGCAGGCGCAATCAGGAATCGGCCGCGCTGATGTTTCTGGATCTGGACGGGTTCAAGCGCATCAACGATACCCTCGGCCATGATGCGGGCGATGAGCTGCTGAAGCAGGTTGCCCAGTGGTTGCAGCAGTGTGTACGCGATGACGATTCCGTGGCCCGGCTCGGGGGCGACGAATTCGTGGTGCTGCTGTCCCGGATCAGCTCTCCGGATGCCGCCGGTCAAGTGGCCGGGGCCATTCTTCGCCGCCTTTGCCAGCGGGTTCGTCTCAGCGACCATGAAGTTGGGGTGACGGTGAGCATCGGTATCACCATGATTCCCCACGACAGCGAAGACCCCGGCACCCTGATGAAATACGCCGATCTGGCGATGTATCGGGCCAAGGAACGGGGCCGCAATGACTATCAGTTTTTCACTCCGGCGATGAATGCCCAGGCGGCCCGCCGCCTTCTGCAGCAGGAAGAACTGTCCATCGCTCTGGATCAGGACCGCTTTGTACTGCATTACCAGCCCAAGGTTGAGCTGAAAACCCAGAGGGTGATCGGCGTGGAGGCTTTGCTGCGCTGGCATCACCCGGAGAAGGGTCTGGTGAACGCCCAGCAGTTCATTCTCCTGGCGGAAGAAACCGGACTGATAATCCGGCTGGGGGAAATCGCCCTGCGCCAGGCCTGTATCCAGATTCAGGCGCTGGAAAGGGCCGGGTTCGAATCACTGAAAATGGCCGTGAATCTGTCAGTGCGGCAGTTGATGGATCCGGGTTTTCTGGACATGGTGCGCCGGGTGATCACCGAAACCGGAGTCTCCCCGGAGCAGCTTGAGCTGGAGATGGCCGCAGAATTGCTGAATGAGGACGCAAGGCAGGTCCATGACCTGCTGGTTTCACTGCATGATATGGGGCTGTGCCTGATTCTTGATGACTTCGGCACGGGTGCCTGTTCACTGGTGTCATTGCAGCAGCTTCCGCTGGATGTCATCAAGATTGACCATCGGTTTATTCGCGACATTCCCTACAATGTCAGTGCCACGGATGTTGCCTCGGCAGTGATTGCCCTGGCGCACAAATTACACCTTACGGTGGTGGCTGAAGGCGTGGAAACACCGCAGCAACTCGAGTTCCTCCAGAGTGCCGGTTGTGCGCAGTGCCAGGGTAACCTGTTCAGCTATCCGCTGAATGAGGACGCGTTGATTGGCTTCCTTATCCGTCAGTACGAGAGTCCGCTGATTTCCTGATCATGGCAATAGCGGCGGGTAACCGTTAAAATCACGCCTTCGCCGGAATCCCGCAGCGTACTCCGGCCTCCATCCTTTGTCTTGATACGAGTATTCATTGTCTGTGACTGAACTGAGCCGAATTCGTAACTTTTCGATTATCGCCCACATTGACCATGGTAAATCCACCCTGGCTGACCGCTTCATCCAGCTCTGCGGCGGCCTCACGGACCGGGAGATGAATGAACAGGTCCTGGACTCGATGGATCTGGAACGCGAGCGCGGCATTACCATCAAGGCCCAGAGCGTCACCCTGAATTACACCGCCCGTGACGGTATCGAATACAAGCTCAACTTCATTGACACTCCCGGTCACGTCGATTTTTCCTACGAAGTGTCGCGATCACTCTATGCCTGCGAAGGCGCACTGCTGGTAGTGGATGCCGGGCAGGGCGTTGAGGCACAGTCCGTTGCCAATTGCTACACCGCCATAGAGCAGGGGCTGGAAGTGGTTCCCGTGCTTAACAAGATGGATTTGCCACAGGCCGAGCCGGACCGGGTTGCCCAGGAAATCGAAGACATCATCGGTATTGAAGCCACCGAAGCCGTGCGCTGCAGTGCCAAAAGCGGCACCGGTGTGGACGACGTACTTGAGGATCTGATCCGGCGAATTCCGCCACCGACCGGCGACGTGGATGCTCCCCTCCAGGCCCTGATTATTGACTCCTGGTTCGACAATTATCTGGGTGTTGTCTCGCTGGTACGGGTTACCCAGGGGACCCTGAGCAAAGGCGACAAGATCGTTATCAAGTCGACACAGAAAGCCTGGAATGCAGACAAAGTCGGTATTTTTACCCCCAAGCCGACAGAGACCGGTGGCCTTCATGCGGGTGAAGTGGGTTTTGTTATCGCCGGTATCAAGGATATTCACGGTGCTCCGGTCGGCGATACCATCGTGCAGCAGAAAAACTGGGAGGACATTCCCCGGCTACCGGGTTTCAAGAAGGTAAAGCCGCAGGTCTACGCCGGTCTGTTTCCGGTCAGTTCCGATGACTACAACGATTTCCGTGATGCCCTGGAAAAACTGACGCTGAATGACGCCTCACTGTTTTTCGAGCCGGAAAGCTCGGATGCCCTTGGCTTCGGTTTCCGTTGCGGTTTTCTGGGCATGCTCCATATGGAGATTATCCAGGAACGTCTGGAACGCGAGTATGATATCGATCTGATCACAACCGCGCCGACGGTTATCTATGAGGTGGTTACCAAAACCGGCCAGACTCTCACCGTCGCCAATCCCTCAAGCCTGCCGGATATCGGCTCGATCGAGGAAATGCGGGAACCGATTGTGGAAGCCAATATCCTGGTGCCGCAGGAGCATCTTGGCAACGTGATCGCGCTCTGCGAAGAAAAGCGGGGCATTCAGAAGAACATGCATTTTCTGTCAACCCAGGTGCAGGTAACCTATGAGATTCCCATGGCGGAAGTGGTGCTGGATTTCTTTGACCGGATCAAATCAGCCAGTCGCGGCTTCGCGTCACTGGATTATCATTTCGTTCGCTTCCAGGCTGCGAACCTGGTGCGCCTGGATGTTCTGATCAATGCCGAGCGGGTGGACGCGCTCGCACTTATTGTTCACAGGGATCAGGCAAATTACCGTGGCCGGGCCCTGATCGACCGGATGAAAGAGCTGATTCCCCGGCAGATGTTTGATATCGCCATTCAGGCGGCCATTGGCAATCAGGTGGTGTCCCGGGTGACGGTGAAGGCGCTGCGCAAAAATGTCACCGCCAAGTGCTATGGCGGTGATGTGAGCCGTAAGAAAAAACTTCTGCAGAAGCAGAAGGAAGGCAAAAAGCGCATGAAACAGCTGGGCAATGTTGAGGTGCCGCAGGAAGCTTTCCTTGCCGTACTGAAAGTGGATAAATAAAGGGCATCTGAATGGATATCAATTTTCCTCTGGTTCTGGTTATTCTCACTTTTATAACCGGTCTGATCTGGCTGCTGGACATTCTGGTTCTGCGCAAGCGGCGCCGGGCGCCAGAGCCGCAGGGCGTTTCCACTGAAGAGCCGGAGGATGCGAAAGAACCCTACCTGGTTGAACTCAGCCGTTCGTTTTTCCCGGTACTGGCCATTGTGCTGGTGCTGAGATCGTTTCTGGTAGAGCCTTTTCAGATCCCCTCGGGGTCCATGCTGCCAACGCTGGAAGTGGGCGACTTCATTCTGGTCAACAAGTTCGCCTACGGGCTGCGTCTGCCAGTGGCCGGCACAAAATTCCTGTCGGTGGATGATCCCCAGCGCGGTGATGTGATGGTGTTCCGCTACCCTGAAGATGGCGTTACCAACTACATCAAGCGGGTCGTGGGCATCCCCGGTGACCGTGTTCGCTATCAGGATCATCAGCTTTTTGTCAACGGCGAAATGGTTGAGACGGACTTCGTTGCCCGCCTGCCGCCGGTGGAAATGCTCCGCGAACAGCTTGGTGAAACGGAGCACCTGATTTTCCATACCATGGGCCGAACCGGCAACGGTGGCGAAGGCGAGTGGACAGTGGGTGAGGGTGAATATTTTGTGATGGGCGATAATCGTGACAACAGCAACGACAGCCGGTACTGGGGGACGGTCCCTGATGAGATGGTGGTTGGCAAGGCATTTGCGATCTGGATGCACTGGCAATCGCTGACCAGTCTGCCATCCTTTGACCGTGTCGGCGGCATCGACTAATGACTTTGAATTGCAGGGGTATACCGAACATGAAGCGAACCGGTCTTGCTAACATGCACAGGCAGTCAGGCGCCTCGGCACTGGTCATTCTGATCATGATCCTGTTCTTTGGTGGCCTGCTGACGCTCGGGCTCAGGCTGGTTCCGGCTTACCTGGACGATAAAACGATCAGCGCGGCGGTGGAAAGCATCCGTGACACCGAAGGGCTTTCCCGCATGGGGCCGGCGCAGATCCTTACGCTGATCAACAGGCGCCTTAGCGTCAACAATGTGCGCAGCATGAAACCGGAAAACATCACAGTCGAGAAAATCGACGGAGTTGCCATGATCACGGTGGATTACGAAGTCCGGAACGACCTGTTTGCCAACGTCGATACGGTGATTCATTTCCGGCATGAGTACGAGATGACCGGCCAGTGAGTTCCCAACCCGATCTTGACGAACTTCAGCGTCGGCTGGGTTACCGGTTCAAGTCGCCAGAGCGGCTGGTGCTGGCTCTGACCCACCGCAGCAATGGCAACCAGAATAATGAGCGCCTGGAGTTTCTGGGCGACTCCATTGTCAACATGGTGATCGCCGAATATCTTTATCTTCATTTCGACAAAGCCCGTGAAGGTCAGCTCAGCCGACTGCGTGCCCGTATGGTAAAAGGCGTGACCCTGGCGGAAATCGGGCGTGAATTTGAACTGGGCAAGTACCTCCGTCTGGGTTCCGGCGAACTGAAAAGTGGCGGATTCCGGCGGCAATCAATTCTGGCCGATGCGGTCGAGTCGGTGATTGGTGCCATTTATCTGGACAGTGATTTTTATACCTGCCGCGAGCAGGTGCTGCGGTGGTTTGATCTGCGTCTGAAAAAGCTGGACCTTCAGGATACCCAGAAAGACCCGAAAACCCGCCTGCAGGAGTATCTCCAGTCGCGGCAATATCCCTTGCCCCGTTATGAGGTCATCTCCGTTGACGGTGAAGCCCACTCACAGACCTTTCAGGTTTGCTGCGTTTTGTCGTCACTGGACCGGAAAACCTCGGGTGTCGGCAGCAGTCGCCGTGTTGCAGAACAGGAGGCCGCCCGCAACGCTCTCAAACAGCTGGGTGTGGAGAACGATTGATGAATGATATTACCCGTCCTGAAAATCCGGACAGCCGTTGTGGTTTTGTTGCCATTGTGGGCCGCCCCAATGTGGGCAAGTCCACGCTGCTGAATCATATTCTGGGACAGAAGCTCAGTATTACCTCGCGCAAGCCACAGACGACCCGGCATCAGGTGCTCGGCATCAAGACCCAGGGCCTGTCCCAGGCGATCTATGTCGATACGCCCGGTATGCATGAGGAAGAGCCCCGTGCCCTGAACCGCTACATGAACAAGGCCGCCACCTCGGCACTCAAGGGCGTGGATGTGGTGGTTTTCGTGGTGGACCAGATGACCTGGACCACAGCCGATGACCTGGTGCTGGAAAAGCTTGGCAGCCTGACCTGCCCGGTGATTCTCGCCGTCAACAAGGTGGACCGGATCGAGCGTCGGGAAGCACTGTTACCGCACCTCGAAATGCTGGCAAAAAAGCGTGATTTTGCGGAAATTATCCCGCTTTCGGCGCTGAAAGAGATGAACCTGGAACCACTGGAAAAGTCGGTGGCGGGTTTTCTGCCGCAAAGTGTGCATTTTTATCCTGACGATCAGATTACGGACCGCAGCGAGCGTTTCATGGCCTCGGAAATGGTTCGGGAGAAAATCACCCGCCAGCTTGGCGCCGAGTTGCCTTACTCCGTCGCGGTAGAAATTGAAGAATTCAGACAGGATGGCAAAACCCTCCACATTTCGGCACTGATTCTGGTTGAGCGCGAGGGTCAGAAGAAAATCATCATCGGCGATAAAGGCGAGCGCTTGCGCCGCATTGGTCAGGAGGCCCGGGTTGATATGGAACGGCTGTTTGACGGCAAGGTCATGCTGCGCCTGTGGGTCAAAGTGAAACGCGGCTGGGCCGACAGTGACCGGGCCCTGAAAAGCCTCGGCATGAACGAATTCTGAAACCGGTATGAGAGGGCAGGTACAGCAGGAACCCGCCTATGTTCTGCATCGGAGGGCCTGGCGCGAAACCAGCCTGATGGTGGATGTGTTTGCGCTGAATGCCGGCCGCATTACGATGATCGCCCGTGGGGCCAACTCGGCCAGAAGTCCGCTCAAGGCCCAACTGCAGCCTTTCCAGCCGCTGGTACTGGACTGGGCCGGGGCCAGCGACCTCAAGACCCTGACCCAGACCGATGTCCGCCCCGGGCCCTCGCTGACCGGAACACTGGCGCTTTACAGCGGTCTTTATGTAAATGAGCTGCTCCAGCGCACCCTTCCCCTGGCCGACCCGAATCCGAGGCTGTTTGCGGCCTATATCGATCTTTTGCATGAACTGTCCGGCACAGACGATGTCGAGCCGGTGCTCCGGCGATTTGAAAAAACTTTCGCCGGGGAACTGGGTTACAGCTTTGCATGGGATCAGGCCACCGATACCGGCGAGGCGGTAGAAACCGGACAGCAATATTATTACGATCCTGAGCAGGGTATCCTGGCCCGTCGCTCGGCAACCGCCCGTTTACAGGGACTGTCCGGGGCGACACTTCAGGCCCTGGCAGCCGGCGATCTCGAGTCCCCGGATTGTCGTCGTGTTGCCAAAAGGGTGACCCGTGTTCTCGTCGACTTTCTGCTGCAGGGCCGTGAACTGAACAGCCGCCGGTTATTTTCCAGTCACCGAGGAGAACGCAAACATGACTGCTAACACAACGACTTCTCGCGCAGGGTCCACCAGAGTGCTGCTCGGCGTCAATATTGACCACGTTGCCACGCTTCGCCAGGCGCGAGGAACCCGCTACCCGGATCCGGTTCAGGCCGCGTTACTGGCGGAAGAGGCCGGTGCTGATGGCATCACCATCCACCCCCGGGAAGACCGTCGTCATATTCAGGACCGGGATGTGTTGCTGTTGAAAGAAACACTGAACACCAGGATGAATCTGGAAATGGCCGTCACCGAGGCGATGATTGTGTTTGCCGAGCAGGTCCGGCCCGAATGCATATGCCTGGTGCCGGAGAAGCGTGAAGAGCTGACAACGGAAGGTGGGCTGGATGTGGCAAGCCAGGAAGCACGGGTGACGGAGGCCTGCAACAGGTTGTCCCGCATTGGCTCCGAGGTGTCCCTGTTTATTGACCCCGACCTGTCCCAGATAGACGCAGCCCTGCGATGCGGAGCGCCAGTGATTGAGCTGCATACCGGCGAGTATGCCGAGGCGGATACTCCTGAGGCTGAAGCCCGGGCCTTTGGCAGAATCGCGACAGCGCTTGGCTATGCTTATAAACAGGGCCTGGTGGTGAATGCCGGCCATGGCCTGAATTATCACAACACCGAAAGGGTGGCGTCGTTGCCGGGAATCAACGAATTGAATATTGGCCACGCGATTGTGGCCCGGGCCTTATTTGTCGGGCTGAAAGAAGCTGTGCGTGACATGCGCGGGATTCTTGATCGGGCAGGCCGCTGACGGGCCGGATTGCGACGGTGGATTGCTACTCTGTGATCGCGTTGCGGCCCTGGCTCCGGAACAACGGCGGCCAGTCGGTCTGCTCGCTCCACATCAGTATGCGCTCCATGGCGGCGACAAGCCGGTCCTTGTGATATTCCATATCCTGCGCCTCCTGCTTAAGCGCGGTCTCAAACCGGCTGGTTGCCGCCCTTAACTCCGGGACGCCGCAATATCGCGTGGCGCCGTGCAGTTTATGAACGCACTCCAGCAAATCTTTCAGGTGGTTGGCTGACCACAGCGAATCAATTCGTCGTGTGTCCGTGTGCAGTTGCGCCACCAGCATGCTGAACAGTTCCTCCGCCAGATCCGCCTTGCCGGCTGCAAGCTGAATGCTTTCCGCTACGCTGACGCAGTCGTTCTGCTGCTTTCGGCTGGAAGGACGCACCGAACGCTGATGGCTCAGTTCGGTTACCTGCGACTGGCGCGGGGCAGGGGCATCTGGCTGGCTGGCATAGCCGGTATAATCCTGTATCGTCTTTACCAACAGGGTATTGCTGATCGGTTTTGCCAGATAGCCATCGAAAACCCGGCGCGTCAGCCGCTCCTGCTCGTCCCCCGGAGCATGGGCCGTCAGTGCAATGACCGGTGTGCGGTGACTGTTATCGTCCATTTCCCTGAGGCGCCGGGTGGTTTCCACACCATCCATACCAGGCATCTGCAGGTCCATGAACACCAGGTCGAATCGACGTTGCCGGATTCTGGTCAGGGCTTCAAAGCCACTGCTTGCCCCCTCGGCATCCAGCTGATAATCGTTAAGCAGTGTCATCACCAGCTTCAGATTGGCTTCGTTATCATCTACCGCAAGGATTCTCGGCGCTTGTGCCAATGCTGGTTCCGACGGCTCTTCCGGCTTCGGAATATAAGCCGGCAGCAGCTCCGGGTCCTGGGTAATTCCGTGCACCAGTAACAGCAGCTCGTTGTAGAATGAGTCACGGCAGACCGGTTTGGTCAGATGCCCGCTGGTCAGCCCGGAGAGTGGGGTGTCGTGGGTTTCCAGTGTTGGCGTCAGCAGCAGAGTCCGGCAGTCGCGCTCAAACTCAAGGGTGCGGGCCAGCCTGCAGTACTGACTGGAATTCAGCAGGTGGCGGGTAATGCCAATGATGGCCAGGGCATAGCCGGACTGCCGCCGCTGGGCTTCCTCAACCTGCTCCTGCAGGGCCGCCGGCGAGGAGACCCGGTCGACCGTCATGCCCCACTCCCGCAGCATATGCTCCACCGCCAGGGCGGTGGTTTCCTGATGATCAAGATAGATAACCCGCTCGCCGCGCAAGGCATCCCTTGGACTCACCGGGTCCCCGGAGGACGACAGTTCGGAGCTGAGGGTAAACCAGAAGGTTGAGCCCTTGCCCAGTTCACTATCGAGGCCGATAGTACCCCCCATCTCCTCTACCAGCCGTTTGGAAATTGCCAGCCCCAGCCCGGTGCCGCCGTATTGCCGCGCGGTGGATGCATCTGCCTGGCTGAAGGCATTAAACAGTGACTGCTGCTGGGCACGGGAAAGTCCGACGCCGGAATCGGCGACACTCAGGCGCAGGGTAATCCGGTTGGACTCCTTGTCCTCTTCCTCAAAACTTGCCCTCAGAACCACTTCACCGGTCTGGGTGAATTTGATGGCATTATTCACCAGGTTGGTGATGACCTGTTTGACCCTTAACGGATCGCCCATCATGTTGTCGGGAACGTCGTTATAGACCAGTGGTACCAGATCCAGGTTCTTGCTGTGGGCGGCTGGTGCCAGCATTACCATGACTTCCTCGATGATATCCCGGAGCTGGAACGGAATCCGGTCAAGGATCAGCTTTCCGGCCTCGATCTTGGAGAAATCCAGAATGTCGTTGATGATGGTCAGAAGAATTTCCGAGGACTTGCGAATGGTGTTCAGATGATCCCGTTGCTGACGGGGTAACGGGCTTTTCAGCAGCAGATCGGTGAAGCCGATAATGCCATTGAGCGGCGTGCGTATTTCATGGGACATGTTGGCCAGAAATTCGGATTTGATGCGACTTGCCTCGAGGGCTCCCTTGCGGGCAAAGTCCAGTTCGATGTTCTGGATTTCGATGGTTTCAAGGGTTTCCCGCAGATCTCCCGTGGCCTGGTCAATGTTTTGCTGCATCTCGGCCTGGGCTGTGCTCAGTTCGCCCGCCATGGCGTTAAGGCCGGACTCGAGCTGCTCGAACTCGGGCCCCGCGCGGGTATGAACCCGGGTATCCAGTTTGCCTTCCTTTAGCCTGGCCACGGCTTCGTTGAGCTGGAACACCGGATCGGTAAAGACGCGGCTCAGGTGCAGGGCAATGGCCAGGCTCAGCAGCACACCGCAAAGTATCAGCAGCAGGGAAATAAGCAGGGCTTTGTAGGTCTCTTTCTCCGTGCGCACATGGGACATCTCAACCGTTGCCCAGCCTATCGGCTGCTCACTGCGGTTCAGGCCCTGGCGCGACTCCGGGTCCATCACACTTTCGATCATCAGGTCCTGTGGGTGAACCGGATTAATAAAAACGGTGCTGTTATCGCGGGTGATCTGAACAGGCTGCTGACTGGCGATCGCCTGCTCGCGGATATCCTCCGAACTACCGGGACCGGTGTGCAGCAGGCGCCGGCCTTCACTGTCGAAAAAAGTAACGGAGCGAACATCCTGCTCCTCCAGTAGCGCATTGGAAAGGCTGCTGAGCAGGCTGCGATTGGCGGTAAAAAGGCCGTATTCCGAGCCTGCCGACAGCTGGCGGGAGAGCGATTCGCCGCGATCTTTCAGTACGCTCTCGATATTATTCACCCAGCTGAAGGTGAAAAACATCCCCAGCAGAAGAGCGGTCAGCAAGGTGGGGATAAGCGTCACCACCAGTACTTTTTTGCGAATGCCCCAATGTCGCATAGTGTTTTTCCGATTTGTCCGGTCGGCTCGACAATGTTGATTAATATTCGTGGTTATAGCCCGAGAGCATGGGAATATCGAGAACCTGTATTGGGCGGCCGCTGCCAATACGCGTATCATGCGGGGCTGAATTGTATCACAGGCTTGAGGTGCCGGCGCGAGGAGTGGTCGCCGCTACCGGACTGCTGACAGCGAATGACAAGATAAGGTAACAGCATGCAGTTTCCGACCATCGAAGATTATGTTGGACACACACCGCTGATCCGCCTCCAGAGGCTTCCCGGCGACACCAGCAATCTGATTCTTGCCAAGCTGGAAGGCAACAACCCGGCCGGCTCGGTAAAGGATCGCCCCGCCACCAGCATGATTCAGGAGGCCGAACGCCGTGGCGAAATCCAGCCGGGCGATACCCTGATCGAGGCAACCAGTGGCAATACCGGTATTGCCCTGGCCATGGCCGCAGCCATCAAGGGTTATCGCATGGTGCTGATCATGCCCGAAAATCTCAGTGAAGAGCGGCGGGCATCCATGCGCGCTTATGGTGCCGAGATCATTTCTGTAACCAAAGAGGAAGGGATGGAAACCGCCAGGGACCGCGCCCGGCAGATGGAATCGGAAGGCAAGGGTAGGGTGCTGGACCAGTTTGCCAACCCTGACAACCCGCTGGCCCATTACCGCACCACCGGCCCGGAAATCTGGGAACAGACTGGCGGACTGATCACGCACTTTGTCAGTTCCATGGGCACCACCGGTACGATCATGGGCGTATCCCAGTACCTGAAAGAGCGTAATCCGGATATTCAGATCATTGGTTTGCAGCCCCGGGATGGCGCTTCCATCCCCGGGATCCGGCGTTGGCCTGAAGCCTACCTGCCGAAGATTTTTGATGCCTCCCGGGTTGATGAAATTCTTGATGTGGGCCAGGAAGAGTCAGAGGTTACCATGCGGGCTCTGGCCAGCCGCGAGGGTATCTTTTGCGGCGTTTCCTCCGGGGGGTCTGTCGCTGCCGCGCTGAAACTGTCTGAAAAAGTTGAAAACGCGGTGATCGTTGCCATCATCTGTGACCGGGGCGATCGCTACCTTTCCACAGGTGTTTTTCCCGGCGCCTGAAATCCAGCAAGAGAATCATCAATGAGCAGAAGACGCAGGAAACCGCTTCCCCAGGAACCCGTACGCTGCGTGATTGAAACGCTGAGCCACGATGGCCGCGGCATTGCCCGTGACAACGGCAAGACCCAGTTCGTCGATGGCGCCATGCCGGGTGAAACGGTGATGGCCAGGGTCGTCGGGTCGCGCAGCAGGTTCGATGAGCTTCGCACTCTGGACGTTCTGGAATCTTCCCCCCAACGCATAACGCCTCCCTGTGAATTTGCGGATCTGTGTGGCGGCTGCAGTCTTCAGCATATGTCGGGTGATGCCCAGATTGAGTTCAAGGAACAGACGCTGCGGGAGCATTTTGCCCATTTTGGTGGCATCGAGCCGGAGACATGGGTTCCTCCCATGCGTTCCCGGTCCCTTGGTTATCGTCGCAAAGCCCGGCTGGGCGTAAAGTATGTGCCGGCAAGAGAGTCGGTACTGGTGGGTTTCCGGGAAAAGCGGAGCAGCTTTCTGACTGATATTGACCGCTGCGTCGTGCTGGACCCGCGCATCGGGGAAAAGATCATGCCCCTGCGAGAGCTGCTGCACGGGCTTGAGGCCTTCCGCCGGATACCACAGGTCGAGGTTGCCTGCGGCGACGATGCCGCCGCCATGGTGTTCCGCAACATGGACGAATTGAGCGATTCCGACAGAGCCGCGTTGATCAGCTTCGGTCAGGCCCACAACTTGCATATTTATCTGCAGCCCAAAGGCCCGGATACGGTTCATCGCATTTGGCCGGAGGGCGGGCCGGAGCGCCTGAGTTACCAGCTTGAAGAATTTGATCTGGAGCTGGAATTCCACCCCATGGATTTCACCCAGGTCAATGCCGAAATGAATCGCGGCATGGTGCAGCGGGCGATGGAGTGGCTGGATGTTCAGCCCGGCGAGCGGGTGCTGGATCTGTTCTGTGGACTGGGCAACTTTACCCTCCCGCTGGCCCTGAAAGCTGGGCAGGTTGTGGGTGTCGAGGCCGATGAGTCGATGGTGGTCCGGGGCCGCGAGAACTCAAAGCGGAACCGGCTGTCGAACGTCGACTTTCACGGTGCGGATCTGCAGTCGGATTTTACCCGGCAGCCCTGGGCAGGCGAAGGGTTCGACAAGATCCTGATTGACCCGCCAAGGTCCGGTGCCCTGGAGGTATGCGAGCACCTGACCGCCTTCGGCGCCCGTCGCGTGGTATATGTGTCCTGCAACCCGGCGACACTGGCCCGGGACGCCGGGGTAATGGTGCGCAATGGTTACCGATTGGTCCGGGCGGGGGTTATGGACATGTTCCCTCATACCACTCATGTGGAGTCCATGGCCTTGTTTGAACGCAAGTAATTAAGCGGGAATAACAGAAGCAAGATGGTAAAGGTCCGAGAAGAATATACCCTTTCCGATGACGGCAGGGTCGACACCGAACGCTGGGTTCGACAGATAGAGTCACAGACTCATCTGGAGAACCCGGAGCTGTTCCGTCGCGCCTGCGATATGGCGGCTGTTATTGATCTGAAAGCCGTTCGTGAGGACCAGATGTGGGCACCCGGTACCAGCAGTTTCCGTACCGGCATCGAAATGGCACAGGTTCTGGTAGAGCTGCATCTGGACCAGGCCAGCCTGATGGCAGCTATTCTCTACCGGGCTGTCCGTGAGGAGCGGATTCCGCTGGCAGATATCCAGGGTGGGTTCGGTGATGAAGTTGCCGGCCTGATCAGGGGTGTTCTGCAGATGGCGGCCATATCGTCGATCCATCATCCGCTCAAGGGCAATGTGCTGGGGCAGAATGAGGGCCAGCTTGATAATGTCCGCAAGATGCTCGTCACCATGATTGACGATGTGCGGGTGGCGCTGATCAAACTGGCCGAGCGGACATGCGCTATCCGGGCGGTAAAAAACGCGCCGGAAGAAAAACGGATGCGGGTGGCCCGTGAAGTCTTCGACATCTATGCGCCGCTGGCGCACCGCCTGGGCATCGGACACATAAAGTGGGAACTGGAAGACCTGTCGTTCCGTTATCTGCACTCCACGGCCTATAAAAAGATTGCCAGGCTGCTTGATGAAAAGCGGCTCGACCGGGAAGACTACATCAAGCGGGTTATCGCCGCGCTGCAGGAAGAGCTCGGCCATTCCGGAATACAGGCGGACCTGTCCGGCCGGGCCAAGCATATCTACAGCATCTGGCGTAAAATGCGGCGCAAGGGAATCGATTTCTCCCAGGTTTACGATGTGCGGGCCGTGCGTATCCTGGTACCGGAAGTGCGCGATTGCTATGCCGCGCTGGGCATTGTTCACACCCTGTGGCGCCACATCCCCAACGAGTTTGATGACTACATCGCCAACCCCAAGGAAAATGGCTATCAGTCGTTACACACGGCGGTAATCGGTTCGGAGGGCAAGGTCATGGAAGTCCAGATCCGTACCCGGCAGATGCATGAAGAAGCCGAACTCGGGGTCTGTGCCCACTGGCTTTACAAGGGCATGGACCGGGGCAACAAGTCCGTGGGCTATGATGCCAAGATCAACTGGCTGCGCCAGGTGCTGGAATGGCAGGAAGAGCTGGGAGATCTCTCCGGCCTGGCCGATCATCTCAAATCCGATGTCAGCTCGGACCGGGTTTACGTATTTACCCCTGAAGGACATGTGGTGGATCTGCCCCAGGGCGCCACGCCAGTGGATTTCGCCTACCGGGTGCACACGGAGGTCGGTCACGCCTGCCGGGGTGCCAAGGTCAACAACCGCATTGTGCCGCTGACCTATTCGCTCAAAACCGGCGACCAGGTATCGATTCTGACGTCCAGCAAGCAGGCGCCCAGCCGGGACTGGCTGAACCCCAGCCTGGGCTATATCCAGACCTCCCGTGCCAGGGCAAAAGCAACGCACTGGTTCAAGCAGCAGAACCGTGATCAGAACATTGCCGACGGCCGGGCGATTCTGGCGGACGAGTTCAAGCGCCTGTCGCTGGATGAGATTGATCTGGATGAGCTGGCGCGCAAGGTGAATTATTCCGGGGCAGACGATATGTTTGCGGCTACGGGTGCGGGGGATCTGCGGCCGACTCATGTTGCCCACGTGGCCCAGCAGATGCTGGAGCCGAAATCCGAACAGCTGGATCTGAGGCTGACGTCTTCCCCACGCAAGCCCTACGATACCGAATCAGATATTCAGATACTCGGGGTCGGCAAGCTCAAAACCCAGGTGGCGAAATGCTGCAAGCCGCTGCCAGGGGATCCTATCGGCGGATACATCACAGTCGGGCGCGGCGTAACCGTGCACAGCCAGGACTGCCCCACCTTTTTGAATCTGCAACAGCTCGAACCCAACAGGATCATCGAAGTGAACTGGGGTGGGCAGCCAATCGCAGTCTATCCGGTGGATATCGAGATCGAAGCCTATGACCGCTCCGGTCTGTTGCGGGATATAACCCAGGTGCTGTCATCCTCCCGAAGCGATGTGCTGGCCATGAACACCACCTCCAACAGAGACGAGAACACGGCCACCATGACGGTTACCCTGGAAATATCGAGTATTGAACAGCTTGCCCGCCTGTTGGCGCGGATTCGCAATCTGCCGAATATTATTGATGCCAGGCGGAAGCGCTCATGAGCTATTCGGTGGACGACCTGAAATACCTGATGGCCCGTCTGCGTGACCCGGAGACTGGCTGTCCCTGGGATACCCGGCAGACCTTCAGGTCGATCGTGCCCCATACTCTGGAAGAGGCCTACGAAGTGGCCGACGCGATCGGGCGCGAGGACTATCCCCATCTTGAAGACGAACTGGGGGATTTGCTGTTTCAGGTGATTTTCTATGGCCAGCTGGGGCGGGAGCAGAACCATTTTGATTTTGATTCAGTAGTGGACAAGCTGGTCAGAAAGCTGATCCGTCGTCACCCCCATGTGTTTCCGGAGGGCACTCTGGAAAGCCGCACAGACCCTGCTAACCGGCCGGATGAAGCCTGGATCAGAGCGAGCTGGGAGAGAATCAAGGCCGAAGAGAGGGCGCTCAAGCCGGAAGCTGAGCCGGATAACAGCCGGCTGAAGGGTGTCGCGCGGACACTTCCCGCTATGGTGCGCGCCGAAAAACTTCAGCGCAGGGCTTCCAGCCACGGGTTCGACTGGCCCGAGGTCGAGCCGGTATTCGACAAGCTCCATGAAGAAATCGACGAGCTCAAGGAAGCCTGGCACAACGCCTGCTCCGGCAAAGGTGAAACCGCGGCCGTGGAAGACGAGCTGGGCGATCTGCTTTTTGTCTGTGTCAACCTGGCACGATTCATGAAAGTTAATCCTGAACAGGCACTGAACGGCACAAACCATAAATTTGAGGCACGATTCCGCGCGATCGAACAGCACCTGGAAAGCCAGGGCCGCAAATTTGAAAGCGAGACACTGGAAGCGCTGGATACGGTCTGGCAAGCGGTGAAAGGGGTTGAGAAAGCCACGGCAGCACCGGGCAAAACGAAAGGATAGGTACAATCCTTTACCATTATATCTGCCCGGGGTGCGGCCCTTCGTCTACACTTGAATGGTCGGCTGCCCGGTTCTGGTGCACCTTTGGCCGATCAGTAATAATCAGGAGTGAAAACACCATGAAGATTAAAGAGTTGGTCAATTACTGGGACAAGCATGCCAGGGGACGTCTGACCCGCGATGCCTATTCAGCCAATCTCTCTGACCAGCATCACAGGCGGCTGGAGAAGCTGGCAGCTATGTACCCGATGAAATCATCACAGGATCTGATGCGAGACCTGATTTCTGCCGCACTGGATGAGCTGGAAACCAGCTTTCCCTATGTACAGGGTTCCAGAGTGGTTGCATTCGATGAGGACGGTTTTGAAATTTATGAAGACAGTGGCCTGACGCCGCGCTTCCTCAGCCTGAGCCAGAAACATATCCGGGAGTTGAAAGCCAGCCAGTTCGGCTCAGTCGCATAACAGGCTTGCCCTGATCTGTTCTGCAGGGGTGGTGGTTTGCCACCCCCGGCGGCCCGGGCTGCTAACTCTCATTTTCCTGCTTTTCCAGCCTGTCTTTCAGCGGGCCCAGCCTCAGCAGATCGTCCAGTGCTGCAGCAATCATATCATTCAGAATGTCTGCTTCGGAGCGATCCGGGTAAAGCTCCGCCAGGGCGGCAATCCTCGCAGCGTCTTCCAGGGGAAGCTTGAGGTTGTAGTCGTGGCTGCGTTCGACCGGTTCTTTAGCGCTTTCCCAGTGCTGGGGCAATTCGGTTACTTTCATGGATACTCCTTGCGGCAAAGGACGTAAATCGTTATTAGTATCCTTAGTTTACTTCGTCTTCGTCAATTTAAAAGGACGTTATTGTGACCGAGCTGCACCCCCAACTCCGGGAAAATGTCCGAATGCTGGGTGAATTGCTGGGGCAGAGCATCCAGCGTCATCCCGGCCAGGAATGTTTTGAGCTGATTGAAGAAATCCGGGCTGCGGCGAAGGCCGACCGACGCCAGGAAAGCGGATCCGGGCAGCGCCTGGTCAACCTGCTGGGTAAACTCAGCGATGATGAACTGCTTCCGGTTACCCGTGCCTTCAATCAGTTTCTCAACCTGGCCAACCTTGCCGAGCAGTACCACAGCATCCGCCGCAGGCGTGGCCATGAATCCGATCTGATGGTGGAATCGCTGAGCGATGTGTTCCTGCGTCTAGAGGAAGGCGGGATCGATCCGGAGGATCTTTATCAGCGGGTCTGTGATCTGCGTATCGAATATGTTCTGACGGCGCACCCCACGGAAGTGGCACGGCGGACGCTTATCATGAAATACGATGAAATGTCCGACTGTCTGGCAAGGCTCGATCATGAGGATCTGCTACCGACCGAGAGCGAAGAAATCATCAATCGCCTGACCCAGTTGGTGAGTGAGGCCTGGCATACCGATGAAATCCGCCATGAACGACCAACGGCGGTAGACGAGGCCAAGTGGGGCTTCGCTGTTATCGAAAACAGTCTGTGGACAGCGTTGCCAAAATTTCTGCGCAGCCTCGACTATTCCCTGTCCGAGGCCACCGGGCAGGGTCTGCCACTGAATGCAACGCCCATCCGCATTGCTTCCTGGATGGGCGGCGACCGGGATGGCAACCCGAACGTTACCCACCATGTCACACGCCGGGTGTTTCTGCTGGGGCGGTGGATGGCAGCCGATCTGTACCTGCGGGATGTTCAGGCGTTGCGGGCGGAACTGTCGATGTGGCAGGCAAACGACGAACTGAGAGCAGTGGTGGGCGACTCCCGGGAGCCTTATCGTCAGGTGCTGTCCGGACTGCGTGAAAAACTGATCAGAACCCGGGATTGGGCCGAGGCCAGAATTGAGGGCAGGTCCGCGGACGATACCGGCATTCTTTTTGAGAACAGCGATTTTACCGGTCCACTGGAGCTTTGCTACCAGTCGCTGCTGGACTGCGGACTGGAAAGCATCGCCAACGGGCCGCTGCTGGACACCCTTCGCCGGGCCCACAGCTTTGGCCTGCCACTGATCCGGCTGGATATACGGCAGGAAGCTACCCGTCATACTGCAGCGGTCGCGGAAATGGTGGACTACCTGGGTCTGGGGGATTACTGGTCCTGGTCTGAGCAAGAACGGCAGGCATTTCTGATCAAAGAGCTCAAGGGACGTCGGCCTCTGGTGCCTCGCAACTGGCAACCCTCGGATGAGGTCCGGGAAGTACTGGCCACCTGTGAGGTGGTGGCACAGCAGACCCCGGAAGCGCTTGGCTCCTATGTAATATCCATGGCCAGCAAGCCGTCAGACATATTGAACGTGATTCTGCTGTTGCGCGAAGCAGGCATGACCTACCCCATGCGGGTGGTGCCTCTGTTTGAAACCCTGGATGACCTGCGGGGCTCACCGGACAGCATGGCAGCGCTTTTTGCTGTGGACTGGTACCGGCAGTATTGCGAGGGCCGGCAGGAAGTGATGATCGGCTATTCGGACTCGTCAAAAGACGCCGGTCAGATGATGGCCGCGTGGGCACAGTACCAGGCGCAGGAAAAACTGACCGAAGTGGCGGGCCGCTCCGGCATTCACCTGACCCTGTTTCATGGTCGCGGTGGCACGGTTGGCCGTGGTGGTGGTCCTGCTAACCGGGCCATCCTTTCCCAGCCTCCCGGCTCCGTCAACGGTAGCTTCAGAATCACCGAGCAGGGCGAGATGATCCGCTTCAAGTTTGGTCTGCCGCGGCTGGCGGAGCAGAGCCTGACGCTTTATACCACGGCCGTCATTGAGGCCACTCTGGCACCGCCCCGGGAGCCGGAACCGGAATGGCGCGAGGTCATGGACTGGCTGACCGAGCGCTCGCTCACATCCTATCGCTCAGTGGTGCGGGAAAATCCTGATTTTGTACCCTATTTCCGACAGGTTACGCCTGAGCAGGCGCTTGGCAAGCTGGCGTTGGGCAGTCGTCCGGCACGAAGGAAACCCGGCGGTGGCGTTGAGAGTTTGCGTGCCATTCCCTGGATTTTCGCCTGGACCCAGATGCGGCTGATGCTGCCAAGTTGGCTCGGTAGCGATGTGGCACTGAAAGAAGCCTTCGCGAGCGACAAAGTGCCCGTGCTGCGGGAGATGATGGAACAATGGCCGTTTTTTAAAACCTACGTTGATATGCTTGAAATGGTACTGGCAAAATCGGATCTCATAATTGCCAGCTACTATGAAAAAACCCTGGCTGGGGATGACCCGGCGCTGCTGAATCTCGGTAAGGATCTGCGGGAGCGTCTGCGGGGATGCATTGATAACCTTCTTGAACTGAAACAGCAGAAGGCGTTGCTGGAACACGAACCGGTGTTTGCGCATTCAATGCGGGTGCGAAACCCTTACGTTGATCCGCTACACTATCTTCAGGCTGAACTATTGAAGCGTGACCGGGAAAATGAAGGCAAGGGGGAGGTCCATGACATGGTAGAGCGGGCCCTGAAAGTGACAATGGCCGGTATTGCCGCCGGCATGCGCAACACCGGCTGACGGATGTTGACAGGGATGGGCAGAAAAGGAGAGTTTCCTTGCCAATAGCACCAAGACTTGAGCGTTTTCTGGCCCTCAATGGTATTGCCTTCCGGGAGCTGAAAACAGCACCGGCGTCCGGTTTTGACGAAGTGGTGACAGGGTCCGGTTTATCATCTGACAGGTTTATCCGCGCCAGTGTGCTGATTGACATCAACGGCCCGCTGCTGGTTGTTCACCGCTATAACACCAGTATCGATCCGGAGCTGGTGACCAGAGTTACCGGTCGGCGGCTGCAGCCTCTGACGGTGCGCCAGGCGGCGCGCCTGTTTCCCGATTGTAATCCGGACTTTATTCCGCCGGTTGGCGCCTGCTACGACGTTCCCGTATTGACAGACGATGACGTGCCCGGCCGTTCCAAAGTGGTAATGGCGTGTGGCGCCGACGATGTATTGCTGGAAATGGATCGGGCCGCTCTGGCCAGAGCCTTTGCTGGCTCGGCTTCAGGGCATGTAGTTAGTCATGGTCAGAGCAACAGCGAGAGGAAGGCCCTGACTCTGGAGGAAGTTGCCGATCAGTTGCAGAGACTCTACCGGTTGCCACCCATGCCGGCACTGGCACTGAGGGTTCTGCGGATAACCACCGATCCCGGGGTGTCTGTCAGAGAGCTTGCCGAGCTGATTGAATTTGATCCCAGTATGACTGCGCAGGTTATCCGTTATGCCAGGTCGAGCCTGTTTAATTACCCTGGCCAGATCAACTCGGTACAGGAAGCGGTGACCCGCGTTCTTGGCTTCGATCGGGTAGCTCATATCGCTCTGGGGATTGCCTCGCTCCGTGCCTTCGAGGTTCCCCGCAAGGGCATGCTGGGAATGGATGAGTTCTGGCGTCATTCCCTTTACTGTGCCTTTGTTTGCCAGCGACTGGCCGTCAGCTGTGGCGAAGATAAAGCCCTGGCCTATCTCTGTGGGCTGCTTCATAACTTTGGGCTCCTGCTGATTGGTCATCTGTTTCCGGCTGAATTCGAGCAGCTTAACCAGCTGAGGGAAGCGGATCCCGAGGTCAGCATGGTCTCCCTGGAGCGACAGGTGTTCGGTGCCGGCGACCGGCAACAGCTACTGGCCGTGGGTCATGGTGCTATCGGTGGCATACTGCATCGCCTCTGGCAACTGCCGGCACCGGTTATCAAGGCGGCAGGAATGCACCAGCATCCGGGTTATCACGGTGAGCATGACCAGTATGTACTGATGGTGCAGCTGGCCAATGGCCTGCTGAAGGAACGCAGGATAGGCGACGAGTTCAATCCGGATGATCTGGACGCGCTGGCAATAGCGTTGGGCCTGGAAAACCATGACCTTGACAGACTCCGGGAGGAAGTTGAGGAGGTCTCGGCAGATCTGGACGCGCTGGCCCGGTCGCTGTCGTCGTGACGTCGTCCCGCCGGCTGGACAATCCTCCAGATGATGTCGTAAGACGGAGGTCGACTTTCTCTGTTGTGGCTGAACTCGTATAATCAGCTGCAGTTTTTGCCGGACCGGCCAGGGCCGGACCCGAGAGGATGTCGCAAAGCCTGAGGGTTTTGCCGCATCTTTTCCAACAAAAAAGACTATAACGGGAGCAATACCTATGAGAATCATCATGTTGGGCGCGCCAGGCGCCGGCAAGGGGACCCAGGCCCAGTTCATTACCGAGCGTTTTGGTATTCCGCAGATTTCAACGGGCGATATGCTGCGGGCCGCTGTCAAAGCCGAATCCGAACTGGGCAAGCAGGTGAAGGAAGTGATGGCCTCTGGCGGACTGGTCTCGGATGACATCATTATTGCTCTGATTGAAGAGCGTGTGCAGCAGCCTGACTGCAAGAACGGATTCCTGCTCGACGGTTTTCCACGAACCATTCCGCAGGCTGAGGCGCTGAGAAACCAGGGCATTGTCGTTGACTATGTTGTTGAAATTGCGGTTGAGGACGAAGAAATTGTCAGCCGTCTGTCGGGACGTCGTGTGCACGAAGCCAGCGGTCGCATCTATCACGTCAAATATGACCCGCCAAAAGTGGAAGGCAAGGACGACGAAACCGGAGAACCCCTGGTCCAGCGCGAAGACGACAAGGAAGAGACGGTTCGTCGGCGCCTTCGCATCTATCATGAGCAGACAGCGCCTCTGGTCAGCTACTACCAGGACTGGGCACGCAAAGATGCAGCCAGTGCACCGAAGTATGTGCGCGTTGAGGGCGTTGGCAGCATGGATGATATCAAGAACCAGATTCTGACCCAGCTAAAGTAATTGTGTGAATCTGCTTGCCCTGGATACCTCCTCGGAAGGCTGCTCGGCTGCGCTGCTTTGCGATGATCAGTTGACCAGCCGCTCAGCGGTTGCACCGCGTGGTCATACGCGGCTGCTGATGCCGATGATTCGCGAACTGTTGAATGCGGCAGATCTGAAGCCCACCGAACTCGATGCCCTGGCTTTTGCCTGTGGCCCTGGTTCATTTACCGGGTTGCGCATTGCCACCGGTGTTGTGCAGGGGCTGGCTTATGGTCTCGATATTCCGGTGGTGCCGGTGTCTTCGCTCCAGGCCGTAGCTGCCGGGGCGATTGAGCAGTTTGATCTGGACGAAGGTGATAAAGTGGCTGTCGCGTTTGATGCCCGCATGGGTGAGGTCTACTGGGGCAGCTATGAATGTCGTGGTGGCATGCCTGAAGCCCTGGCCCCGGAACGGGTCTGTGCTCCGCAGCAGATAGCGCTGGAGCCCGGCCCTGGTCGCTGGTTTGGCGCCGGCACCGGCTGGCGTCTGCGGGAGCAGTTCGGGGCTGAGGTAATCGCTGCCATCGCCCAGGGTGACGACTCGTTGTTGCCCCAGGCAAGCCAGATCGCGCGGCTTGCGTCGCGCTCATTCGCAGTAAACGGTGGCGTCGCAGCGGCCCGGGCGCAGCCGGTTTACATTCGCGATGAAGTGGCCTGGAAGAAACTGCCCGGTCGCTGAATGCCTTCTCTTCTCCTACCTGACGGATCTGATGCCCATGGAACTTTGGCAGATCATTGTGCTTGCAGTGATTCAGGGCGTGACGGAGTTTCTGCCCATCAGCAGTTCGGCTCACCTTATTTTACCCTCCCAGGTCCTGGGCTGGGCGGATCAGGGCCTCGCCTTCGATGTCGCGGTCCATGTGGGCACTCTGGCGGCGGTGATCTGGTATTTCAGGCAGACTGTGGCGCAACTTGCCACGGCCTGGGTTATCGATACCGCGCAAAGGCGGGTAGGCCCGAACAGCGGACTGGCCTGGGCGGTGATAGCCGGCACCATACCGGCGGGCCTCGCAGGTATTATTTTTAATGACTTCATCGGCACGACGCTGCGATCAGGTCTTGTCATTGCGGTATCCACCCTCGGTTTTGGTCTCGTACTCTGGTGGTCTGATGCCGTCGGTCGTCGTAGCCGCTCGCTTGAGGGTCTGGTTCTCAAAGACGCGGTTATCATAGGGCTCGCTCAGGCGTTGGCGCTTATTCCCGGTACCTCGCGCTCGGGCATCACCATCACCGCCGCATTGTTTCTTGGCTTCGGCCGCGAGGCTGCCGCCAGATTTTCTTTCCTGCTATCCATTCCGTTGATTCTCGCCGCCGGTCTGCTGAAGACTTTCGAGCTGTTGGAGCAGGGCGGCGCCACCGACTGGATGGTCATCCTGGTGGGCACGGCGCTGTCGTTCGTCAGTGCTGTGGTGTGCATTCACCTGTTCCTGACGTTTCTTGAACGCCTCGGTCTGATGCCTTTTGTCATTTACCGCCTGATCCTCGGAGCGCTTCTGCTCTTATTGTTGTGGTAACGGTTGCTACTTTCCTGCTCATTAGTATCTTGACCGCGACTTTCAAATCCTCCCGGAATCTTTCATACTGGTGTCCTACAAATTGATGATTCGGTGCGGCTGCAATGATCGGCGGAGTCAATCCAAACAGTAATCTGGCTTACCAGACCGGTAATAACGCTCCGGCCCGTGAGCGCAGCGATGTTGCCCGGGCACCGGCCTCAACGGCGGAGACTAATTCCGGCCAGGTCAGGCGCGAGCTTGCCGAATCCGCCCTGCCGTCAACGGAGACCCGGCCGACCACGCCAAGGGATGCGGCTGAGCGCCGGATTGAGGCCCGCCGGGCAGTGGAGGACGCGCGCCTGGAAAGGTTCCGGGCCGACGATGTGCCACTCAGTACTGCCCGGGCCCTGTCCACATTTGCCAGCATAGCCGCACCTGCCGAAGTCCCTGAGGGCGTTCTGACCGGCATCGACGTCCGCGTTTAATGGTTCCCGGGTCTGACTGGTCTGACCTGGCAGCAGGTTACGGTCCCCTCGGCAATGCCTGGCAGGTCCGGGAACTGGCCGAAAGGCTCTCCCTGCCGTTCCTCGGGCTGGTGAAGCCGAGACAGGTCAAAAATGCCTCACTCCTGGTGTTTTCCGATGAGCAGGGACTGTGCCTGCAGCTGACAGGGAAAAGCGCACCCGGTCCGGTGCGTGCTGAATTTGTCAGTGGTAAAGCGGGCTACCGCCGGGAACACGGGGGCGGAACCGGGCAACTGATTGCCAGAGCCGTTGGTTTACAGAAAACCCGGCAGACACTTGATATCGTGGATGCAACGGCGGGGCTTGGCCAGGATGCGTTTGTGCTGGCATCGCTCGGATGCCGGATCACCCTGTTTGAGCGGTCGCCCGTGGTTCACGCCATTCTCGCAGACGGGCTCGCACGGGCATCAGTTGACGGACAGTGCGCTGATATTGCAGGGCGTATGCAGCTAGAAGCCGGCGACAGCCTGCACTGGCTCCGGCGCGCAGATCCTGATCCGGTGGATGTGATTTATCTCGATCCGATGTTTCCCCACCGCGACAAATCGGCCCTGGTGAAAAAAGAAATGCAGGTTTTCCAGCGACTGGTTGGCGCTGATGACGATTCCGCTGCCCTGCTGGAGGCTGCGCTGGCCGTTGCCCGGTACCGTGTTGTGGTCAAACGACCCCGCAAGGCAGAACCGCTTGCAGGCCCGCCGGTGACAACACGGATAGAGGGTAAAAGCAGCCGGTACGACGTTTATTCCCTGAGAGCACTGCCAGCCGGCAGTTAAGAAGCCCCTTGGGCATAGATAGGACCGCTTTCAAGCGCCGAGCATGGTCACCTGCTGGATGGCCTGGCGTTTTTCCACGCTCAGCACCAGGCGGGCGTCTTCCGCCACTTCATCCAGTTCATCGCTGTAACACAGCAGCCCCTGCTCATCCCTGGTGATAACGCCGTTGCTCTGCAGGCTGGTAATGAAATTCCTGAACAGGGTCTTGTCGAAAAATTCCGGCGCGTTCAGGCCAAACAGGATCGACATGCGTTCGGCCAGTAAGGTGCACTGGTCTTCCAGCTCCTCGGCGGTGACTTTGCCGGACCCGTAGCGGCGCAGGACACCAATTGCGATGTGATATCGCTCCAGGGTCTGGATAATAAAGCGTGACAGCACCCGCAGGCGCAACATGGCGTCAGTTCCCTCTTCCGGGCGGCTGATAAGGCCCTGGCTTTCCTCGAGCAGCAGGCCTTTGTCCACCAGCACATCCACCCACTGATTGATGACATCCGCAATCTCTTCGTTGCGGTATTTCAGGAACAGTTCGGATCGGAGATAGGGGTAGGCGACCCCGGCAAGAAACTCGATTTTTTCCCGGTTCAGTGATTGCTTGTTCTCAAACAGGCTGGCAATCAGTGCGGGTAGAGCAAACAGGTGCTGGATATTATTACGGTAGTAGGTCATCAGAATGGCGTTGGTGCCCTCAAGGGCAATAATATCGCCCAGTTTCTGGGGCTTGCGGGTAACCAGCCCCATATTTTCACAATAGGCTACCCAGTCGTTGCCGGTGCCCTGGGGCAGAGTTATCGTTCCGGCATACGGAAAGGCTCTGAGCAGGTCGGCGTACTGGTCCATAAGGCGCGTGAGTTGAACCTCATCCATCGCCAGCCGCTCGGCCCCCAGAAGCGCAGTTGCCGTCAGGCCCACGGGGTTGACCGCAACCGCTGCGTTGATGTGGGAGGCGACCCGGCTGGAAAGCTCATTGACCGCCTGGTTGAGCCACCGCGGGCGGTACTCGGAGTCGTAGGTTTCTTCACGCCAGCTGGGGTGAACCTCATCCAGCACCTCTGCCAGCGGAATCGGCTCGCCGAAATTGACGGCCACCTGCCCAAAGGAATTGCTGAGCCTGCGCACGGTCCTGGCCAGCGTCAGGATGTTTTCCTTTTCTTTCTTCTTGCCGCGAAGCTCGCCCAGGTAAGACCGACCCTCCATCACTTTTTCGTAGCCGAAGTAGACCGGCACAAAGACAATGGGTTTGCGGTGATCCCGCAGGAAGCTGCGCACGGTCATCGACAGCATCCCGGGCCGTGGCTGGAGCATTCGCCCGGTCCGGCTGCGGCCGCCTTCGACAAAGTATTCGACCGAGTAGCCCCGGGAGAACATGACGTGCATGTATTCATTGAATACCGTGGCGTACAGGGGATTATCCCGGAAACTGCGACGCATAAAGAATGCGCCGCCGCGCCGGAGAAGGGGGCCGACAATCGGCATGTTGAGGTTGATGCCCGCCGCAATATGCGGCGGCATCAGGCCATTTTTATAAAGCACATAGGACAGCAGCAGATAATCAATGTGGGACCGGTGACAGGGCACGTAGACAACAGCATTGTCCTGGGCAGCTTCTTTCGCGACGCGAATATTATTGACGGCAACGCCGTTATAAATGCGGTTCCACAGCCGTGCCAGTACAACATCCATGATCCGGATGGCGATAACCGACATGCTGGCGGCAATTTCGTCGGCGTATTTGTAGGCCTTCATCCGGACCTTCTCGGGCTTCATGTCCTCCTCGGCGGCGGTTTTGCGAATAGCCTCTCTCACCGCTTGAGTGCGAATCAGCCCCCCGACCAGTGTCCGGCGATGAGACAGATCCGGCCCGAGCACAGCCTGCCTTACCCGGCGGAAGTGAGTGCGCAGGATACGGGCCAGCTTGCGCCGGGCACGTTCTTCACTATGGCGATATTCCGAAACCACCTGCTGAAGCGACAACGGAGAGTTGAATTGCACGTAGGTATTCCGGCCATGAACCAGGATGATCAGAAGTCGCTGCAAACGGCCGGCCACGGACCAGCTATCTGAAAGCACCAGTTTGACCAGTGATTTCTCTTTATCCGGAGAGCGTCCCCAGAACAGGGACACGGGCACAATCTGCACATCCTGTTCCGGGTGCTCCACACCATATTGAACCAGTGCCCTGAACTCGCTGGTCTGAACCGGTGTACGGCGACGGGTCAAGCTTCCGCCGTCACGGCCGTAGAGAAAGAAAAACGAGTGGTTGGGACCGTTTTTTACCGGCAGTGAGGATTCTGCGCCGGGCAGATCAGCGTCGAGTACTTCCTGTTCGAGTACCAGACGGCTGGACAGGGATGCGTATTGAAGAACGTAACAGACCGGCTTGTCAGGGTCGATTCCCAGGGCCTCCGGGTCGTCGCCACTGACATCAGTTCTTACCCAAAGAAACAGGATTTTGCGCAGAAGCGTCAGGATCAGGCTGTAAACGCCCTGGAAAAATCGCATATTCAACGGCTCCGGTTTACTCAAACAGAGGCTAAGGAGCCTCTGGACAACTCCTGAATCGCTCTGCAAGCAGGAGTTATTCCGAGGCTGCCCAAGTCTACCCGCTTGCGCAGAGCGCTGAAAGCCATGTTCATTTTCAGTCGGGTTGCCGGATTATGGTACATTTCCGATTCTGAATCCCGATATACGCTGGAAACTGATTATGACGCAGTGGACTCCCGGCTGGTCAACCGGGCAACCGGACTCTCCGGATCTGGTGCTGGCAATTTCTGCCAGCGACGTTGTTCGTCCGAAACAGGGGTGGCTGCATTCCTGGGCCGCGATCGAGCCCTTCATTCCGGTCATTCCCGGGCCGGTTTACCTGGGACAACTCAGGGCATCGCGAGTGTTCGCCGCAGATATTCCGGCAGCCAGCCTGGGTGAGGGTTTTGAAACCGTGCCTCTTCGTGACGCCCTGCTGCTTATGGACACGGCACCTGCCGAACTTCTGGGCACCGGGTTTCAGGTACTGCAGTGGTGGCACGACCATCAGTACTGCGGACGGTGTGGATCAGCGACCGCGATGCATCCGCGGGAGCGCGCCCGCTGGTGTGAGCAATGTTCGATTCCATGGTACCCCCGGCTTGCTCCCTGTGTCATCGTGGTGATCAGGCGTGATGACAGACTGCTGCTGGCCCGGTCATCCCGCATAAAGCGTCATTTCTTCAGTCTGATTGCCGGCTTTGTGGAGCCGGGGGAGAGCATTGAAGCGGCGGTTGCCCGGGAGGTAAAAGAGGAAACCGGACTGGATGTCACCGCTATCAGCTATCAGCACTCGCAGCCCTGGCCCTTTCCGCATCAGCTGATGCTGGGTTTTTTTGCCGACTATGCCGGGGGCGAGCTGGTGTTGCAGGAAGATGAGCTGGCTGAAGCAGACTGGTACCGGCCCGGGGAATTGCCACCCGTGCCGCCGCTGACCACCATCTCGGGCCAGTTGATCCGGGCTATGGAGCAGAAAATTCTGGCATCGGGGAAAACTCTGTGAGCAAGCCCCAGGCGGCGATCCATCCCCGGGTGCTGGTGTTTGATTCGGGCATTGGCGGGCTCAGCATCGCTGGCTGTATTCACCAGGCTTTGCCGTCAGTACCACTGGTTTACCTGGCCGACAGCGCTGGTTTTCCTTATGGCGGGCAGCCAGAGGCCGTGGTGGTTGAGCGCAGCGTGAGGCTGATTGGCGAAGTCCTCGCCACTCTACCCTGTGACATTGTGGTCGTGGCCTGCAACACCGCAAGCACGGTGGTGCTGCCGGCCCTGAGGGCGATGACCGATACCCCGGTGATTGGCGTGGTCCCGGCCATCAAACCGGCGGCGGCACTGTCACGCAACCGTCGGATCGGACTGCTGGCGACACCGGCCACGGTTACCAGACCCTATCTCGCTGAGCTGATTGAAGCTCATGCCAGTGACTGCCTGATTGAGCGCGTCGGCCATCCGGATCTGGTGTGCTGGATTGAGGGTCTCATGGCGGATGAAAAACTGCCCAGTAAAGAGTTGGGTTCGGCGCTTCAACCGTTCCGGGACGCCAGGGTCGATACTGTGGTTCTGGGCTGCACCCATTACCCATTGGTGATGCCACTGCTTAAAGAACTGTTGCCAGGGGTATTGCACTGGGTGGATTCCGGCGAGGCAATCGCGAGGCGGGTCGCCTGGCTGCTGGCGCAGGCCGGGCAGGATTGTTCTGACTCTCGCAGCTCCTGCAGCCAACCCATGGAGCGGGTGTTGTTTACCGGACCCTTACCGGAAGGCCTGGCAGGTTTCCTGGCCGGACTGGGACTGTCTACGGGCCAGTTATCGGGCAATTGGCCGCGGCCAGAAAATGAACAGGGCCAGTGACCTTGTCCAGAGACTTTTCAATGATTTCCTTGGGGCATGCAGGGCTGTAATAGAAGCCCTGTATCTGATGGCAGCCAAGCTTTTGGAGGTAGGAAAACTGCTCTTCGGTTTCCACGCCTTCGGCGACAATATTCAGTTTCAGGCCGTGGGCCATGGCCACAATGGCATTCACGATACAGGCTTTGTCGCCGCCACTGCGGATATCGCGGACAAAAGACTGGTCCACTTTCAGAGTGTGGATTGGCAGGCGGTGAATATAATTCAGTGATGAATAGCCGGTGCCGAAATCGTCGATGGCAATGCGTACCCCCTGGTTGGCCAGTTCTCTTAGTTTCTGGCTGATATGCTCCAGATCTTTCATGATGGCGTTTTCGGTGATTTCAATTTCCAGGTTTCCGGGTGGAAAGTTATGGGCCTGCAGCTGGCCCATCAGCGTGCTGACAAAGCGGGGGTGTTCCACCAGCATTGGTGAGAGGTTGACCCCCAAACGAAGATCCTTGTGGCCGCCACGTATCCAGTTGCCGATATCTCTGCAGGCAATATCCAGAACCCGTTCACTCAGCCGTCCGATCAGCTTGGTTTCCTCCGCCAGCGGCAGGAAATCCCGCGGGTAGAGTAGCCCCTGTTCCGGATGCTCCCAGCGAACCAGGGCTTCCAGCCCGACCACACGGTTGGAGATCGTACATACCTGTGGCTGGTAGAAAACCCGCAGCTCATCCCGGTCAAGTGCGGCCCGAAGGTCCCGCTCCAGGCTCAGGCGGTCAGCGGTATCGACGCACATGGCTGGGCAATAGAACCGGTATCCGTCCTTGCCCCGTGCCTTGACGTGATACATGGCAATATGGGAGTTCTGGATCAGTTGATCCAGAGACTCTCCGGCTTCGGGGAAGACGGCGATACCGATACTGACGCCAACGAACACTTCATGGCTGTCCAGCTTGAAAGGTTTGTGGAATGCCTTGATAAGTTTCCTGGAAATCCGGCGAGCGTCTTCATGGTTATTGATGGATGGCAGCAGCAGGGTGAATTCGTCACCACCAAACCGGGACAGGGTGTCTCCCTTGCGCAGGCATTGTTCCAGACGGGAGGCAACTGCCTGCAGCAGCCGGTCACCCATGGCGTGTCCGAGGGTTTCATTGATGATCTTGAAGCGGTCCAGGTCCAGGAACATTACTGCCAGTTTCTGTTCGCTTCTGCGGGCATGGATAATGGCGAGGTCCAGCCGGTCCTTGAAAAGGGTCCGGTTCGGCAGCCGCGTCAGCAAATCGTGGTAGGCCTGGAAATTTATGAAGGCTTCGGCTTCCTTGCGCTCGGTTATGTCCCGTGCGGTGCCATAGTAGCGGGCTTCGCCGCGATGGCTGATCCCGTCATCGTTCCAGGGCAAGGTCGCAGCGTCAATCGGAAAAGCGGTGATTTCAAAGTGTCTGGTGGCCTTGCGGTTGCTGCGGGTTATCAGACGGACCTCAAAAGTGCTGGGGTTATGGGCCGAGATGTTCGGGCCGGTAAGCGCGTAGGTGCCCCGCGCCAGGTCGCGGTCATCAAGAATATGTCGGAAATGATGTCCCAGCAGCTCGTGTTGCTGATACCCCAGCAGACTTTCAACCTTGCTGTTTACAAAACAGAACCTGCCCTGGTGATCCAGCATGAATACGATATCTGGTGAGTTGTTGACGATATACCGGTACAGTTCTCCGGATTTTTCCAGCTGCATACTCACATTTTCGTGAGCGTGGATAAGGGATCGTTTATCAAGAACGTTTCGTACGATCGCCAGCAGCTCTTCCGGACCAAAGGGTTTGCGAATATAGTCAAGTGCGCCGCGACGCAGGGCGCGGCTGACAGAGGTAAACGAGGTTTCGCCGCTTACCACAATCACGCCGCAGTCCGGCTGCGCTTGTGACAGCTTTTCCATGACCTCAAAGCCGTCGATATCGGGCATCCGGAGGTCGAGCATGGCAAGATCAAACGGATCGACATGGATGGCCGTGATTGCGTCCCTGCCGCCCTTGACAGCCTTGATCTTGTGGCCTTCCTGCTCCAGCAGCGAAGACAGGCAGGCCAGTAACCGCGGATCGTCATCAACCACCAGTATTCTTGCTGCCAGTCTTTTGCCACGCGTTTTCTCGGTGCTCGCAGGTGCCATGTCAGTTCGCTCGTTCCATTTTGTCAGTTGCCGGACAATTCATTTTTTTCTGCCATCGCAAACAGCACTTTGAATGTAGTTCCTGAATTTCCTGTCCGGCAGTTGATGATGCCTTCCACGTCATCCACAAGCTTTTTTACAACGCTCAGGCCCAGCCCCCCATGGCTCCGGCCCTTGGTACTATTAACGGGAGAAAACAGGTGCTTTTGGATGTCCGGCGGCAACCCGTTCCCGGTATCCGATATTTCCAGTTCGACCCAGTACTGACCATTCTGCCAGATGGGTGCAGCCGTGCGAATGGTCACCTCACCACCGTCTCTCAAATCGTCCAGACACTCGGCGGCGTTGCGTAACAGATTGATAAGGATCTGACGGACTGTTGCCGCCGGGGCTGCAATCAATGTCTGGTATTCGCACAGTTGTAAGTTCAAGGTCTTTTTGTCGTCACTGAACAGGCCGCCTTCAAGCAGGTCCCTCAGCAGTTTCAGTTCTTCATTCAGATTGCAGCCATCGGTTGGTCCGCTGCCCGGGCTCTGCCAGCTTTTGCCCATCTGCAGCAGCAGCGCGCCTGCACGGTCCAGCTCTTCGCGGATGACATCCAGCTGCTGGTGCACATCGGCATCGTCCAGCCGGCCTCGCAGCTGATAGATATACTGGCGAACAATCGTTAAAGGATTACTTACTTCGTGGACCTGCCGGCGTATGGCATGCTCGGCAAGTTCAGCGTCCGTCGTGCTGTGGTTGGTCAGACCGGCCTCAATGCTGTCCAGGGTCCGGGACAAAAGGGTGCACAAAAGGTGACCCATTGCTTTGGCCTGCTCGGCTCCCCGGGCGTCGGTGCCGATGACAAACACGCCGAGGCAATGCTGGTGCTGCCGCACTGGCAGTGTCACCAGTGATGGTGTGTGCAGCAGGTTCATCAGTTGACGGTCGAGCACGCTGGGTTCCCGGTCCCCCATTACCAGAGCCCGGGCGGTGCTGTAGGTCTCGGTAAGCAGACTGCTGGCCGGGTTGGCGGATACGCTCAGATCTGCAACCTCGCCGTTGCTGGCAGAATACAGTCTCAGCCTGTTGTCGACAGCGCCAAAATAAAGGCAGGGCAGACCCGTGATCAGGGTCATGCTGGTTACTGTGGCTGCCAGGCATTCCTGTGTGCTGTCGCTCACCGGGGCCAGTTCCATTGCCTGGTTTGCCATTGCCCGATGCAGAACTGTCTGTTTGAGTTTTTCATGGGATGCACGACTGTCGTAGCTGACAGCGAGGGATATGCCCATCGACCTTGCCACACCTTCCACTTCCTCGCCGATGCGGCGATTGATTTGCCTGGTAAGCTCTTCGTTAAGGCCAAAAACCGTCGCTGCGGCGGCGATACCTGCAGCATCAGACTGAGCCAGCTGCGTGGCAAGGCTGATCAGTTTGGTCAGGTGCCCTGCATCGCGGATATCAGCCGGCATTGCCCGCTGATAGAGCATGGCATCGGATGCCATGGGGCCAAGTCCCCAGTCGCTGACCAGCTTCGAAGCGATTTCCGGCTGGTGGTCGAGGCAATACTGCCGGGCATCGCCCGGCGGTGTTTTCAAGGCGATCAGTTCGCCTACGTTGTGGAGCATGCCCAGCATAAAAGCCTGATCTGGCTCCGGATAACGAGTCAGTGTTGCCAGTGCCCTGGCTGTCATGGCGGTGGTGAGGGAATGTCGCCAGAAGTCCCGTAACTGTTGCCACTGGTCAGCACCCAGTTCAAGCAGAATCTGGCGCAGCGCTGCAGTGAGCACCAGGGTATGGAATCGATGGGTGCCAAGGCGCAGAAGTGCCTGATCAACCGAGCGGGTCTGTGTCGGTACGCCATAGACGGATGAGTTGGCAAGTCCCAGAATGGCGGACACCAGCGCGGTGTCCACAGATACTATTTCACTGATGGTGCGGTAGCTCTCCTCCTGATCGCATGCTTCCAGTGCGCGCAGGGTTACTTCCGGCAGACTGGGGAGCTGGATGTCAGGGGCAATTTTCATAAACCTGCCTTTTGTGGAAACCGGGTTTTTATTCAGGTCTGGCTATCGGTTGATCACTTGTTAACCGAATACTAGTCAAAAAAAACCAATTATTAAATAGTTAGCGCCTGTTTTTTAAGCAAAGCATTCATTGCGCGTCGGATTCACCTACATTTTACACGTAGGATCAGAAAATCGGTTCCCTTTGCCACTTTCCATACGGCCATTAAGGCTACAGACTGGCCTTGGTTGCAGGTACACTGGCGTTCACCTGCTCGTTTATCAGAAGGCGCAAATGACAAAATCAACCCCGGCCCCGGGGGCGCGCAGGCAAGTCCTGGGCCAACCCTCGGGTCAAACCCGCACTCTTGCCATCACCGGCGGCAAGGGCGGCGTCGGAAAAACTTCCGTTGCGGTCAATCTGGCACTTACTCTGGCCCGGAAAGGCTCAAAAGTGTTGCTGCTCGATGGTGATACCGACCTTGCCAATGTCAGTATCATGCTGGGGCAATACCCGCACCGCACCCTGGCGGACTTCATGGCCGGCGCCAGTTCGCTGCAGGATGTGATCATGGTCGCAGACCATGGCCTGCATATTATTCCCGGCGCTTCCGGAGTCGACCAGTGTGTTGATATGGCAGCGGCGGACAGCCTCCGGGTTCTGAAGGCCATGGCGCAGCTCGAGAAGCGTTACGATTATGTGATCACCGATACCGCTTCGGGACTTCAGCCCACTGCCATGCACATGATTGCAGCGGCCGAGATGGCCTGCGTGGTTGTCACCCCGGACCCTGCATCGCTGACCGATGCGTTCGCACTGATTAAACTTCTGGTTCGCCGGGGCTATCGGCGAACGCCCAGCATACTGGTAAACATGGCCCGGGGAGTGAGTCAGGCGCGGACTGTCTATCAGCGGCTTGAAGGGGCAGCACAACGGCATCTGGGGATCTCGGTGCATTACCTCGGTGGCATCTGGCGGGATGAAACCCTGCGCCAGTCGGTTCTTGACCAGCAACCGGTCGCAATGTTGCCGCGGTCAGATCCTTCCTGTCGGCAGTTTCTCAGCCTGGCCGATATGCTGGATGTGCGGTTGCGGCAGATCCCGCCCAAAACAGCGGGCGTTGCGGCCTACTGGTACCGGGTTTCAAGTAAAGGGCCGGGTAAGGCCGCTGAGTCAGCGCAGGCAGGTACGCAGTCAGCAGCCCCGGCCGCCTCAAGGTTCACGGCCAGTGCCGGATCGGTAAACCGTGTCTGCCAGAACAGAATTGCTGAAATCGGTGAGCTTATTGCCGCCAGCGATGAGTCTTCACTGCTGCGTTATGAGGCGTTCAGCCAGTTTTTCGCACTATTGGGGCGCACCATGGACGCGGACACCGTGGAGATTCTGCAAACCGGTCTGGCTTCCCTGCCATGGGAAAAACTGGACCATGATCAACGGCGCCGGTTTGCGACCCATCTTCGTGAGCTTGCTGATGGCATACAACCGGCTGCAGGCATCGTCAGGGAAGCATCGCCGTTGGCAACTTCGCCAGTGCCGGCGCCTGCCGAACCATACGTCCCGGTCCGGCGTGAACCCGAAAATGAATATTTAAGTTCCTGGGAGCAGGGTCGCCTGATCCGGGCGCTGAAAGAGCAGCCGCCTGACGTTACTCTGGATCAGCTGCTCCGGTCCTTCTCCGGAACTGACAGAAATCGTGGCTGAGACCCTTTGTCAATGAGCCTGAAGGGAATCTGAAGAACAACCTCTCCTGATCAATATTATTTGTGGTGAAATTTGCCGTGCGTCACCGCAACCCCGTAGCGCCTGTGTCAATATTGTGCTCGATCAGGATCCGACCCTGGACAGAAACGGATAAAAACTGGCTCACATAATGCATCCAACGGAAGTGGCGGAAGGCGTAAAGGGCCTGTTTTCTGCGGTTGTGGGCAAAACAAATCTGGATGAAAAGGAGTTTCCGGTATGGCCGATAGTCAGGCAGGCTCCGGAGGACCGGTTTCAGGTGTTCTGGAGCATTTGAGCGGCAGACAGGTTCTGATTACCGGCACCACCGGTTTTCTCGGCAAGGTCGTACTGGAAAAACTGATCCGGACGGTTCCGGACATCGGGGGTATCTATCTGCTGATCCGTGGCAACAAGACCCAAAAGAACGCGCGTAGCCGGTTTCTTGACGAGGTTGCCAGCTCTTCTGTTTTTGACCGATTGCGCCACGACGACAATGATGCGCTCGAATCTTTTTTCGAGACCCGCATCCACTGCATCACCGGTGAAGTGACAGAGCCGAGGTTTGGTCTTGATGCCGCGGCTTTCCGAGAGCTGGCAGGCAACCTTGATGCCTTCATAAACTCGGCGGCCAGCGTCAATTTCCGTGAAGAGCTGGACAAGGCCCTGCAGATCAACACGCTCTGCCTTCAGAACATAGCCGATCTGGCCGGGTACAACCGGCATATGGCGGTCATTCAGGTGTCCACCTGTTATGTCAACGGCAAGAATGCCGGCCAGGTGACCGAGTCTGTGATCAAACCGGCGGGCGAGTCTATTCCCCGCAGCGAGGATGGCTGCTATCAAATCGACGAACTCGTTCATCGGCTGCAGGACAGGATTGCCGAGGTCCGGGCCAGCTATTCCGGAAGCATGCTCGAGCAGAAACTGGTGGATCTGGGTATCCGTGAGGCCAATCATTACGGCTGGAGTGATACCTATACCTTTACCAAATGGCTCGGTGAGCAATTACTCATGAAAGCCCTTGCCGGTCGTTCCCTGACGATTGTGCGGCCTTCCATCATCGAGAGCGCTCTGGAGGAGCCGGTACCGGGCTGGATCGAGGGAGTAAAAGTTGCGGATGCCATTATTCTGGCCTATGCCAGAGAAAAAGTGTTTCTGTTTCCGTGCCGGCGCAGTGGCATCATTGACGTCATTCCGGCAGACCTGGTGACGAACAGCATTATCCTGTCTCTGGCGGAGGCGCTGTCAGTTCCGGACAGGCAACGTATCTACCAGTGTTGCAGTGGCAGCTCCAACCCGTTATCGCTGGGCCAATTCGTTGATCATGTGATGGCGGAGGCGAAAAAACATTACGACGACTATCAGCAGCTGTTTTACCGGCAGCCCTCCAGGCCTTTTATAACGGTAAATCGCCGAGTGTTCGATGTGATGGTGGGCGGCTTGCGCCTGTCACTGTCCCTGGCTGACCGGGCGCTGCGCCTGACCGGCCGGAAACGCAAATTGAAGATGCTGAAAAATCTGGATACCACCCGGTCACTGGCAACCATTTTCGGTTTTTACACCGCGCCGGATTACATTTTCCGCAATGACGGTTTGCTGGCCCTGGCTTCGCGGATGGGAGAGCGCGATCGCTTGCTGTTCCCGGTCGATGCCCGCCAGATTGACTGGGCCTTTTACCTGCGCAAGATTCACCTGAACGGCCTGAACCGTTACGCCCTCGGAGAAGGCAAGCTATACCGCCGGGGTTCTGCCCGAGCCTGCAAAAAAGCAGCCTGACGCCAGCCATCCGGCATTTTTTCATACCCCTCCGCTGTCGGACGCCAGGCCCGGCAGTTAGTACGTTAGTCTAATTCAATATGCACAGGTGCACGTGTTGAACTAGAGTGATACGTCTTCAGGGCTAATAAGTCCGCACACAGATATTAGAAAAATTAACAATGACGAAAGACCCAAATTCTTTTTCCAATCTGTTTCCAATCCGTTTCCAAGGGGAAGAGCTATGAGCGCTAAACAGGTGTATCCGGTTACTAACGATGTTGCCGAACGGGCACTGGTTAATAAAGAACAGTATAACGAGATGTATCGCCAGTCTGTTGAGGATCCGGAAACCTTCTGGGGCGAGCATGGCAAGCGGCTGGACTGGATCAAGCCCTACAGCAAGGTCAAGAATACCACCTACGACTACGACAACCTCTCCATTAAATGGTTTGAGGACGGCGAGCTGAACGCGGCAGTAAATTGTCTGGATCGTCATCTGGAAACCCGCGGTGACAAGACCGCCATCATCTTCGAGGGTGACGAGCCTGCGGATTCCCGGCATGTAACCTACCGCGAGCTCTACGAAGAGACCTGCAAGTTTGCCAACGTCCTGAAAAGCAAGGGAGTAAAAAAGGGCGATGTGGTGACCATCTATATGCCGATGATAGTTGAAACCGGCGTAGCCATGCTGGCCTGCGCCCGTATCGGTGCCGTTCACTCGGTGGTGTTCGGTGGTTTTTCCCCGGAAGCGCTGGGAGCCCGTATCGCCAATGGTAAGTCCCGCTTTGTGGTTACCGCCGATGAGGGTGTTCGCGGCGGTCGCAAGATTCCGCTGAAGAAGAATGTGGACGCTGCGCTGACCAAGGAAGATGCTGCAAATGTGGACAAGGTCATCGTGGTTAAACGTACCGGCGCCGATGTGCCCTGGAAAGACGGCCGCGATGAATATTATGAAGACCTGATGGCGTCTGCTTCCACCGATTGCGCCGCGGAACCGATGAATGCGGAAGACCCGCTGTTCATGCTGTATACCTCCGGCTCCACCGGCGCTCCGAAAGGCGTACTGCACACTACCGGCGGCTACATGGTGTACACCTCCATGACCCATGAGTACGTGTTCGATTATCACGAGGACGAAGTCTACTGGTGTACCGCCGACTTCGGCTGGGTCACCGGGCACAGTTATATTCTCTATGGCCCGCTGGCTAACGGTGCCGTCACAGTGCTGTTTGAAGGTGTGCCCAACTATCCGGATACCTCCCGGATGGGACAGGTGGTCGATAAACACAAGGTGAATATTCTCTATACCGCCCCGACTGCCATCCGTGCACTGATGGCCGAAGGCGAATCCTGCATGGCTGGTACCAACCGGGACAGCCTGCGGCTGCTTGGCTCTGTTGGCGAGCCGATCAATCCGGAAGCCTGGGAGTGGTATCACCGGGTCATCGGTAACAGTAAGTGCCCGATTGTCGACACCTGGTGGCAGACTGAAACCGGCGGCATCCTGATTTCGCCATTGCCGGGTGCTACTGACCTGAAGCCGGGCTCCGCGACCACGCCTTTCTTCGGTGTCAAACCCGCGCTGGTGGATAACGAGGGTAATAAACTGGAAGGCAAGGCTGAAGGCAATCTGGTGATTCTCGATAGCTGGCCCGGTCAGATGCGTACCATCTTCGGTGACCACGAGCGTTTCAAACAGACCTATTTCAGCACCTATCCGGGAATGTATTTCACCGGTGATGGTGCCCGCCGGGACGAAGACGGTTACTATTGGATTACCGGCCGCGTCGATGATGTGCTGAACGTATCCGGTCACCGCCTGGGTACTGCCGAGGTGGAAAGTGCTCTGGTCGCCCACAGCAAAGTCGCCGAAGCGGCGGTTGTTGGTTATCCGCATGATCTCAAGGGTCAGGGTATCTATGTGTACGTCACCCTGGTTCATGGCGAGGAGCCAACCGAGGAGCTTCGCAAGGAACTGGTGCAGTGGGTGCGCAAGGAGATTGGTCCTATTGCCTCGCCGGACGTCATCCAGTGGGCGGAAGGGTTGCCGAAAACCCGGTCCGGCAAGATCATGCGGCGCATTCTGCGCAAGATTGCGTCAAACGAACACGATCAGCTCGGGGATACTTCCACACTGGCTGATCCGGGTGTGGTCGATGACCTGATCAGCGGTCGTAAAAACTCTTGAGGTAAAAACTGAATGTCACAATCCATAATCGTCGCTGATGACCACCCCCTGTTTCGTGCGGCACTGAAGCAGGCGGTCAATCAGGCGGTTCCTGATGCCGAAACCGTTGAAGTTGACAGCATCAAGGCCCTGCAGGCGGCGGTTGAGTCGCACCCGGATGCAGATCTGGTTCTGCTTGATCTGAACATGCCGGGGGCGCATGGGTTTTCCGGGCTTGTCTTCATGAGGGGACAATACCCGGGATTGCCGGTTGTGGTAGTGTCAGGTTCGGAGCAGATGCAGGTGATGCGGCGCTCCATTGACTACGGGGCGTCCGGGTTTATTCCGAAATCTGCGCCCCTGCCCACAATCACTGAAGCAATCCGGTCAGTTCTGGAAGGGGATGTGTGGTTGCCGGAAGGTGTCGCGAGCAAGCTCGAACAGATGCACTCTGACACCACGGATTTTTCCGACAAGCTGGCGTCACTGACGCCCCAGCAGTTCCGGGTGCTGGGGATGCTTGCGGAGGGTTTGCTGAACAAGCAGATTGCCTTCGATCTGGATGTCTCGGAAGCAACAATCAAAGCCCACATTACTGCGGTGTTCCGTAAACTCGGTGTACGCAATCGCACTCAGGCGGTGATCGCCATTCAGCAGATGGAAATTGATCCCTCGGATACGTCTTTATCGGGAAGTTGAGCCCGGCAGACCTGCCGTTGCCGGACCAGAACCTGACCTGATCCGGCAAGCCCCCGATGCCTCCCGGAATCTCACTTGCTGGCGTAACCCAGCTTCTTGTCCACCAGATTGAAGCGTTCCTGCCCCTTGCTCCAGCGGTCCAGATTTTCCAGAAACTGATCTGTCAGCGCCCGCTTCCAGCCGATGAAGTCACCGCACATGTGGGCGGTCATGATGACGTTTTCCATATCCCACAGCGGGTGGTCCGCAGGCAGGGGTTCTTCCTCGAACACGTCCAGAGCCGCACCGGCAATTTCGCCGTCTCTGAGGGCCTCAATAAGATCGTCAGTCTTCACTACCGGGCCACGGCCGATGTTGATCAGCCGGGCAGTGTTGCGCATGGCCTTGAAGGCTTTGGTGTTGAACAGACCCTCGGTCTGCGGTGTCAGCGGTGCCGCAATGACCACGTAATCGGCCAGGCCAAGCTGTTCGGTCAGGTCATCATTGCCGTGAACCGCCACAAAGTCTTCGTCCTGTCGCGGCTTGCGCGCAATGCCATGGGGTTTCAGGCCGACTGCCTTGCACAGGCGGGCAATCTGGCTGCCAATCGACCCGGCGCCGACGATCAGTACCTGCTGGCCTTCCGCTCGTTCGGTGTCCCGGTGCTGCCACTTGTGGGCCATCTGAAGTCTCAGCGACCGGGGGAAATCCTTGGTGAACATCAGGATGGTACAGAGCACGTATTCGGCAATGGTGCGGTCAAAAATTCCGCGGGCATTGGTGACGGTCACATCGCCTTCAATAAGCTCTGGAAACATCAACGCGTCCACGCCCGCGCTGGTGGCGTGAATCCACTCAAGTCTGTCAGCGGACGCCCAGGCGGCTGCCAGTGCCTCGGTGCGGAAGTCAGTAACCATCATCACCTGGGTGCCGGGCAGGGTCTCGTTCAGGGTTGCTTCATCCCAGGCGAAACGCACTTCGGCTCTGGCCCTGAGCGCATCCATTCCGGGCGGCTCCTGTTCTCCGGGGGCTGTCAGAACGGTTACAACCGGCTTGGTATTTTGAGTCATCTGTCCTCCGCTGTGAATGCAAAACCGCCTAAGACCCACAGTCTGGTATGTCCCCCTGCAGTGGTCAACCAGAAGGCTGCCAGATCAGGGGTTTCAGGGGATGGACAGATCGTTTCCACCGGGGTTTTTCCGCGAGCTGAAATGTTTCGGCTTTTATCGCTTGTGCGGTTTCGCCATACTGGCTAACCTGCCAGCAGATTCTAAATTTAACTCCCTGCCGAAGAGGTGTGTTTATGGCTGGAGCCGTCGATAAAGAAACCGCGCAGGCGACGCCGCGGAAAGTGAAATATCGCAAGAGCAAGGCAAGCTGGAATCCGGCCATGCAGGCGGTCCCGGTTCCCGGTATCCGGAGGATGGTCAATCTGGCGGCCACCATGAAGGATGTTATCCATCTTTCCATTGGCCAGCCTGACCTGCCAACTCCACCCCATGTGATTGAGGCCTACATTGACGCGCTGAACGCAGGGCAGACCGGTTACACCATGGACGCCGGGCTTCCGGAGTTACTGGTTGCGCTGCGGGATTACTACGGCAAGCGTTACAACCGTAAACTGACCCGCGACAATATTCTGGTCACCAGCGGCGCAACCGAGGCCATGTACCTGGCCATTTCCGCCACCTCCGCGCCAGGGCGTCAGTTTATCGTAACGGACCCGTCCTTCCTGCTTTATGCGCCGTTGATCCGCATGAACGGGGGCGAGGTGAAGTTTGTGCCGACCCGTGCCGAGAATAATCACCAACTGGATCCGGACGAAGTAATCCGGGCCATGGGCTCACGTACCTTCGCACTGATTCTGAATAATCCGAATAATCCGACAGGTGCAGTTTATCCCCGCAGCACGGTAGAGACGATTCTTGAAGAGTGTGCCTACCGGGGCATTCAGGTCTACGCCGACGAAGTTTATGACCACCTGATTTTCGATGACGACGATTTCGCCAGTGTGCTGAACTGCTCGATGGACCTCGATAACATCATGTGTATCAGCAGTTTCTCGAAGACCTACAGCATGGCCGGTCTGCGGGTAGGTTGGGTCATTTCCAGCCAGGCGGCGATCAAATCCCTGCGCCGTTTTCACATGTTCACAACGTCGGTGGCCAATACGCCATCCCAGTATGCCGGTGTTGCGGCACTGACCGGGGACCAGCAGTGTGTCAAAGACATGGTGGATATTTACCGTGAGCGGCGGGACAAGACGGTTGAGCTGGTTGAGCAGACGCCTTACATGACCGGGTACAGACCCGGCGGTGCTTTCTTCGCGTTTCCGGACCTGCCACCGCATGTGGATGGATCTGACGTCTGTCTGCGGATGCTGAAGGAAACCGGCGTCTGCATGGTGCCGGGGGATGCCTTCGGTGAAGGCTGTACCAACGCAGTACGGATCAGTTTCTCCACCACTTGCGAGAAACTGGAAGAAGCCTTTGACCGCGTCATCCCCTGGATGGCGAAGCAGCAGTTCTGACCACCATGTCAGCGCTCGACTCGGTACTCGTACAGTGTCCGTACTGCTGGGAGATGCTGGATATCAGCGTCGACCCGTCAGTACCGGATCAGCAATATGTCGAGGACTGTCAGGTCTGCTGTCAGCCCATTGTGGTTCACGTGGTGCTGGATGAAGACCTGGTTCCTACCGTCAATGTCTGGGCTGAAAATGACTGAACAATTCCATGCGTGGCGTCTATGTCTGCTATCAGTGGTCCTGGCCGTTGCCAGTGGTTGTGCCAGCTTCTCGCCTTACTCGGTGTCGGAGCGCACGATTGAAGGTTATCTGCGGGACGCAGTCGTGGAGTTCGACAGGCAACAGTTGCAGAGCGGGTCACCAATCGGCCTGTCCCTGAGCAATGCCGATATCACTCTGGGACCGGACGGGCGTGATGTCGCCGTGATTGATCTCAGCGGCCAGGTATCGCTTAATGCCCTGGTGATGAATCTTCCGGTCGATATCATGCTCAAAGTAGAGGGCGCACCGGTATACGACAGCAAGGAAAAAGCCATTTATCTGCGTCGGCTCCAGTTGCTGGACAGCCGGATCGAATCTTCTTTCTTCAAGGGTGACCTGAAGCCGGTGACCGACAGTGTCATGGCGGTGGTGGCCCGGATGCTTGAAACCATGCCGGTGTACCGGCTGGATGAAAGCAGCTCCACTCAGCGGATGTTTGGCATGGTGCCACTGGATATCCGGGTGGCACCGGGTCGCATCGAGTTTGTGATGGCCGACTAGGGTTATCCCGGCTTTTGCAGCCGCTCACAGATCGCATCACCAATTTCGCGGGTTCGCCGGCGGCCGCCTGAATTCTCGGCCAGGTCAGCTGCGACTGCGTCGTAAAGTGCCTTGCCGGCAGTGTCTATGGCCTCGTTCTGACGGCCCAGCCAGGCCAGCATGCGTGCGGTAGTGAACAGCATGGCGGTCGGATCAGCCAGGCCTTCACCGGCAATGTCCGGAGCACTGCCGTGGGTGGGCTCGAACATGGACGGCATGTCCGGGTCATCCGGGTTCAGGTTGCACGAGGGCGCAACGCCCATGCCGCCGGACAGTACCGCCGCCAGATCGGTCAGGATGTCGCCCTGGAGATTGCTTGCCACCACCACATCGAACGCCCAGGGTGCCTGAACAAACTTCATGCAGGCGGCGTCCACCAGCTCGTGGTGGGTGGCAACGTCCGGGTATTCCTTCGCCATCTCCGCAAAGGCTTCGGTGTACATGTCGCCCCAGTAACGCAGGGCGTTACGCTTGGTGATCACACACACCTGGCTGTCGCAGGTTTTGCCATCCAGGGTTCTGAACTGGCGGGTGGTCCCGTCCGCGGCGCGTTCCTTTGCACGTTTCCTGGCCTGCTCGAAACCGTAACGGATGATCCGGTCGGTGGCGCGGCGGGTGAACACTTCCATCTGGGTCGCGACCTCATCAGGCTTGCCTTTGCGCAGCCGGCCGCCCTGGCCAACGTACTCGCCCTCGCTGTTCTCCCGGATCACCAGCATATCGATGGTTTTTGCCCGGTCGTCCGCAAGGTACTGCCGGGCGCCTGGTAATAGCCGTGCCGGGCGCTCGCAGACCCACTGGTCAAAGCCTTTGCGCATATCAAGCAGCGGTGCCAGGGAAATGCTGTCGGGCAGAAGATAACGATCGGGGTCGGATACCGGGCCCGGGTCCCCCAGTGCCCCCAGCAGGATCGCATCGTACGCCTGGAGTTGCTCCAGTGCGTTCGCGGGCATGGATTCACCATGTTCCTGGTGCCATGCGTGCGACGGCCAGGGCAGATTCGTCCACTCCAGAGCCAGGTTGTGGCGGGATTTCAGCAACTCCAGGCAGCGCACCGCCTCGGCAATAACTTCAGGGCCGATACCGTCTCCGGGTGTGACTGCGATGCGGAAGTTTTTTGCCATGTCTGGGACTCCTTAGGGGGTTTCCGGTACTGAAAAATTCAATGGGCTCAGTGTAGCTTTGTGTTTTGCGGATGCCACACGAATTTACACAATCATGATGTAATCTTTGGAACTTTCTGACTAAAGTGCTAAAAAAAGAGTCTGCTTTTAAATGAGTTGAAAATCTGACAGCAGCTGGAGATTTTGTGGGTAAAGACAATTTAGTGTTTCCCAGAACCCTTTTCGATGAATCCAGATGTGAAGAGTGTGCTTGCGGCGCAGGGCTGGACTTTTCTTTTACTTTTGCGTTCCAGCCTATCGTGGATTCGAATACCCAGACAGTGTACGCCTATGAAGCTCTGGTTCGGGGCTTGAACGGTGAGAGTGCCTGGAGCGTTCTGTCCCAACTGAACGAGAAGAACCGCTACTCCTTTGATCAGGTCTGTCGAGTAAAGGCGGTGAAGCTGGCGGCCAAACTGAAAATGCAATCTCTGCTCAGTATCAATTTTTTGCCAAACGCGGTGTACGAAGCGGAAACCTGTATTCGCACAACTCTGGCGGCGGCTAAAACGTACAACTTTGATACCACAAAGATCATTTTTGAATTCATTGAAGACGAAGCGTTCAAGTCGCTGGGTCACCTTGTCGACATTATAAACGCTTATAAAAAAATGGGTTTCCAGACAGCGCTCGACGATTTTGGCGCGGGCTATTCACGCTACGATTTGTTGATAGCCAGTCCCACGGACATTCTGAAACTGGATATGGCTTTGATTAGGGACATTCACCGCATACCGAACAAGCAGGCCGTGTTAACAGGCATCCTGACCATGATGAACCAGCTAGGCGGCCGGATTTTGGCGGAAGGGGTGGAAACAGAGGAAGAGTATTTTTGGCTCAGATCCCAGGGAATTTCACTGTTCCAGGGCTATTTATTCGCCAAGCCGGGTTTTGAAACCCTGCCGATGCCACATTTCCCAGAGTAATGTTGAGGCCTGCATAGGGTCCAATTGAGGAGGCTCGTTTGTTCTATCGCTTGATAACAGTGGTCGGCGGGTTGATTTTTGTTGTCGCCCTTTATGGACTGGTGTGGTTTTTCTGCAAGCAGTTCCTGCAGAAGCACGGTGTGACCGAACAGGTTTCCGACCGGGCTACGGAGCTGGCAACCTGGACCTTTGCAGGAATCAGCGTTGGCCTGGTCCTGGTGGTGCTGGGCGCCTTTGTGCTTGGCCCCTGGGCCTTTTACCGAACTCTGCGAGGCCACGATGCACCGGTATCAGATGCCGCCGCCATCTGGTGGGGCTTCGGCATTGTTACCGCGTCTTTGCTGCTGACCGCTACCGGCTTTATGGGATTTCTCAAGCTTGTCGGAGCTTACTGAAAGCTCTGTTTGAGGCGGTGCCTGCGGGGGCAGCTGTCGAAAGTCAGGCAATCTGGCGAAGCTGGTCGCGGAACCAGGTCAGCGCCGGTTCCCGATCATAGGCCTTGTGCCAGTAAAGGTGCACGTCAATATCCGGCAGCGCCGCCGGCGACGTGAGGAGCTGGATATCCGACCGCTCGGCAATGATCCGGGCGTAGTTTTCCGGCATGGTCAGTAGCAGGTCTGAATTTTCCACCACCCGACAGGCTGCGTAATAGTGTTGGCACCGCAGCCGGATCTGCCTCTGCACGCCAAATCTCGACAGTTCAAAATCCTCGATACCCGGACCTTCCGTTCTTGATGAAACCAGTACGTGCCGGGCTTCCAGGTAACTGTCCATGGTCAAACCTCCCCGGGTCAGCGGATGCCCGGCCCTTGCCAGTACCACAAGCCTGTCCCTGCGCAGACGCTCATGGGCAGTCTGATTACTTACCGGTAAAAGGACATCCACCGCAAAATCCAGTTTCCCGGCGGCCAGATGGGTTTCCATGTCCCGGCGGGGGATGCGCTGGCTGCTGATCTCGAGTTCCGGAAAGCCCTCCAGTCTGTTCATCAGTTGGGGCAGAAAAGTTGACTCCAGAATATCCCTCATGGCCAGCGCGTAGGTTTTACGCTGGCTGGCGGGATCGAAGGCGTGAAACTGATTCACGGCACTCTGGATCCGGGTCAGCCCGGGTCTCATGGACTCCAGAAATCGCCGCGCCAGGGGAGTGGGCACCATCTTATTGCCCTGCCGGCTGAAAAGCGGGTCATCAAAATGCTCCCGCAGCCGGGACAGTGAATGGCTGATGGCCGGCTGGGTCAGGTGCAGCGCTTTGGCAGCCCGGGTCAGACTGCCTTCCCGGTAGATGGTGTCGAAAACATGCAGCAGGTTCAGGTCAAGACGTTTCTGGGCCATTCACAGACCTCCTGTGAATAAGTTTCACTTATGGGGAAAGATAAAAATAATTCAGTCGTTTAATAGTATAGAGGAATCTAGACTGTTGACATAATGATCAGAGCATGGGGAAGCAGCGATGGACTTTACCATTTCGGAACGCGGCCAGGATTACCTGAAACGGGTCAAAGCCTTCATGGAGAAGGAAATTTTACCCATTGAGGAAGAATATCACCGCGAGCTGATGGCCCGGGAAAACCGCTGGGTGGTGCTGCCGGTCATCAGGGAGCTGAAGGCCAGGGCAAAAGCCGAGGGCCTGTGGAACATGTTCTTCCCGGATGAGCAAAACGGCTGTGGGCTGCTGAACTCCGACTATGCCATGATCGCCGAGGAAACCGGCCGCAGCTTTATTGCGCCCGAGATTTTCAACTGCAATGCGCCGGATACCGGCAATATGGAAGTGCTGATTCACTATGGTTCGCAACAGCAGAAGGCCGAGTGGCTCCCCAGGCTCCAGAGCGGGGAAGTGCGCTCGGCATTCTGCATGACCGAGCCTGACGTGGCTTCCTCCGATGCCACCAACATGGAAGCAACCGCGGTTGTGGACGGCAACGAAGTTGTTCTGAATGGGCGTAAATGGTGGAGCACCGGTATTGGCCATCCTGACTGCAAAGTGGCCATTTTTATGGGCGTGACAGACCCGGATGCCCACAAACACCGTCGTCACTCGATGGTGCTGGTGCCGCTGGACACTCCGGGCATCACCATTGAGCGCATGCTGCCGGTCTTCGGCGCCTATGACGAGCCCTATGGCCACGGTGTTGTCGCCTTCAACAACGTGCGTTTACCCAGTAGCGCCTTTATTGCCGGCCCTGGTCGTGGCTTCGAGATCGCCCAGGGCCGCCTTGGTCCGGGCCGTGTCCACCACTGCATGCGCGCTATCGGCGCAGCCGAGCGTGCGCTGGAACTGCTGGTCAGGCGCGCCACCAGCCGTGAGGCCTTCGGTCGCCCGATCGCCAAGCTGGGCGGCAATGTGGATATCATCGCCAATGCCCGGATGGCGATCGAGCAGGCGCGACTGCTGACCCTGAAATGCGCCTGGGCCCTGGATACCAGGGGTATCTCCGGGGCCCTGCAGGAAGTTTCAATGATCAAGGCGGTGGTTCCGCAGATGCTTCAGCGGATTGTGGACGACGCCATCCAGATTCACGGCGGTGCCGGTGTCAGCGATGACGATTTCCCGCTGACGCAGCTTTTTGCCTATGCCCGGGTGCTGCGGCTGGCCGACGGCCCCGACGAGGTCCACCGGGCGATGGTTGCTCGCCTGGAATTGACGAAATATAGGGGGCTAAGTCGCTGACCTATGGCTTTTACACAGTGGAGGGAGCCGGTGGGAGGGTGTTTCAGAAACACGCTCCTTCGGCCCATCCTTGGGGCGCTTGGGCTCCGCCCCTCAGGGCTAAATGCTCCTGCGTCGCACTGAGGGTCCTGGGCAGGCCATCCATGGCCAGCCCGTGAAGAGCAGTGCTCTTCACCCCTGGCTCCGCACAGTTTCTGAAACACCCTCCCACCGGCTCCCCGGAAACTGGGAGATATGCTTTCGGAGGTTTCACATAAGTCATTCACGGCCGATAAAAATGAGCTTCAGTCGAACGCGGAGTTCCGGAGCCGGTGTTGGGAATGCCTTTCCAAAACTGTGCGGAGCCAGGGATGGCGGAGCCCAAGCGTACATGGACGTATTTACAGCGTGTTTTGGAAAGGCATTCCCAACAGCGGCTCTTCCACCAAGGTTGAGTGAACGCGAACTCAAATTTCGGAAAGGGGAAAACCAGGATGACACAACGAATATTCATTACCGGCGGGGCCAGTGGTCTGGGCCGGGCGATTGCACTGCGGTATGCCAGAGAGGGCGCGAGGGTCTGTATTGGGGATATCAGTGCGGATCAGGGTCATCTGGTGGAGGCCGAAATCAAT
>NZ_DATFKH010000026.1:0-11073 GCF_035268745.1 Marinobacter sp.
ACTGTTCTCGTACACAATTGAGGGCTTGATTTGCATTTTTCAATGCCTGACGTTCTGCCAGGCGCCCTCAACTCGTTTATGATGACCAGATGATGGCCCGCAGCTATTGCAGCGGCTTTAAACCGATAACCACAACGATGAAGAGAGCGACACAATGCGTGATGAAGCGCTGGGCGCAATACTTGGTCTGGATGGCGAAGAACGATATGACTTTTTCCTGAGCCAGGTAGCAGCAGAGCGGGCAGTATGGATTCTGGTCAATGCTGACAATCGTTTCCTGAAAATTTCATCGGACGTCGATGGTGTGGAATACCTTCCGGTATGGCCAGCCGCCGATTTTGCCGTCGACTATGCCGCGGGCACGGATGAATTGACGCCCCTGAGCATTTCATTGCCGGAGTTCTTCCAGAGATGGGTGCCGGGTCTGACCAGAGACGGACTGGAAGTAGGGGTCCTGCCCGGCCTTGATAAAACCCTGTGGATTACTGAGCCGGAAGAACTGAAGCGGGATCTGCAGTATGCGATGTCGGATTTTTAGTCGGTCTGTTTTGTTGCGGGTGCCGCTTTTTTTAGCAATATTCCACGTCTGTCCGGGGCTTGCAGCGCAGCCAGATGCGCCGGACTGCACTGCCAGCGAGATTCAGCCGGAGGCCATTGATCTGGATCAGCCCCGTGACCAGTTGGCTCGCCAGTCTGATCTCGCGATTCCGGACGGTGCCGTTATAGGTCAGGTCCGGATCATTCGCCGTCCGATTTTCGATACCAGCGATCCCGGCCAGGACAATTTTCTCTACCGCACGCTGAATACACTCAATACCCCGACCTGGAAGTCAGCCCTGCGGGCCCAGCTGGTATTCAGTGAGGGGGATGTCTACCAGCCCGGCAGTATTGCCGAATCTGAACGGATTCTCCGTCAGCGTCAGTACCTGGCGGCAGCGTGGGTTGGCGTGACCCGGGTCTGTGGCAATGAAGTGGAGGTCGCGGTGCTTGCCAGGGACACCTGGACCCTGCTGCCGACCGTCGGCGCCACCCGGTCCGGCGGCGAGAACACCACCAATGCGGGCCTGTCGGATCCGAATTTCCTGGGCTCAGGCAAGAATTTCGGGGTTTCCTATACCGAAGACGCCGATCGCACCGAGACCAGTCTGAGCTTCGATGACCCCAACCTTCTCGGCTCCCACTGGCAGACCGGGTTCTCCTATGCCAGTCGCAGCGATGGCCGCGGCCGCAGCGCCTACCTTGAGCGCCCTTTCTTCAGTGAACTCACGGACTGGCGCTTTGGCCTGAGCGGCAACGAAGACGTGCGGGAGGAATCACTCTATGTGAGTGCGCAGGCGGTTGCCAATTATCGCCGCCGTGGCGAATTTGCCAGTATCGATGCCGGCTGGCGTCTGGCCGAGCGTGATGGTCGACAGCTGCGGCTGCTCGGCGGCTACCGTTTCGACGCTATTGAGTTTGAGAACCTGCCGAATGAGCCTGACCTTTCACTGTTGCTTGCAGACCGGACCCTGAGTTATCCGTGGATCGGTTTTGACTATCGCGAAAACCGGTTCCGGGAAATGACCAACCTGACCCGTCTTCAGCGCATTGAGGATGTACGCGATGGCTTTGTCTGGCGCACGGAACTGGGTTACTCCGCCTCAGGGCTCGGAGCGACGGAAGACCGCGCGGTGTTGAATATGAGTTTTCAGGATGCGCTGCTGGCAACTGACACCGGTTACGCCAGCTACGGATTCAGTCAGAGCGGGAGCTGGCGCTTTGATCGCAGTGGCTTCGAAAATCTGGTGATAACACTCAACCTGGAGTATTTCCATGGCGGCTCGGTGGACTGGAACAGCTGGTACACCAATATGTCCTTCACTGCGGCGCACAATCTGACCCCGGACCGGCAACTTCTCATCGGCGGAGAGAATGGCCTTCGCGGCTATCCAAGCGATTACCAGCAGGGCAATCGCCGGGCGCTCTGGACACTCGAGCGGCGTTACTTCCCGGACTGGCACCCGTTCAAGCTTTTCCGCCTGGGTGGCGTTGTTTTCACCGATGTGGGACGAGCCTGGTTCGATGACGGCCGCAGCAGTGGCCCGGACGAGGGTGTGCTCGCGGATGCAGGTTTCGGCCTGAGGCTGGCATCAAGCCGGGTGGAAGTCCAGAGAATGCTGCACCTGGACTTTGCTTTCCCGATAGCCGCAGATGACAGCATTGATCAGGTTCAGGTTGTTCTTCGGGGCCGTACGCGGTTCTAGGACCTGCCCGGCCAGCCAACCCCTCAGCCCTGGGCCAGGTGATGCCGCCAGCCGCCCGGATCGGTAATTTCGCGGGCACCCTGCAGTCCGACAGGTTCGCAGATAAACCCGGCGACCCAGCGGCCATCTTCAAGCTCAACCTGGCCGATGCCCAGAGGCGCAGGGATGCCGGCAACAAAGCTGCCGAACTGATCGGCGGGTACCCGCCAGATTTCTACCGGCAGGGCGATGCCGTGATCCGGGTCCCGGATCATCCCGGGGCGGAATGGAGGACCGCCCGCCAGCAGATACATGCGATAACAGCTGGCGGTGGTTGTGGTCTCCACCAGGCTGGCCCTGCGCGAGGTGAGCTGGTGGTTCAGGGGAAGTCCGGATAAATGCGCGCCGCAGACCAGTACATCAATGGTTCGTTCTCTGGTGGCAAACGCGGGTGCAGTCACCGGATCGGGCAGTGCGCCGACCGTCTGACTACCCAGTGGTTGCAACCGTGAGGCCAGAGACAGCAGTTGTTCATCCTGAAATGCCGGCGCAAACAGGGTGCAACCGCCGGGCAGGCCGTTGCTCAGCCATCCGCCGGGGACGGCCACGGCACTGTAGTCCAGCAGGTTCATGAAATTGGTGTAGGTGCCCAGTTTGTTGTTGAGCGCTACCGGTTCGGCGTTCAGCTGGGCAATGGTGTAGATGGTCGGGGTTGTCGGGGTGATGATGACATCCAGCTCTAACCAGTTCCTGTCCGTCCGGGATTTCAGGGCCTTGAGTCGGTACCGGGCAGCAAAGGCCTCGCGGGCCGTTGCTTCCGCGCCTTTTGCAATAATGCGTCGGGTGACCGCCAGCAGTGCCTCCGGGTTGTCCGTAATCAGCGGGCTGGTGGCCAGATGGCGCTCCGCGACCCAGGGGCCTTCATACAACAGTTTTGCGGCTTCGAGGAAAGGGGCAAAGTCCACCTCGATGGCTTCTCCGCCAAGGGATTTCAGATGATCGACGGCTTCTGAAAACAGCCGTTCGGAATCGGTGTCGCCGTCAAAGTCCAACTGGTTCTGCCGGGGCACGCCAAACCGGAAACGGGTTGGCAGGGGTGTTGCGCCGACCGGGGCCGACCGCTGCCAGGGGTCGTCTGGATCCGGCCTGTCCATCACCGCAAGAATATCGTGGGCCTGCCGGGCATCCCTTGCAAACAGGGAAACGCAGTCCAGAGTCTGGCAGGCCGGAACCACGCCACGAACGCTCACCCGGCCGAGGGTTGGTTTCAGGCCGATCAGGTTGTTGAATGCTGCCGGAACCCGCCCCGAGCCGGCGGTATCCGTGCCCAGCGAAAAACTGGCAAGCCCCAGGGCCACAGCGACGGCCGACCCGGCAGAAGATCCGCCGGAAATATAGTCGGGATTCACGCTGTTCCGGCACGGCCCCCACGGTTCCGGAGACCGGGTGCCCACCAGCCCCGTCGCAAACTGGTCCAGGTTGGTTTTGCCCAGCGGAATGGCACCCGCGTCCACCAGCGCCTGAACAACGGCGGCATGTTCAGTGGGCTGGTAGCGGTAGGCTTCACAACCTGCCGTTGTGGGCATACCGGCCACATCTATGTTGTCTTTCACCGCAAAGGGTACACCGTAGAGTGGCAGATCCCCGGGTTTATGGTCAGCCAGACGCTTGAGATAGGGCGTTAGCTCCTGAGCGGTGGCCAGGTGTATCCATATATTGTGCTCTGCGAGCGCATCGGCACGTTTCAGCAATGCCTCGACCAGAACGGCGGGGGTAAGAGCGCCGGTTTTATAAGCCTGGTCCAGAGCGTCCAGATCCAGAATCGGAAGTGTCGGGTTCATAGTGGTCTCATGCCGCCTGAATGCGGGCGGTTTTGGATAGGTCGGTTTCAATGTCCTCAAGCAGGTGCTGATCGGTCTTGCCGATTGCCAGGTCGTAGGTGATGGTTGCACCAAAGGCCTGCGGGTCGTGGGGGTCGCGGCGCACCTTATCGAATACCAGCAGCCGGGTTCCCAGGTGGAAACCCTCGTGGAGGTCGTGGGTTACCATAAAAATGGTGGTTCCGGTTTCCTTCCAGAGCCTCAGCAGCAGCTGATGCATGTCGCTGCGAATGCCCGGGTCCAGGGCGCCAAAGGGTTCGTCCAGTAACAGCACACGGGGACGCATCAGAAACGACTGGGCAATGGCCAGCCGCTGCTGCATGCCGCCGGAAAGTTCGTGGGGCCACTTGGTTGCGGCGCCAGACAGACCAACCGCTTCCAGCATGGCATCGACTTTTACCAGCGCTTCGCGTCGGGCTTTGCCGAACAGCTTGCCAAGGACCGGCTTCTGTTCCAGCTCCAGCCCCATCAGTACGTTTTCCCGCACGGACAGGTGGGGAAACACAGAATAACGCTGAAAAACGATGCCCCGGTTCCGGTCCGGCTGCGGGGGAAAGGGTTCGCCCTCCAGGTTCAGCGTTCCGCGGCTGGCCTGTTCCTGGCCCAACAGCATTTTCAGGAAGGTTGATTTACCGCAGCCAGACGCCCCGACCAGGGTGCAGAACTCCCCCTGTTTTATCTCAAGGTTGAGGTTTTCCAGCACTACCTGGGCGCCATATTCCTTCCACAGATTCTTTACCGTGATAAAGCTCATTAGTGGCCTCCTGCGTTGTACCAGGGAAACAGCCGTCGGTTGATCAGGCGCAGGCACTGGTCGATGATGATGGCAAGGATGGTTATCCAGATGACGTAGGGCAGAATGACGTCCATGGCCAGGTAGCGCCGCACCAGAAAAATCCGGTAGCCCAGACCTTCGGTGGAGGCAATGGCTTCGGCGGCAATCAGGAACAGCCAGGCCGGGCCGAGACTCAGGCGCATGGTATCGATCAGCCGGGGCAGAATCTGCGGCAGTACCATCCGGTTGATCACCTGCCAGGAGTTGGCGCCGAGGGTCTGGATCTTGATGAATTGTTCCTGGGGCAGTTCGCGGACCCGCTGGGCCACATCCCGCATCATCACCGGAGCAGTCCCGATGACAATAAGCATGACTTTGGACAGTTCCCCCAGACCAAAGACGATGAACAGGATAGGGAGAATGGCCAGTGGCGGTATCATCGACGCCGCCGACACCAGCGGCGCCATGTTGGCCCGGAACAGCGGCAGGGTGCCATTCAGAATGCCGACGATCAGCGCCATCACCGCCGCAATGCCAATACCCATGCCCAGCCGCTCGAGGCTGGCGGCGGTGTCCTTCCACATCAGGTAGTCGCCGCTGCGCCTGTCTTCCTGAAACGCCATCCGCTCCACCGCGGCGGTCATCTGTTCAAGGCCGGGCAGCAGTTTATCGTTGGGATTTTCCGCCAGTCGCTCCCGGGAGGCCATGCCGTAAATCAGTATCAGTATGACGAAGGGGATCAGACCCAGAGCAAGCGCGGGCAAGCGCCCCGGATGTCGGTTGATCAGTCGCATGGAACTCATGGAAGCAACTCCTGTGTTGGCACAACACGGCCGTGAAATCCTGACCCGGTGTTCAGAGCTCGCCAGCTGCGCCCATTGCCATGTAGTCGTCGTTGAACCGCAGCTTCACGTTACCCTCGTCGCCCATAATGGTGCCGTCCGGGAACTCGATACCGACGAAATCCGGGCTCATCGCGCCCTGGCCCAGCAGTCCTTTGTCGAATGAGAACTGGCGAACGCTGTCCATGGCTGCAAAAGCTTCCTCGCTGTTGATGAAGTCCACCGACATCTGCGGCTCCCAGAACATCTTCATGCCCGCCAGTTGCGCTTCATAGCCTTGCTGATCAGTACCTGACAGCTCACCCAGAAATGCGCGGGCGTCCTCGCCTTCCGGGGTGTCAGATTCGAGAATGCTCATGGTCTCGTACCAGGCGCCAACCAGTGCTTTGCCAAGTTTGGGGTTGGCCGCCAGGGTTTCCGTCTTTACCAGGGTTAAATCCTTGATGTGGCCCGGAATCTGGCTGGAATCAAACAGCTTGGTTGCGCCGGGGAAGCTTTCCACTTCAGTCAGCAGCGGGTTCCAGGTGGCAACATGGCGAACGTCGTCGGTCTGGAAGGCTGAAACCAGGTCCGCATCGGATATGTTCATCACGCTCAGATCGCGCTCTTCCAGGCCCACACTGGCCAGGGCCCGGGCCAGCAGGTAGTGGGAAACGGACAGCTCAACCAGATAAACCGTCTCGTCTTCCAGCCCACCGATCGATGTGGCGTCTTTGGATACCAGGCCGTCGTTGCCGTTGGAATAATCGCCGACAATCAGTGCAGTGGTATCAATCCCGGACGCCGACGGTATGGCCAGACCGTCCATGCTGGTGGCGGTTACGCCATCGAACTGGCCGGCAGTGTACTGGTTGATGGATTCGATGTAGTCGTTGACCTGTACGATATCCACCTGGATATCGTACTTGTCGGCCCACTTTTTCATGATTCCTTGGTCTTCTGCGTACTGCCAGGGCACCCATCCTGCGTAGATGGTCCAGGCGATGCTGAAGGAATCCTTTTGCTGCGCAGAGGCGCCCGTGGAAAGGGAGGCAGCGAATACAGCAGCGGCAAGGCGTTTGCTCAGATCAGATGTTTTCATGGTGCTACTCCTCGGGCCTGGCCCGTGTTGACAGGTTTGGTGTTTGCTATTCAGTGCTGTTGGCACTACTCGTTAACCTCTTCCACGATCACTACCGGTGCGCCCGGTGAAACCGCCTGGCCCGCTGCCCGGCGCACGTCAACGACGCGACCGGATACCGGACTGAGTAATTCGATTTCCATCTTCATCGACTCAACAATCGCCACCGGACGCTGAGCCTGGATCAGGTCGCCGGGCTCGACCAGGCATTCCCACAGGTTGCCCGCGACGTGGCTTTCGACAGCGTGCTGTCCCGGCGGCAGGTTGGCGGTGTCATCTTCGGAGGTGTCTTCCACCGGCGCTTCGGAGCTGAAGTTGATCTGCCCTGATTCGATCCAGCGCTGAAGTTCCTGATCGAAAGCCAGCTTGCGCCTGGTGGTGAAGGCTTCAATGTCGTCACGGTTGGCTGCGAGAAACTGCTCGTAATCCCTCAGGTTGAAGCGGGTTTCTTCCACCTTGATGGGGTAATCCCCATTCGGGAAATCCCGGCGGATCTGGCGTAGTTCTTCCGCATCGACTTGGTAGAAGCGCACCTGGTCGAAGAACCGCAGCAGCCAGGGCCTGCCCGGTTCGAAATAACTGGTGGTGCGGTAGCGGTTCCACATCTGCAATGTTCGCCCTACAAACTGGTAACCGCCGGGGCCTTCCATGCCGTAGATGCACAGGTAGGCACCGCCGATGCCCACAGAATTTTCCGCGGTCCAGGTGCGGGCCGGATTGTATTTGGTCGTAACCAGCCGGTGGCGGGGGTCCAGCGGGGTAGCCACCGGTGCGCCCAGGTAAACATCCCCCAGGCCCATGACCAGGTAGCTCGCTGCAAAGAGCGTCTTTTTCACCTGGTCGACGCTGTCCAGGCCGTTGATGCGGCGGATAAACTCCAGATTACTCGGGCACCAGGGCGCGTCCTGGCGCACCGACTGCATGTATTTGGCGATGGCGGTCTGGCAGGCCTCGTCATCCCAGGACAGAGGCAGATGGACGATGCGGGCAGGTAGGTCCCACTCTGGCTGTTTTTCCAGTTCCTTTTCGGCGCTGATCAGCAGGTTCAGCAGGGTGCGCTGGCCCAGTTTCTGGCTGTCATAGTGCACCTGCAGGGAACGGATCCCGGGTGTCAGTTCCAGAATGGCCTGGTGGTTCTGTTGCCGCAGCCAGATCATCAGGGCATGGGCGCGGAAACGCAGCCGGATATCCAGTTCCATGGGGCCGTATTCCACCAGCACGTAGTTGTCGCCGGCAGCCCGATAGACCACACCGGTTTCGTGGCCGGTGTTGCTCAGGGAATCCAGAATCGGGGTTTCAGGTTTGATGGGCGTAACCCTGACCGTGGCTGCGTTCAGGGTGGCCACGGATTCGTCCAGCACTTCCCGCAGCGCCACGGCCTGGTCCTGGTTGACCGGCACGAATTGCACCTTGTCGCCAGCCTTCAGTTGGCCCAGTTTCCAGAGATCGGCGCTGATTACGGTGACCGGGCAGACGAAACCCCCCAGGCTGGGGCCATCCGGGCCGAGGATAACCGGCATGTCTCCGGTGAAATCCACGGTGCCCACGGCGTAGGCATTATCATGGATATTGGACGGATGCATACCGGCTTCACCGCCATCGCTGCGGGCCCATTCCGGTTTAGGGCCGATCAGGCGAATGCCGGTGCGGCTGGAGTTGAAGTGGACCTCCCAGTGACTGGCGAAGAAGGTGTTGATGTCTGCCGCTGTGAAGTAGTCCGGCGCGCCGTGGGGGCCATAAGTGACATGCAGTTTCCAGGCTTTGCCGATGGCGGGTTTCAGTTCGTCGGGCAGGCTGCCTGCAGCGACGGCTTTTGCATCGCGCAGGGCCAGCACGTCCCCGGCCCGCAGCGCGCGGCCACAGTGGCCACCAAACTGGCCCAGGGTAAAGGTGCTGCAGGAGGTGAGGTATTCCGGGCAATCCAGGCCGCCGCGGAAAAGCAGGTAGGCCCGTGAACCGTTGCCGCTGGTGGCGCCCAGCTTCAGGGTGGCGCCTTCGGGAACGTCAATAACCTGCCAGAATTCGATGGGCTGGCCATCCAGGGTGGCGTCCAGCAGGGCCCCGGTGAGCACAATCTGACAGCGCCGGTTAAAAGCCAGAACCGGACCCTTGAGGGTGATTTCCAGCCCCGGCGCGCCCTCGGCATTGTTCAGCAGGCGGTTACCCAGCCGGAACGAATAGCTGTCGAAAGGCCCGGAGGGTGGCACGCCCACTTCCCAGTAGCCGATACGGCCCGGGTAGTCCTGGATGGTCGTCAGGGTGCCGCCGTTGATGACATCCACCGTTGCGGGCCGGTAGAGGAACTCGTTCAGGGTGCGGGTATACAGGCGGCCCTGGGCGAAACGCGGGTCAGCAAGTACCTGATGCAGGTACCTGAGGTTGGTTTCGATGCCGTACAGCCGGGTTTGGCTCAGGACATTCATCAACTTTTGCCGGGCTGACTCGCGATCCTGTTCATGGACGATCACTTTGGCCAGCATGGGGTCGTAGAGGGAAGATACTTCGGTACCCGGCTGAATCCAGGTGTCGATCCGCAGGCCGGTTGCTGCGGGCCAGTCCACGTTGGTGAGCAATCCGGCGCCTGGCTGGAAGTCCTTGTTGGGGTCCTCGGCATAGATCCGGGCCTGAATGGCGTGGCCTGATGCTTCCAGGCTGCCATCCAGTTCGGTCAGAGCGGGCAGGGCACCGCTGCCCAGTTCCACCATCCAGCGCACCAGATCCACGCCGTAAACCTGTTCGGTCACGCCGTGCTCGACCTGCAAGCGGGTATTCACTTCCAGAAAATAGAACTCGGTGTTGTCCGGATCGTAGATAAACTCAACGGTGCCCGCGCTGCGGTAGCCGATGCTTTCCCCGAGCTGGCGGGCGGTGGCGTGCATGCGGGAGCGCACATCGTCCGTCAGGCCCGGTGCCGGGGCCTCCTCGATCACTTTCTGGTTGCGGCGCTGGGCCGAGCAGTCCCGCTCGCCCAGGGCAAGCACCTGGCCCCTGCCGTCGCCGAACAGCTGCACTTCAATGTGGCGGGCGTGTTCCACGAATTTTTCCAGGAACACACCGCTGTTGCTGAAATTGTTCTGGCCCAGGCGCTGGACCGACTCGAAGGTTTTTTCCAGGTCCTCTGCGCTGTAACAACGGGACATACCAATGCCGCCCCCGCCGGCGGTGCTTTTCAGCATGACCGGGTAGCCAATCTGTGCGGCGGCCTTCAGTGCCGCACTCCGGTCCGTCAGCAGGTCGGTGCCCGGTAACAGTGGCACTCCGGCTTTTTCCGCCAGCGCACGGGCTGTGTGTTTCAGGCCGAACTGTTCCATCTGTGCCGGTGTCGGCCCGAGAAATACAATGCCTTCGGCCTCACACCGCCGGGCAAATCCGGCGTTCTCGCTGAGAAAGCCGTAACCGGGGTGGATAGCACCCGCGCCGCTGTTGCGGGCTATGCTGAAGAGCATCTCCTGGTCCATATAGGTCGCGGCGGCCGGGCCTTCACCCAGTGAATAAGCCTCATCCGCCTGGCGCACATGGAGGGAGTCGGCGTCTGCTTCGGCGTAGACCACCACCGACCTGATACCCATGGCGCGCAGGGTGCGGATTACCCGGCAGGCGATGGCACCCCGGTTGGCGATCAGAACCTTGTCAAATGCGCCGGTCAGCTCCATACCAGAACCTCGATCGGCGTGGGGTTCCAGCCGTTACAGGGGTTGTTCAGCTGCGGGCAGTTGGAAATCATCATCAGTACGTCCATCGCCGCCTGCAGTTCGACGTACTTGCCGGCGTCGGAGATGCCGTCTTCAAAGGTCAGGCCGCCGTCGGCAGTGACCGGTACATTCATGAAGAAATTGATGTTGTGGGTGAGGTCCCGTTTGCTCATGCCCAGTTCCTCATGCTCGGTTACCGCCACCAGCCAACTGTCGCGGCAGGAGTGCATGCATTTTTTCTCCAGGGCATAGCGGGTGGTGTTGCTTTCAGCCGCACAGGCGCCGCCCAGGGTATCGTGGCGGCCGCAGGTGTCGGCGGTGATCTCCAGCAATACGTTGTTTTCCGAGGACATCAGCTTCGAGCCGGCAGTCAGGTACACATTGCCCTGCTCGCGGATGGTATCGACGGCGCTGTAGCGTTCGATGGGGTTGTGGGCGTTGTAGAACAGGGTGTCGGCGGCCTGGTTTCCTTCCAGGTCCAGGATGCGAACGGTCTCGCCGGCTTTCACCACTTTCAGGAAATACTCGCCTGCCGGGACGAT
>NZ_DATFKH010000027.1:0-11461 GCF_035268745.1 Marinobacter sp.
CCAGTATTGTGCCCAGGTTGCTTGTAATCTGCGATAATGAGAACTATTATCATCTGAACCACTGAACGGAGAAGACGAAATGAATTTTCTGTGCCCCAATCACCGTCAGCGATTCGCAGATCTTCCGCCCGGAGAACGCAAGGGCCTTTGGCTGTCATGGATGAAACAGGCGTGCGCATGCAGTGAGGAGAACCACTGGCAGGGTGTCTTGTCGTTTTCGGGCAGCGCATTCGATCTGGCGTGCCTCCGCGGTTCGCATAAGGAGGAATCCAGCATGGGAATCGAACTGACCCTGTCGGCCATCCTGGTCTCGCGGGTGTTGTTCGACTTCGCTGACCGGGCAGGCTCGGAAGCTGTCATTCTACGGGCGCTCGAGCATCTGCTCGCCAATGAGCATGACGCCTCCCGTGCTGATTGCCAGGAGATAGAGGAATGCATAGCGGTACTTATGGACACCTCGCGTCAGGCAGACTTTTTCGCGGATTATCTGAACTGGTCGACGTTGGCGTTTGCTCGCAGGGACCGGTCGTCTGTGTGCAAAACACTCCATTGAGGCACGGAGGGTTTATGGGTATGCCTTCTGGACAACGAGATTCCAGGCGCGCCAGGAACCCGGGTGCACGGGGCATCAATTGGCTTAATGATGGGCAGCCGGAAAGGGTAACCATAACACTTGAGACTGATTGTCTTTGCCGTTTACTCGGGGAACATCAACTGTATGTTGAGGACTTTTCCTGCGTTGATGAGTCCTCCCGGTCCTGTGTGCGCAAATTGTTACTGACGTTGTTAAGCCGTATGGGCAGAGAAGGGTAACAGCACTCAAACGGTTGATCAGAAGTCCAGTGGCCCGGTCTGAGCGGAACTGTGGTTGCAATGATTGTGTAATTAAATAACAATCATTATCATTATGTTCTGTATTTAATTCGGAGCCCCCATGTTTCAGTCACTGATTCCAGGAGATCTTCCCGCATCTGGCCCCATTGCCCAGTTCATCGAAATGGGCGGCCCGGTCATGGTGGTGCTTATGGCAATGGCTCTGGCCGGAATGATCACTTTCGTATATCTGATGCTGTATGGCGCGCTGTTCGCACCCCGTTATACCCGTCGCCTCCGACGGGCAGTGCAGGAGTGGAAACACACAGCAGACCAGACGGTTACCGATCAGATGTGCACTCAGACCCGGGGCCTTGGCCGGCTTAATCCTCTGCATCAGCTGGTGCTGATGGCCATGAGGGGGAAGTTGCGCGGCGAGACTGAGAGCAAGACCCGCACCACGGTATCCCAGAAAGCCCAGGAGGTGCTGACGCCGTTCGAGGCTCCGCTGAAGATTATCGAAGTCATTGCCGCTCTGGCACCCCTGCTGGGGCTTCTTGGCACGGTAATGGGCATGATGGAGGCTTTCAGCGCCATGGCCGCTGCCGAGGGCAGAGCCAGCGCCTCCCAGCTCAGCGGCGGCATCTACCAGGCCCTTACCACGACTGCCGCAGGCCTGATTGTTGCCATTCCGTTTGCGGCGCTGGCGGCCTGGATAGAATTTCGCCTGCGCCGCCTGCAGGGAACGCTCAATTCGGTGCTGACCGATATCATCAACATTAATACCAATATCAATACAACGCCCGCAACTGAAGAACGTTCGATAGCCAACCCTGGCCAGCCAGTGACCGAGCCTGTCGCTCTGGAGCCTGAATGGCAGGGTCGCCAGACTGCAGCCAATGCTTTTCGTTGAGCCCCGTCCCGCGCGACCACTGGCGATCAGAATGACACCACTGATTGATGTGGTGTTCATTCTGCTGGTGTTTTTCATGCTGACCACACGGCTTCTGCCGGTTAATCTTCTGGAAGTCAGCACCGAAGTGCAGTCAGAATCCGGTGGCCAGCAGGGTGAGCGGGTGCCTGAAATACGCATTCTGGCGGGCCAGCAACTGGAGTGGAACCAACAGGTCTACGGGCTTGATGACCTTGTGCGCCAGCTTACGGGTTCGGCGATTGGCCGGGTCAATGTAATCTCTTCACCTGAAGCCACGGTTCATGATTTTACCCTCGCCCTCAGCACCCTTGGCGCCAGCGGCATCGAGCCCAACTGGCTGCGAGCAAATGACGAGAATGCTGATTGATGAAAGATTCTATCGCTCCCTCTTCTGTCGAGCCTCTCGCATCATCCTTCACGGCCGCCCCCAAGTCGCTGATGGAAAGGGTCGAAGACGCTTTGCTACCGCTGATCAACCTGGTTTTCCTGTTGTTGATGTTCTTCATCGTTGCCGGCCAGATGCAGAACCGGGCGCTTCCTGACTTGCCGGGTACCATCGCAGAAGATGCCAGTGCCAGGGTCCGGGCTGACCTGATGGTGCTGGCATCCGGTGAATGGCAGGTAGATGGCAGAAAGGTTGACGCAAACAGCCTGGCCCGGCACCTGCCCGCTTCCGACAGTAAGCCGTCTTTGACAGTCGGAGCCGCCGCCGGCACGGCCATGGCAGATCTTGAGTCGCTCTTCGGTCTCCTTGCCGACAGGGGGTATCAGGACGTTGTTCTGCTGACGGAGCCATCGGGGCCATGAACCAGGAGGCGTCGATTCGCTGGCTGTTACTGGTGACAGCGGTGATTGTTACCTTTGGCGCGCTGGCTCTGGCACTGCCGACTGATCTGCCGGATATCAAGCTGGAGGGCGCGGCCAGCGTCAATCAGGCGCCGGCAGTGAGGATCAGGTTGGCCAGTCCCCAGAAGCCTGCCCCGCAGTCGGAAACCGAAACATTCAAACCCGAGCCTGAACCTCAACCGGAACCTGAGCCAGAGCCGGAGCCCGAACCAGAGCCAGAGCCAGAACCCGAGCCCGAGCCCGAGCCAAAGCCCGAGCCAGAGCCAGAGCCCGAGCCAAAGCCCGAGCCAAAGCCCGAGCCAGAGCCAGAGCCTGAGCCAAAGCCAAAGCCTGAGCCAAAGCCTGAGCCCGAGCCAAAGCCGGTTCCAGAACCTGAAACCGTGGAGGAAATCGTCGACGCCGAGTCATCGAAAAGCGAAGAGCCTTCAGAGGAAGTTACCGAGAAGCAGGCTGAGGAGAACGCCAGCCAGCAGGTGGAACTCACCGCCGGAGATTCATCCGAGGTTGACAGCTATCTGACTGAACTCAGCCGACACCTGAGCCGCTTCTACGAATACCCCCGCCGGTCACGCCGTCTCGGCCAGGAGGGTTCACCAGTCGTGGTGTTCGAATTTGATCGCGACGGCGTCCTGGTGCGGCATTCACTGAGCCAGTCATCCGATCACTCACTGCTGGATAACGCCGCCCTGGACATGCTCAAGGCGGCGGAGCCGCTGCCGGCGGTGCCCGAATCCATGGAAGGCAAGAGTTTTACCTATGTCCTGCCGGTCAGGTTCAGCCTGCGCTAGCGGTAGTACCGGAGGTGGCGCGGCCGGTTACTTCGGAGATTCTTAACACTGACCAACGATACATGCTGATGGACAATCCCTCGCTATACTGGCTACGCATGGCAGAAAAATTCCTAGAGGGCGTCCAGGATGATGAGATTCAACCAGTCTGACTTCAATAACCAACGGGACAGGAACAAGGTGGTGAGTGCTGAAGATGCGGTTGCCGTTATGGCGGACGGCGACACCATCTGTACGGCAGGGTTTGTCGGTTGTGGGGTACCGGATGAATTACTGATTGCGATCGAGAACCGCTTTCTTGAAACCGGGGAACCCAAAGCGCTGACACTGCTGTTCGCGGCCGGCCAGGGCGATGGGAAAAAGCGTGGATTAAATCGCCTTGCTCACGAAGGCCTGATCAAACGCGTCATCGGCGGACACTGGGGCCTGATACCCAGCATGGGCAGGATGGCGGTTGAGGGGCGCATCGAAGCCTACAATCTTCCTCAAGGCTGCATATCCCATCTGTATCGTGATATCGCTGCAGGAAAACCTGGCACCCTTTCAAAAGTCGGTATCGGCACCTTCGTTGATCCGCGGCTAGAGGGTGGAAAAATAGGTTCAGCTACCCACGAAGAGATTGTCGAGTTAATCGAAATCCGCGGCGAAGACTATCTTTTCTACCACGCAATGCCGATCAACGTTGCCCTGATTCGCGGAACGACTGCCGATACCGAAGGTAATCTTGTGATGGACAGAGAGGCATTGACCCTGGACGCGCTCGCCATGGCAATGGCTGCTCATAATAGCGGCGGCGTTGTCATCGCACAGGTAGAGCAGATTGCTGAAGGGGGTTCCCTGGATTCGCGCCAGGTAAAAGTCCCGGGTATTTTCATCGACTGCGTGGTCCAGAGTCGTCCTGAAAATCATTTACAGACCTACGCGACTGATTACAGTCCTGTCTATGCGGGAAAGATACGCGCCCCGACAGGCAACCTTGCTCCCATGGCTCTGGATGAGCGCAAGGTTATTGCTCGCAGAGCCGCGATGGAGCTCAAGGTTAATGATGTGGTCAACCTTGGAATAGGCATGCCCGAGGGTGTCGCCAATGTCGCTTCGGAAGAACGGATTCTCGACCTGGTCACGTTGACGGCGGAGCCCGGTGTTATCGGTGGTATACCCGCAAGCGGGTTAAACTTCGGTGCAGCCACCAACCCCAGCGGGATCGTGGATCAGAACCAGCAATTCGATTTCTATGATGGTGGCGGTCTGAATATCGCCTGTCTGGGATTGGCCCAGTGCGACCAGCAGGGCAACATCAATGTCTCAAGGTTCGGGCCCAAACTTGCCGGCGCGGGCGGGTTTATCAATATCAGTCAGAATGCCAGAAAGGTGGTCTTTGCAGGTACATTTAGCGCGGGTGGCTTGAAGATCAGTACCGGCAAGGGCGCGCTTGAAATTCTGAATGAGGGCCGGACATGCAAATTCGTCAAAGAGGTCGAGCAGATCTCTTTCAGCGGCAGCGTCGCCTCAGCCAATAAGAAGCCGATACTCTATGTCACCGAACGTTGTGTCTTTGAGCTGGATGAGCGCGGTCTGGTTCTGACAGAGGTTGCCCCGGGCGTGGATATCCAGCGGGATATTCTGGACCAGATGGACTTTATGCCGGTCGTCGACAACCCCAGGGAGATGGATGCGCGGATATTCCGTCCCGAATCCATGGACCTCCTGAAACAGATGGCCGAACTCACTATCCCGCAGCGGTTGAAGTACGATAAGGCCAAAAGGACGATCTTTATCAATTTCGAAAATCTTCATATCCGGAACCGCACACAGATCAAGGAAATTTTTGACCGGGTCGCCGATATTTGTCGACCGCTTGATCATCGGGTCGATGCCGTGGTCAATTACGACGGGTTCGAGATCGATAAACGGCTTGTTGATGACTACGCAAACATGGTGAATGCGCTTGTGGAGACCTATTACTCAAGCGTGCGAAGGTATTCGACGAAAGCTTTTTTGCGGCTCAAGTTAAAGGAGGGCGGTCCCATTTCATGATTCGGGACCTTGCAGAAATGGCGGAGGGCTAGCGGGTCATTAGCGGTCCACTACTGATGGACTTGGGTGAAAAGGGCGTCTATTCTTCCTAAACGTAACAAAAAAAAAGGGCCTAAGGAGGAGCGCGCGCATGTTCCAGATCCGACTACACGGGCGAGGTGGGCAAGGGGTGGTCACCGCTGCCGAGCTGCTCTCCATCGCAGCCTTCATCGAGGGCCGTCATGCTCAGGCGTTCCCGAGCTTTGGTTCGGAACGCACCGGGGCGCCGGTGGTTTCGTACTGCCGCATCGACGATCGGGAGATCCGCTCTCGCGAACCCATCATGGAACCCGATGCTGTGATCGTGCAGGACCCCACCCTGTTCCATGCCCTGGACGTCTTCTCTGGCCTGCGCAGCGATGGTTTCGCACTGGTCAACTCAACCAAGAGTTTTGCCGCCCTGGGAATCGAGGGGGTCGCCGATCAGCTGCCCGAAGGCCACATCCGCGGGGTCGGCGCCACCGAGCTGGCGCGCCTGCACGTTGGTCGCCCGGTGCCCAATGCCGCGCTGCTCGGCGGTTTCGCAGCGGTTACCGGGCAGATCAGCATCGCCTCCGTGGAACAGGCCATCAGCAAAAAGTTCGCCGGCAAGATAGCTGCGGGTAACATTGCGGCCGCGCAGGCCGCCTACCAGGCCGCGATAGGTCACGCCGAGGAGAAAGTCCATGCTTAAGCAGATCGAAGGCAGTCACGCCGTGGCCGAAACGGTGGCATTGTGTCGCCCCGAGGTCATCTGCGCGTATCCCATCTCCCCCCAGACCCATATCGTCGAAGCCTGCGGTGAGCTGGTGAAGTCCGGCCAACTCGAGAACTGCGAGTTCCTCAACGTCGAAAGCGAGTTTGCCGCGTTGTCGGTAGGCATCGGTTCCTCTGCTGCGGGCGCCCGCACGTATACCGCGACCGCCAGCCAGGGCCTGCTGTTCATGGCCGAGGCAGTCTACAACGCCGCGGGCCTCGGTCTGCCCATTGTGATGACCCTGGCCAATCGCGCCATCGGTGCTCCGATAAACATCTGGAACGACCACACCGACGCCATGGCGATGCGCGACTCCGGCTGGATCCAGTTGTTCGCCGAAACCAATCAGGAAGCCGCCGACCTGCACGTGCAGGCGTTCAAGATCGCGGAGCGGCTCTCCTGTCCGGTGATGGTGTGCATGGACGGATTTATCCTCACTCACGCCTACGAACGGGTCGACATCCCGGACCAGGCCACCGTCGATGCATTCCTGCCGCCGTTCGAGCCGCGCCAGGTGATGGACCCGGCCAAGCCCTACTCGATCGGCGCCATGGTCGGCCCGGAGGCCTTCACCGAGGTGCGCTACCTGGCCCATGAAAAACAACTCCAGGCACTTGAGGTGATTCCCGAGGTGGCCGGCGAGTTCCAGACGGTTTTCGGACGCGAGGCAGGCGGTCTGATTCACGAATACCGACTCGAGGATGCGGAGACCATCGTGGTCACGATGGGCTCGGTGGCCGGCACCGTGAAAGACGTCGTCGACACCATGCGCGAGGCCGGAGTGGCCATCGGGGTGGTCTCGATCTGCTCGTTCCGTCCCTTCCCCAGCGCCGCGTTGCGTCGGGTACTCTCCGGCGCCCAGCGCATCCTGGTGCTGGAAAAAGGCTTCGCGGTGGGCTTCGGCGGGATCGTCGCCACTAATGTGCGCATGGCGCTGCAGGGAGTAGACACGCACGTGCATACCGTGATCGCCGGCCTCGGCGGGCGGTCCATCACCCAGCCCTCGCTGCACGGACTTTTCGCCAGCGCGATCGCCGGCGAACTCGAGGATCTGCACTTCCTGGATCTCAACCGGGAAATGGTGGAGCGGGAGCTCGCCCGCCAGCGCGAATCCATCACCTCGGGCCCCATAGCCGAGAACCTGATCCGGGACATCGCCCGCGGCGGCGACGCCGCGCGCGTCTAAGGAGACCCACAGATGAGCCAAATCGACGAATTCACTCCCGAACAGAAGGTGAAGTTCTACCAGAAAGGTACCTTCACCGTCGGCAATCGACTCGTGGACCCGGAAAACCGCGGTGTACAGGCCAGCATGGACCGTTCCAACGCCATCACCTCCGGGCACCGCGCCTGTCAGGGCTGCGGCGAGGCCCTTGGAGCGCGCTATGCGATCGACGCCGCGATGCGCGCGGCCAACGGCAAGCTGATGGCGGTCAATGCCACCGGCTGCCTGGAGGTGTTCACCACGCCCTACCCCGAGACATCCTGGCAGATACCCTGGCTGCATTCGCTGTTCGGCAACGCCCCGGCGGTGGCGACCGGCGTCGCAGCAGCGATGCGCGCCAAGGGCCGCGAGGACACCCGGGTCGTGGCTCAGGGGGGTGACGGCAGCACGGTGGACATCGGCTTCGGCTGTCTGTCGGGTATGTTCGAGCGCAACGATGACGTGCTCTACATCTGCTACGACAACGAGGCCTACATGAACACCGGCGTGCAGCGCTCCGGCGCCACGCCTCCGACCGCCCGCACCGCGACCACGATGCCGCTGGGCGATACGCCGGGCAACGTCTTCGGCACCGGCAAGAACCTCCCGCTGATCGCGATGGCGCATCGCATCCCTTACGTCGCCACGGCGGCGGTGTCCGATCTGCACGACCTCGAGCGCAAGGTCACCAAGGCGATGGAGTTCCGCGGCGCGCGCTACATCCATATCTACGTGCCATGCCCGCTGGGCTGGGGCACCAAGAGTGCCGACACCATAAACATCTCGCGGCTGGTGACCCGTTGCGGGCTGTTCCCGCTGTTCGAGGCGGAGGGCGGCCGGGTAACCGCCTCGGTGCCCATCCGCCAGCAGGTGCCGGTGGAGGAATACCTCAAACCCCAGCGCCGTTTCGCCCACCTGTTCAAAGGCGACGAGTACGGCAGGCAGTCCATCGCTCGTCTGCAGGCGATGGCGGACGAAAACATAAGGCAGTTCAATCTGCTGCGCGAGCACGAGGAGACCCTGCCATGAGCAAGCATCCTGATCAGGCGCCATTCGCCATCACCCTTGATGTCGGCACCAGTCTCGAAAACAAGACCGGGAGCTGGCGCACCGAGCGGCCGGTCTACATCGACCGGCTGCCGCCCTGCAACCATGCGTGCCCCGCCGGCGAGAACATCCAGGGCTGGCTTTCCCACGCCGAGGAAGGCGACTACCACAGCGCCTGGCAGGTGATCATGCAGGACAACCCGTTGCCCGGGATTATGGGCCGCGCCTGCTACCACCCCTGCGAGAGCAAGTGCAACCGCAAGGACATCGACTCGGCGGTGAACATTCACGCGGTCGAGCGCTTTCTCGACGATCAGGCCGTACGCGAGGGCTGGAAGCCCAAGATCGTGGGCAGCCCGACCGGCCAGCGAGTGCTGGTAATCGGGTCCGGTCCTTCCGGGTTGTCTGCGGCCTATCATCTGTGCCGGCTGGGCCACGATGTCAGCCTGTTCGAGGCCGGGCCGGTCGCCGGCGGCATGATGCGCTTCGGCATCCCCGCGTATCGGCTGCCGCGCGATGTGGTGGAAGCCGACATCCAGCGCATTCTCGACATGGGTGTCGAGCTGCAGCTCAATCGCCCGGTGGAAGACATCGAGCGCGAGATGCGCGACGGCGGCTTTGACGCCTGCTTCCTGGCGATCGGCGCCCACCTGGCCAAGCGGGTGGATATCCCGGCCGCCGACGCCAGCAAGATCCTCGACGCGGTCGGCGTGCTGCGGGACATGGAGACCGGCGCGGAACCGCCGAAACTGGGTCGCCGGGTGGTGATCTACGGCGGCGGCAACACCGCGGTGGACGTGGCCCGAACAGCCAAGCGCCTGGGCGCCGAGGAGGCCATCATCGTCTACCGGCGCACCCGCGAGCAGATGCCGGCCCACGACTTCGAGGTGGCCGAGGCCCTGGAAGAAGGCGTGATCGTCAACTGGCTGCGCACCATCAAGCAGGTCGGTGACGACGACGGCATCATGGTGGAAAAGATGGAGCTGGGCGAAGACGGCAAGCCGCGCTCTACCGGCGAGTTCGAACGCCTGGAGGCTGACAGCGTGGTGATGGCGCTGGGCCAGCAGGTCGACACTTCGTTCATAGAGAAGGTGCCGGGGGTGGAGATCTCGGCCGACGGCGTCATCGAAGTGAACGAGCAGATGATGACCGGCCACGAGGGGCTGTTCGCCGGCGGCGACATGGTGCCCTCGGAGCGCACCGTCACGGTGGCCGTCGGCCACGGCAAAAAGGCTGCCCGTTGCGTGGACGCATGGTTGCGGGGGGAACGCTACGCCAAAGCTCCGAGCAACGAGCTGGCCAGCCTCGACAAGCTCAACACCTGGTATTACACCGACGCCCCCAAGACCGTTCAGCCGCAACTCGACATCGCCCGCCGCCGGACGACTTTCGGCGAGGTGCTGGACGGGCTCGACGAGACCAACGCCCTGTACGAGGCGAGGCGCTGCCTGTCCTGCGGTAACTGCTTCGAATGCGACAACTGCTACGGCGTCTGCCCCGACAACGCGGTCATCAAACTGGGGCCGGGCGAGCGTTTCGAGTTCGACTACGACTACTGCAAAGGTTGCGGCATCTGCGTCGCGGAGTGCCCGTGCGGTGCCATCGAGATGATCCCGGAGGATATCTAGCCCGCGCCATCCCGGGCCTCTCCGGTAAAGCCCCACTGCCTCGAGGATAGCCGCATTCGCCGGTCCCTGGATACTGTACGCGTTGGCCGTGGTGTCGATCGGACACGCGCTGGCGGCGCTGCGCCATCATTTCTGGCGCAAGGACGACGTACTCTGGAGGATGTTGCCGTTATGGCGAAAAGACTGACAGCCGCAGCCCTGGCACTGCTGCTCATGCCGGGCCTGGCCCTGGCCAACTGCTACAGGGCCAACGGAGACGACGGCGAACTGCGCTTCACCGGCGTGGCAGAGGGAGACGAAGTTGCCGGATCGTTCCACGAGTTCTCTGTTTCGCTGTGCATGGATGGCAACGACCTGGCCACGGCAGACATTGAAGTCACTGTTCAGACGGCCTCGGTCGATACCGGCGACAGCATGCGCGACAGCGAACTGCGTGGTGATCACTTTTTCAATGTCGAAGACGATCTGAAAGCGACCTGGGTCAGTTCCCGGGTCGCTTCGGACGGAGATGGCTTCGTGGCTCAGGGGACCTTGACGTTGCGGGGTATCGAAAAAAACCAGGCTGTCAGACTCCGTCTATCCGACAGGGAACCGCCGGTCCTGACCGGCAGCGCCGACATCCTGCGTCTGAAGTGGGGGGTCGGAACGGGCGACGACTACCAGGACACGGACTTCATCCGCAACCGCGTCGGTCTTGAATTCGAACTCCGGCTCCAGCCCTACTCCGGGGGCTGAAGCCGCGTCGCCTCACTCTTCGGCGACGCCCGGGCCCCAGTCCGCGATCGGCCCGAGATCCGGCGCCAGGTGTCAGAACACCAGTACCTCGTCGCCTTCCACGCTGGTCTTGTTGAGGAAGAAATGGGCCCTGAAGCAACTCACTCACACCGCATTTAAAGCCCTGTGGAATCATTGATTCAGTTAAAGATCTTCTGACCTTGGCCGATCTACCCGGATGGTGTCAGGAAGAAAGGCATTCTGACTTTTCAGCAGAATCTTATTAGATAAGGGAAGGGCCGTGAATCTGTTCAACATAAGAACCATAAAGTCTAAAATAATCATGGGTTTTTCCATCCTTGCACTCATGATCATTATTGTTGGTGGCGTCGGATTATACGGTATACAAAGACTGTCTGATAATCTTACTTTCATTACGGGCCCGGCCTGGGATACAGCCGATGGTGCAATGGAAGGTACCATTGGCATTCAATCACAGATGTTAGCCGTTTCAGATATGACATCCGGTGGAGACTATGATCAAAGCATCGCATCATTTAACGATGCTGTTGACCTTGCAGATGAAGCCTTGAATCGACTTATCGATGCCGGTCTGATGGAGGCATCGCAAATTGATGAAGTTACAACAGCGATCCAGCTCCACCTGTCCAGAAC
>NZ_DATFKH010000028.1:0-1254 GCF_035268745.1 Marinobacter sp.
ACGATCCTTAGGGGTTCTGAGAGGATTATCCCCCACACTGGTACTGAGACACGGACCAGACTCCTACGGGAGGCAGCAGTGAGGAATATTGGTCAATGGGCGCGAGCCTGAACCAGCCATCCCGCGTGCAGGATGACGGCCCTATGGGTTGTAAACTGCTTTTCTACGCCAAGAAAGGTCCGTACGTGTACGGGATTGACGGTAGCGTAGGAATAAGCATCGGCTAACTCCGTGCCAGCAGCCGCGGTAATACGGAGGATGCAAGCGTTATCCGGATTCATTGGGTTTAAAGGGTGCGCAGGCGGGCTTGTAAGTCAGTGGTGAAATACTGCCGCTTAACGGTAGAATTGCCATTGATACTGCGAGTCTTGAGTATGGTTGAGGTAGGCGGAATGTGCAGTGTAGCGGTGAAATGCATAGAGATTGCACAGAACACCGATTGCGGAGGCAGCTTACTAAGCCATAACTGACGCTGAGGCACGAAAGCGTGGGGAGCGAACAGGATTAGATACCCTGGTAGTCCACGCTGTAAACGATGTTCACTCGCTGTTTGCGATACACAGTAAGCGGCTTAGCGAAAGCATTAAGTGAACCACCTGGGGAGTACGATCGCAAGGTTGAAACTCAAAGGAATTGACGGGGGCCCGCACAAGCGGAGGAACATGTGGTTTAATTCGATGATACGCGAGGAACCTTACCTGGGCTTAAATGTAGGCTGCATTCCCGAGAAATCGGGATTCCCTTCGGGGCTGCTTACAAGGTGCTGCATGGTTGTCGTCAGCTCGTGCCGTGAGGTGTCGGGTTAAGTCCCATAACGAGCGCAACCCTTATCGTTAGTTGCTAGCAGGTAAAGCTGAGGACTCTAGCGAGACTGCCACCGTAAGGTGAGAGGAAGGTGGGGATGACGTCAAATCAGCACGGCCCTTATGTCCAGGGCTACACACGTGTTACAATGGCCGGTACAGAGGGAAGCTACCTGGTGACAGGTTGCCAATCTTAAAAGCCGGTCTCAGTTCGGATTGGAGTCTGCAACCCGACTCCATGAAGTTGGATTCGCTAGTAATCGCGCATCAGCCATGGCGCGGTGAATACGTTCCCGGGCCTTGTACACACCGCCCGTCAAACCATGGGAGCTGGGGGTGCCTGAAGTCTGTGACCGAGAGGAGCGGCCTAGGGTAAAACCAGTGACTGGGGTTAAGTCGTAACAAGGTAGCCGTACCGGAAGGTGTGGCTGGAACACCTCCTTTCTGGAGC
>NZ_DATFKH010000029.1:0-48695 GCF_035268745.1 Marinobacter sp.
GAGAATCCGGAGGTGGTCGGGAACTTTATTGACGTGGAAATTCGGGAGGCCTTGCCTAATTCCTTGCGTGGTGTTCCTGTAAGTCTGGAGCTTTACTAAACCTCGGCCCAATTTGTCTTGGTTTTGGAGCATGGCGAGTGGTGGGTATACCGTTCCAAAAAACGCTACAAGCACATCCATGTGCGCTTGGGCTCCGCCATCCATGGCTCCGCACATTTTTGGAACGGTATACCCACCACTCTCCGTCGACCTGTTTCGGGCCTGCCGGAATGCCGCCTAAACGTAGGTTGGATCAAGCAAAGGGCAATCCAACAAAGCCAGAAGCATCCAACCGGCCTGACTACCGTCGGATTATGACTTCGTCTAATCCACCTACTTGTATTTGCACAGGCGGGCCTGCAAATAGTTAGACCAGGGCGATGGCCGGTAGGGCTTGCCAAAAACGTTGAGCGCCAGGGATGGCGCGATCGAGCCCTACAGGGGTGAAGCCGAGCGCTTATGAAGCGAAGCTTCATGCGACAGCTGAACGACAGCAATCTGTGATTGCTGGCTGGACCCCGCAGGGGTATCCATGGCGTGTACTGAATAGACGTGTCCGCCTAATTTCATCCAGCTTGGTATCTGACTAGTTGGTTCGGTAGAACAGCAGATCCCAGACCCCGTGGCCGAGGTTTTCCCCCCGTTTTTCGAATTTGGTCATGGGCCGCTCATCGGGGCGCGGCGCAAAAGCACCCGGCTCTACTGCGTTTTCGAAGCCTTCGGATTCACCCATGATTTCCATCATGTGCTCGGCGTAATTCTCCCAGTCCGTGGCCAGATGAAGAACCCCGCCCACCCGCAGTTTGTGGCGCAGTCGCTGAACGAAGTCGTGCTGAACCAGACGGCGTTTGTGGTGTTTTTTCTTGGGCCAGGGATCCGGGAAATACACCATCACCCGATCAAGTGCTGCATCGGGCAGGCAGAAATCCACCACATCATTGGCATCAATCGCATACACCCTGATGTTCTCCAGGCCGCGGTCCTCGACCTCTTTCAATAGCGCCCCCACCCCTGGCAGATGCACTTCCACTCCGATGAAGTCCTGTTCCGGCGATGCTTCCGCCATCTCCGCCAGTGACTGGCCCATACCAAAGCCGATTTCAAGATTCAGCATATTGTCGCGGCCGAATATTTCGCGGGGGTCAATCATGCCCTGCTCGCGGGTCAACCCGTATTTGGACCAGTTGCGATCATAGGCTTTTTTCTGACCCTCGGTCATCCGGCCCTGACGCAGCACAAAACTGCGCACTCCCTTGCGGGTGACAACCGGCGCATCGCCGGGATCGTTATTCTGTTCGCTCATCGGATATCCTCAACCGCCGTAATTAATAATGAGTAGGAAAGCAGGCGGACACGTCTATTCAGGACCGTATGCAGCAGGGATGCTGCATCCGAGCCTACATGGATGTATCTACGGCGTGTCTTGAATAGACGTGTCCGCCTGCTTTCATTCAGCTTAGTAAAGCTTGCTGAATTCATTTTACAGTAAGTTTATCAGATCTATACGGATGCCTGAGCATTGCGGGACTGCTGGCGATCCAGTTTGCGATAGCCCAACGCCTCCACCAGGTGGGTCTGGGTTACCGATTCCGCACCCTCGAGATCTGCCAGCGTCCGGGCAACCCTGAGAATCCGGTGCAGGGCACGGGCTGACAGGCCAAGCCGCTCCATGGCCCCGGTCAGCAGAGCCTGACTGGCCGGATCCAGGCTGCAATGACGGTCGAGTTCGGGGCCACTGAGCATGGCATTCACCACACCCCGGCTATGCTGTCGGTCACGGGCGCGACCCACCCGCCGGCGAACCGACTCACTGTTTTCACTGTTACTGGCGGACGTCATCAGCAGCTGCGGACTTTGTACCGGCACTTCGACATGCAGATCGAACCGGTCCAGCAGCGGGCCAGAAACCTTTGCGCGATAACGGAGCACCTGCGGTGGTGTGCACTGACATTCGATCGAGGGATGACCAAGATATCCGCAGGGGCATGGATTCATCGCCGCAATCACCTGAAACCTCGCCGGGAAAGTCACCTGCCGTGACGCCCGACTGATCGCGATTTCGCCGCTTTCCATGGGCTCCCGCAACACTTCAAGCACCTGGCGACCAAATTCCGGCAGTTCATCCAGAAACAGGACACCCCGATGAGCGAGGGAAATTTCACCCGGCCTGGGGCTGCCCCCGCCACCCACCATCGCCACCGCTGAGGCGGTATGATGGGGTGCGCGATAGGGCGGACAATGCCAGTAACCGTCGGGCATGGCCAGGCCGGCAACCGAATAGATGCTGGCGACATCGAGCATGGCCTCGTTGGTCAGGGGCGGAAGAATGCCGGGCAGGCGACTGGCAAGCATACTTTTGCCAGTGCCCGGTGGGCCAAACATCAACAGGTTATGCCCGCCGGCGGCAGCCACCTCCAGCGCCCGCCTTGGCACTTTCTGGCCCCGGACGTCAGCCAGGTCCGGGGCTTTGGCGGGTCCGCCATCAAATTCCAGGGTTGCTACCGGGCGAAGCCGTGCCCGTTCAGAAAGATGTTCACAAATAGCCAGCAAATGGTTGGCAGCAAACACATCGCCCTCGCTGGCCAGCGCAGCCTCATCGGCGTTGGCCAGCGGAATCAGCAACTGGCGTTGATCGCTGCGGGCAGCCAGAACGGCCGGGAGTACGCCCTTCAACGGGCGCAATGCGCCATCCAGGGATAATTCCCCAAGGCATTCCACTTTTTCAAGACTTTCAGGAGGAATCTGACCGGATGCGGCCAGAATGCCCAGAGCGATGGGCAGATCGAAACGCCCTCCCTCCTTTGGCAGGTCTGCCGGAGCAAGATTGATGGTTATTCGCTTGGCCGGGAATTCAAAACCGGAATTGAGCAGGGCACTACGCACCCGCTCCCGGCTTTCGCGTACCCCGGTTTCAGGCAGGCCGACGATTGCCAGCGCCGGCAGGCCGCCGGAAAGATGGACTTCCACCGTCACTGACGGCGCAGACACGCCAACACAGGCGCGGGTATGAACGATGGCTAACATGACAACCTTCCATGGTTTCAAAAAAAACTCAAGAGACTCTATTATGTATGGCTTAACTCGATGTGCAACCACTCGAGAAAACCCGGAGCTATTCCGTACCTCATCCTGCGTTACCCATGTGGTCAGATACCGGATGAGTAGTATCATTCATTTTACAAGGAGCCGGTGATGACGTTACAGCCAGTCCCGGGCATGCTGCTGTGCGCACTCACATTGATCTCTGCCGCCCTGGCTCAGGCCTCTCCCGGCAACGGCTCTGAAGAGCAGTGGGACACCCCCTCCCGTGACCGGTATCAGCAGGACCGGCAGGCGGCCTCGGTCCAGATCGGACCACGCCCTTTCTGGCTGGTGGCCGACATGGATGAGGGCGCACTGAAAGAACAGTTGCAATCATGCCAGACCGCCAGCTTCCGGACTTCGGACTTTTCCATCGGGCACCGCGGGGCGCCCCTGCAGTTTCCGGAACACACCCGCGAATCCTATGTGGCTGCAGCCCGAATGGGTGCCGGCATAGTCGAGTGCGATGTCACCTTCACCAAAGACCGTAAGCTGGTATGCCGGCATGCCCAGAATGACCTTCACACCACGACCAACATCGTTGCCATTCCCGAGCTGAACGCCAAATGCACCCAGCCGTTTGTGCCTGCCGACCCCGCCACCGGAACCCCGGCACAGGCACAATGCCGGACCAGCGATATCAGCCTGGCTGAATTCAAAAGCCTCAGCGGCAAAATGGATGCCTTCGAGCCGATGGCGACAACACCGGAAGAATACCTGGGTGGCACCGCTGCCTGGCGCACGGACCTCTACTCCAGCCGCGGCACACTGATGACCCATCGCGAGTATATCGAGCTGTTGAAGCCTCTCGGCGTGAAATTCAGCCCTGAACTGAAATCTCCGGTGGTAGCAATGCCATTCGAGGGTGACTATAGCCGCCAGGATTATGCGGCCCAGATGATCCGGGACTATATCAATGCAGGCGTCAAGCCGGAAAAGGTATGGCCCCAGTCCTTCAACCTGGACGATGTGCTGTTCTGGGTAAAGGAAATGCCCCGGTTTGGCCGTCAGGCCGTGTTGCTTGACCAGGCACAACCGACAGTGGGTAACTCTTCACTGGCCTACATGAAAGGTCTGAAAGCCCGGGGCGTGAACATTGTGGCACCGGCGCTCTGGAAATTGCTGGCGCTGGATGGTCAGGGCGAAATCGTTCCTTCTGCCTACGCCGACAACGCCCGCCTGGCGGGGCTCGGTCTGATTGCCTGGACAGTGGAACGCAGTGGCCCGCTGGCGGATGGCGGTGGCTGGTATTTCCAGACCATTACCGATGCCATCAACAGGGATGGCGATGTGCTCAGGGTGATTGATGTACTGGCACAGGATGTCGGGGTTATCGGAATCTTTTCGGACTGGCCTGCAACTACAACTTTCTATGCCAACTGCATGGGAATCACGATTCCCTAGCTCTCCTTGATAGACGTTGCAGAAGCCGCCTGTTTTTCCAGGGCGTCAACCCGCTTTTCAAGGGCTTCAACCTTCTCACGGGTTTTCATCAGCACCGCCTGCTGGGCGTCAAATTCCTCCCGCGTCACAAGTTCCAGGCGTGACATAACCGTCATCACGGTGGCCCGCGCCTGCGCCTCAAAATCATCACGGGCAGCCCGTGCCATATCGGGTACGAAATGGCCGAGCTGTCCCTGCAACTGGGCAAAGAAATCCTGGGGACCTTTCACATTGCACCTCACAATCATTTCCGCTTGAATGGTCAAAAGTGTATCACACCATGACCCCTGCCATACTGAGCCCGGTACACCCTATAATGGAGACTGAAGAGCATGGAAACACACATTGAGCCTGCGCACCATTTTGGTTCATTGGCCCATGCGCGGCACCATTATAGTGCGTCCAAACGATCCATTTTGGACCGGTCGATTGATATCTCTCTGAATTTTAGAGTTTTTTTTGCGTTGGCACACACGATGCTAAAAGCCTTGTACGCAATCCGCACAATTGGTGTGCGAGGTGGCAGCATCCCGAACTCAATCAACGGGACCCTGAGAATCCTGACTTTTGAGACGGCTTTACCAAGGAGAAACCCATGAAACTTGTGACAGCGATCATCAAGCCTTTCAAACTGGATGATGTCCGTGAGGCACTATCCGAGATTGGCGTTCAAGGAGTAACGGTCACTGAAGTCAAAGGCTTCGGTCGCCAGAAAGGCCATACAGAGCTCTACCGGGGCGCAGAATACGTCGTGGATTTCCTGCCAAAGGTCAAGATTGAGGTCGCCATCGGCGATAGCCTTCTGGACCAGGTTATCGAGTCCATCACCAAGGCCGCCAACACCGGCAAGATCGGTGACGGCAAGATCTTTGTGACTGAACTGGAACAGGCCGTCCGTATCCGGACCGGCGAGACCGGCGAAGAAGCCGTCTGAACCGGTAACACGATCAGACTCAGCCAACGCAAAAATTTTTTAATGCCAAAAGATTAGCCTCGTGCGGAGGGCTTACCAATGGAAAGTAATCTCAATCATATTTTTGAATTGCAATACGCAATGGATACGTTCTACTTCCTTATCTGCGGTGCCCTGGTCATGTGGATGGCGGCGGGTTTCGCAATGCTGGAAGCCGGACTTGTCCGCGCCAAGAACACCACTGAAATCCTGACCAAGAACGTCGCGCTGTTTGCCATCGCCTGTACCATGTACCTGGTCTGCGGTTACGACATCATGTACGGCGGCGGCCTGTTCCTGAGCGGCATCACGACCGTTTCCGGCATGGACGACGCAGCTGTTGCGGCCGTTCTGACGGCCTCCAATGATGCCGGTTTCGCTGACATGGGCGAGTACGCCGGTGCTTCTGACTTCTTCTTCCAGGTCGTGTTCGTGGCAACGGCCATGTCGATTGTCTCTGGTGCGGTTGCCGAACGCATGAAGCTCTGGGCTTTCCTGATCTTCGCGGTTGTGATGACCGGCTTCATCTATCCGATGGAAGGCGCCTGGACCTGGAACGGCGACTCTGTATTTGGGCTCTATGAGTTGAACTACAGTGACTACGCCGGTTCCGGCATCGTTCACATGGCAGGCGCTGCAGCGGCCCTGGCCGGTGTCATCCTGCTGGGTGCCCGTAAAGGCAAGTACGGTGCGAATGGCCAGATCAAGGCCTTCCCGGGCGCCAACCTGCCGCTGGCAACCCTCGGCATGTTCATCCTGTGGATGGGCTGGTTCGGCTTCAACGGCGGCTCTACCCTCAAGCTGGGTGGCATCGGTGTTGCCAACGAAGTGGCCAACGTGTTCCTGAACACCAACGCTGCCGCTTCCGGCGGCCTGATTGCGGCCCTGCTCGTTGCCCGCATCATGTTCGGCAAAGCCGACCTGACTATGGCCCTGAACGGTGCTCTGGCCGGCCTGGTTGCGATCACGGCTGATCCGGCAAGCCCGTCACCGCTACTGGCTACCATTGTCGGCGCCCTCGGCGGCGTGATCGTTGTGTTCTCGATCGTGTTCCTGGACAAGATCCGCATTGACGATCCGGTCGGCGCTATCTCGGTCCACGGCGTGGTGGGTATCTGGGGTATCTTCGCGGTACTGCTGTCCAACGACGGTGCGACCTTCATGGGTCAACTGGTCGGTACCCTGACCATCTTCGTCTGGGTGTTCGGCACCAGCCTGATTGTCTGGGGCATCATCAAGGCGATCATGGGTCTGCGTGTCAGCGACGAGATCGAGTACGAGGGTGTGGACGTTGCCGAGTGCGGCATGGAAGCCTACCCGGAGTTTCTCAGCGCCAAGTAATATGGGTTGAGATTCTGGACAAGAAGAGGGGCGCCTGCAGGCGCCCTTTTTTTGATCTGGAGTTTGTCGGCGAAGGAAAGGACGCTTTCCGGGATACGCTGTAAATACATCCCTGTACGCTCGACAAAAACATCCATGTTTTTGACGATCCCGGAAAGCGTCCTTCCCTTCGCCTTCGCTATCTCCCTGCATCCTATCCCGGATTACCTACCGCTCGCTGGACATCACCTCATCTTCCAGTACATCCACCATGAACTGCGGCATGGCAAGCGCTCCCCGGTGGATATCGGCATTGTAGTAGCGGGTTACAAACGGGCGCTGGTCGGCGTCTTCCTCCCGAAAGTAGATCACCGGCTTTTCCTTGCCAGCCATGGTGCAGCTCCACCAGCCGGTGGGGTAAACCGGTTGCGGAAATGGCAGGGTGCGGACGTGGTCGAAGCCCGCTTTTTTCATATCCTCGTGAATGTCCTTGATGATGGTGTTGGTGTGCAGCAGCGGGGATTCGCTTTGCTGCACGATAATGCCGCCATCCCGCAGTGCCAGCATGCAGTCGCGGTAAAAATCCAGGGCGAACAGACCCTCGGCCGGGCCCACCGGGTCGGTGCTGTCGATGATGATCAGGTCCAGGCTGTCCGGCACCACATCGCGCATCCACTGAATGCCGTCACCGAAGAAGAAATTGGCGCGGGGGTCGCTGTTGGATTCGCACAGTTCGGGGAAGTAAGCTTCCGACACGCGGGTGACACGCTCGTCTATTTCCACCTGCCAGGCGTCCTCTACGCCAGGGTGCTTGAGGACTTCTTTCAGTGTGCCGCAGTCACCACCACCGACAATGACAACTTTCTTCGGGTCGCGATGGGTAAACAGCGCCGGATGGGTCATCATTTCATGGTAAAGAAAGTTGTCACGACCGGTCAGCATCACACAACCGTCAATGACCATCAGGTTGCCGAAGGTTTCAGTCGCCCATACTTCCAGTTTCTGGAACCGGGTCTGCTCTTCGTGCAGTTTTTTCGTCACTTTCAGCGAAAATGCGGTGCCGTGGTCCTGAAATATCTCGGTAAACCAGCCGTCGTTCAGTTCTGCCATGATGTTTCTCCAAGGGCGATGAGCGCGCCTGGGCGATGCTCGTTTTGAATGATGGTTTGATCAACTGGTTATTGTAGGTGCCTGCTGCCGGTAGCTAAAGCTCCGGGCTGGCTAAATCTGCTGACCTGGCTTTCGGCAGCGTCGAGGAATCCCTACAATGAGCGCCAGTTTCCGGCGAATAACCGCCCGGGTCAAAGCACAGGTCGAGGCACTATGAGCGAATCCGGCAATGGCACAGCTTATGAGGTGTATAACATCGCCCACTGGAGCGACGGCTACATCGGCGTTTCCGCCACCGGCGACGTTCAGATTCGCCCGGACCGGGGCCACAGCCGCGAAAGCATCAGCCTGCCGGAGCTGGCGCAGTCATTGACCAGCCGGGGTATTCAGTTGCCGGTGCTGGTGCGCTTCACCGACATTCTTCACGACCGGGTCAATGCGCTTTGCGATGCCTTCAACGAGGTATCTGCACAACAGAACTATCGGGGGCGGTACACGGCGGTATACCCGATCAAGGTCAACCAGCAGCGCCGGGTCGTTGAAGAATTGCTGAACGCAGAACCGGCGGCGACCAATAAACAGATAGGCCTGGAGGCAGGCAGCAAACCCGAACTGATGGTCGTGCTGGCATTATCCCGCCAGCAGGGGTCGGTTATCGTCTGTAATGGTTATAAGGACCGCGAATACATCCGGCTGGCCCTGATTGGCCAGAAGCTGGGACATCAGGTGTATATTGTGGTTGAAAAGCAGTCGGAACTGCCGCTGATTCTCGAAGAAGCCAGGGACCTGGGTATTACCCCGCTGATTGGCGTGCGCGCAAGGCTGGCGACCATCGGCAAGGGCAACTGGCAGAACACCGGGGGCGAGAAATCCAAGTTCGGGCTGTCCGCCAGCCAGGTTCTGGCTGTGGTCAATACCCTGAAGGAAGCCGGCGCACTGGATTGCCTTCAGTTGCTGCACTTCCATCTGGGCTCACAGATCGCCAATATCCGTGACATTCAGACCGGCCTGCGTGAGTGCGCGCGCTTTTACAGCGAACTGCGTCATCTGGGCGCGCCTGTCCGCACCGTGGATATCGGCGGTGGCCTGGGAGTGGACTATGAGGGCACACGCTCCCGGAGCAGTTGCTCCATGAACTACAGCGTTCGGGAGTACGCCTATAATGTGGTTCATATCCTGCAATCCGAGTGTGACCGATCAGCTATTCCCCATCCTGATCTGATCAGCGAATCCGGGCGAGCACTCACCGCCCACCATGCCGTGCTGATTGCCAATGTAATTGACCGCGAGGTACCGGACCGACAGCAAACCAGACCGCTCAAGGCCAGTGCCCCCGAGCCGCTGCATGCTCTGCAGCGGGATCTGGACAATCTTCAGGAGCAAAGTTCTGGCCGGTCTCTGGCGGAAATCTATCACGACACCGTTCATGCCATGTCAGACGTACACGCCCAGTTCGCCCACGGCGTACTGTCGCTGACCGACCGGGCCCAGGCAGAAACACTTTACAAAGCCTGTTGCCGTGCGCTTCAGGAACAGCTGAACCCGGCCAACCGGGCACACCGGGAAATCATCGACGAGCTGGACGAGAAACTGGCCGAGAAGCTGTTTGTCAATTTCTCGCTGTTCCAGTCATTGCCGGACGTGTGGGGCATAAACCAGATCTTTCCGATCATGCCGATAAACGGCCTGCACCGACCGCTGAACCGGCGCGCGGTGATTCAGGACATCACCTGTGATTCCGACGGCCGTATTGACCGCTATGTCGACGGCCAGGGCATCGAAACCACCCTGCCGCTGCCCGCCGATGTGCCCGGTGAGCCCCTGCTGATGGGTTTTTTCATGACCGGCGCATATCAGGAAATACTCGGGGACATGCACAACCTGTTTGGCGATACCCATTCCGTGGATGTGCGCGGCAACAAAGGCGGTGGCTACATCATAAGCGATCCGATCAACGGCGACACAGTGGCCAAGGTGCTCCAGTACGTGAACTTTGAGCCCAACGCGCTGATGCAGGCCTATGAAAGCAAATTTGCAACCAGCGAATTCGATCAGGCTAGCCGGGAGAAGCTGCTGGCAGAGCTGACAAGCGGATTAAGCGGCTACACCTACCTGGAAGAATAACCACCTTTCAGGCCTTTCTCCATTTTTTGAATCTGAGCGATCCGACCGGACCATGCCATCGTAATAATAAGCGTCTGACAAATTCGGGACGAGCGCATAGAATGATAAACAAAACAGTTTCCAGTTATGCAACAGTCAAGGAGCGTCCGGTGTCCACACTGGATCAAAAGCCAGCACGGGCCGAGGGCAGAAAAGATCCCTGGAGCCAACTGCTGGAAAAAGTTGGTAAAAACCAGGATCGTGAAGCGTATCACGCGCTGTTTCAGCACTTTGGCCCGCAGATAAAGTATTACGCGATGGCCAACGGCATGGCAAACCACGCTGAAGAACTGGTTCAGGAAGTCTTCGTCTCGATATGGCGCCGGTCCTGTCTTTATGACTGGAAGAAGGCGGCCGCATCGACCTGGATATTTACCATTGCCCGGAATCAGCGTATCGATATGTTGCGCAAGATGCAGCGCACCAGTGCCGAGATGCCAGTAGAAACAGAAGATTTGTGGCAGATTCCCGGCGAGCATGAAAATGAACCGGTCACATCACTACACCGCCTGATGTCAGAGCGCCGGGTCCGCGACTCGCTCAGGCACCTGCCGGAAGAGCAGGTTACCGTCATCGCCAAGGTTTACATGGAAAGTAAGTCCCACCAGATGGTGGCGGATGAATTGAATATCCCGCTTGGCACCGTCAAGAGCCGGGTTCGTCTGGCGCTGAACAAGTTGAAAGTGATTCTGCAGGACCAAAACGTATGAAACCGCATCACCCCGATACAACGACTCTGATGGAGTTCAGTGCTGGCAACCTGAGCGACCCGCACGCCCTGTGTATCAGGCTGCATCTTGATAAATGCGCTGAGTGTTGCAGCCGGGTTGAAACCCTCGACAGCCTGGGTGCCGTGCTTATGGAGAGCCAGCCCAAATCTGAACTGTCTGCTGATATGTTTGATTCGATTCTGTCGCGCATAGACAGCGACGAAATCATCGAAGGCGGTTCTGTCGGTGCGGCAGCAAAAGGCAGCGAACGGATCAGCCCGCTTGCAAAGCTTCTGGGCGACGATCTGAACAGCCTGCCCTGGAAGCGCCAGTTAGGTGATGTGAGTGTTCTGGATATAACGGATCGTTTCCCCGGACAGCAGGAACAGGTTGTGTTGCAGAAATTGGCAGCTGGCGGCAAGGCGCCATCCCACACCCACCGTGGTGAGGAGACAACGATTGTTCTGCAGGGCGCGTTTGCCGATCAGAAAGGCGTCTTTAACCAGTGGGATTTTGTGGTCCTGAACCAGGAAGATGATCACAAACCCGTGGCAGTGGGTTGCGAAGACTGCATAACGCTCTCGGTGCTTAGCGCTCCGGTCAAATTGACAGGCATGTTCGGTCGCATGCTCAATCCCTTTATTCGCTGAGCGGTACTGCCCCCAACCCTCATTGCCTGTCAGTCAGGCTGGCTTTCCGGCCGGGAATTTCCCGGCCTTTTTTTTGAATGCACTGTTACCAGGGAATCTGCGAGCCATCCCAGCTCAGAAACTGGCCGTTGCTATCTTCGGTCAGTCCTTCGAGCACGGTTGCGATGTTTTCCGCCGTTTCTGCTGGCTGATGCACTTTTAACTGCGCCAGGGATCGTGAGAAAGGTTCGCTCAGCGGTGACAGGGTGGTACCCGGATGGACAGCAACACAGGCCAGGGGCCGGCATTTCCGGGGTAATTCAACAGACAGATTCCGCACCAGCATGTTCAGCGCCGCCTTTGAACTGCGATAGGCGTACCAGCCTCCGAAGCCGTTATCCTCGATCGAACCCACTTTTGCGGAAACAGCCGCCACGATCTTGAAACGCCGATGCCGGAGCCAGGGTGCTATTGCCCGCATCAATATCGCGAAACCCGTCGCGTTGACGGCGAAAGCATGGGCAAGCGCTTCCGCATTCAGGTCCTCGAGTCGCTTCTCGGGCTGAATTCCCGCGCCATGCAGGAAACCCGCTGCATAAATCACCAGGTCCAGCCCCTTCTCCGCTGCCAGTACCCGTGCAATTTCAGACCCTGTCTCGCCGGGGTCAGTTGAGGAGGCCGCATCCCATGGGACCAGAGACACCCGGTCAGCCACAGCCGGATCAAAGCTGACAGCCGCCGGATCGCGGCAGAGTCCGATTATCTGCAGTTGCTGGTCCCGGCCCAGATAGTGCTCTGCCAAAGCATGGCCGATGGCGCCCGATATTCCGGCAATCAGAATGTGCTTCATGTTCTGTTCTCCTGCTTCAGGGTCTGTGTGCAATACGAAAAACTTCCCAGTCGGACTTTTTTCCGGTGAACCAGCAAATTCAAACGATCGTATGAATGAAGTAAATTCCGGGTCTGTTTTACCCGACCGATGGTTTGAGGAGAAATTTTTATGCAGTACCGGGCTCCGGCTAATGATCTCAGCTTTCTGCTGTTCGACGTGCTGGGCGTCGACAAGCTCCACGAACTGGAACAGTACACCGATGCGACACCCGACCTGATCACCGCGGTGATTGAAGAAGCCGGAAAACTAGCCTCAGAAGTCATCCAGCCTACCAACAAGGTGGGTGACCGCCAGGGTTGCCATTACAACCCCGAAAACCACGAGGTAACAACACCTGACGGGTTCAAAGAGGCCTACGCCAGATTTGTGGAAGGAGGCTGGACCGCGCTCGACGCACCGGTCCAGTTTGGCGGTCAGGGCCTGCCCCATACCCTGAAGTTCGTGGTGGATGAAATGATGTGCTCCACCAACCTGTCGCTGGGCATGTATCCCGGCCTGACCCACGGGGCTATCACCACTCTGCACGCCCACGGCTCGGACCAACTTAAAGAGATCTACCTGGAAAAACTGATCTCCGGCGAATGGACCGGCACCATGTGCCTGACCGAGCCCCAGTGCGGCACGGATCTGGGCATGATCCGCACCAGAGCCACGCCGAACGACGATGGCTCCTACGCAATTGAAGGTACCAAGATCTGGATCACCGGTGGCGAGCACGACCTGGTCGACAACATTGTGCATCTGGTTCTGGCCAAACTGCCGGGCGCTCCGGACACCACCAAAGGCATCTCGCTGTTTGTGGTACCCAAGGTGCTGCCCGCCAGCGGCGAGCGCAACCAGGCTTTCTGTGGCGGCCTTGAGCACAAGATGGGCATCAAGGGCTCCGCGACCTGCGTGATGAATTTCGAAGGGGCCAGGGGCTGGCTGGTGGGCGAACCCAATGACGGCATGCGCGCCATGTTCACCATGATGAATGAAGCCCGTCTGATGGTGGGCATGCAGGGCCTGGGTGTGGCGGAGATGGCCTACCAGGAAAGCCTCGGCTTCGCCCGGGAACGCCTGCAGAGCCGTTCCCTGAGCGGCCCCAGGAACCCTGACGGCCCGGCCGACCCGATCATCGTTCATCCGGACGTTCGCCGCATGCTGATGCGCCAGAAAGTACTGAACGAGGGCATGCGTGCCCTGGCTCTGTTCACCGGTCAGCAGCTTGACCTGGCCGTGGCCCACCCGGACGCAGCCGTGCGCGAATCCTCGGACGATCTGGTGCAGTTGCTGACACCCGTGGTCAAGGCGTTCCTGACCGACGAAGGCTACAACAATGCCAACATCGGCCTGCAGGTCCTGGGAGGCTCCGGCTTCACCACCGACTGGCCGCTGGAACAGCTGGTTCGCGACGGTCGTATCGCCCGGATCTATGAAGGTACCAACGGTATTCAGGCCATGGATCTGGTTGGTCGCAAGCTGGGACTGAAAGGCGGTCAACTGGTTAGCACCCTTTTCGGCGAACTGACCGGCTTTCTGCAAGACAACCCGGATGCGCCGCACTGCGAACAGCTCAGGGGCGCAGTGGCAACGCTGGAGTCCGCCACCACCTGGATTGCCCGCAATGCCCCCAACGATCCGGAGCAGGCCGGCGCCGCAGCGTCGCCCTATCTGCGGCTGATGGCGCTGACGGTTATCGCCTACCTCTGGTCCCGCATGGCGGGCGTGGCTCAGTCGCGGCTCGACGGGGGCGAGGGCAACAGGCCACTGCTGGAGGCCAAAGTGATTTCCGCACGCTTCTATTTCGAGAAGATCCTGCCGGAAATCGGGCAGCTGCAGCATGATATCGAAACCGGCAAGGATTCGATGATGGATCCTGGCGACGACCACTGGGCGGCATAGCTTTCCGGATCAGGCACCTGCCTTCAGGCCGCGGCTTTACGCGGCCTTTTTTGTGGCTGGCTTTTTGTATAGCCGGAAAGCCGGGGTACAATCCTTCCCCGCCGGGACCTTCACCAGGCCCGCAAACATCGGAGGGGCACAGTGACCGACAATGATTACCAGTTCCGCTTTGGCGGCATTGAACGCCTGTATGGCCGCACAGCGCTGGAGGCCTTTCGCGGCGCGCACATTGCCATTATCGGCCTGGGCGGCGTCGGTTCCTGGGCAGCGGAGGCCCTGGCCCGCACCGGTATTGGCACCATCACGCTGATTGATATGGACGACGTGTGTGTGTCCAACACCAACCGTCAGCTTCACGCGCTGAATGACCAGTATGGCCAGACCAAGACTGACGCCATGGCGGCAAGGTTGCGTGCCATCAACCCGCAGGCGGATATCCGCGTGCATTTCGGCTTTGTGACGCCGAACAACGTGACGGAACTGGTCAGTGGTGAACTGTCCGGGGTGATCGATGCCATTGACAGTGTCAGGGCCAAGGCGGCACTGGTAGCCCATTGCAAACGCCAGAAGATTCCGCTGGTCTGCGCCGGTGGCGCCGGTGGCCAGATGGACCCGACCCGGATCAAGGTCAGCGATCTCAGCCGCACCACCCAGGACCCGCTGCTGGCCAAGGTACGCAACCTCCTGCGGCGGGAGTATGGCTTTTCCCGCAACCCGGGTCGGCGCTTCGGTATTGAGGCCGTGTACTCCCTGGAACAGCTGACGTATCCTGCCGGAGACGGTGAAGTCTGTTTGCAGAAGCCGGCCACCGATGGCCCGGTCAGGCTGGATTGTGCCACCGGGTTCGGAGCAGCCAGCCCGGTTACCGCCAGCTTCGGCTTTTTTGCCGCCTCCAGACTTATTGGTCGCCTCGCCCGCAAAGCCAGCACCACACCCTGATCCTAACCAGAGGAAACTGACCTCATCATGACCGTCAGTACAGTCTTTCTGCTAGCGTGCATCGGTATTATTTCGCTCTTCTGCCAGTGGCTGGCCTGGCGGGTCCGGATGCCTGCCATCCTGTTTCTGCTGGCAGGCGGTATCGCAGCCGGCCCCCTGACCGGGCTGCTCGACCCTGAAGCGGTGTTTGGTGATCTGCTGTTCCCGCTGATTTCACTGTCGGTCGCCATCATTCTTTTTGAGGGCAGCCTGACCCTGCATTTCAGCGATATCGCCGGTCACGGCAAGATGGTGCGCAACCTGATTCCGGTCGGCTCGGTCGTGACCTGCATTATCGGTACGCTTTCGGCCCGTTGGGTTCTGGACGTGTCCTGGGAGGTGGCTCTGCTGTTCGGGGCCATCTCTATTGTCACCGGCCCCACCGTTATTGCGCCCCTGCTGCGCTCGGTTCGGCCAAAACCGAAACTCGCCAATATCCTGCGCTGGGAAGGCATCATTATTGACCCGGTGGGCGCCCTGCTGGCGGTTCTGGTTTTTGAGGGTATTGTGTCCTGGGGCCAGGGCAACGTGTTCGGCCATTCCCTGTGGATCTTTGCCAAAACCCTGACTGTCGGCTTTGTCATCGGCGCCGTTGCCGGGTGGCTCAACGGTATTGCGCTGCGCAGACACCTGGTTCCGCAATATCTGCACAATGCAGGCACCCTCACTTTCATGCTGGGGGTCTACGCGCTGTCCAATGAGCTGGCCCATGAATCCGGGCTGCTGACCGTCACGGTCATGGGTATGTGGATGGCAAACATGAAACAGGTACCTATCGATAACATTCTGGAATTCAAGGAATCCCTCAGTGTACTGCTGATTTCCGCGCTGTTTATCATTCTGGCGGCCCGCGTCGAGTTCGGGGCCATCGCCGAGCTTGGCTGGGGTCTGGTGTTTGTGCTGGCGCTACTGATGCTGGTCGCAAGGCCCGCCAGCATCTTTCTGTCGGCCATTGGCACCTCGCTGAACTGGCGAGACAAGCTGTTTCTGAGCTGGATCGCCCCCCGGGGCATTGTGGCGGCCGCCGTATCTGCGCTGTTTGCGTTCCAGCTGCAGAAAATGGGCTATGCCAGCGCAGGCGCCCTGGTGCCGCTGATTTTCATGTTGATCATCGCTACCGTGACCATCCAGAGCCTGACCGCAAGGCCTCTGGCCCGGCTATTGCAGGTGGCAGAACCTTCCGCCTATGGCTTCCTGATTCTCGGCGCCAACCCTATTGCCCGGAAAATCGGGATCGCCCTGAAAAACCTGAAAGTGCCGGTCACCCTGACAGATACAAACTATGAGAACGTCAAACTGGCAAGAATGGAAAATCTGCAGGTGTATTTTGGCAATCCGGTATCGGAACATGCCTCGACCCATCTGGATTTGACCGGCATTGGCAATCTTCTGGTAATTTCGCCCTACAAACATATGAATTCACTGGCCACCTACCATTTCCTGGACTGGTTTGGCGCCGCCAACGTGTTCACTCTGTCCGATGGCGATCAGGAACAGACCGCGCGGCTGCGCTCGGCCGAAAAAATCCACATGACCCGTGGCCTTTTCAACGGCATCAGCTATGCCAAGCTGGCCAGCCTGGCGGCGAAAAATTACACCATCAAAACCACCCAGCTGAGCGACGAGTTCACCTTCAGCGATTTCCAGGCAAAGTACCAACAGCAGGCCCATGTCCTGTTTGTGCTGGATAGCCGGGACCGGATTTCACCGGTGAAAGACCTGGAGGATCTCAAGCTGGGCGAGGACTGGACGCTCATCAGCCTGGTACCGCCGCGGCTGAACAGGGAAAAGGCAAGGAAAGAGGAGGCTGAGGCTGCCCCATTGCAGGCCAACCCGTCAGAACCTGTGCCCACGGCGTCAGAACCCGGGGAGCCCGGGCCCGGAAAACCGGCCAGAGCCTGACAGGATTGTCAGCGGGTACGACAATCCAGCACCAGTTTGCCCCGAACGTGCCCGCCTTCGAGGGTCTGGTGTGCCTCTTGCACCTGATCAAGGGGGAAGGTCTGGTCGATGTGGATCCGCACATCACCATCCTCGATGAGCTCGGCAATTTCCTCCAGATGAAATACATCCGGCCGCACCGTCATGCCATGCGCCCTCAGGCCCATGGTTTCGGCCCGGGTAATAATCTCATCCGCTGTTACCGTCGGAATGGTAACCAGCACACCGCGCTCACTCAGAGTGTGCAATGAACGTTTACCAACATCGCCGCCGATAAGATCCAGAACCACATCCAGCCCGAAACACTCTTCCTCGACCCGCATGGTGTGATAATCGATCACTTCGTGAACTCCCAGCCCGGCCAGAAAATCCCGGTTGGAACCAGAGGCCGTCGCAATCACATGAGCGCCGCGCTCCAGCGCGAACTGTACCGCAAGATGGCCGACACCACCGGCACCGGCGTGAATCAACACCTTCTGTCCGGATTCCAGTTCGGCTACTTCAAACAGCGCCTGCCAGGCCGTCAACCCTGCCAGCGGCAAGGCTCCGGCAGCAACCAGGTCAAGCTCTTCCGGTACAATGGCAAGGTCGTCGGCGGGCGCAACGACATACTCCGAGTACCCGCCACCTCCCGCCGGAAAACCCACCATGCCCATCACCCGGTCACCAGCGGCAAGCGTTGTCACGTTTTTCCCGACGGCCACAACCTCACCTGACACATCATAGCCCGGAGTCCAGGGCAGATCATTTTCAATCTGGCGAGCGGCAAACCCCAGGCCTTTGCGGGTTTTCCAGTCAATGGGATTGAGCCCGGCACCGGCAACCCGCACGAGAACATCGTCTGCGGCGGGCTCAGGGATCTCCGCGTGTTCCAACCGCAGCACCTCGGCTTCACCAAACCGGTCGTAGGCGACGCGGCGCATGGTCGTTCCCGTTCTCCAATCCGTGCTGTTCTGCATAATGTTCTCCGGTTTCAGATTCGTGGGGTAATTACCGTTCATCAAGGCCGCGGCCACCCGCAACCAGGACACTGCCGAGAATACGCCTGAATTCTGCGGGCATGCGGGACGGACGCTGGGTTTCAAGATCAACGCAGGCATGGGTGGACAGCGCCCGCACCAGGGTTTTGCCATCCGATTTACGGATTAACTGGAACTGGCGTGCCGACCGGAAACGACCATCAAAGCCGGTCAGCCAGGTTCCCAGTTCAAGAATGTCACCGGCATTGGCCGCGGCCAGGTAATCAATCTCTGTGCGGGTAATGGCCATGGCTTTGCCGGTCTCTTCGTGCAATGCCCAGGTCATGCCCAGGCTTTCAATGTGGGCCCAGCTTACTTCCTCCAGCCAGCGCAGGTATACCACGTTATTGGCATGTCCCAGCCGGTCAGTCTGCTCCGGCGCAACCCTGATCTCCTGGCTGAAAGGCGCTGGCAGATCCCAGTTCAAGGTGGACTGATCAGTCATTTTCCGGCTCCTTCAGCCCCGGAACCGAGGCAAGAGCCATGCGTCCGATCCGGTCATTGTGCAGAGAGCCAAAATACAGCAGACCGCCATGGGGATTGGCCGAGGTGATTTCCCCAAGGTGGCTGCCATCGGGGTCATGGAGACTGGTCAGCACTTCGCCGCGATCATTGAAGGCTATAACCAGTCCATAGTCTTCGGGCCCGGGCTTCAGGGCATCCGGCACCTTCGCCACAATGTCTTTCAGCCAGGGCCGGGGGTGGATGAAATCAACCTTGAAATTCCGCACTGTAAAAAAAGCTACCCAGTAACGTCCGGCGTCGTCGGCAGCAAGGTTATCAGGGAATCCGGGCAGATTTTCGGCGAACACTTCGGCGGCTCCGGATTCGGGGCCACTGATCCAGTATCGGATGATCCGGTATTTCCAGGTTTCGGTCATCAGCAGATAGTCGCCCTCAGGTGATACCGCCACCCCGTTGGCGAAATACAGGTCGCGCATCAGCACCTCGGTTTTGCCGGTAGCCGGATCGTGGCGCAGCAGACGGCCATGGGGCCGCATTTCCAGCAGATCCAGAAGGTAGTCATGCTGATGAAAACGGGAACTCGCGTCGGTGAAATAGATGCGTCCATCCGGGGCAATGTCCACGTCGTCAGTAAACCCGAACGGCAGGCCTTCGGCTTCCCGGGCAAGCACGGTCAGGGTTCGGTCAGGAGCGATGGATAGCAGACCTTTCCCGGCATCTGCGACAATCAGGTTGCCGCCCTGGTCAAATACCATCCCCAGCGGCCGACCATCGGTCTGCAGCCAGTTTTCGACCCGGCCGTCGGGCCAGACCCGGACGATCCAGCCGTCCTGAGTGCCGGTATAGAGCACGCCGTCTGAATCCACTGTGGTGTCTTCAGGGCCGTAAACCTCACCCTGGGCCAGCAGATCTGCCGATTTCAATCGCTCATTGGGGGCCAGCCTGCCAGTCATGGCAACAGGCTCCGGTGGTTTCCATGCGGCACTGTCGATCGTTGGCTCTGCCAGTAAAAAACCGCCGATGCCCACGAACATCACCAACAATAAACCTGAAAGCCACCTCATTGCACTTCTCTTTTTATTTATCAGTGTCCAGTCAGAAAGCGGCGGCAGAGCGCGATAAAGTCTTCCGGCTTTTCGGCATGCAACCAGTGGCCGGCGCCTTCGATAATCTCCAGCTCGGCGTTGGGAAACAACTGGTCGATAGTATCCCGGTGCTTGGTCTGAATATAGGGTGAGTCAGCACCTTTGACGAACAGCACCGGCCCCCGGTAAGGCTCTTCGCCTTCCGGTGCGGCAGACAGATGTGCGTAGCAGCGGTCTATTACCGGTAGATTGAGCCGCCAGCGATAACGGGCTCCGGAATCATCTTTCTCATCAGCCGGGACCGGCATCAGGTTTTTCAACAGAAACTGCCGCACACCTGCTTCCTCAACGTAATCGGACAACACCCGGTCAGCCTCCTGGCGGGATTTGATTGCCGCCGTATCAAGCGCTTTCAGGCCGTCCAGAACCGAATCCTGACGGGGACGATAGGTCACCGGCGAAATATCCGCAACGATAATCGCGCTGATACGTTCAGGCGCTGTGAGTGCAAGCTGCATGGCAACCTTCCCGCCCATCGAATGCCCCAGGATCGCCGCCGTATCAAGACCCTGTGCGTCCATGTAGGCCAGAACGTCCGCCGCCATTGCCGGATAGGTCATGGTGTCGGTATGAGGGGATTTGCCGTGGTTGCGCTGATCCAGGGAGTGAATCTGCCAGTTGTCCTGGAGCCCCCGGGCGACCACGCCAAGATTGTCCAGGGAACCAAATACCCCGTGCAGCAGGATCAGCGGCTCACCCTCTCCCTTGATCTGATGATTAAGCTCAACGCTCATAACTCTTTTCTCCCATAAACCGTCTCCCCGGCCGGGACAAATACGGGGACACGAAAAGGCCGGGCGAACCCGGCCGATAAAATGTCAGGTAAAATAATGACCCACAATAATAAGTGCTGTTCAGAGACTCCGCCAGTGCAACAATGTCGGTCCGTTATGGTCTACAAATCCCGACTCCCCTGCAACACTCCCTCACGGATGAAGCCGGATTGCTTGCTTCGCGGTTTTTAATGCTACCTTTAGGGAGCCTGAAAGATTGTGACAGCCAGAGTGAAAACTTCCTCATCAACAGAAAGGTCATTGTGAGCGCCGAGCAAACCAATACCAGCACATCGCCAATGATCGCCGCCTCCAGCACCCTGGCGCTGGTGCATTATCTCCGGTGCCAGGGTGTTCTGAATCCCGGGGCCGTCGAGCGGATCACCGGCTACTCGGCAGAGGCGCTCTCCGCCCCGGATCTCAGAATTCCCGCCGACCAGCATTACCATCTGTGGGAGTACGCCGAGACGGTCACCGGTGATCCGGCCGTGGGTCTTCATGTTGGTCAAACCGTTGCCCCTGACCGCATGGGTCTGGTGGGCCACGTGTTCTTCAACTGTGACACTCTGGGCGAGGCGGTCACCCAGTACACCAGATTGCATCGACTGATCAACGAGTCAGTCAGGCTGAGTTTCGAGCAGGACGGTGACCTGGCCATTCTGACCTGGCAGGCTGATACCCCGGGGCATTATTGTCGTCAGGACATGGACCGCACCATCGCGTCGGTGCTGAGTCGTACCCGGCACTTTATTCATCCTGACATAACCGCAGCATGGGTCGAAATTGGCCATGCCAGACCTGATTACGCGCAGGAATATCGGGACCTGTTCGGCGGGCCGGTATGGTTCGGATGCGAGCAGACCCGGATTGCCTTTGAGCGCCGTCATTTGAACCATCCCATCCCCCACCGCAACCCCGTGGTGTATTCCTCCGTTCTGAATCAGGTCAATGCTCTGCTGACCCGGCTTCAGAGTCGCCGCACCTTCGGCCGCAAAATCCGCCGCCTGATATCCCGGCAGATGTCCACAGAACGCATCGACGCCGACACTCTGGCAAAACAGTGCCACATGAGCCGCCAGACCCTTTACCGGCGACTGAAAAAAGAAGGTCTGGGTTTTCATGATCTGGTGGAAGAGGTGCGCAAAGACAAGGCAATGCGCTATGTCGCTTCTGACCATTACGCGCTGGGAGAAATCGCGTTTCTGCTCGGGTTCTCGGAACTGAGCGCCTTCAGCAGAGCTTTCAAACGCTGGACCGGAATTGCCCCCGCCCAGTACCGGGCCCGACAGCTGGTCGGATATGCCAGCGCAAAGCAGGACGCGGCACCATGAGCCCGCCGGACCCGTCCTGGATCGTCTATGGGCTCATCGCCCTCTACGCGCTCGCAGCTGCCTGCATTTACCGGATACTGCTCACTTACCGCACGCCACAGGGCGCAATCGCCTGGATACTTGCCCTGATCGGTCTGCCCTACATTGCCGTGCCGTTGTTCCTGCTGTTCGGAAGAAACCGGTTTGGCGGCTATCTGAAGACCAGGCGGCCGGGCATGGCGACCCTCAATAATGCGCTCTGCCAGTTCGAGCAGCAAGGCACCGTCATTGATCAGCCCGGGCAGGCAAAGGACAGCAGCGATCTCCGGGTGCTGTGCCGACTCGGCCGCCAACCCTTTACCCGCGGCAACCTGTGCGATCTGCTGAAAGATGGTGAAGCGACCTTTGAGGCTCTGTTCGAAGCCATGGAAAACGCCCGGCACTATATCCTGCTGGAGTTCTACATCGTGCGTTCGGACAAGGTGGGCGGGCGTATCAAATCGATCCTTGAGCGCAAGCTGGCACAGGGAGTCGAGGTCTGGTTTCTTTACGACGACCTCGGCAGCGTCTGGCTGCCGCGCAAATACCTGAAGGACCTGGCGGCAGCGGGCGCCCACGTTGCCTCTTTCGGTGACGGCAACCTTCGGCGAATGAGGCTACAGGCCAATTTCCGCAACCATCGCAAGCTGCTGGTCTGCGATGGCGAGGTGGGTTTTGTCGGCGGCATCAACCTCGGCGATGAATACCTGGCCACCGCCGGCAGCCGGGAACCCTGGCGCGACACTCACTGCCGGATCCGCGGCCCTGCAGCTCAGGGACTGCAACTGGCCTGGTTGCAGGACTGGAACTGGGCCAGCACCGAGACTCCGGAACTTGACTGGGAGCCACCGGCATCCTCCCACGGCGATGAGGAGGTACTGATTCTGCCCATGGGGCCTGCCGACATCTACGAAACCGGTGCGCTGTTTTTTCTCAACTGCATCAACAACGCCCGCTCGCGAATCTGGATCGCCTCGCCCTACTTTGTGCCGGACTTCCAGATTCTGAATGCCCTGCAACTGGCCGCACTCCGGGGCGTGGATGTTCGCATCATCATCCCCGAAAAGTCCGACAGCCGGATCATCGGGCTGGCGGCATACTCCTATCTGGTTCAGGCCTCGGCTGCGGGGATCTCAATATACCGCTACCAACCCGGCTTCATGCACCAGAAAACGGTGCTGGTGGATAGCCGTTACGCGGCGGTCGGCACCGCCAACCTGGACAATCGCTCAATGCGGCTGAATTTCGAGATCATGGCCATCAATACCTCAATGACGTTTGTGGACCGGATTGCGCAGATGCTGAACAACGACCTGGAGAACTGCCGCCTGATGACCGAAAGCGACTATCGGGACAGGTCCATTCCGTTTCGTCTGACCTGCCGCGCCATTCGCCTGATGGGTCCGCTGCTGTAGTGCCCAGGCGCGCCCGGTCCTGAAATCTGTCAGTCAAACAACTGGGTGAAGGAAAAGCCGACATTGAGATAGGCGCTCCAGTTATCCTTGTTGTTATAGGCCACAGACAGCTGGATCGGGCCAATGATGGTTTCCAGACCGGCAAACAGACTTCCGGAATAAAGCAGATTCTGCCAGCGGGCATCCCCCAGTGACGACCAGGCGTTGCCCGCTTCAGCCCCGACACCGGCAAACCAGGGCGCAAAAGGGCCGCCAAAGGCCTGGCGGGCAAACACACTGACCAGAGCAGCATCCTCACCGGCAACTTCACCCTGGCTGAAGGCCGACAGGCGCTGAAATCCCCCGAGAACCACCGAATTTTCAATACCCGCCACGCCACCGATCACGGCGTTGGCAAAGGCCAGTCCGGTTACGGTGGTTTTATTCCAGGTCTCTGCCCCCACCGCCATCACGCGGATCGAGTCAAAATCCCGGTCCGAACCCAGGTCCGGGCGTTCCAGACGTCCCCGGATTCCCGCAAAAACACCGGCCTCGGGCAGAAACGCATCGTCGAGCGAGTCATGCTCGAAGACCAGGCTCAGATTGCCTCTGTCAATGTACTCCTGGGGCACAATCTGAGCACCCAACTGTTCTTCCACCGTGGCGTATCCCCGCCGGTAGGTCAGGCGCACCTGCTTGTTGATACCCGGCTCGGTGCCTAACGAAAGGTCAATCTCGCTGGTGGACAGATCGATACCCGAGATCCGGACCCCTTCACCATCAAAGGCACTGAACGTTTCCCGCCGATACTCCGCTCCTATCGTCAGAAACCGCTGGTAGCCATAGTCCAGCGGCTGATACCACTCAGTGCGCAGCCAGGGTTTGGTTCCCAGCTGCAGGCCGGTATTCCATTCCGCGCCCAGGGTATTCAGCTCGGTCATGCGCAGCGACACGGCCAGGTTGAAATCGGTCCTGTTCTCGAAGTTGTCCTCATAGTTCAGCCCGAAAGCAAGATAGTTCGGGCCCCAGCTTTTCCGTCGGGCCCGGACCAGCAGCCCGGCACCATCTTCAGGAAGCGGTTCCAGAGAGTAGGACACGGTTTCGTAGTATCCCAGACCATAGATGCGCTTCAGATCCTGCTCAAGCCCGGCGCTGTCCAGCGGCTCGCCCAACTGCTGTCCGATCCGGGAGCGAATGAAATCAGAGGCCAGAGCATTGTCCGCAGCTACCCGAATGCGGCTGATAACAGAAGGCCCCGCCGAACGTTGTTCGAGCCTCTGGCGGTAGGCTTTCCAGTCGTCTTCGCTGACCGCAAGATCTTTGAGCCTGACCGCATGCCGGCGGGTTTCAGTAGCGCCCAGCTCAAAAAAGGGCGCGGCCTGATAGAAATCAGCCGACGACAGCTCGCCCAGATCCGGACGGATCAGCAGGTCCCGATCCCCCAGCAGATCCAGTTGGCGTTCGGTATTGCGGCGGGTAAGCAGTGTTGTGAGCTGTCCGATAACCGTGAGTGCATCCCGAATGTCTTCCTTGTCCATCAGGGGCTCGGTGATGTCCACCGCTATCACTATGTCGGCACCCATCTGCCGGGCTACAGACACTGGCAGATTGTTGGCAATACCGCCATCAATCAACAGCTTCCCGTCTTTGGACACGGGTGCATAAACACCGGGGACGCTCATGCTGGCGCGAATGGCCTCAGACAGATGGCCATGGCCGATGACCACAGTGTTGCCGGTTTCCAGATCGGTGGCCACTGCTCGAAAGGGAATCGGAAGCTGATCGAAGTCCTCCACCAGCGCCGCATCGCGGGTCAGTTCATTGAGGATAAACCCGAGGTTCTGGCCGGCGACAATGCCGCCACCCATCAGCAGACCCTGGGCACTGATACCGATACCGGGGGTGGCCGGAAAGCGCCAGTCCTCCTGCTTGCGGCGCACCGGTTTGTAAACCCGACCGGGGTCATCCCGAAAACTGGACAACCAGTCCAGATTGATAAAGCGGTTTTCGATGGACTCAACGCTCATGCCTGAAGCATAAAGCGCACCCACCGCCGAACCGGCACTGGTGCCGACGATAATATCCACCGGCACCCTGATCTCTTCCAGCACTCGCAGCACACCGACATGGGCAAGCCCTTTGGCACCGCCACCACTGAGGACCAGCGCCACCCGGGGTCGTTCCGCCGCTACTGCCAGCCCGGTTACCAGTATTGTCAGCAAGGCAAGAATCCGGAAACGGCGCATCAGCATCCTTATCTGCCGGCGTTCAGTCTTTATGGTCTGACTGGTCCTGTTCCACCAGTGACAGCCCGGAAGTATCCGGCTGGACAGGAGTCGGCGTATTGCGGGGTTCCACAAGTTCAGTGCCCGGCGGGGCGAGGGTCCATTCGTCCAGATGCTCGAACATGGGAGTTTTGACTTCTTTGTGTTGTTCGAGGGTGATGCCCACCGGGTCCAGCGTCAGGTCGGATCCGGCAAGAATGCTGTCCACCCTTTCCCCGGCCAGATTCGGCCTGTCGCCTGGTTCAACTTTTACCGAACCGCCGGATTCCGGAGCTGAAGGCGGCTTTGACACCGGAGGTCTGTTCTGGGGCTCAGGCTCTGTTTTCGGTTCAACAGTCCCTTCCATGAGTTCCACGTAGGCGACCATGCCATGCTTGTGCAGCACACCACGGTATTTTTCCGCCTGAGCCTGTTCCAGCCGGTTGCGGATCACCACGGGCTGACCACTGAACATTCTGGTAACCTGCTCGGCGCTGGCCTTGAACAGGGTTCTGGCGCTGTTTCGGGCCGTTTCCGGATCAGTACCGGGAGTGCACTCGCCTTTAAAAACCAACTGGAACATGATCCTGCCTCCGACCTTGCCTTGATAGTCCCATCATAGTTGAATCGAAGGGCCTGCGGGAACCTTGTCAAATCACGGGGAACACGGAGCAAAATGTTAAAATTTGAAAAACATGGCGATTTTTTGAACAGATTTGCTGGTAGTCCGGGTTAATCATTAGTAACCTTTGCTTACACGGTGTTACCAGAATCATTTATCTGACTGAAACTCGGTCGCTCACCACGGGCATGACAGCCATGAAACCTATTCGCCTGATCATCGCTTCTGCGCTTTTACTGCTGGTCAGCACCGGGACGGCCACTGCCAGCAATCTCGACCTGCTGCTGAGCGGACTGTTCCCGGCCCACCAGGCAACCTACATCGGTTACGAAAGTGTCGAGCGCGAGGCGATCCCGGTATCGTCCGCGATTGAGCGCAAATACCTGATCGTTGATTTCCGCCTGAACGACGAGCCGGACACCGAACAAATGCAGGCCAGCGTCCACAAGGTCTGTATGGCCATGCTGAAAAACCGGGACCTGATCCGCGATCTGACAGAACAGGGCTATGACATGGTGTCAGTGGCCTTCGACCGCCGGTCCCAGTTCGACTGCCTGTAAACCACCTTACTCTGACCTGCCCAGCAAGCGGGGAAATGCCGCCAGCGAACTGTTCACCGCGTCCAGCTTGAACGCTTCCACGTCCGCCAGCAGGTCCTCCCCATAACGGGTAACCGACGGTGAACGAAGACGCCGCCCCCATTCGGTCACCCGACGGGCGAAATCCTTCATCTGTTCCGGGTCACCGCTGTCCCGGACTGACTGCCATTCGTCGCCAAAATCCTTGTCCAGTTGTTCCCGCAGCCAGCTCCGCTCATGCATGCTCAGGGTCTGAGCCAGTAAACGGTCGGACTCCCGGGGCTGGCCGTCGTCTTCGGCCTTGTCACTGGTCACTTCCACGTCCGGCAGGCGGACGGTGAAACTGGAACCGACACCCGGTTCGCTTTCGACCTCAAGCTCGCCCCCCATCATTTCCACCAGCTTGCGGCTGATTGCCAGGCCCAGGCCGGTGCCACCATAGCGGCGATTGCTCTGGCCGTCCTGCTGCTCGAAGGCGTCGAATATCTGGTCCTGCTGATCTTCAGGAATGCCAATGCCGGTGTCATGTACGATCACCACAAGTTGTGACCGGAACCCTCGCGCCCCGGCGTCGCCAGTATCATTGCCTGACCCCGTACCAGCGCCTGGCAGAGGGGTCGCCGTTGCCCGCACCGTCACACCACCCTCGTGGGTGAATTTGATGGCATTGCCCACCAGATTGAACAGCACCTGACGCAGACGGGTTTCATCCAGCCTCATGGCAGCAGGCATTCGCGAATCCACACTGACTTCCAGGGATATACCCTGCTCCGTCGCCCGCAGATCGAAGATATGCCGCACATCGCTGAGCAGCCGGCGCATGGACACTGCGGAATAGTCCAGGCGCATCTTGCCGGCTTCGATCCGGGACAGGTCCAGAATGTCATTAATCAGCATCAGCAGGCTGCGGCTGCCGGCGCGAATGGCGTTCAGGTAGTTGCGCTGCTGCGGATCCCTGACGCTATTGCTCAGCAGATCACTGTAACCGATCACCGCATTCATGGGGGTGCGGATCTCATGGGACATGTTGGCAAGAAACTCGCTTTTGGCACGACTGGCAGCTTCCGCCTGCCGGGCCAGCCGTTCTGCATCCTGTTTGGCGGAGCGCAGTTCATCTTCGCTGCGGCGCAGTGCCGTCTCCGACCGGATGCGCTCATCCACTTCCCGGGACAGCTTGCGGTTCCAGTACAGAAAAATCAGCACAACCAGTAACGCAATCAGCAGTATGCGCCTGACCACGGTATAGTCGGTCTCCTGTTCTATATCGAGGTGGATCCAGCGATTGTAGATGGCCTCGGTCTCATTGGAGTCCAGACTGCTCAGGGCTTTATTGAGGATGCCCAGTAACTCCGGCTGATCCTTTCTGACCGCGAAACGCAGTTCATACTGGTAAGGGGTGATACTGGTAATGCGAAGATTTGACAGGCCCAGGCGGGCGACGGTGTAACTGACCGCCGGGATATGGGTGACCATGACATCAAGGTCGCCATTCGACAGCGCCAGAAGGCCCTGCTCTACGGAGCTGACCGGATAGAGGTCAAGATCCGGATGGTTGATCAACAGGTAATCATGACCCGCCTGGCGTTTTACTACGCCCACCCTTTCGTCCCGCAATTGCCGCAATTCACCGATAAATCGCCCGTCGTCACGAATGACCAGTGCCACAGGCACGGTCAGGTAGGCGCGGCTGAAGAGGAAGTCTTGTTCCAGTCGCGGCGTCCGGGTGACCGCTGGCAGTATATCCACCGCTCCCTCACTGAGCTGGTTTTCCGGCACCTGGCCGGTTTCCAGCAGCCGGTGACTGAAACGGTAGGACAACTGCTCTTCCAGGCGGGCAACCAGGTCCGGTACCAATCCTTTGGGCTCGCTATCCTCGGAAAACTCGAACGGTGGCCAGTCCGGACGGAGAGCCATCTGCAGATTGGGATTGCGACTGAGAAACTCCGCTTCCTGCTCCGACAGCCGGAGGCTGCTGTCCTCCGTCTCCGGCAAGCTGGACTGGAGCCAGAGCTGGCGCAGAGCCTGATGCTCGCTGCGGGTAATGGCCAGAACGGCCTGATTCAAAACCCGGAACAAGCTTTCCTCATCGGGTGCCACTTCAAGGACCACATCCACTGAATACTGGTCCATCAGACGCGCCAACCGTATCCCGCTTACCATCGCAGAACGCAGATAATCAGATACCACGGAAACCGGCCCGAGGAAGGCATCGGCCTGTCCCGACAGCACCATGCTGACCGCTTCCCCCAGGGTATCAACCGGCACCGGCGTGAAGCTCTGCACCGCGTCCAGCAGTCTGTTCTGATTGACATCCCGGGCCACCACCGCGACCCGGGTACTTTCAAGATCCGCCAGCTCAAGTATTCCGGTATCACCGGAGGCAACAAACAGGCCATAGGTAAGTGACATCAACGATGCGGAAACCAGTGGCTCCCCGTCCTTTGAACTGCGGGAAAGACGGGTACTCAGCCTGGCATCAATCACCCCCTCCGCCAGCCACTGGTCCAGTTGGGCTTCATCGCCGGTAACAACTTCAATAGCCACACCAAGTTTGGTGGAAACGGTGTTCAGGTAATCGATAAAAACGCCGGCCAACTCGCCTTCACCGGTATCGAAGGCTAGCGGAACCTGATCACTGGGCACACCCACCTGAAGCGGTTTGCGGGCCTCAAGCCAGCGAAGGTCATCACTGGCAAGCACCGGGGCCGGCGGGGGCTGGGGTGGCTCTGCCTTTGCCGGGGCGGTGGCCACCAGGCACGCGAGACACAACAGAAAACGCAACGCCGCCTTCACTGGATATCCTCATGAGTTAGACTAGAGTTCGTGATATCGCTTGAAAAACAATACCGACAAAATTCACTGATTGCATTCAAGGAGTAGCCTGACTGTTATGGATACCGAAAAGCACACAATGACAGCACTGTTTGAACAGCTCGGCCTGCCAGCGGATGACGCCAGCATTGACAGTTTCATCGCAAAACATTCACCACTGCCAGCGGAAGTGGCGCTGCAGGATGCCCCTTTCTGGGGAGAAAGCCAGTCCACTTTCCTGGAAGAGGGCCTGGAGGAAGACTCTGACTGGGCCGAGATAATCGACGAACTGGACGCCCGGATGCGCCACTAACCCTGATGATCGCTGGCACAGATCTGGTCGCGGCCCGAATTTTTCGCCTGGTATAGGGCCCTGTCTGCCCGGTCGAACACCGAGTCGCTCTGATCATCCGGCTCGAATCCGGCAACACCCGCTGAAAAAGTGACGAAGACCGGCTCGCCGCGAAAATGAAACGGCAGTTTCCTGATGTGACTCCGCAGATCATCCAGTACTTCTTTTGCAACTTCTGGCGAAGTCTCGGGCAACAGTACCACAAACTCCTCGCCACCAAACCGGGCGATGAAATCGGTCTGGCGCAGCCGGTCCTGCAATGCCTTCGCCACCAGTTGCAGAACCCGGTCACCGGCTTTGTGGCCGTAGGAATCGTTAAACCGCTTGAAAAAATCGATATCCAGCAGCGCAAGGCTCAATGGATTGCCATAACGGTGCCAGCGCTGCAGCTCCAGGTCCAGCCGCTCCCGCAAGGCTTCCCGGTTCGGTAGCTGGGTAAGTACATCGGTCGTGGCGCGGCTACGCTGCTCGCGGAGTTCGGCTTTTACCAGCTCTTCCTGCGCCTCCATGGCCGCCATTTTGTGCTGCATGGTTTCCAGCTGCTCGGACAGGAATTTTTCCCGTTCCGACTCCTTCGCTCTGAACCGGGCCACGGCCTCGCGGAGAGATTTGAGATGCCCGGAGACAGAGGCCTTGAGCCCCTGAAAATCCTCACTGTCATCAACCCTTTGCCCGAAGGCTTCCAGCTCCCGCTGAATTTCAAGCTCCAGCTCCGCGGAGGCACCAAGACGCCCTGCCTGGGCGTGTTCCTGTTCAGCGAAATATTTCCTGAGGGTATCCAGACGTTCATCCAGCTTGCGCAGGAAAGCCTCGAATTCGCGCTGGCTGCGGCTGACAGCGGCAATCACCAGGTCAGCAACGCCGCTCAGACCTTCTTTCAGCTCATCCCAGTCGTCACTGGCCAGCAGGGTTTTCTGAAGCCGCCGCGCCCTGGCCTCGGACTCCGGTTCCAGCGACACCTGTTCCAGCACCTGCTCCAGCAACTGACTCACCCGGCGGGCGATTCTAAGCCGCTGATCGACTTCTTCCCCGCCCGGGGTTTCCAGTTCCACCGGCAGATCGCCGCCAGTGTCATCCGGTGCGGGAGGCACTGAGTCATCCTGAGGCCCATCATCAGCAGGCTTGCCAAAAAGTTTGCCGAACAATCCCGTTTGTGAAGGCTGGCGGGCTCCCGGGCCAGAGCCCCCTTCAAGACCTGCATGCAGGATACTGGCAAACTCGACCAGCCATTCAGTGCATAGCTGCCGCAGGGAATCAGTCTTCCTGAGCCGTTTTTTCAGATCACGCAACCGGTGTTTGAAAGGTTGAAACGCCTCGTAATCATGGAGCTCTGCCAGCAACTTCCCAAGCGTGTCCCGGAGTTGACTGTCAGATTCTGACTTGAGATCGTCCAGTGTCGATACCTTGCCACCAATACTATCCTGCAGATCCTCCCATACCCGGGCATCAAAGCGGCCCTTGCGGATTTCCTCCCGCACCCTCACCAGCAGCTTATCCAGGTCAGGGCTCTGTCCCTCTGCGGCCAGGCTTGTGCGCACCAGCATACGCTGGAGCAGATTTTTCTCTGCTTCCCAGTGCATCTCCTGCATTTCGGAGGTTTCAAGTTCCTTCAAGTATTTGTCCTTCCAGGACGGCTCCGGCGACATCTGGTTCTCCTGATGTTACAAGTCCACTGAGGTGGATTTGTCCCCTGACTTACACTCCCGGCGGGCACGGGGATGGCTCTGGTCGTAAACTCTGGCCAGATGTTGAAAATCAAGATGAGTATAGACCTGGGTGGTGCTGATGTCCGCATGACCGAGCAATTCCTGCACCGCCCGCAGATCACCGCTGGACTCCAGCATGTGGCTGGCAAAAGAGTGACGCAAAAGATGTGGGTAAAATTTCTGGTCGGCGCCGTTCTTCACTCCCCAGCGGCGAAGGCGGGACTGGATGCTGCGGTTACTGAGGCGCTCGCCCCGGCGGCTGACGTAAAGCGCCGGTTCATTCTCATCCGCCAGCGCAGAGCGGACATCCAGCCATCGGCTCAGTGCGCCCAGAGCCCGTCGCCCCACCGGCAGAATCCGCTCCTTGCCGCCCTTGCCCAGTACCCGGACTTCTCCGCCCCGGCAATCAATCGATTCCAGATTCAGAGCAGCCAGTTCCGCCAGCCGCAGCCCCGAGGAATACATCAGTTCGAACATGCTCAGGTCCCGCGTTTCCAGGGGGTCCTCGGGATTTGCATCAAGCAGATGGCTAAGCTGATCAACGTCGGCGACGCGCGGCAGGCGGCGGCCGGCTTTTGGCGCCCGCACGTCCAGCCCCGGATTGTCATTGGCGAGGTGTTCCCGCAACAGATAATCATAGAACCGCCGGATCGCTGACAGATGACGGGCAATGCTGCGACCGCCAAGGCCGGAGCGGCTGAGCACGGCCACATAGCGGCGCAGGTCGTGGGAGCCCAGTTCCCGCCAGGAGCTGCGGGCCTGGGGCCCGGCCACCCAGGCGCCGAAACGCCGGAGATCGTCTTCGTAATTGCTGCAGGTATGAGGGGAGTGGCGTTTTTCAGCGGCAAGGTAGCGAATAAAGCTCTGGAGCGGCTGTTCAAGCGCGGTAGCCAGACCCTTTGCATGGCCGGGCTGTGGCTTACCAGACTCAGTGCCGGGCTCCGTCATGGTCAGCGGGATTCCGCAACCGGACCGTCAACGGATCCCGTAACCGTATGGCGCTGAAGGATCGGCGGCAGCAAACGGCTGAGTGTGTCGCTGATGTAGCCGAGGAACAGTGAGCCCATGCTCTGATCAAAATAACCGGCTTCACAACTGCCGACCGCAAACACCCCAACCAGCTCGTCACCCGCCTCTGTCACCCCGGAGGCTCGTAACGGCATCAGTGCCACGGAGGCAATAGGTTCGCTCCGGTCGGGAAACAGGAAGCTGCGTTCACTTTCACGGAACTGGCCACAGACCGCGCGGTCGCCGTCAAGCAGACCGCCCAGGCGCTCTCTGGCCTGATCCGGCGAAACCACGTGAAGCGCACCATGGTCACTGCCGGGCAATGGCTTGTCAGTAAACAGAATGACCGAAGCGGCATCCAGACCAAAATCTCCGCGGATGCTGTCATCCACGGCTGCCGCCATATCGTTGAGGTTGCGGGCCTCTATCACCTGCATCAACAGGCGCTTGCTCTTTTCGAACAGGCGATCGTTGTGGCGGGCAATGGATACCAGTTCTACCAGTTCCTGGCGCAGGGTATCGCGCTGCTCACGGAACAGGTGAACCTGGCGCTCTACCAGCGAGATAGCTCTGCCACTGTCGTGGGGCAGGGTGAGGCTGCGCAGCAGCTCATCCTGATCAACGAAGAAATCAGGGTTGTCGCGAAGGTAATCGGCAACCATTTCCCTGCTGAGTTCACCGGCCTTCTGGCGGGCCGCTTGATCTGTCATGCTTGTCTCCTGACGGTCAGGCTGATGATCAGTGCCTTGAGCTGGCCGGGTGGTGGCCGCGTTGTTGCCTGCCCGGTGCAGGCCTGTTATCACCCTGAGCGCTATTTCTGCGGCGCCCTGGCGCTGAATCCACGGGTAGCCTAAGCTGGCCCTCAAACACGCTGTTGGCGAACCCTTCCATCATAACAGGCGTGCCCTCGCCCCGCCATTCGATGACCAGATGACCGCCCCGCAGCTCGACATCCACCCGGGCATCAAGCAGCCCCCGCAGGTGCCCGGCAACCACGGCGGCACAGGCTCCGCTGCCACAGGCCAGGGTTTCACCGGCCCCGCGCTCGAATACCCGCAGCCGCACATGACCACGATCCAGAATCTGCAGAAATCCGATGTTTGCCCGTGCCGGAAACCGCGGATGATTTTCCAGCTTTGGTCCCAACTCGGTCACCGGCGCCGTATCGACGTCATCCACCAGCAGAACGCCGTGGGGGTTGCCCATGGATATCGCACTTAGCTCAGCGGTTTCAGAGCCCACTGCCACAGTGTAGACCTCCTGACGCCGGTCTGCGGCAAAAGGAATCGCTGGCGGATTCAGCTCGGGAACGCCCATATCAACGGTAATCAGGCCGCCTTTCCCGACCCGTAGTTCAATCACGCCCTTGGCGGTCTGTACGCGGATGACTTTCTTGTTGGTCAGGCGCTGGTCACGGACAAAACGGGCAAAGCAACGAGCGCCATTACCGCATTGCTCCACCTCGGAGCCATCGCTGTTGAAAATGCGATAGCGGAAATCCACGTCCGGCAGCCCGGGCGGCTCCACAACAAGCAGTTGGTCAAAGCCGATGCCAAAATTGCGGTTTGCCAGTTCACGGATCACGTCGGCAGACAGCCGGAAGGGCTGACTGATGGCGTCAACCACCATGAAATCATTGCCCAGCCCGTGCATCTTGGTGAAGTTCAGCAGGGAGCCACGTCTTACCTGATTCATATCCGGCTCTCCACTCAATGGGGCAGGCAGCTTTCAGGTTCAAGCTGCTCCTCGATAGTTTCACGCCGGCGCACCAGGTGCACCTGACTGCCGTCCACCATCAGTTCCGGCGGGCGGTTACGGGTGTTGTAGTTGGAGCTCATCACGAAACCATAGGCGCCTGCAGAGCGAACAGCCAACAGGTCACCGGCCCGCAATCGCAAGGGCCGATCCTTGCCCAGAAAATCACCGGTTTCACAGACCGGTCCCACCAGGTCCCACGATTTCTCGTCGACGTCATTACGTGGATGGACAGGAATGATGGACTGCCAGGCACCGTAAAGCGCCGGGCGGATCAGGTCGTTCATGGCCGCGTCGATAATGGCAAAGTTCCGGTGTTCCGTGCATTTAAGGAACTCCACCCGGGTCAGCAGGATGCCGGCATTGGCGGCAATGGAGCGCCCGGGTTCCATAATCAGCTCCAGGTTACGCTGGCCCAGGCGCTCAGACAGCACCCTCACGTAATCGGACGGCTGCGGCGGATATTCCTGATCATAGGTAACGCCAAGACCGCCGCCCATGTCCAGATGGCGGATCATGATCTGCTTTTCCGCCAGCGCATCAATCAGCACCAGTACCCGGTCAAGGGCATCCAGAAACGGGGCCACGGTGGTGAGCTGGGAACCGATGTGGCAATCCACACCCTGAATATCCAGATTCGGCAATGTCGCTGCACGCTGATATACGGCGGGCGCTTCCGCGATATCGATGCCGAACTTGTTGTCCTTGAGACCGGTGGAAATATAGGGATGAGTGCCCGCATCCACGTCCGGATTCACCCGCAGTGAGACCGGCGCTTTGACACCCAGCTCGCCGGCCACCTCATTCAGGCGATCCAGCTCGGTATCGGATTCCACATTGAAACAGCGAACCCCCGCTGTCAGCGCCCGCTGCAACTCCCAGCGCTGCTTGCCGACACCGGAGAACACCACCTTTGCGGGGTCACCGCCGGCCCGGATAACCCGCTCGAGTTCACCGGCGGAAACAATATCGAAACCGGCACCGAGGCGCGCCAGCACGTTAAGCACGGCCAGATTACTGTTGGCCTTCACCGCATAGCACACCAGATGTGGCCGTCCTGCCAGGGCGTCATCATAGGCCCGGTAGTGGCGCTCCAGTGTGGCCCGGGAATAGACGTAGGCGGGCGTTCCGAACCGGTCTGCGATATCAGCGACGGGCAGATCTTCGGCATGGAGTTCGCCATCGCGGTAGTTGAAATAATCCATCGATCTCTCTGGTTGCTTGCGCTCGCTGTCTGTTAACGCTCGTCGTCAGGCTTTGATGTCTGAGCGGCGCTGACAGCCTCTGTTTCGGTATTGCTCTGAGCGGGGGCGTCCCGGTAAAGCGAACCTTTCTGACCACAACCAGCGGCAAGGCCGGCCAGAACCAGAAGCAACACTAAAATCCGTTCCGGTTTCATGTCTGCAGCCCCTCGTGAGTCTCTTCGCGGGCAGTATACCTGAACGGGGCCCTGTCCGACGAGATGCCTGTGTTCGGTCTGGCTGATTCATTAACCTGCGGCAGGACGGGAAACCCGGGAGTCTCTGACGGTTCAGTCCGCCAGGAAACGGTTCAGGGATTCTTCCAGCGCGATCCGGTAATACAGGTACTGAATGGTCTGGATATCCTGCTGGTAAATCTGCGGATCCAGGTCATGAGGCAGGTGAACGTCGGTAAGATAAACCGGATAGACAGCCTGCCCCCGGCGCAGGGAACGAATGTAATGGGCCACCGCCGGAATCAGCTGGTCGCCGTATTCCTGGACAGTGAATTCCCGGTCGGCACAGAAAATATCAAACCGCACCCGCACGTCACCCTCCTTGACGCCCACGGCCTGGACCTCGAGTCCCGGCAGGGTTATCCCCTGGCGATCGGTATCAGGCCGGCGCTCCACTTGCCACTCACCATCCATCAAAGTTAATTCATAACATTTTATGCCGGTGGGCCAGGCCAGATTATCAAGCTGTCTCAGCTGTTTGCGTTCCAGCAGGTTTTCCAGGAAGCGCAGCAGCGGTACCAGCAGGTTACGCCGGGAGCTGTAGCTTTGCTGCCATGCCAGCACGCCCCCCAGCTCGTCCACCACCCAGAGCTGTGCAACGTCGCCGGCGACACCGTAAAACACCTGCACACTGCCGGGCTCGGAAGCATGACACACCACCTTGAGCCGCGGATTATCGGCCATGGCATACTGATCGAACACCACCGGCAGATAGCTTTCCTGGGGCCGGGCAAGACACTCAAGAAGGGCTGTATGACTCTCCAGAGCAATGAATCCGGGCTCCGTGCCATTAAAACTGAGCACAAAATAGCGCCGGTCCATCTCGATGATGTACCGCAAAGGATGGGGACCGTCACCGCCGACAAAGAACGAACGCATCACCTCACTGAACAGCTCCTGCACCCTCCGGGCAATCGCAACTCCGTGGCCGGCGCTATGGCATTGCACCCTGATCTCCGGCAACTGATCGGGGGCAGCGGCTGCAGATGCCAGAATATTCTTCAGACACTGGATCAGCGTGTCACCGGCGGCGTAATGCTGCAGGCTGACTTCATGCCAGCTGTTGTAGGTGACCTGATCAATCGTCATCACCAGGTTCTCACGGCCACCGCTGAACCCCAGGGAGTCGTGCCGGGCACTGAGCTTGTGCAGTCCCCGCTCGGTCAGGTGAGATTGTGGGTCCACCCCGACATTGACAAACAGGAGGTGGCGTAAAGGCCGTGCACCCCGGGACAGAGCGTCGCTGGATACCGGGTCCACCGGCATTGGCAAGGATCCCGCCAGCGCAGTGAGCATGTCCTGAAGCTCTGCCATCGAGGCGTTGCTGGGACCCCCACGGACATTCAGGCGGGTACTGCGCGTCAACAACCCGTTGCAGAAGCACCACACCATCAATTCGGTGAGGCTCCCGGACCGGCGGATCACCGGCTGCCACAAAGCATCCGAGGGTTCCTCGAGATCCCGGTACAGCATCCAGCCCTGTAACGCGGAATTGTCCCCCTGTTCTGCCTGGTGGTGGAACGACAGATTCTCTTCGGCCAGAGAGGGTGCCAGCCCGGGGTTGATCAGTTCAATCTTGCCTGCCTTGCGCTGAAATGCGGCATAGAGTTTTCGCCCCAACAGATTCATGTCCCTGTGGCTGATTGCCGCCGTGGTGCCCTGCTCACGTGCCAGTCGGGACAGCAGCCGGTAGCTGTGAGTCAGCTCGGCCACCACCTGCCGGCGCAGGATCATCACATCCTCTGCACGCCATCGGGCGCGATTGTCCAGGTTGCTCAGCTCGGACTTCGACCACTGCCATCGTGTCACCAGGGAATCCAGCAGCTTTGCCCGCCAGCCCGCGCCGGCCGGATTAATCCGGGTCAGTGGCAGGCCGGACTTCAGGTACAGGCTCTGGCGAACCAGATTCAACCGGTCACCGGCGTCATTGTCAGTAAGCCACTGCTCCAGCCTTTCATACAACAGCAGATAAGGATCCAGCCGGTCAGCATCGGTGATGCCGGCAAAAACCGCCTGCTTGAATACTTTTGACAGCAACGGGCGATCCTCTGCCAGCGCATAGCATTCGATCAGCAGCAGCTTGAGGATCGTTTTCCAGGGTGCGTCGATGCCCTTGTAGAGCTGCCAGACACCGGCGCCGAGAAACTCTTCCCGGGGTATCGAGGGCACCGCTCCGAAATCAATATACTCTTCGGAGCGGACAAACCGGCATTCAATGAGTTGCCGGGTGCGATCGGCGTAACGATGTTCATCCTCCGGCGGTACCAGCCACCATAGCGGATAACGACCTCCCAGGTAGATGCCGGTGCGGTAAAATTCATCCAGCAGCAGATAGTGCTGGGCACTGCCGCAATTTTCCCCGGTAACTTCCGCTCGTTGACGCCTCTCGCGAAAGTCATCCGCGGAAAACACGAAGACATGGAGCTCGACCCCGAGGCTATGGGCCCACTCTCCCAGCCGGTTTGCCTTGCGCTCCAGACAGGCAATGCCGTGATCGCCCAGATCCGGGCGATGACACAGCCAGATATCCAGGTCGGCGGCAACCGAATGACCAAGAGTGCCCGGGCTGCCCATCAGAAACAGACCGTCCAGATCTGGCTGGCGACGGCCTTCATCCTTCAGGGAGAACGTTCTCGCCAACCGGCGCGCCGCATTCAGAACATCATCGGCAGGCCGATACTGACTGAGCCCGTAAGGACACTGAGCATCGGTATAGCCTGGCAGTGACGGGTGATTGAGATGAAACACCAGCGGCAGGATTTCCAGTACCACCTGCTGCCGGTAGGTCAGGGAAGAGCGCGCGCGCTCCCAGCGCTGACGATTGATAACCAGAAACCGGCCCCGCAACCTGCGAAGCGTCTTGCGATCGATGCCGTCATCAAAATTCAGGTCTATCGGCAGATTCTGGGCGGTCACTTTGGCTCCGGGTGCGCTAGCGTGTCTTGCGGGCGCGGGCAACAGCGGCGAGAACCTGCTCCGGCGCCGTGCCACCGAGGTGATTGCGCGCCTGAACCGAGCCGTCAAGCGTCAACACATCGAAAACATCCTCACCGATCACATTGGAGAACCCTGCCAGCTCTTCAGTGGTCATATCCGACAGATCCCGATTCTCGGCCACGCCAAATGCCACCGCTTTACCGACGATTTCGTGCGCATCCCGGAAGGCCACGCCTTTTTTCACCAGATAATCCGCCAGATCCGTGGCCGTCGAGAAGCCACGCTTCGCGGCTACTCGCATGTTGTCGGCCTTGGCTTCAATGGCCGGAATCATATCGGCATAGGCTTTCAGACAGCCCTTGACCGTATCGACGGTGTCGAACAGCGGCTCCTTGTCTTCCTGATTGTCCTTGTTGTAGGCCAGTGGCTGGCTTTTCATCAGGGTCAGCAGGCTGATCAGGTGCCCGTTCACCCGGCCGGTCTTGCCGCGCACCAGTTCCGGCACATCCGGATTTTTCTTCTGCGGCATGATCGATGAGCCGGTGCAGAAACGGTCCGGCAGATCGATGAAATCGAACTGCGCCGAGGTCCAGAGCACCAGTTCCTCACTGAAGCGGGAAAGGTGGGTCATCAACAGGGCCGCGAAACTGCAGAATTCGATGGCGAAATCACGGTCGCTGACCGAGTCCAGTGAATTATCGCTGGGCCGGTCGAAGCCAAGCAGCCTTGCAGTGATGGTGCGATCAATCGGATAGGTAGTTCCGGCCAGCGCCGCCGCACCCAGCGGCATCACGTTGACCCGCCGGCGACAATCCTGGAGCCGGTCAGCGTCCCGGACCAGCATCTCGTACCACGCCAGCAGGTGATGCCCGAAGGTCACCGGCTGGGCAGTCTGCAGATGGGTAAAACCGGGCATGATGGTAGCCGCTTCCCGCTCTGCCAGATCCAGCAGGCCACTCTGTAAACGCTTCAGTTCCGCGGCAATAGCGTCGATCTCGTCGCGCAGATACAGGCGGATATCGGTGGCCACCTGGTCATTCCGACTGCGGCCGGTGTGAAGCTTCTTGCCAGTGATACCGATGCGCTCTGTCAGGCTCGCTTCGATGTTCATATGGACATCCTCGAGGCTGACGGACCATTCGAAGCGCCCGGCCTCGATGTCCGCTTTCACTCCCTCAAGACCCTCGATAATGCTGTCCCGTTCATCGGCGGTCAGCACTGCCACCTCCGCCAGCATGGTAGCGTGGGCGATGGAGCCGGTAATGTCGTGATGGTAAAGCCGCTTGTCGAAGCCCACAGAGGCGGTAAAGCGCTCGACAAAGGCATCAGTGGGTTCGGTGAAGCGGCCGCCCCACGGTTTTTCGGCGCTCTTGTTCTGTTCCGTCATGCTATCTTTCCTGCTGACAGCCCGGCATCATTCTGCGGGTGTGATAAATGAAACAAGGCGGGATTATAGCATTGCGCGGGGATGATTTTTACATACCGGACCTGTGCCGGGTGCGGGCAGTATTCATGCTGGTGGTTACCGGCGAGCTGCTGGCACTGGTACTGGCAGTGGTGCAGGCGGACGAACGCTGGATCGACTGGAACTATTTCGGACTGCTCTCTCTGTTTGTGCAATGGACCCTGCTGACCAGCGCTGCCGCCATCTGCCTGCTGAGACGCTGGCTTGGCCGCCGGAGTGTGGCAATGGCCACGATCATCGTAGTTGCCATTGTGATGCTGGACGTATTGGCGTTCAGTCTGTTCGCCGACAGCGTTATCAAACCGTCTCAGGCCGAGCCGCCATGGCAGGGGGTGGCCAAGAACCTGCTGCTGGCGCTGCTGATCACCCTTATGGTTCTGCGCTATTTCTACCTGCAGTTCCAGTGGCAGCAACAGCAGGAAGCCGAGATGCAGGCACGACTCACGGCCCTTCAGGCGCGGATTCACCCGCATTTCCTGTTCAACAGCATGAACACCATCGCCAGCCTGATCAGCGTTAACCCGGAACGGGCCGAAGACGCCGTGCTGGATCTGTCCGAACTCTTCCGTGCCAGCCTGAGGGCCGAGGACCGGTTGATCCCGCTGTCATCGGAACTGGACCTCTGCCGCCGCTATCTGGCCATAGAACAGTTACGACTGGGGGAGCGCCTGGCTCTTGACTGGCAGATCGGTGAGAGGCTGGAACAGCAGGCGATTCCCCCACTGACGCTGCAGCCGCTTATCGAAAATGCCATCTATCATGGCATCCAGCCGCGGCCGGAGGGAGGCACTGTGCGAATTGAAGCCTATCGCAAAGGCTCATCCGTTTACCTGATGGTTCAGAACCCCCGCCCTGCCATAGACCAGCGCACCCACGCCGGCAACCGTATGGCACTGGCCAATATCCAGTCGCGACTGCAGGCACTGTTCGGCGAACCGGCCGTGCTCAAGCACAGCCAGCAGAATGAAATCTATACTGTCACCATGCGCCTGCCCTGGCAGAAGGTGGGCGAGCGCCGAAACCCCGCCAGGAGGTAGACCTGCTTATGCCGGAGACAGACAACCTGAGCGTATTGATTGCCGACGACGAGCCGCTGGCACGGGAGCGAATAGGACGCCTGATAGAGGCGCTGCCCGGCTACCATGTCTGCGGCGAGGCGGCGGACGGCCATGAAGTCCTCACCCGGATCGCGGAACTGGGCCCGGACCTGCTGCTGCTGGATATCCGCATGCCGGGCATGGACGGTATGGAAGCCGCCGAACGCATTGCCCGCCTGGACGCGCCGCCCGCGCTCATTTTCTGCACCGCCTATGATCATTACGCCATGCAGGCATTCGACGTCCACGCCATCGCTTACCTGCTCAAGCCGGTTCGCCGCGAGGCCCTGGCTGATGCGCTGAACCGGGCAGGCCGGATCAACCGGGTGCAATTGCAGAATCTGGGCGAAAGAGATAAATCCGGTGACGAACAGCTTGCCGTCCGCACCCATCGCGGTACCGAACTGATCGACCTCAATGCCATCATCCACTGCCAGGCTGACCACAAATACGTCACTCTCCATCACACCGGTGGCGAGACCGTAACCGATTACACCCTGAAAGAACTGGAACACGCCTATCCCCGGCATTTTCTGAGGATTCATCGTCAGAGCCTGGTCGGCACGCGCTTCATACGCGGGCTGATCCGTCACCGCGATGGCCAGCATGCGGTCGGATTGACCAGCGACCTGGGGCAATTGCCGGTCAGCCGCAGACACACTCCCCAGGTGCGCCAGTGGCTGGAAGAGCACGCCGCCGGGCCCTGACACCATCGATTTCCGGCTCCACAAACGGGCCGACAAAGAGTACCCTTGACAGACATTTTTCAACAAGCGGCAACAGGCAACATGGCAAACCGAACCCTACGTATAGCAACCCGCAGCAGTGCTCTGGCCCTCTGGCAGGCAGAATTCATCAAAGCCGAGCTGGAACGCCTTAACGACGGGATTACCGTTGAACTGGTCAAGATCAAAACCCAGGGCGACAAGATTCTGGACGTTCCACTTGCAAAGATCGGCGGCAAGGCCCTGTTCGTGAAAGAACTGGAAGAAGCCATGCTGGATGGTCGGGCCGACCTGGCCGTTCACTCCATGAAAGATGTGCCCATGGAATTTCCCCCTGGCCTGGGGCTGGTGGCTATCTGTGAGCGGGAAGATCCGACCGACGCTTTCGTCAGCAACGATTTCGACAACGTTGACGCACTGCCCCACGGCGCCGTTGTGGGCACCGCCAGCCTGCGACGGGAAGCGCAGCTTCGGGCCTACCGGCCGGACCTGGAAATTCGCACCCTGCGCGGCAACGTCAATACCCGCCTGGCCAAACTGGATGCCGGTGACTATCACGCCATTGTGCTGGCCAGCTCCGGGCTCAAGCGGCTGGGCTTCCACGACCGCATTCGCTACAGCCTGCCGGATTCAATCTCGCTGCCTGCCGTTGGTCAGGGCGCGCTTGGCATTGAATGCCGGCTGGACGATGACGAGCTGATTACCATGCTCGCAACTCTGGACCACATCGACAGCTCGGACCGGGTAAAGGCTGAGCGAGCCCTGAATCGCCGGCTGGAAGGCGGCTGCCAGGTTCCGATTGCTGCCTATGCGTTGCTCGAAGACGACGACATGCTCTGGTTGCGCGGCCTGGTCGGCGCAGTTGACGGTACCCAGGTATTCCGGGTCGAAGGTCGCGCACACCGCAAGGACGGGGAAGAACTGGGCCGTGAACTGGCAGAGGACCTGCTTGCCATGGGCGCGGACAAAGTACTGGCCGAGATCTATGGTCATACCCCCAGCTGATTCATTGCAGCACCGACGGGTTCTGATCTGTCGGCCCAGGCCCGAGGCAGAGCGGCTGGCAGACGCGTTCAGAAGCGCCGGGGCGAAGGTCCGGGTATTGCCCATGCTGCAACGGGAAGCAATCACCAACGACCCGTCCATTCGCACCCGCATTCTCGAAATTGACCAGTTCAACCACGTTATCGCCGTCAGTCCCTATGCCGCGGGCCTGTTGATCGACTGGCTGGATACCTGGTGGCCGCAAACGCCCAGCGGAATTCTCTGGTATGGGGTTGGCGCAGGTACCGCCGCTGTCCTGGCCGGCTATGGCCTGGATGCCCGCCAGCCAACCGCAGGCCATAACAGTGAAGCACTGCTGGATTTACCCGAGCTGGCGCAGCTGGAACACCAGAAAGTGCTCATCGCGAGAGGCGAGCAGGGCCGTGACCTGCTGCCTGAAATGCTGAAGGCCAGAGGCGCAGGCGTAACGCTGCTGCCGCTCTACCGACGCTTTGCTCCGGAACATGACGGCGCAACCTTACAGCACAGTCTCACGGCCTTTGACCCCGAGGTTGTGGTCACCCTGTCGGGAGAAACATTGAACAATCTCATTTGCCTGAGTAACAATACCGACCATAATCTAGGAAACAGTTTGATAGTGGTCCCGGTTGAGCGGATTGCCGATCAGGCCCACAAGGCCGGTCTGCAACAGACGTGCGTACCCGAAAGCCTTGCCGACCATGACATTGTGGCGGCCGTTGCCCACCGACTGGCCAGCGCTGACGCAAGCCCGGAAATACCAAGTAAGGATGCCCGTGACTGAATCAAAAGCCCGACTGCCCGCCACAATCAGTAACCAATCAACCCGCCAGCGGCTGTGGCCGCTATGGCTACTGGCTGTTGTGGCCCTGCTGGCCGTTATTATTCTGGGTCTCTGGAGTTGGCAGCAGTGGCACAACACCCAGGCCATGCAGCAGTCGATCAACAATCTTCAACAACAAACCGGGCAACTCGAGCGCCAGTATGGCCAAAGCGGAAACCAGTACAGCCAGCGCCTGCAGGCGCTGGAAAACAAGCTTGCCAGCCAGCGCGAACTGATTGCCACCCAGCAGCGCCAGATTGATCATAACGCCCGCGAGCTGCTGGAGGCCGGTAACCGTACCCGCACCGACTGGCTGCTGGCCGAAGCCGAATATCTGCTGCGTATTGCCAATCAGCGCCTGATCATCGAGAAAGACATCCGCGGAGCTCTCGCAGCCCTGCGCTCGGCCGATGAAGTGCTCCATGAGACCGACGACATCGGCGTGTATCCGGTGCGTGAGCAGCTGGCCCGGGAAATCATGAAGCTCAAGGGCCTGACCGATGTGGACCGTACCGGTCTGTATCTGACCCTGGAAGCGGCTATCGAAAGCATCCAGCAACTGACCGAAAGCGCCCTCGCCAGTGACCGCCTGGCAAGCACGCTGGCGCAGTCCGGGGACGATTCCTCAACAGCCACAGCGGCTGACAGCAGATGGTGGATGGATGCCTGGAATCACGCCAGGGAAACCCTTGGCCGGGTTGTTGTGGTCCGGCATATGGATGAACCGGTAAAGCCCATGCTTTCACCGGAGCAGAGCGTCTATCTCCGGCTCAACCTCCAGTTGATGCTGGAGGAGGCCGAGCTGGCGGTTTTGCGGGGTCATCAGGAGATGTACTCCAGCTCACTGGCCAGGGCCAGCCAGGCCATCAACACCTGGTATGACAGTACCAACCCGAAAATCATTGCCCTGTCTGACACGCTCGAAGAACTGGCCAGCCGCAATATTGATCCGGAACTGCCTGATATCAGCGAGTCACTACAGCTATTGAAAAGCCGTCTTGCGGGGCGCCTGAATAACGACGGCAGCCAGTCTGACAGTTCCAGCGGCCCGGATACCACCGCACAGGAAGACGACTCATGATCCGCCTTCTGCTGATCATTCTTGTCGGGCTGGCACTGGGCACCGGCCTGGCTCTGGGCCTGCAATACGATCTTGGCTACATCCGCATCAGCCTGGGCAATATCCTGGTCGAAACCAATTTCTGGGTAGGCCTGGCCCTGCTGATTCTTGCGTTTATGGGTCTTACCGCCGTCATCAACCTGGTGCGCCGTTTGCGCAGCGGATCCGGAGCGGTTGCCGCATGGCTGACGCGGGGCAGTGAAAAAAAGGCCCGGCGCCGCACTACTCAGGGCCTGCTGGCGTTTGCTGAAGGCAACTGGCCACGGGCCCGTAAACTGCTGATTTCCTCCGCCGAGCATGCCGAAACGCCGCTGCTCAACTATCTGGCCGCCGCCCAGGCATCCTTCGAGACCGGCGACCACGACCAGGTGGATAACCTGCTGCGGCAGGCCTATGAGAGCACACCCGGTTCTGACATGGCTGTCGGCATTACCCAGGCTCAGCTTCAGCTGGCCGGCAACCGTGAGGAACAGGCGCTGGCAACACTGCTGCGGCTGCGCAAACAGGCTCCGCACCATCCGTTTGTGCTCAAACTGCTGAAAAACGCCTATGTCAAACTTGAGGACTGGCGCGAGCTTTCACGGCTGCTGCCGGAGATCCGCAAGCGTAACCTGATCGGCGCCGACGAACAGGGCAATCTTGAACGCCTGGTCTGGCAAAACCTGCTGCGGCAGGCGGCAGCCGACTGTCGCCGACAGGTGGACACCCACTCATCCAGTCTTGAGCCACTGACCCGACTCTGGGATGAACTGCCGGGCTTTCTGCGCCGGGACGAGCATACGATTCGTGAATATGCCCGCCTGTTGGCCGAACTGGGTGACGAGGAACAGGCCGAGACCCTGCTTCGCAAGGTGCTGCGCAATCACTGGAGTGATGAGCTGATCAATCTTTATGGCCGGGTCAAAGGCGCCAAGCCGGACGAACAGCTGCTTTTCGCTGAGCAGTGGCTGAAGGACCGACCCAACAATGCCGAATTGCTGCTGGCACTGGGGCGGCTGAGCCTGCGCAATGAGCTCTGGGGCAAGGCCAGAGAATATTTCGTAACCAGCCTTAAACTGCGCCGCAGTCGTGAAACCATGGCTGAACTCAGCCGCCTCAACGCCCATATGGGCGAAGGCGAGAACAGCGTAAAGCTGTTAATGCAGGGACTGGTGAAGGACAGCGGGCTGCCAGATCTGCCGATGCCCAAAGCCTGAGAGATTCAGGCTGGGCCCCGGGGCGCGTACTCGAGAACATCCGAGAAAAATGCCCCCGGCGGCAAACCGGCCTCGACCAGCGCATCCAGAAGGGTGTAGACCATGGTGGGCGACCCGCTGGCGTGAACCTCCACGTTATTCCAGTCCATTCCTGACGCCATCACTGTTCGTACCAGCTGTTCGTGGTGACCGGACCAGTCGTTGTCATCATCATCCCCCACCACAGGGATAAACGTGAACGGGGGCCAATCCTCCTGCCACTGCCGGGCCAGGGACCTGAGGTACATATCCTCATGCCGGCGAACACCCCAGTAAAACCTGACCGGCTGGTCGTAATCCGTTTCCTGAAGATAATTCACCAGACTTTTCACCTGGGCAAAACCGGTACCGGCGGCGATCAGCAAAAGCGGCTTTTCCGGTGCCGCAGCGAGACAGGCCCGACCATGAGGCAGTTCAACAGTCACGTCTTCGCCGGACGTCAGCGCATCAATGACCTTCTGGGCCGAAACCCATTCCGGTGTTGCCTGAATGTGCAGCTCGATCAATTCCGCGGACGGACTGCTGGCGATAGAGAAATAACAGGGATCGGAACCCGGCAGCAGTACCGCGAGATACTGACCGGCATGGAAAGACAGCTCCCGCCGGCGGGGCAGTTGCAGCTCCACCCGGTATACATCGTGGCTGATGGAACGAACGTCGACTACCTTTGCCTGGAATTTGCGGGGCTGGTTGTTTCCGGATGCCATAACGGCCTCTGTCTCCAGTTGCAGGTCACTGAGCCCGACCGTGCGGCACATCATCAGGCGCGCGGTCACGGGTATGGTTTGTTGATTGCGGTTATTCAAGCGGCATCGCCACTTGCCAGGCGTGCCTCACAAAGCTCGCAGATGCCGTTGCGACAGACTGCGGTAAAGCCGAATTGGCCGGGGCAATGTAGATACGAAACCCAGCGCTGGCCATATCACTCGGGGCGCCGGCCGGAAAGATCAAGGCCCAGCGTATCCCAGAGTTCATCGACCCGCTGTTTCACGTCGTCGGACATGGCAATCGCTGTGCCCCATTCGCGGTCGGTTTCGCCGGGCCACTTGCTGGTGGCGTCCATCCCCATTTTTGAACCAAGGCCTGAAACCGGTGAGGCAAAATCCAGATAGTCGATAGGCGTGTTTTCCACCAGCGTGGTGTCCCGGCTTGGGTCCATACGGGTGGTCATGGCCCAGATCACGTCTTCCCAGTTGCGGGCGTCGACGTCATCGTCGGTCACAATCACGAACTTGGTGTACATGAACTGGCGCAGAAAGGACCATACACCCATCATCACGCGCTTGGCATGGCCCGGGTACTGTTTCTTCATGGTGACCACTGCCATGCGGTAGGAACAGCCCTCCGGGGGCAGGTAGAAATCGACAATTTCCGGAAACTGCTTCTGCAGAATGGGAATGAACACTTCGTTCAGAGCCACCCCGAGAATCGCCGGCTCATCCGGCGGCCGGCCGGTATAGGTACTGTGGTAGACCGGGTCCCGGCGATGGCTGAGCCGTTCAACTGTAAACACCGGAAAATGATCAACTTCATTGTAATAACCGGTATGGTCACCGAAAGGTCCCTCCGGGGCCATGTCGTCCGGATAGATAAAACCTTCCAGCACAATCTCGGCACTGGCGGGCACCTGCAGATCACTCAGCTCGCATTGAACCAGTTCGGTACGACTGCCCCGGAGCAGGCCTGCAAAAGCGTATTCAGACAGGGTATCCGGCACCGGCGTAACCGCCCCGAGAATTGTAGCAGGGTCGGCACCCAGTGCCACTGCCACCGGATAGGGCTGGCCCGGATTCTGTTTCTGGAATTCCTGAAAATCGAGCGCGCCGCCGCGATGGCTGAGCCAGCGCATGATCAATCGGTTGCGACCAATCAGTTGCTGGCGATAAATTCCCAGGTTCTGCCGCTCTTTGTGCGGACCACGGGTGATCACCAGCGGCCAGGTCACCAGCGGCCCGGCGTCCCCCGGCCAGCAGTGCTGAACCGGAATCCGGTGCAGGTCCACCTGATCCTTTTCGTAAACCACCTCCTGGCATGGTGCTGACCGAAGCACCTTCGGGCTCATTTTCATGACCTTCCGAAAGATCGGAAATTTTTCGATGGCGTCCTTGAACCCTTTCGGCGGATCCGGCTCCTTCAGAAACGCCAGCAGCCTGCCGATATCCCGCAGCGCAGTGACGTTGTCATGCCCCATTCCCATCGCCACCCGTTTCGGCGTACCGAAAAGGTTGGCAAGCACGGGCATGTCATAACCCTTGGGATTTTCAAACAGCAACGCCGGCCCACCGGCCCGCAGGGTGCGGTCGCAGATTTCGGTCATTTCCAGGTGGGGATCAACTTCCACTGAAATACGCTTCAGCTCTCCCAGCTTTTCAAGCTGGTCCATGAAGTCTCTCAGGTCGTTGTATTTCAT
>NZ_DATFKH010000030.1:0-1145 GCF_035268745.1 Marinobacter sp.
ATTTCCGGTAGAATCCCGCCTCTGATTTTGATCGCATCCATTTTCTGATAGCGAGTAGGCAATTCATGGAAATCAATCCCATTGTTACGAAGATAAAAGACCTTCGTGAGCGCACCGAAGCGCTCAGGGGGTACCTTTGACTACGATCAGCGCAGCGAAAGATTGACCGAAGTTGAACGGGAACTGGAAGTACCCTCCGTATGGGAAGACCCGGACCGGGCCCAGGCGCTGGGTAAGGAACGCTCGGATCTGGAATTGATCGTCGGCACCATCGACAACCTCACCTCCGGCGTGAACGACGCCGACAGCCTGCTGGAGCTGGCGGCCGAGGAAGAGGACGAAGCGACCGTTGCCGAGATAGAGGCCGACCTCGCCGCGCTGGACAAGGAACTGGAAAAACTTGAGTTCCGCCGTATGTTTTCCGGCGAAATGGACGCCAATAACGCCTACATGGACATCCAGGCCGGGTCCGGCGGCACCGAGGCCCAGGACTGGGCCAATATGCTGTTACGGATGTACCTGCGCTGGGCCGAGCATCGTGGCTTCAAGGCTGAAATTATCGAGCTTCAGGAAGGAGATGTGGCCGGCATCAAAAGTACCACCGTTCATATTCAGGGTGAGTATGCCTATGGCTGGTTGCGCACGGAAACCGGCGTCCATCGTCTGGTACGCAAATCGCCCTTCGACTCCGGAAACCGCCGTCACACCTCATTCTCATCGGTGTTCATATCGCCGGAAGTGGATGACAGCTTCGAGATAGAGATCGACCCGTCCGATCTGCGGGTAGACGTTTACCGCGCATCCGGTGCAGGTGGGCAGCACGTTAACCGGACTGAATCTGCAGTGCGCCTGACCCACAACCCGACCGGTATTGTGGTGGCCTGTCAGGCCGGCCGTAGCCAGCACCAGAACAAGGATCAGGCCATGAAACAGCTCAAGGCCAAGCTGTATGAGCGTGAAATGCAGGAACGGAACGCTGCCAAGCAGCAGGCCGAAGATGCCAAAGCGGATATCGGCTGGGGCAGCCAGATACGTTCCTATGTACTGGATGATGGCCGCATAAAGGACCTGCGTACCAAGGTCGAAACCAGCAATATCCAGAATGTGCTGGACGGTGATATCGACAGGTTCATCGAAGCCAGCCT
>NZ_DATFKH010000031.1:0-74720 GCF_035268745.1 Marinobacter sp.
TCCCCCAGTGATCAACCGTTTTGCCTGACGACCATAGCGGTCTGGAACCACCTGATCCCATCCCGAACTCAGCCGTGAAACAGACCAGCGCCGATGGTAGTGTGGCTTCTGCCCATGTGAGAGTAGGTCATCGTCAGGCTCCTAATAAACAAGCCCCAGCATCTGTGATGTTGGGGCTTTTTTGTTTTGCACCAGAAAAGAGATGACCTACGGGAGTGTCCGCCCCGGTGCCGCAGGCAGAGCGAGCACGGCTCGCTCAGGGAAGGACGAGCGGACCGTCCCGGGTCCGCTCCGGGTTATCGTTGCAGTGCGAAGCGCTGCCGGCAGCAGGCAACTCCAAGACCCCCTGTGACAAGGCGTGCCACGCACGCCGCAGGACGCGGGAGCGCAGCGACGGCGGGCCCGAAGGGCCGAGCGCGACAGCGCGAGCAAAGTAGGTCATCCCGGCGCGCAGCGCCGGCCGGGGCCAATGCCTTTATTCGGTCAGTGTTGCACTGCCAAGCACACCAGGGCTATCTTCCCACTACCTGATATACTGTTTGCCATAAGCTCAACAATTTACTCCCGGAGCACCCATGCCCTCAACCGACCACCTTATCATCTTCGATACCACCCTTCGTGACGGCGAACAGAGCCCCGGCGCAACCATGACCAAGGGCGAAAAACTCCGTATCGCCCGTATTCTGGAAAAGCTCCGCGTTGATGTAATTGAGGCCGGCTTTGCGATTGCCAGCCAGGGTGACTTCGAGGCAGTGAAGTCTATCGCCGAAAATATCAAAGACTCCACTGTATGCAGTCTTGCCCGCGCCATGGACAAGGATATTGACCGTGCGGCCGAGGCGGTCAGGCCGGCAGCCCGGTCACGCATCCATACCTTTATAGCGACATCGCCCATTCACATGAAGCACAAGCTGCAGATGCAGCCTGATGAAGTCGTTGAACAGGCGGTCCGTTCAATCAAACGTGCCCGCAGTCACGTCGACGACGTGGAGTTTTCCTGCGAAGACGCTGGCCGCTCGGAGCTGGATTTTCTGTGCCGGGTTATCGAGGCGGCGATAGATGCCGGAGCCAGTACCATCAATATTCCGGATACCGTCGGGTATGCGATTCCGGAACAGTTTGGTGAGACCATCAGACAGCTTCTGAACCGCATTCCGAATGCGGATAAGGCCGTCTTTTCGGTGCACTGCCACAACGATCTCGGTCTTGCTGTGGCCAATTCGCTCGCCGCTGTCAGCCACGGTGCGCGCCAGGTGGAATGTACCATCAATGGCCTGGGTGAGCGCGCCGGTAATGCTGCATTGGAAGAGATCGTGATGGCGGTTCGCACCCGCCAGGATCTGTATACCATCGATACCCGCATTGACACCCGGCATATTGTCCCCGCTTCCCGTCTGGTATCCACAATTACCGGGTTCCCGGTCCAGCCCAACAAAGCGATCGTCGGCGCCAACGCGTTCGCCCATGAGTCCGGCATTCATCAGGACGGGGTGCTGAAGCATCGCGAAACCTATGAAATCATGCGGGCTCAGGATGTTGGCTGGCACACCAATAGTCTGGTTCTGGGCAAGCACTCGGGCCGTAACGCCTTCCGCTCCAGGCTGCTGGAACTGGGTATTCAGTTCGATACAGATACCGAGCTCAATGAGGCCTTTACCCGTTTCAAGGCCATGGCCGACCTCAAGCATGAAATCTTTGACGAGGACCTGCAGGCGATTGCCAGTGATACCCGGCAGAAAGAAGAAGAAGGTCGCTTCGGGCTTGTCTGCATGCAGGTCTGTTCGGAAACCGGTGTTGTACCCCGCGCGCTTCTGACCCTTACGATGGATGGTGAGGAACACAAGGTGGAGGGTGAAGGCAGCGGTCCGGTGGATGCAACCTTCAAGGCCATCGAGTCGCTTGTCGACTCCGGTTGCAACCTGCAGCTGTACTCGGTAAACAACATTACCAGCGGCACTGACGCCCAGGGCGAGGTCACGGTCCGCCTTGAACGCGGCGGGCGGATCGTCAACGGTATCGGGGCTGATACCGATATCATCATTGCCTCGGCCAAGGCTTACATTGAAGCCCTGAATCTGATCAGCCGTGGCGCTGAGCGCCGGCATCCGCAAGGTGCTGACGTGTAATGACCGGCTCGGAAACTCACCGGCAATTCTATCTGAACACCGCGGGTATCCGGATGTGGTACGCCAGGCGTCCTTTGCCCGGGGCGGCTCCCAGCCCCGAGTATCAGTCTCTAGACGATACAGCGTGGCAGCAACCCGCCGCCAGTGGTGATGCCGGAGCTGGCCTGCCAGAGCAATCGCGGCCGAAAGAAGACAGTGGCTCCGGGGTTCATCGAACGGTCGATCTTCAGGCACTCATGGCCCCAACTGCGGAGGTCAGAAAACCAGAAGTGCCATTGCCTGCCAGACCTGACCCTGCGGCGGTACCCGAGGCTCCGCCCCCGATTGCGGAACCCCGGGCGGAACCTGTGGCGGAGGTGCCGGACTCTGTCGGCGAGTCAGCTATGCAAGACACCATTGCCGCGCATCTCGGTATCTGGCCCAGCGAAAGTTATTTGCTGATAAGCCAGTGGTCGGATGAGGCCGGCGAGCGCCTGCAGGATTCGCTGGCGAGAAATCTGCTCAGTGCCCTGCGCCAGGCTGACGTCGGAGACCGCCAGACGCTGAACTGGCCGGTGTTCCGGAATCCAGACATACCGGGCAATTCACCGGATGATTTGCGGGAAGTCCTGTCGCGGTTACTGTCTTCGTACCAGGCTCAATCGATCATTCTGCTGGGTGTACTATGCGGCGAACAGGAAGAACGAAGACAGCATTGTCTGAGGCCGGTTCTGGAGCGGGTTGGTGTGGATTTCCCGTACCCGCTGGCAGAACTGTCTTCAACACCTCACCATAAGCGGGAACTGTGGGCTGCGCTCAAATCCCGTTATCAGGCCTAGTCGGTCGTGTCTGCTTCTTACCGCGCGGTCGAATCCCTGAACCGCCGTGTGCGTGCACTCAGGGGCGAAGATTTGCCCGAGGTACTGGAGATCGAGCGCAGAGGTTATTCTTTTCCGTGGACCGAGGGCGTGTTCCGGGATTGTTTCCGGCCGGATTACCGGCTCTGGGGAATTCAGATCTCGACTGGTCTTGCCGGTTACGCAGTAGTCGCTTATATGGCGGATGAGGCTCATCTGTTGAATCTCTGTGTAGCCACTGGCTGTCGTCGGTCGGGACTGGCGCGCCATCTGCTGCGGCATCTGGTGGGTGAAGCCGCCAGGGACGGGATGACCCGGATACTTCTTGAGGTCCGGGTCAGTAACTGTTCGGCCACCGGTCTTTATCTGGCAGAGGGTTTTGTCGAGATTGGCCTCCGTCCCGGATACTATCCCTCCTCTTCCGGGCGCGAAGATGCGCGGGTACTGTCCCTGCAGCTTGCCGGTTGCGGTGTTTGAACGGGTCGCATGCAGGCTGATCCCGGAGCGGCACCGGTTCGCGTCAGTGCGCCAATATCTTTATAATGGCGTGTTTTTTCACACTATGCTCCAGTCGGGTTCTTGCCACTTATGACCAGTTTTTCCAGCCAAGTCGATAACCGTCGGACGTTTGCCATCATCTCTCACCCTGATGCCGGCAAGACCACCATTACCGAAAAGGTTCTGCTGTTTGGTCAGGCGCTTCAGAAGGCAGGTACGGTCAAGGGGAAAAAGTCCGGTCAGCATGCCAAGTCTGACTGGATGGACATGGAAAAAGAACGCGGTATTTCGGTGACTACCTCAGTCATGCAGTTTCCGTATGGTGGGCGACTGGTAAATCTGCTCGACACCCCGGGCCACGAAGATTTTTCCGAGGATACCTATCGCACACTGACGGCCGTTGATTCGTGTCTGATGGTTATTGACAGCGCCAAAGGTGTTGAGGAAAGAACCATCAAACTGATGGAAGTCACCCGGCTTCGGGATACACCGATCATTACTTTCATGAACAAACTGGACCGCGATACCCGTGACCCGGTCGAGTTGATGGACGAGGTTGAGGACGTTCTGAACATTGCCTGTGCGCCGATCACCTGGCCCATCGGAAATGGCAAGAATTTCAAAGGGGTGTATCACCTGATGCGGGATGAAATTGTTCTGTACCAATCGGGTCAGGGCCACACCATTCAGCAGGAGCGCGTCATCAGGGGGCTGAATAACCCGGAGCTTGAAGACGTCATCGGAACCTGGGCTTCCGAGCTCCGTGACGAGATCGAGCTGGTGAAAGGTGCATCCCACGATTTTGATCAGCAAGCCTTCCTCGCCGGTGAGTTGACCCCGGTGTTTTTCGGCACCGCGCTTGGCAACTTCGGTGTGGATCACATGCTTGACGGCCTGGTGGAATGGGCGCCCACGCCTCAGCCACGGGAGACGGATAAGCGCCTGGTGGAGCCTGCAGAAGAAGGCTTTTCCGGTTTTGTTTTCAAGATTCAGGCAAATATGGACCCCCAGCACCGTGATCGCGTGGCCTTCTTACGCATCGTTTCCGGGAAGTACACTCAGGGTATGAAGGCCCGTCATGTGCGCATTGCCAAGGAAGTGCGGTTCTCTGATGCGCTGACCTTTATGGCAGGCGACCGGGAGGCTGCAGGTGATGCCTATGCCGGCGATATTATCGGCCTGCATAATCACGGCACCATTCAACTGGGCGACACGTTCACGGCGGGTGAAGACATGAAGTTCAAGGGCATTCCGAACTTTGCACCTGAACTGTTCCGTCGCATTCGACTCAAGGATCCGCTGAAAGCCAAACAACTGCAGAAAGGCCTGATCCAGTTGGCGGAAGAGGGCGCGGTCCAGGTATTCCGCCCGCTTGCAAGCAATGACCTGATTGTCGGGGCTGTTGGCGTTCTGCAGTTTGATGTGGTGGTCAGTCGCCTGAAAAGCGAATACAAGGTCGATGCCATGTATGAGCCCATCAACGTGGCGACGGCCCGCTGGGTTACCAGCGATAACGAGCGTAAACTGGACGAGTTCGAGCGCAAGGCCAACGATAATCTGGCCCTGGACGGCAGCGACCGACTGGCATACATTGCTCCGACCATGGTAAACCTGCAGTTGGCCCAGGAACGGTATCCCGATATCCGGTTCCATAAAACCCGAGAGCACTGATTGCCCGGAGGGCGGCATGCGGTTTATTGATGCACACTGCCATTTTGACTTTCCCTGCTTTGACCATCGGAGAGAGTCGGTTCTTGAGGAAGCCCGAAGACTGGGGCTGTCGCATCTGGTGATTCCCGGTGTTCGCCGGGACGACTGGGACCGCGTGAGCCGCGTCGCATCCGAGTATGAGGGGCTTTACTACTGCCTTGGCATACATCCCTGGTATGTTGACGGGCATGCCCAGAGCGATCTCACCGCACTGGAACAGGCTTTCCAGAACCGTCCTGATCATTGCGTCGCGCTTGGTGAGTGCGGGCTTGACCGGCTTCATGGCAGTCTCGCGGACCAGACACCCTGGTTCGAGGCCCAGATAGAAATTGCCGCTCGTAACCATCTGCCCCTGGTGGTTCATTCCGTCAGAACCCACGACGAAGTTGCCGAAGCGCTCAAGCGCAAAAGATTTTCCGGCAGGGTACTGGTTCACGGTTTTGCCGGAAGTTATCAGCAGGCCTGTAAACTGGTGGATCTTGGCTGTTTTATTGGCGTTGGCGGGCTGGTGACGCAGGAGCGGGCGAAGAAAACCCGGGACACCCTGGCGCGGCTGCCGGTGGATTCGTTAATCCTGGAGACCGATGCCCCGGATATGTCACCTCAGGGTATTCAGCCGGGTGAGAATTCTCCGGTATATCTGACTCGCATCCTGGCTGCGCTCGCAGAGGTGCGCGGAGCCGATATCGATCAACTCGGGCGTGCCTTGCTATGCAATGTACAGCGGTTTTATGGCTGGGAGGAAGCAGCCCCGTCGGAGCGTTAACGCGGGGGTCGAGCCTGGCGCTGAACACCGATAGGTGAATTTCGAAACACCGCGGCATGGGGTTGGTTTTCTGATATTGTTCGGATATACTTCGCGCCCTGGCTTTTCAAGGCAATGATGTTATCTCAGCCCCGAATGACTTCAATGCCGCACACATACAGGTAAGAAACCTCCTGCGGATGCAAGGCATCACCGCTGGTGGTTTTTAACGTTTCTTATATAGCGTTCAAGGCGGAATCAATGAAGACTCTGAGTGCGAAACCAGAAACAGTAACACGTGACTGGTACGTTGTAGACGCAGCCGGCAAGACGCTGGGTCGTCTGTCAACAGAAATCGCCCGTCGTCTGCGGGGCAAGCATAAGCCTGAGTATACCCCCCATGTCGATACTGGCGATTACATTGTGGTTATCAATGCCAGCAAAGTGCGGGTTACCGGCAAAAAGGCATCGGCCAAGATGTACTACAGTCACACCGGCTTCCCGGGTGGAATCAAATCCATCAACTTCGAGAAGCTGATCGACAAGGCTCCTGAGCAGATCATACAGAAGTCTGTCAAAGGCATGCTTCCGAATGGCCCGCTTGGTCGCGCCATGTTCAAGAAGCTGAAAATTTTTGCCGGCGCTGAGCATCCTCACGCAGCCCAGCAGCCCAAAGAACTCGACATTTAACGGAAGGCGGATATGTCTGTAGCACAAAATTACGGTACTGGTCGCCGCAAAACATCCACGGCTCGAGTCTTTATCAAGCCGGGAAGCGGTAACATCTCTATCAACGGTCGATCCATTGACCAGTTTTTTGGTCGCGACACGTTGCGCATGATCGTTCGTCAGCCCCTCGTGGTTGCCGACTCCACTGATCGGTTTGATATCAATATCACCGTTAAAGGTGGTGGCAGCAGTGGCCAGGCGGGTGCAATCCGTCACGGCCTGACCCGCGCCCTGATGGATTACGACGAGACTCTGCGTCCTGCTTTGCGCAAGGAGGGTTACGTGACCCGTGACGCCCGCAAGGTTGAGCGTAAGAAAGTCGGGCTTCGCAAGGCACGCAAGCGTCCGCAGTTCTCCAAGCGTTAAGGTTGCTGGAAACCTGGGATGGATTGAAAGCCCGGCTGTGTGCCGGGTTTTTTGTTGTCTGGATACCGGGTTTGCCGGAGGTTTTTCGACAGTTTGTCGGCCAGTCTTGAACCTTTGTGACTTGTAAGGGCAGGGTAATTTCATTACCATCTAAGCGCTTATAATCTTGGGTGTGAAGGCCTTTTCGATATGCAGTTTTGAGCGAATCAAGCTGCACATCGCCTGATGGGAGAAAACCATAATGAATAATGGCGACGTTAGCCAAGGCAGGCGCCGGTTCTTGATCGGTGCTACGTCTGTGGTGGGTGGTGTCGGCGTCGTCGGCGCAGCCGTTCCTTTCGTGGCATCCTGGAATCCCAGTGCTAAAGCGGAAGCAGCGGGTGCGCCGGTCACCGTCAACATAAGTAAGCTTGAGCCGGGCCAGCAGATGGTTGTTGAGTGGCGCGGCAAACCGGTGTGGGTCATCCGTCGCACCGACGAAATGATCGAGAACATCCGGGAGTTGAGTGATCGGGTAAAGGATCCTCTTTCCGAGGAGGCGTCGCAGCCTGCCTACATTGACGGCGCCCTGCGTTCCATCAAGGAAGAGTATGCTGTGATTGTCGGCATCTGTACGCATCTCGGTTGCTCGCCGACCTTCCGGCCCGAGGTGGCCCCTGCTGATCTGGGCGAGAACTGGCTTGGCGGGTTTTACTGTGCTTGCCATGGTTCAAGATTTGATCTCGCTGGCCGTGTCTTTCCGAGTATGCCGGCACCAACGAATCTCGAGGTGCCTCCCTACCGCTTTGACGACGACAATACTTTGACTGTCGGTCTGGATCCTGAGGGGGCTGCGTAATGAACAAGCTACTTAACTGGGTCGATGAGCGCCTGCCAGTTGTCGATGCCTGGAACAAGCATCTGGGCAAATACTACGCGCCCAAAAACTTCAACGTGTGGTATTTCTTCGGTTCGCTGGCCATGCTGGTGCTGGTCAACCAGCTGATCACGGGTATCTGGCTGACCATGAGCTACAATCCGTCTGGCGAGGGAGCCTTTGCGTCGGTGGAATACATCATGCGTGATGTTCAGTGGGGCTGGCTGCTGCGTTACCTGCATTCCACCGGCGCCTCTGCGTTTTTCGTGGTGGTGTACCTCCACATGTTCCGCGGCTTGATGTATGGCTCGTACCAAAAACCCCGCGAACTGATCTGGATCTTCGGCATGCTGATCTATCTGGTGCTGATGGCAGAAGCCTTCATGGGTTACCTGCTGCCGTGGGGGCAGATGTCCTATTGGGGTGCTCAGGTTATCATTAACCTGTTCGGTGCCATTCCGGTGATCGGTGAAGATCTGTCACTGTGGATCCGCGGTGACTACCTGATCTCCGGTATCACCCTGAACCGCTTCTTTGCCTTGCATGTCGTAGCATTGCCGATCGTTCTTCTCGGTCTGGTTGTATTGCATATTCTTGCGCTGCACGAAGTGGGTTCCAATAACCCTGACGGTATCGATATCAAGAAGAACAAGGACGAAAACGGTGTGCCCAAAGACGGCATTCCATTCCACCCCTATTACACCGTGCACGACCTGATGGGGGTTGGCGTATTCTTCTTTATCTTCTTCATCGTAGTGTTCTTCTTCCCGGAGATGGGAGGACTGTTCCTTGAAAAGCCGAACTTCGAGCCGGCAAACCCTCTCAAAACGCCGGATCATATCGCACCAGTGTGGTACTTCACGCCGTTCTACGCGATGCTGCGGGCGGTCACAGTTGACCTCTTCGGCCTGGACGCCAAGTTCTGGGGCGTCGTGGTCATGGGTGGTGCCATTGCGATACTGTTTGTTGTCCCCTGGCTGGATAAAAGCCCGGTTCGCTCCATGCGTTACAAGGGTTGGCTGAGCAGGAGCGCCCTGGCAATCTTTGTGGTGAGCTTTATCATCCTGGGATATCTGGGCATCGTCCCGGCAACAGAGGGCCGTACAACCGTTGCGCAGATTCTGACAACGCTTTACTTTGCCTTTTTCATACTCATGCCGTTCTACACACGCATGGAAAAAACAAAGCCAGTGCCAGAGAGGGTGACAGGATAATGAAAAAGCTGATTATTGGTCTTTTCATCTCAATCCTGCCAGCCCTGACGCTGGCAGCAGCGGGCTCCGTTCCGCTGGACACCATGGAGCCTGATCACGCAGACAAGGTTTCTCTCCAGCGCGGTGCGGCGCTGTTCACAAACTATTGCATGGGTTGCCACTCAATGGAGTATGCGCGTTACAAGCGTGTGTCCGAAGACCTCGGCATCCCTCAGGAGCTCTACGAGGAAAACCTGATTTTCACCGGCGCCAAAATCGGTGAGCTGATGAAAATCTCCATGGACAAGGATATGGCTGCTGACTGGTTTGGTGCGCCGCCACCGGACCTGACCCTGGAAACCCGCCTGCGTGGTGAGGACTGGGTCTATTCCTATCTTCGTGGTTTCTACAAGGACGATTCCCGACCCCTCGGTGTCAATAATGTTGTCTTCGAAAACGTGGGCATGCCCCATGTGCTGGCAGACTTGCAGGGCCTGTGTGCCGTAGAGCCGGAGATTGGCACGGATGCCAGTGTTGACCCTCTCAGTGGTGATGTCCGCAACGGAGGTGTCTGTTCCGAGTGGGCATCTGAAGGCTCGATGACGCCTCAGGAATTCAACAGTGCAATGTACGACCTGACCAACTTCATGTCATACATGGGCGATCCGGTGAAGCTGGAGCGTCACAGACTGGGGATGTTTGTCCTGATCTTTGTCGCGATCTTCTTTATCTTCGCTTACCTGCTCAATCGTGAGTACTGGAAGGACGTCCACTGAGTTTTCAGGTATACTGCAGAAAATCTGGAGTCCAGCGGGTGCTATCAGCCTGCTGGACTTTTGCGTTTTTCAGGACAATTCGGTTAGCCAATTCGTGAGGTAGTTCTATGGGCGTTGTGACCAAACGGTCATCAATGACGTTTTTTTCGGACCCGGCCAGTCATTACAGCCACAGAGTCCGCATTGTACTGGCAGAAAAAGGTGTCACCGTTGATGTTGTCAATGTTGATCCCGACAACCCGCCCGGGGAACTCGCCGACCTCAATCCATACAATGCTCTGCCGACCCTGGTCGATCGTGATCTTGTTCTTTATGAACCCAATATCATGATGGAATATCTTGACGAGCGTTTTCCCCATCCTCCGCTACTGCCGGTTTATCCGGTAGCGCGGGCTAACAGCCGGCTGATGATTCACCGTATCCAGAAAGACTGGTGCGGGCTGGTTGACCAGATTCTGGCCCAGCCGGGTACCAAGGCTTCGGAAGTGGCGAGAAAAGAGCTTCGCGAGAGTCTGCTGGCAACGGCGCCGCTGTTTGGCGAGATGCCGTACTTTCTTTCTGAAGAGTTCACCATCGTGGACTGTTGTATTGCTCCCATTCTGTGGCGGTTGCCTGCACTGGGCATTGAACTTAACGACAAGCAGGGTAGACCTCTGCTCAAGTACATGGAAAGCATGTTTGCTCGTGAGGGGTTCAAAGCCAGCCTGTCTGACCTGGAAGAAGACATTCGCAACTGAAACGGAGCCTGAAAGGGGTTCGGGAGAAAGGCAGTGCCTGATAGCAAGATTACCATGACATCCAGTCGTCCTTACCTTGTGCGGGCCTTTAACGAATGGATTCTTGATAACGACTGCACCCCCTACATTGTGGTCGATGCAGGCGTTCAGGGTGTGCAGGTACCCACAGAACATGTGGCCAACGGCCAGATTGTGCTGAATGTCAGTCCCGGAGCCGTGCGTGGTCTGGTGGTTGGCAACGGTGCGCTGGAGTTCAGTGCCCGGTTCGGTGGTGTCCCCATGCAGGTTTTCATTCCCCTCCAGGCGGTAATGGCAATTTATGCCAAGGAAAACGGTGAGGGCATGGTGTTTGGCAGCGAACCTGGCTCTCCGGATCCGGACGGGTCCGGCCCCGAAGGAAAAGAACCCGGTAAGGGTGATGGCGGCAGTGGCGATCGGCCATCCGGCAAGCCGACCCTGAAGGTTGTCAGATAACCCCCTGAATCCCCCCGGATATTAAAAGCCAGTGACCGAAAAGTCAGTGACTGACTGACAAGGTCGCTGGCTTTTTTATCAGCTGCCAAAAATCTTGTCGTCGATCAGCGAGCAAAGTGCGTTGATGATCACCAGAAAGATGGGTGTTGCGTTGGCGGGAGAAAGATTGTCCAGAGAGATCTCGTGGTCCTCCGGATGTAATAGCGATGTTATGTCGGTTTTCTCTTTTGCGCTCAGGACCACCACCGTCATTTCCCGGTCGTGGGCAACCTGTATTGCCTGTATGAGATTTGCCTTGTGGCCGTCGTCGACAACCACAAGAAGAAGGTCGGAAGGCTTGCCGATGGCTCTGACCTGCCGCGAGAAAGTATCGTTAAACCGGTTGTCCCGACAGATCGCGGAGTAGGTTGTGGCGTCAGCGCCAAGATTTATCGCGGGCAACGCTGGTCTGTCCTGATCAAAACGGTTAAGCAGGGCGGTGCAGAAATACTGCGTCAGTATATTGGCATTGCCATTGGCACAGGTCAGTATTTTTCCATCCGCCAGCAAGGTGTTTACAAGGGCATCGGCGGCTCTGTCTATATTCCGGGCGGTTGAGCTGGCGGCATGGGCAACATGCTCCATATGGCTGGCGAAGCATTGGTTGATATGCTGGTCAGAGTTACTCATAGCAAGTGTCCCGTCTGGCTAATTCGTTGACCTACTGCGTCGCGCCCTTCGGGAGCCAGACGGGACACTAGGCCTGGATTGCATTTTTAATCCATTGTATCCGATATTGTTTGCTCTCACCCGGTGCAATTGCCACCACGTCAATACGGCAGTCAGCCTCCCACAGCCGGTGGCGATGCAGATAGAATTTTACCGCATTGAGCAGACGTTTCCGCTTGCCGGACGTAATGGATTCTGCGGCTCCGGCAAGACTGCCAGTGCCCCGATAGCGCACCTCGAAAAATACCAGGGTGTCGTGGTCCCGGCCGATCAGGTCAATTTCACCGCCCCGGTTATAAACATTCCTTTCCAGTACCTGAACGCCCTGCCTGGCCAAGTACCGGGCAGCAACGCCTTCAGCCTGGTTACCCAGGGCTTTTCGGGTGGGCCTGTTATCTTCCATAGTGCAGTGCCTGGTTACCGTCCGACGCTCTCCAGAAGCTGCTCAGCACTGGACGGTTGTTCCGCTTCTTTTCCGGACCTGGGCTGGGACGGCAGCAGATCAGGTACACCGTTTTCAAACCGGGCCCAGAGCTGCTCACGGTGAACGCTGCCGGTATCGTCCATGGTGAGTGTGCCGGTCTGACCATCGACATAGGCACCGTCCATAAACCGGAGCAGGGACAGCCGGGTGCTGAGCGTCCAGGCATCGGCGCCCATAGCAAACAGGCGTCCAAGCTGGCCTCTCAGCTCCGGCATGGCGCTGCGGACGGTTTCCCGGAACTCGTTGTCGGTGTCGAGAATCCAGGGCGTGTCGGTGAAGGTGACGCCGTTCAGATCGCGGTCACGGGAGGGGTCAGGACTGCCTTCATAAATCATGGAGGGAGAAAACACCGGCAGGTCACCCCCGAAATAGAAGGCAAAAAGCGGTTTGAACTGCCGCGCAATAGTTGGCTCCGCAACCATCAGGATACCGTCGGCATCCTGACGCCGCCTGGGCTCGAACTCGACATCGATTCCCGCGGTGCGCTCAACGTCAATGGCGCGGTTTCTGGAAACAGTGACGCCCAGCAAGTCGGCAGTGACGGCCCTGAGGTTGTCCTCGCGAAAGTAGCGCTCAATGTCCAGGGCAATTCCGCCCAGTTCATTCAGCCGCTCCAGCAGAGCCTGTTCCAGGCGGTCGCCCCAGTTGCCCATGGGTATAAGAGCCAGGATCTGTTCCACGTCGTTGGCGATCATGCGCTCGGCGATCTGTCGAGCCTCATCTTCTGCAGACAGGCCATACTGATAGAGTCCGCCCGGGGCCTGGATGCCGTCCGGCAGGTAGTTCAGACCCAGAACGGATACCGGCAGACTGTCCATCCTGGCGAGGGTGGCCAGGGCTTCTTTTTCCAGGGGGCCGACAATCAGATCGTACTCCTCGTCCACCAGTTCCTGGTAGATTTCGGCAAAAGGGCGGTCGGAAGTATCGATCACCCGGATACTGACCTTTGAGCGGTCGTTGGCTTCGTCCTCCAGATAGGCAGCAAAGAATCCGTCCCGGATAGCCGCGCCAGCGCTGGCCAATGCTCCTCCCAGGGGTAGTGCCATGGCGATTTTTTCAGGTCGGTTGTCGGCCAGACTGGCAATCAGGCGCAGGTCATCAGGCAGAATATCGGCGCCGGGATGGCCCGGCCAGTTGTTCTGCCAGCGACGTATCGCGCGCCCCTGCTGTTCAATGGTCAGACCGCTATCTCGCAGCACGCTTGCCAGTTCCAGCCAGCCCTGGGATTCGTATCCGATGGACCTTGCGGTCGCGCTGGCCAGGGTGCGGTCAGGCGTGTTCTTCAGGTTTTCCCAGATGCGGTTGTGTAACGACTGCACATCCGCTGTGGTATCGGACTCCGCCAGCAGAACCAGGGTCATGGCAGCCATTAACGGCCGGTCTGCCAGTTGGTAAAGCTCGGCCTGGAGGTTGCCCGCGCGGCCCAGTTCGTTTCTGTCGTAGTCGAGCAGGTCTTCCGGGTTGAGCCCGGATGCAATCTGCTGTGCCCAGTCGGCGTCCTCAAGTGCAATCGCAGCCTCCATGGCAAGCAGGCGCTGCCGATTGGCGTTGGCGGCACTGAGGCTGGAAAGCTGGTTGCTCTGAAGAATGGTTCTGGCGTCTTCGGCCTGCCGGCCTGCCAGAAACCGGTCGGCTTCCTGTAACAGGTAATTGTGGGCAAGGCCGCGATCGGATTCGCTTTCAGCCGCGCTCAGGGCCTCCCGGGCGTTCGGAGCGCTGAACGAATTCAGGTTGACGCTGGCACAACCGGATAGCAACAGAATAACGGCCATCAAAGCGGCTGAGGTTCGGAAGTTGAAACTGAATCTGGTCATGGATGGCTCGCAAAGACTCGGATAAATACGCTTGTTGTGCCGCGGTATCGGCTGCATCATGCCAAAAGACACCGGGCAAGTTTACCAGTTCCCGAGCTGTTTCACATGACGTCGATGTCATAAGCCCATTGATTACGAGGCAATTGTGAGTTCTGAATCTGCAAAATCTGAAGCCGGTGGTACGCTTTATATTGTTGCCACACCCATCGGTCACCTTGAGGATCTTTCCCCCAGGGCCGTCGCCGTGCTCAAAGCCGTCTCGCTGGTGGCAGCGGAGGATACCCGCCATAGTGGGCGTCTCCTGCAGGCGATGTCAGTCGATACCCCAATGCTGGCCCTGCATGATCATAACGAGCGGGACCGTGTGGTGAAGGTGCTTGACCGACTGGAGGAAGGCAGCGACGTTGCGCTGATTTCAGACGCAGGCACCCCGTTGATCTCTGATCCGGGATTCATCCTGGTACGCGCTGCCCGTGAACGGGGACTGAGGGTTTCACCGGTGCCGGGGCCCTGTGCCATTATTGCTGCGCTCTGTGCGGCCGGACTTCCGACCGACCGGTTTGCCTTTGAGGGATTTCTGCCAGCCAAAAAGGGCGCCCGGGCGGCAAAGCTGGAGCGGCTTGCTGAAGTAGTGCCAACGGTGGTTTGCTATGAATCACCCCATCGTATTCTCGATGCGGTCGCGGATATCGTGGCAACGATGGGGCCTGGCCGGGAAATCGTGATTGCCCGGGAGTTGACCAAAAGCTTTGAGACATTTTACGCGGGTGCGGCAGCGGATGTTCTACAGACGCTTCGGGACGATCCCCATGGCAGTCGCGGAGAATTCGTTATCATGATCCACGGGGCACAGAAAGAAGCGGCCGATACGGCAATGGAAGAAGCTGACCGGCTACTGAAACTGCTTTTGATGGAATTGCCCGTAAAGAAGGCCGCGAAACTGGTTTCTGAAATCACCGGCAAGGCCAAGAATGAACTTTATCAAAGGGCGCTTGCTTTAAAGGATGCCTGATGCTGGTCCTGGCTCTTTATCCGGCAGACGCGATGACGGTTTCCCTTGCCTGGGACTGCGCTCTGGCGTATTGTCACGCCCGAGCTCGCCAGACAGTCGCCGTCGGTTTTACCGGGGGAGGAAAGTCCGGGCTCCACAGGGCAAGGTGCCAGGTAACGCCTGGGCGGCGTGAGCCGACGGAAAGTGCAGCAGAAAGCAGACCGCCTAAGTGGCCGTGACACGTTCGCGGGCACCGGTAAGGGTGAAACGGTGCGGTAAGAGCGCACCGCGTGACTGGTAACAGTTCACGGCGATGGTAAACCCCACCTGGAGCAAGACCAAATAGGAATCCAATGGCGCGGCCCGCGCTGGATTCGGGTAGGTCGCTTGAGGTCTGTGGCAACGCAGACCCTAGATGAATGACTGTCCAAGACAGAACCCGGCTTATCGGCGAGCTCATTTTTCTACCCTCGCTATACACTTCACGTCTATCAAAAGCAGTTTTTTATAACCAAATAATCTTGTTCCTCACTTGTTATGTGCAAAGTTATCTGCAGGTATTTGATTTTTCGGTTTTTCTTGTCACATATCCGCCTCTGCTCCTTAATCTCTTACTGTAACCCACTGTCATTAAAGAAACTTTTCCTGCTCCCGCGCTGATTTTGCCGCTTGCATTGTGGATTGCGTGTTTCTATAGTGTGCATTAGTGGGAAAAAGTGGTTTCAAGTGGTTTTTTGTGGTTTCCGACCTCCGGAATGAGAGCAAATGAGTAATTTTCTTGGCAGTCATGCCATCAATATGGATGCGAAAGGTCGCCTGGCGATCCCCGCCAAGGTGCGCGAAGAACTCGCACATACCTGTGGTGGACGCATTGTATTGACGGCCAACGCCGATGAAGAGCGCTGTTTGCTGGTCTATCCCGAGCCCCAGTGGGAGGCGCTGAGACCACAGATTGAAGCTCTGCCCAACATGAACAGGGTAGCACGGCGCCTGCAGCGTTTGATGCTGGGTCATGCCACACCCCTGGAGCTGGATTCCGCCGGGCGTGTTCTGGTGCCGCCGACGCTTCGCAGTTATGCCCGGCTGGAGAAGAAGCTGATGCTGATCGGTCAGGGCAAAAAGCTCGAGCTCTGGAGCGAGGAGCGGTGGTTTGCATGGCTGGATGAGACGGACAGCGAAGACGAAATGCCACCAGAGATGGAGGCCCTGTCGCTATGACGGTCGAGCGCAGAGAGGGCTCGGCGGAACATTACCGCCACCGCTCTGTTCTGCTCGATTCCGCCGTAGAGCTGTTGGTCAGTGATTCCGCTGGTCGTTACGTCGATGGCACTTTTGGTCGCGGCGGCCACAGCCGCCTGATTCTTGCCCATCTTGATTCGGCCGGCGCGCTGCTGGGCATTGACAAGGATCCCCAGGCTATCGAGTCGGCGCAAAGTCTGTCGGAAGAGGACGGGCGTTTTCGCGTTTTTCACGGTTCTTTTGCCGAGCTCGGCCAGGCCATTGATCAGCAGGGCTGGTCTCTGGTCCACGGGATATTGCTTGACCTGGGCGTGTCCTCGCCGCAACTGGATGACGCAGAGCGGGGTTTCAGTTTTATGCGCAATGGCCCCCTGGATATGCGAATGAATCCGGAGCAGCCGCCCAGTGCCGCGCAATGGCTGGCTGAAGCGGACGAGCAGGAAATCGCCAATGTGATTTTCCGTTACGGCGACGAACGGTTTTCACGCCGGATTGCCCGGCGGATCGTGGAGCGCCGCAAAGAAAAAGCGCTGCAGACGACTTTTGAGCTTGCCGAGCTGGTTGCAGGGGCCGTTCCCAGAAAAGAAAAACACAAGCATCCCGCAACACGAACTTTCCAGGCGGTCCGGATCTTCATCAACCGGGAACTGGAAGATCTGGAGGCGGGGCTTGCAGCAGGTGCCAAACGACTCCTGCCCGGCGGCCGGCTGGTAGTGATCAGCTTTCATTCCCTGGAAGACCGGCTGGTAAAGCGCTTTATGAGAGACCTGGCCCGTGGTCCGCGGTTGCCGAAAGGTGTACCGGTTACTGCGGAACAGGAGGCATCCGGGTTTCGGCTTGTGCGCAAGGCGCTGAAAGCGGACGAGCAGGAAGTGAATGACAATGTGCGAGCCCGGAGTGCCGTTATGCGGGTACTCGAGCGCGTTTCCGACTCAGACGGAAGCCAGAGGAGCAACTAGCATGGGCGCCGTAGCAATAGAACCGAGAACCGGAACCAAAGCATCCGGCCTGAACAGGCAACGGGTCAGGGATGGCCTGTCGACGGCAGTACGTTTGTCCCGCCAGGTGTTTGTTGCGCTGCGACAGCCCCAGGCCGTTATTTCGGTCGTGTTGTTGGCGCTGCTGTTGATTTCGTCGCTTGGCGTGGTGGTCAGTGCCCACGAAAACCGCGAGCTGTTCAACACTCTGTCTCAGTTGCAGGCCGAGCGGGATGGATATCAGCGGGAATGGAGCCAGTTGCTGCTGGAACAGAGCGCGCTGAGCGCCCACGGACGGGTAGAGCGGTTGGCCTCTGAACGATTCGGCATGTCTGTACCAGGCAAAGAAGATGTCGTGTTAGTGCCGGTAATGGCTCCGATTGTCGTTTCCAGATAGCAAAACAATCAGCCCGAAGGTGAGATCAGTGTCGGATTCCGGGAATGCAACAATGGGCCAGAGACTGGTCGCGGGGCTCAAGGCCTGGCGATACGGCACAGTTCTGGGCGTGTTCCTGATGGTGGTTGCGGCGCTGGCGTGGCGCCTGCTTGATCTCCATGTGGTGGATCAGGAGTTTCTCCGCCAGCAGGGCGACGTGCGGACCATTCGGGTGGAGCAGATTGACGCTCACCGCGGTGTGGTCACCGATCGTTACGGCGAATCGCTGGCAGTCAGTACTCCGGTACAGACGCTGTGGATCAATCCTTCTGAAACCGATGCAGGTGACCCCAGGCTGACAGCGGTTGCCAGACAGTTGGGGCTCCGCGAGGGCGAGTTGCGGGCCCGGTTGCGCAAATATGCAAGCAGGGAGTTTCTCTATCTGCGCCGCAAGATCCAGCCGGAACTGGCCCGGGAGGTTATGGCTTTGGGCACTCCGGGAATCTACAGCCGCCAGGAGTATCGTCGTTACTATCCGGCCGGCGAGGTGACCTCCCATGTGGTGGGCTTTACCAACATTGATGAATTCGGCCAGGAAGGCATTGAGCTTGCGTATAACGACTGGCTGAGCGGCGAGCGCGGCAAGAAGCGGGTACTGAAGGATAACCGCGGTCGGGTCATCAAAGACCTTACGCTGATTCGCAATGCCCGGCCCGGGAAAAGCCTGGCACTGAGTATTGATCTTCGCCTGCAGTATCTGGCCTATCGGGAACTGAAAGCGGTCGTCAGCGCCCACAACGCCAGGGGCGGAACGCTGGTGATGCTGGATGTCGACTCCGGAGAGGTTCTGGCGATGGTGAATCAGGGCTCATATAACCCCAACGACCGCAGTCAGTTGAGCCCCGACCGCCTCCGTAACAAGGCGATTACCGACCTGTTCGAACCGGGCTCGACCATGAAGCCGCTGTCGATGGCCGCCGCTCTTGAGTCGGGGAGGTTCAAGGCGACCAACACGATCGATACCGACCCCGGTTTTCGGCGTTTCGGGAGGTTCACCATTCGCGACCACCGTAATTACGGTGTCATCAGTCTGACGGACGTGATTGCCAAATCCAGTAATGTTGGTATCAGCAAAATCGCGACCGACATTGGTGGCGATGTCATTCGGGATCTCTATGCCCGGCTCGGTTTCGGCCAGCCTACGGGTATTGGCTTTCCGGGCGAGGCGGTTGGTGTGCTTGCCGCTCCCCCGAAATGGCGTCCGGTCGAAGAGGCCACGCTGTCTTACGGTTATGGTATGAGCGTGAATGCTCTGCAACTGGCGCAGGCCTATATGGTGCTTGCCAATGGTGGCATTCGTTATCCGTTGAGCCTCCTGAAAGTGCAGGCAAAGCCGGTGGGGCAGCGTGTGCTGTCAGAGCAGGTGACATTCGATGTTCGCCAGATGTTGCGGGAAGTGGTCGAGAACGGTACCGGCAAACGAGCCCAGCCGGGTTTCTATTCTGCCGGCGGGAAAACCGGCACGGTGCATCTGGTCGGCAAAGATGGTTATGAAGACAGCCAGTACAAGGCAATCTTTGCCGGCATGGCGCCGATAGACGATCCAAGAATTGTAACCGTGGTGGCTGTAGACGCACCCCAGTCCGGTGAATACTACGGCGGTGAAGTGGCCGCGCCGGTATTTGCGCGGGTGATGGGGGGTGCGCTCAGGTTGCTGAACGTCAAGCCGGAACTGGAACTGGGGCAGACCAAAGCGTCTGAACCGGTATCCAGTGAGCGGGGTTAGGGGCATGTGCATGTCATCACTCCGGAGTCTGCTCGAGGGCGTGGCCGCCGTGCCCTCAGTGTTTGATGTGACCATTCATGGCCTGGCCACGGACAGTCGCAAGGTCTCTGCCGGTGATGCCTTCCTCGCGCTGGCGGGCAGCCGGACCCCGGCAGACCAGTATGTGGGCGAGGCAATCGCCGCTGGTGCGGCCGCGATTCTGCTGGAAACCGGCCAGGCCGGTGAATGCTACGAAAGGGCAGGCGCGCTGCTGGTTCCGGTGGAAAATCTGAAGGCCCGGCTGGGCATGATTGCTGATCGTTTTTACGAACATCCGTCCCAGCGGCTGCGGCTGATCGGCGTCACAGGCACCAATGGCAAAACCTCGGTATCACACTATATCGCCAGCTTGTTTCAGGAGACCGGCACTCCCTGTGGCGTCATCGGAACTCTCGGTTATGGCATGCCGGATGCCATGCAGGAGGCGTCACACACCACCCCGGATGTGGTCCAGGTCAACCGCGTGTTGTCGGACATTATTGCCCAGGGCGGCCGCGCGGCGGCCATGGAAGTTTCATCCCATGCTCTTGACCAGGGGCGGGTCGATGGTCTGAACATGACCGGTGCCGTGTTTACCAATCTGACCCGGGACCATCTCGATTACCACGGCTCAATGGCAGCCTACGGGGCCGCCAAGGCGCGACTGTTTGAGCGTGAAGAGCTTCACTTCGCGGTCATCAATTTTGATGACCCTTTTGGCCGCCAGCTTTATGAACAGCTGGACGGCAAGTGTGATCGGGTGCGTTTCAGCCTTCACGAGGCACAAACCGAGCTCTGGCTGACCGGGATCAGCCAGACCAATGATGGGTTCTCTGCATCGGTGGATGGCCTGTGGGGCGCTTTTGATATTTCTGCCTCGATTATGGGCAGCTTTAATGTCAGCAATCTGCTGGCATCCATGGCGGCAGTTCTGAGCCTGGGCGTGCCTGTTGAGAGGGTTCAGCTGGCAGTGAAACGTCTGGTGCCGCCGCCCGGCAGGCTGGAGCCGTTTACCGGTGGCAACGGGGTGCGTGTGATTGTGGATTACGCCCATACCGCGGACGCCCTCGAAAACGCACTGGCGGCTTTGCGGCCCCATGTCAGCGGCCGGTTGATCTGCGTGTTTGGTTGTGGCGGTGACCGTGATACCGGCAAGCGCCCGGCAATGGCCGCTGAAGCCGAGCGCGGCGCCGACCTGGTGTTCGTCACTGATGACAATCCGCGCAGCGAGGACCCGGCAGCCATTACCGACCAGATTCTTGCAGGTTTCGCGGCACCGGAGAAGGTGACTGTTATTCACGACCGTGCTGAGGCAATTCGCCAGGCAATTGCGGCCGCGGAGCCCGGAGATATCGTGTTGATCGCCGGCAAGGGCCATGAATCCTGGCAGGAAACAGCGGGCCAGCGCCTGCCATTCAGTGATGCCGGGCAGGTTCTTCATCTGCTTTCGCTGAACGGAGGCGCCGCATCATGATGTCTCCATTCACTCTCAGGCAGGCTCTTGAGTGGGTTGAAGGTCGGCCCTGCGGCGCCTGGCAGGACGATATCCGGTTTGCCAATGTGTCCACCGATACACGGAATATTGGCCCGGGCGATCTGTTTGTGGCGATCCGTGGTGACAACTTTGACGGCCACCGGTTTATTGAGTCCGCCCGCCAGGCCGGCGCTGTGGCGGCGGTTGTTGATCATGCCGATAACACCGTTCAACTGCCCCAGTTGGTGGTAACAGACACCATCGCGGCACTGGCAGCCATCGCGGCCGCCAACCGTAACCTCAGCAAGGCCCGTGTCGTGGCGGTCACCGGAAGCAGTGGGAAAACCACCGTGCGGGAAATGGTGGCGGCCATTCTCGGACGGATGGGTAATACCCTTGCAACCGAGGGCAATCTCAATAACCACATAGGCGTGCCGCTTACGCTTTTCCGCCTTGCTCCGGAGCACAGATACGCGGCGATAGAGCTTGGCGCCAGCGCTCTGGGTGAGATTGCGCATACAGTGGCAATCGTCAGGCCCGATGTTGCCATTCTCACTAACGCCGGCCAGGCCCATCTTGAAGGGTTTGGCAGTTACCAGAATATCATCCGGGCCAAGGGCGAGATTATCGACGGTCTCCCTGCCAACGGTGTAGCGGTCCTGAACATGGACGACCCGGCCTTTGATGCCTGGCACCAGCGTGCCGGGCAACGCAGTGTGAAATCCGTCAGTGGTCAGGGTCGGCGCGGCGCAGACTACCGGTCTGCTGACGTTCAGGTGGATGGTCCGGAAATGCGTTTTACGGCGCAGGGGCCTAACGGCTGGCAGTGCGATATCCGTTTGTCACTTCAGGGTGAGCACAACATTACCAATGCCCTGATGGCCATTGCTGCCGCCCAGACCGTTGGTGCCACCGATGACGCAATTGCGCGGGGGCTTGCCGGCCTGCAGGCGTTCAAGGGTCGTTTGCAGGCCCTGAAACTGACCTCCCGGTGGACGGTGATTGATGACAGTTACAACGCCAATCCGGCCTCCATGAAAGCAGCCATTGAGGTTCTTGCTGGCTACCCGGGAACTCGCTCGGCTGTTCTGGGCGCGATGGCAGAACTGGGTGAAGATCACACAGAGATGCACCGCGATATCGGCAGGTTTGCCCGCGCCCGGGGTGTTGACAGGCTGCTGGTCGTGGGCAGTGGGTGTGAAGGTTACGTGGAGGGGTATGGCGCCGCCACCGAGGTGTGTTCCAGCCATGATGAGGCTGTGTCTCGTCTGTTTGAAAGCAGTGCTGGTTCCCAGACGGTGCTGGTCAAAGGCTCGCGCAGTGCTGCCATGGACCGAGTGGTAGAGGGAATAAAACAAAAGGTGGATAACACATGCTGCTCTGGCTGACAGAGGTTCTATCACAATATTTCTCGGCGCTGACGGTTTTTCAGTACCTGACTCTGAGAGGCATTTTCGGGGTACTGACGGCGCTGTTGATCTCGCTTGTGATCGGACCGTTAATGATTCGCAAACTCAGTCAGTACCAGATCGGTCAGTCGGTTCGTGACGATGGCCCGCAGACGCACCTGAGCAAGGCCGGTACACCCACTATGGGTGGTGCGCTCATTCTGGTGGCGGTGGGTGTCAGTACACTCTTGTGGGCGGATCTGGCGAACCGGTATGTGTGGATAACGATTCTGGTGACCCTGTTGTTTGGTGCCATTGGCTGGGTTGATGACTATCGCAAAGTGGTGGAGCGTAACCCCCGCGGGTTGCCGGCCCGCTGGAAGTATTTCTGGCAATCGGTGATCGGTGCAGGGGCCGCCATCGCCCTGTTCTCGAGTTCGGTGCTGCCACAGGAGACGTCGCTTTACGTGCCTTTCTTTAAAGAGGTATCGCTGACTCTGGGCCCGGTGCTGTTTGTTCTGCTCAGCTACTTCGTGATTGTCGGCAGCAGCAATGCTGTCAATCTGACCGATGGTCTGGATGGCCTGGCCATCATGCCAACCGTGATGGTGGCGGCGGCCCTCGGTATTTTTGCCTATGCGTCCGGCCACTCAGAGTTTGCCAACTATCTGCTGATCCCGCATTTACCGGGAACCGGCGAGCTGATCGTGTTCTGTGGCGCGCTGGTGGGCGCCGGGCTTGGCTTTCTCTGGTTCAACACCTACCCGGCCCAGGTTTTCATGGGCGATGTGGGCGCCCTGGCGCTTGGCGCAGCGCTGGGGATTGTGGCGGTCATTGTCCGGCAGGAGATCGTGCTGTTTATCATGGGTGGTGTTTTTGTTATGGAAACCGTTTCCGTGATCCTGCAGGTGGCATCGTTCCGGCTCACCGGCCGGCGCATTTTCCGGATGGCACCGCTGCATCACCATTTTGAACTGAAAGGATGGCCGGAACCGCGCGTGATCGTGCGCTTCTGGGTTATCACCGTTGTGCTCGTGCTGGTCGGTCTTGCCAGCCTGAAACTCAGATAGGGGAACGCAATCGCCATGGGTGTGATCGCTTCAGATCGTCGGACACTGGTAGTGGGGCTCGGTAATACCGGGCTCTCATGTGTCCGCTATCTGTGCGAAAAAGGCCGTGAGCCGGCCGTGGCAGACAGCCGGCCAGAGCCACCGGGGCTGGCACAGTTGCGTGAGCAGTATCCGCAAGTGCCGGTTTATCTTGGCGACTTCGATCCGGACACCTTCGCCGGTTTCAATGAACTGGTGGTCAGCCCCGGCGTCCCGGTGGCCGAGCCCGCGATTCGCAGGGCGGTTGAGAAAGGCGCCTTGATCCGCGGTGATATTGATCTGTTTGCCGAAGCGGCTGATGCGCCGATTATCGCCATCACCGGATCCAATGGCAAAACTACGGTGACCACGCTGGTTGGGGAAATGGCAAAAGCCGCAGGCCTGAAAGTTGCGGTGGGTGGCAATATCGGCACGCCCGCGCTGGATCTGCTGGGCCAGGGTGCAGAACTCTATGTCCTGGAACTTTCCAGCTTCCAGCTTGAAACGACCCATGAACTCAATGCAATGGCGGCAACGGTGCTGAATCTGTCCGATGACCATATGGACCGCTACGCCACCAAGATGGATTATTTCCGGGCAAAACAGCGGATTTTCAACGGTTGTCAGAACGCCATCGTTAACCTGGACGATGCCCTGAGTACCCCCATGGCCCGGGATACCCTCCGGTTCCTTTGTTTCGGTTTCCATCGGGTCAATCCGGAGACATTCAGCACCCGGGACGACGAGCATGGCACCTGGATCACCTTCGGATTCGACAATCTGATTCTCGCAGACGAACTTGGCCTGCTGGGACACCACAACATCAGCAATGTGATGGCAGCGCTCGCTCTCGGCCACGCCGCCGGCCTGCCAATGGACCTGATGCTGGAAACGGCCCGGAACTTTAAAGGGCTGCCCCACCGTTGCGAGTGGGTTCGCCGGGTGGCTGAGGTCGATTACATCAATGATTCCAAGGGCACCAATGTGGGCGCTACCGCGGCCGCCATCGAAAGTCTGGTGCCTGCCGGTGGCAGGATTGTGTTGATCGCCGGTGGCGACGGCAAGGGCGCGGATTTCTCACCCTTGAAAGCACCGGTGGCCGAGCATTGCCGCGCGGTGATCCTGATTGGCACGGATGCCGGTCGCCTGGCCGACGTCCTGGGCGATTCAGGCGTGGTTCACCTGGAAGACTCGCTGGCCGATGCGGTAAAAAAAGCCGCCAGCGTCGCCGTCGCAGGGGATCGCGTTCTGCTATCTCCGGCCTGCGCAAGTTTTGACATGTTCCGCGATTATAAGGATCGCGGTGATCAGTTCCGCAGCCTGGTCGGGCAGCTGGAAGAGGGGGCACTGGTATGAGTGCGGATATGACCCTCAACCACCACAACACCCGTTTCAGTGACCTGCGGCCGTTGCCGTTACTGATCATCAGTTCGGCCGCCCTGCTGGTGGTGGGCATTGTAATGATTTCTTCGGCGTCCATGGATATTGCGGCCGAAACCATGGGTAATGGCTACCATTATGTGATCCGGCAGCTGATTTTTGCCGGTCTCGGTTGCGTATTTGCGCTGGTCGCGGTGAATGTGCCGATTTCATGGTGGGAGCGCAGCGGCTGGCTGCTGTTGGGTATTGGCATGCTGTCGCTGGTGCTGGTGCTGACGCCCCTGGGCCATACCGTCAACGGCTCTACCCGCTGGATTCCTTTCGGCCTGTTCAATGTGCAGGTGTCCGAGATTGCCAAGCTTTGCCTGATTGCCTATCTCGCCGGATATGTGGTCCGCCGCCGGGAAGAACTGCTCAATACCTGGCTCGGATTTCTCAAACCCGTAGTGGTGCTTGGGCTGGCCTCGGTGCTGCTGGTTATCGAGCCTGATTTTGGCGCTACGGTAGTATTGGTGGCTGCCGCGGCCGGAATGATTTTTCTCAGTGGTGTCCGCCTCAGCCGCTTTATGCCGCTGATTGGCATACTGGTCGTGTTGGGGTCGGTTCTGATTCTTACCCAGCCCTACCGACTCAAGCGCGTGGTCAGCTACCTCGACCCCTGGAAAGACCAGTTCGATTCCGGCTATCAGCTGACCCAGTCCCTGATTGCGTTCGGACGCGGTGACTGGGCCGGTACCGGCCTCGGTAACTCCGTTCAGAAACTGTTCTATCTGCCGGAAGCCCACACCGACTTTATCTTTGCCATCATCGCTGAAGAATTCGGTCTGCTGGGATCGCTTATTGTGCTCGGCCTGTTCACGGTACTGGTGGTTTCCGGTCTGGTAATCGCCCGCAAGGCGGAAAAAGCGGACATGCCCTTTGCTGCCTGTTTTTCCTACGGTATCACTCTGCTGATCGGGCTTCAGGCCAGCATCAATATGTCGGTCAGCACCGGACTGCTGCCAACCAAGGGCCTGACCCTGCCGCTGGTGAGCTATGGCGGCTCCAGCCTGCTGATTACCGCCGTGAGTATCGGTGTGCTCATCCGCGTCGACATGGAGCGGACGGACCGGGAAAGGACCGCGAAATCGCCGGAATCCGCCCTGAAAAAACGCGGAGGTGCCTGTTATGAATGAAGCCAGGCGCTTCCTGATGATGGCTGGTGGAACCGGTGGCCACGTATTCCCGGCACTGGCAACTGCCCGCCTGCTGCAGGGCAAAGGTCACGAAATTTACTGGCTGGGATCAGCCGGAGGCATGGAAGCGCGCCTGATCGCTGATACCGATATACCGCTCTCGCTTATCAAGGTTTCCGGGTTGCGGGGCAAGGGCAGACTGGCCTTGCTGCTGGCACCCTTCCGGCTGATGCGGGCGCTGGGACAGGCGTTCACTGAAATGCGCCGGATCCGGCCCCATTGCGTGGTTGGCATGGGCGGCTTTGTTACCGGACCTGGCGGCATTGCCGCCTGGCTGACCAGAACGCCGCTGGTTATCCATGAGCAGAACGCGGTTGCCGGGATGACCAACCGCCTGCTCGTGCGTTTCGCCGATACCGTGCTGGAGGCATTCCCCGGCAGTTTTGGCCAGAACGTGGTGACCCGCTGTACCGGCAACCCGGTGCGCCAGGATCTGACCGTTTTGCCACCCCCGGAGGATCGGCTGGCAGGCCGCTCGGGCGCGCTGCGGTTACTGGTAGTCGGGGGCAGTCTGGGCGCCCGGATTTTCAATGAGGTTGTCCCGGAAGCACTGGCCCTGATGCCGGAAGAGCGCAGGCCGGAGGTTCGGCATCAATGCGGTGAAAAGCACCTCGATGCTGCGCAGGCCGCTTATGGCGATCATCGGGTCGAAGCCAGTGTGCAGCCCTTTATCAGGGATATGGCAGAGGCCTATGGGTGGGCTGACCTGGTGCTGTGCCGGTCGGGTGCGCTGACGGTATCAGAGCTTTGCGTTGCGGGTATGGGCGCGATTCTGGTGCCCTTCCCCCATGCCGTTGATGACCATCAGACTGCGAATGCCCGGCAGATGGTGAAAGCTGGCGGTGCCATTCTGGTTCCCCAGCCGGGGCTGACAGCAGAGTCGCTGGCGCAGACATTGGCGGAACTGGCGCAGGACCGGGAGCGGATTCTCGAAATGGCGACAGCGGCGAAATCGCTGGCTCGCCCGGATGCGACGGAGCGAGTTGTGAATTACTGTCTGGAGGCTGCCAATGACTGAGCACACGAATCCACCGCTGGTGTACCAGGTGCCAGAGATGCGCCGGATACGGAATATTCATTTCGTCGGCATCGGCGGCGCGGGCATGAGTGGTATTGCCGAAGTACTGAAAAACCAGGGCTACGACGTATCCGGTTCGGACATTCGCGAAGGCGTGGTCACCGACCGCCTCAAAGCCATGGGTGTAACTGTGTTTATCGGGCATCGCGAAGACAACAGTGCGACAGCAGACGTGGTCGTGGTGTCCTCTGCGGTCAGCAGCGAAAACCCGGAAGTGTCGGCGGCCAGAAGCCGCCGGGTGCCCATCGTACCCAGGGCGGAAATGCTGGCGGAAATCATGCGTTACCGCCACGGTATTGCGGTTGCGGGTACCCATGGCAAAACCACAACCACCAGCCTGATCGCGTCAATACTTGGCGAGGCCGGCCTTGATCCCACCTTTGTTATTGGCGGCAAGCTCAACAGTGCGGGCACCAATGCCCAGCTCGGTGGTTCCCGGTATCTGGTGGCAGAGGCCGATGAAAGTGACGCCTCCTTCCTGCACCTGACTCCCGTCATTTCGGTTGTCACCAATATCGAAGCCGACCACATGGATACCTACGGTGGGGATGTGGGTCGCCTGAAGCAGACGTTTCTGGATTTCCTCCACAACCTGCCCTTTTACGGCGTGGCAGTGATGTGTGTGGATGACGACTATGTGCGGGAAATCATTCCGCGGATATCCCGCGCCATCATCACCTACGGGATTGATAGTCCGGAGGCCGACTACCGCGCTGAAGACATTGTTTCCGACGGCTTGCGTACCCGGTTTGTGGTCCGTCGTCCCGGCGATCGCAGCGATCTGAAAGTCGAGCTCAAAATGCCCGGCCGTCACAACGTTCTGAACGCCGTGGCGGCAATCGCCGTGGCCACCGATGAGGGCGTGGATGATGATGCCATTTGCCGGGGTCTTGCCGGATTTGCCGGCGTGGGCCGCCGGTTTCAGGTGTATGGGGATTACCAGACCCGTAAAGGCACCATCACCCTGGTGGACGACTATGGCCATCACCCCACGGAAGTCCAGGCCATTATCCGCGCCGCCCGGGATGCCTGGCCGGGTCGTCGGCTGGTGATGCTGTATCAGCCCCATCGTTTCTCAAGGACCCGGGATCTGTATGAAGACTTTGTCCGGGTGCTGTCGGAAGTGGATGTTCTGCTTCTGATGGAGGTCTACGCGGCCGGTGAGGCGGCCATTCCCGGCGCGGACAGCCGTGCTCTGTGCCGCAGTATCCGTCAGCGCGGTAATCTGGAGCCCATCTTCGTTGAAGACAACAGCGAAATCGAGCACCTGCTGGGCAACGTCCTGCACGACGGTGACCTGCTGATTACCCAGGGCGCAGGTGATATTGGTGGTGTCGCCACCAGGCTTGGCGCAGCGGGGGTGATTTCAGATGAGTGATTCCCTGCGCATCGATATTCCGGCTTATCAGGCCGACCCGGCAACGGTCAGCGCCCTCGGGCGGGTAGCTGTGTTTATGGGCGGTAATTCGGCTGAGCGGGCGGTGTCCCTGAAAAGCGGTCAGGCAGTGCTGTCGGCACTGCTGGCTGCAGGTGTCGATGCCTACGCCGTTGATGTCCGGGGCTGCCTGCTCAGAACCGTCGACGCCCCGGAATTTGATCGCGTGTTTATCGCGTTGCATGGTCGTGGTGGCGAGGACGGAACCATTCAGGCAATCCTCTCCCAGGCGGGCATTCCCTTTACCGGCAGCGAGATGATGGCCTCGGCCCTGGCCATGGACAAACTGCGCACCAAGTATGTGCTGGAGGGCTGCAACCTGCCGACACCCAGATTCAGCGTAATGGCTGCCGAAGCGGACGCTGACCGGATCTTGCTGACCTTGCGGCCGCCACTGAGTGTCAAACCTTCCCATGAAGGCTCAAGCATCGGCATCTGCAAAGTCAAAGACCGTGATGAGCTCGTCTTCGCTTATCAGCAGGCAGCTGCTCTGGACCCACTGGTATTGGTGGAAGAGTGGATCGAAGGTCCGGAATTTACGGTCAGTCTGCTACAGGACGAAGCGCTGCCGGCTATCGGCCTCAGCACCGACCATGTGTTTTACGACTATGAAGCCAAGTACCTGACGGACGACACGCGCTATCAGATTCCCTGCGGCCTTGATCCGGAATCCGAGCTCCGCCTTCAGCAGCTCTCACTTGAGGCGTTCCGGGTGCTGGGCTGCCGGACCTGGGGCCGGGTCGACATCATGCAGGACAGCGCCGGCGAGTTCTGGTTGCTGGAGGTGAACACCGTCCCCGGCATGACCGATCACAGTTTGGTGCCAATGGCGGCCAGAGCCGCGGGCATCAGTTTTGAAGAACTTGTGGTACGGATTCTCGAAGACACTCTCGACAAAGCAGATCTGCGGGAGCAACAGGATGTTTGACCAGATACTCATCCGGAGCCGACCGGTGCCGTCGGACCCGCCAGGACGGCGGAATGCCACCCCCCTGGAGACGGAGCCGGGCCGTTTCCGCCTGCTGGTTGCGGTCCTGGCCACGGTGCCCTGGGGTCAGGTGGTCATCGGTGCGGGCATTGTGTTGCTTGCGGCTCTGGTGCCCTGGGGAACGGGCCAGGTACTGGCCACGATGGACCGTCAGGTGATGGCGATAGATATTACCGGTGATCTGGTCGGTGAAAGCCGGGTCGCGCTGGAACGCAGTGCCGGGCAATGGGTCGGGCGCAGTTTCTTCGCCACCGATCTGTCCGATGTCAAAGCCGGACTTGAGCAGCGCCCCTGGGTTGAATCAGCGGCGGTAAAACGCGTCTGGCCGGACCGCCTGGCTATCGAGGTCCGGGAGAAGAAGCCCCTGGCTTACTGGAGCGACGGTCGTCTGGTCAGCCGCTCTGGCGAAGTGTTTGCGCCACCGAATCCGGAAGTTGCGGGCAGGCTGCCGCTGCTGTCGGGGCCGGATGACCGGGTAATGGATGTGATCCGGATGGCCCGCAGCATGTCCGCGACCCTGACCGAGCATGGTCTGGGTTTTGCCGGGCTCAGCCTGGAACAGCGCGGTGCCTGGACCCTGACGCTGGCTAACGGCATTGAAGTGGTGCTGGGTCGGGATCAGGTGAGCGAGCGCTTTGAGCGGTTTGTCACCGTGTACCAGCAGCGGCTGGTATCGCGGGCAAGTGAAGTGAAACGTGTGGACGCCCGCTATAGCAATGGTGTGGCGGTGAAATGGAAGTCGGATGCAGCGGTAGCGGATTCCGGGAAAAACACATGAAAACGATAAATTCAGACCTACGGTTTGGTGGTACGCATGTCATCGGGTGAAACGGAAAACATGATTGTCGGCCTCGACATCGGAACTTCAAAAGTGGTTGCGATTGTCGGCAAACGAAAAATGGACGGGACCATCGAAGTGGTGGGTATCGGCTCGAACCCTTCCCGCGGACTCAAGCGCGGTGTCGTGGTGAATATCGAGACCACGGTCCAGGCCATCCAGCGAGCGGTGGAAGAGGCCGAGCTGATGGCGGGTTGCCGGATCCACTCGGTATACGCAGGTATTGCCGGCAGCCATATCAAGAGTCTGAACTCTCACGGCATAGTCGCGATCCGTGACCGGGAAGTCACCCAGGCGGACATCGACCGGGTCATTGATGCGGCCCAGGCCGTCGCGATTCCGGCGGATCAGAAGATTCTGCATATTCTGCCCCAGGAGTTCGTCATTGATAGCCAGGAGGGCATCAAGGAGCCGATGGGCATGTCCGGTGTGCGCCTGGAAGCCAAGGTGCACCTGGTGACCTGTGCGGTGAATGCCGCCCAGAACATCGAGAAATGTGTCAGGCGCTGCGGCCTGGAAGTGGACGACATCATTCTGGAGCAACTGGCTTCCAGCCACGCCATCCTGACAGAAGACGAAAAAGAGCTGGGCGTCTGCGTGGTGGATATCGGCGGTGGCACCACCGACATTGCGGTGTTTACCGGAGGCGCGATCCGCCATACCGCGGTGATACCGATTGCCGGTGATCAGGTCACCAACGACATTGCCATGGCGCTGCGCACGCCGACCCAGAACGCTGAAGAGATCAAGATCAAGTACGCCTGCGCACTGACTCAACTGGCCGGAGCAGACGAAACCATCAAGGTGCCCAGCGTCGGCGACCGGGCACCACGGGATCTTTCCCGCCAGGCCCTGGCCGAGGTGGTCGAACCCCGCTACGAAGAACTGTTTACGCTGGTCCAGTCAGAATTGCGCCGCTCGGGATTCGAAGATCTGATCCCGGCTGGCGTCGTGATTACGGGCGGTTCCTCCACCATGGAAGGTGTGGTGGAGCTGGCCGAGGAAATCTTCCATATGCCGGTAAGACTGGCCTGTCCGCAGGCGGTCTCCGGTATGACGGAAGTGGTCAACAATCCGATTTACGCTACCGGCGTCGGGTTGCTGATCCATGGCTTCCGCCAGATGGATCATGGCAGGGCGCCGGCAATGAAAGGCGAGGACGCGCCTTCATTGTTTGAACGCATGAAGAGTTGGTTTGCCGGTCATTTCTGACGGTTGACCATGAAGCAATAAACGAAGGTTCGCGAAAATCAAAATCTCGAATGTCGGCTTTAAACAAAGTCGATAAACAGTATGTAAGGAGCAGGGAAATGTTTGAACTCGTCGATAATGTCCAGCAGAGCGCTGTCATTAAGGTAGTGGGAGTTGGCGGTGGCGGCGGCAATGCCGTTCGCCACATGCTCAACAGCGAAATCGAGGGCGTGGATTTTATCTGCGCCAACACCGACGCCCAGGCGTTGACGGACCTTGATGCCCGCCAGATCATTCAGCTTGGTGGCAATATCACCAAGGGTCTTGGCGCTGGCGCCAATCCGGAAGTGGGACGCCAGTCCGCCCTGGAAGATCGCGACCGAATTGCAGAGGCGCTCAAGGGTGCCGACATGGTGTTCATAACCGCTGGCATGGGTGGCGGAACCGGCACCGGTGCTGCGCCTGTGGTCGCCGAAGTGGCGCGCGAAATGGGCATCCTGACCGTGGCCGTGGTTACCAAGCCGTTCATGTTTGAAGGCGGCAAGCGTATGAGCGTGGCGGAAGCGGGTCTGCGGGAACTCGAGGAAACCGTCGACTCGCTGATCACCATTCCCAACGAGAAGCTGCTTGCGGTCATGGGCAAGAAGACCAGTCTGCTGGATGCTTTCGGCTCTGCCAACGACGTCCTGCTCGGCGCCGTTCAGGGTATTGCTGATCTGATTACCCGCAACGGCATGATCAACGTCGACTTTGCCGACGTGAAAACCGTGATGTCCGAGATGGGCAACGCCATGATGGGTACCGCCCGCGCCACTGGTGAAAACCGCGCCCGGGAAGCCGCAGAAGCCGCTGTTCGCAGCCCGCTGCTGGAAGATATCAACCTGCAGGGCGCCAAGGGTATTCTGGTGAATATTACCGCTGGCATGGATCTCAACCTGGGCGAATTCTCCGAGGTGGGTGACATTGTGCGGGAATTTGCGTCCGACTCTGCCACCGTGGTTGTAGGAACCGTTATTGATCCGGAAATGACCGATGAGCTGAAAGTGACGGTTGTTGCCACTGGCCTTGGGGGTGATCGTGAGAAGCCGACCAAAGTGGTGGACAACTCCCGCACCCTGGATGGCACAACGGATTATAACCAGCTGGACCGCCCGGCAGTGCTGCGCCGTCGCGCCGTCGCTCGCGGTAATGTTGCGATTGATCACAGTAAAGACAATGAGGAGCAGGGAGTCGACTATCTCGATATTCCCGCATTCCTCCGTCGCCAGGCCGATTGATAGACTCTTGCAATCGTAGACAGAGTGAATCCGGTTGACCTGCATGACGTATGCAAGCGAACGGCCAGCGGGCAAGTGCCTGCGCCAATAGTGTGCAAGAAATTGGTTAAATGGTATTCAGTTTGGCTTTCTGATATTATCCGGGCAGATTTTTGCCCCAGATTTTATCACTTATTTGTGACGGAAAAATTTATCAATGATCAGACAACGGACACTCAAAAACACCATCCGCGCGACAGGTGTCGGCCTTCACTCGGGTGAGAAAGTCTATTTGACCCTGAAACCCGCGCCCGCAGAGACCGGAATTGTCTTTCGCCGGACTGATCTGGACCCTGTGGTCGAGATCCAGGCGCGGGCGGAAAACGTGGGTGAAACCATGCTTTCAACGACCTTGTTGAAAGACGGTGTCCGGGTGGCGACAGTGGAGCATTTGTTGTCCGCTATGGCTGGTCTCGGAATTGACAACTGCTACGTGGAACTGAGCGCCGCGGAAGTGCCCATTATGGATGGCTCTGCAGGGCCGTTTGTGTTCCTTCTCCAGTCAGCGGGTATCGCTGAGCAGGAGGCGGCCAAGAAGTTTATCCGCATCAAGCGGGAAGTCACGGTGGAAGAAGGTGGCAAAGTGGCTACGCTGTTGCCCTTCGAGGGTTTCAAGGTGAGCTTTGGCATTGATTTCGACCATCCGGTCTTCAAAGGTCGCGCGCAGACCGCAACAGTGGACTTTTCAAGTACGTCCTTCGTGAAAGAGGTCAGCCGGGCCCGCACCTTCGGTTTCATGCGTGATATTGAACAGTTGCGCGCCATGAACCTGGCGCTTGGTGGTAGTGTGGATAACGCCATCGTGGTTGACGACTACAAGATCCTCAATGAGGATGGTCTTCGCTATGAGGATGAATTCGTCAAGCACAAGGTACTGGACGCCATTGGCGACCTCTACCAGTTGGGCAACAGTCTGATCGGCGAATTCCGTGGCATCAAGTCCGGCCACGACCTTAATAACAAGCTGCTACGTAAGCTCAGGGCCGAAGAGGATGCGTGGGAAGTAGTGACCTTTGACGACGAGGCTGCAGCCCCTATTTCCTATATGAAACCTGTGCTGGCGGCGGGCTGAAGCCGGATGCTTTAGTCCCTGACGTGGCTTGCGAGTTTTTCGAGAATCTCGCGTAGCTGCTGATCCTTCGTATGCCCGGCTTCCTCTCTGAGGAGCCGGGCATTTTCATTGCTGAGGGGCGTGGTTCTCCGGTAAGGCCGCTCGCCATGACGCACTGGCCGCACCTTTACTTTCAGTTTCCAGACAAAGCGGAAAAGCTCGTATTCCCGGACTGCTGTCATAATATCGTGCTGGCGGAACCGGATCTGGGTAGCTTTTGCAGCAGTATCCGTGGCAATTATGAGCTCGCCCTCATTGCAGCTTACAAACCGGCTTCCCTGTGCCAGGCTGTCCGGCATTGCGGCTATAACCTGCTGTTCTGCTTCCGCATGCTTGTCCGCTTTTGCGATCAGCTGGCGCAGCGCCGAGGCCCGGCCGAAGCTGTCGGGAGTGAGTTGCAGGTCGTTCTTCTTTTTCATATCAATCAGTAAAGCTCGACGTCAGGGGTTACGATTGGTTACACTCGGTCACGGTGAAACAGCGTGTCCTGTATTACACTTGTTCTACATTGTCCGGCGTGGGTCTGTCTACGGGCGGCTGCTACTTCAATCTGATGCAGTCGTTGCAAAGGATGGCGCACGCGATTTCGGACACGGTCATAACTGCCCGGGATCGAGTCGTCGGAGAGGATCTCCGCAATCCGGTACCGGATACCCTGGCGGGGCCGGTCAGATAACTCAGGGTGCAACACTGCAGGAAAAGGTTGCGCTCCCAATGACATCAGACGGTTCTATGAATATCATTCTGGTTGGCAAGAACCACGGAAAATCCCGCACACTTCACCTTAATCTGCCGCTGGCAGCAGGTCTCGGATTTCTCGTGCTCGGACTGCTGGCAGTTTCCGTCTGGTCAGGGTACCGGATGGCCCTGAGTGAGGTTCAGGTACAGGAGCCTTCGGAATCAGAGCTCGCCGCTCACTGGCAGGCGAGGCTTGACGACCAGAAAGCGGAACTTGCACAGGTCCGCCAGAACGTGCGTCAGCAGGTTGATGCCCTGACCCTCCGCCTCGGAGAGATGCAGGGGCGCCTGCTGCGCCTCGACGCACTGGGTCAGCGTTTCGTCGAGACCGGTGTGGTTGCCAGTGATGAATTCGACTTCAGTCAGCCTGCGGCAGTGGGCGGACCCGAGGACGACTTGAATGGTGACTCGTTCACCGCGCCCCAGCTGACTGACATGATTGATTCCCTGGCCCAGCGCATCGAGGATCGCGAACACCAACTGCGCATGCTGGATATCGTGTCGTCCCAGAAGAAACTTGAACATGAGCGTTACGTGGAAGGCCGTCCCATCACCTGGGGTTGGCTGTCATCAAAGTATGGCTACAGATCCGATCCTTTCACGGGCAAACGTACCTGGCACAATGGCGTTGATCTGGCCGGCAGGGAAGGCAGCGACATTATTTCCGTGGCCGCCGGAGTGGTGACCTTTGCCGGCGAACGTTACGGTTATGGCAATCTGGTCGAAGTGGAGCACGGTGACGGCCTTGTTACCCGCTATGCTCATGCCAAGACGGTGAAAACAAAGGTAGGTGAGGTGGTACAGAAAGGTCAGGTACTTGCCGCCATGGGAAGTACCGGTCGCTCGACCGGACCTCACGTGCATTTCGAAGTACTGCAAAACGGCAAGTCCAAGAATCCAGAAACCTACATCAGCCGCGCCAGCCGCTGATCCGTCGATTTCTGCCGGGGCCACAGTGCCCCGCGGCATTCCCCTTTCTCAGAGCGTTGGGTCCATCAGGGCTTGTTTGAGTCCTATCTTTTGAACTCCTGTGAAATAAGGTTAGAATGCCGCTTCCTCCGATTAATCAAAGAAGCAGTGGTCTATGTTCACGAAGCTTGCAACAAAGATGTTTGGCAGCAAGAACGCCCGAGAAATCAAGCGTATGCGCAAAACGGTCTTGCGCATTAATGAACTTGAAGAAGACTATGGGAACCTGTCCGACACCGAACTGCAAGGAAAGTCTGCTGAATTCCGCCGTCGCTATGAGGAAGGAGAGACGCTTGATCAGCTGTTGCCGGAGGCGTTTGCTACCGCCAGAGAGGGCAGCCGCCGGGTGATGGGCATGCGCCACTACGATGTGCAGATGGTCGGGGGCATTACCCTGCATGAGGGGCGCATCGCCGAGATGAAAACCGGTGAGGGTAAAACCCTGGTGGCCACTCTCGCAGTCTATCTCAACGCGCTGACCGGAAAAGGCGTTCATCTGGTCACGGTCAATGACTATCTGGCCCGTCGCGACGCAGAGTGGATGGGCAAGCTGTACAGGTTTCTGGGACTGCAGGTAGGCGTGGTTGTCGCAGGTCAGCCGCAGGAAGAAAAACGCACCGCTTATCAGGCTGACGTTGTCTACGGTACCAACAACGAATTCGGTTTTGACTATCTGCGCGACAACATGGCGTTCAGCACGGAAGACAAGGTCCAGCGCAGCCTGCATTTCGCCATTGTTGACGAAGTGGATTCCATCCTGATCGACGAAGCGCGCACACCGCTGATCATTTCCGGCGCCGCGGAGGACAGCTCCAAGCTTTACCGGGCCATCAACGAACTGGTGCCCAGGCTTAAAAAAGGCGAGGTGAGTGCGGAGGACGAAGGCGACCCGGAGGGCGATTTCACGATCGACGAGAAAACCCGTCAGGTTGAGCTCACGGAAGCGGGCCACGAGCGCGTGGAAGAGCTGCTGCGCGGGATGGAACTGCTGCGTGAGGATGAAAGTCTTTACTCGGCCGCCAACCTCAGTCTGCTGCATCATGTGCACTCGGCACTTCGCGCCCATCACCTGTTCCAGAAAGACGTTGACTACATCATTCAGGGCGACCAGATAGTCATTGTTGACGAGCACACCGGTCGAACCATGCCGGGACGGCGCTGGAGCGAAGGTCTGCATCAGGCCATTGAGGCCAAAGAAGGTGTGCGCATTCAGGCCGAAAGCCAGACTCTGGCATCCACAACCTTCCAGAATTACTTCCGGCTTTATGACAAGCTTGCCGGCATGACCGGTACAGCCGATACCGAGGCCTTTGAATTCCGCCAGATCTACGGTCTGGACGTGGTTGTCATCCCGCCCAACAAGCCGATCCAGCGAATCGATTACAACGACCTGATCTATCTGACCCAGGAAGAAAAGTTCCACGCGATCATCGATGAGATCAAGGATGTTACGGCAGAAGGACGCCCGATTCTCGTCGGTACAGCGTCCATCGAAGCGTCTGAGCTGCTGTCGATGCTGCTGAAAAAGGCCCGGATTGAACACAAGATTCTTAACGCCAAACAGCACGAAAGCGAAGCCCAGATCATTGCCCAGGCTGGTCGCCCCGGTGCTGTTACGATCGCCACCAATATGGCTGGTCGTGGTACCGATATTGTGCTGGGCGGCAACTGGGAATTTGAAGTGGCGGCCATGGAGAACCCCTCCGAAGAAGAGGTTGCCCGCATCAAGGCTGAATGGACCGAGCGCCACAATCAGGTTCTGGAGGCCGGTGGTCTGCATATTATCGGCACCGAGCGCCACGAATCGCGGCGCATCGATAACCAGCTGCGTGGACGGGCGGGTCGCCAGGGTGATCCCGGTTCCTCAAGATTCTTCCTGTCGCTGGAAGATAATCTTATGCGGATCTTTGCGCCGGATCGCGTCAAGAGCCTGATGCAGGCGATGGGCATGAAACAGGGCGAGGCCATAGAGCACCGGATGGTGACCAACGCCATTGAAAAATCCCAGCGTAAGGTCGAAGGCCGCAACTTTGATATGCGGAAAACGCTGCTGGAATATGACGATGTGGCCAATGACCAGCGCTCCGTTATCTATGATCAGCGCAATGAAGTCATGGGGTCTGAAGACATTTCCGACATGGTGAAAACTATCCGCGAGGATGTCGTAGACCAGCTTGTCAGCGACTTTATTCCGCCCCAGAGTATGCCTGAGCAATGGGATGTCCCGGGCCTGGAGGCCCAGCTTCAGTCCGAGCTGGGGATTGATCTGCCAGTCCAGCAATGGCTGGATGAAGACTCAAAGCTCTACGAGGAAAGTCTGCGTGAGCGGATTCTGGATGCGGTTGTCGCAGACTACGAGGCCAAGGAGGAACTCGCCGGTTCCGAGCCGATGCGTAAGTTCGAGAAGCAGGTTTTCCTCCAGGTTCTCGATACTCTCTGGAAAGAGCATTTGTCGAACATGGACCATCTGCGCCGGGGTATCCACCTGCGGGGCTATGCCCAGAAAAACCCCAAGCAGGAGTACAAGCGCGAGGCTTTCAACCTGTTCGAGACCATGCTCGATACCATGAAGCGGGACGTGATAAGGGTAATTTCCCGGGTGAAGGTGCAGAGCCGCGAAGAAATGGAAGAAGTTGAGCGTCGCCGCAAGGAAGAGCTGGAGCGCGAACTGGCGCGGGCGAAGCTGCGCCATGATGAAACCAGCGCCGCTGCTGAAAAAGCCGCAGAGAGCGGGCAGGACGGCTCAGCGCCGCAGCCCCAGGGCACGCCCGATACCTTTGTCCGGGAAGGTCGCAAGATAGGGCGGAATGAGCCCTGTCCCTGTGGGTCCGGAAAGAAATACAAGCAGTGTCATGGCAAGGTCAGCTGACCCCGGGATGAGCTGACCGCACAGGATGAGCTTGGGACACACTGAATCAATGGCCCGCATCTGATCTTTTCAGGCTGCGGGTTTTTCATTTTGTGCCGTTTTACAAGTACAGGAGAATGATCATGGCCGTCGGCCCCGGAACCTTACCTCAGTTTTTTCCGGTCAAGGGTGTGAAAACCGGCATTGTCAGCGCCGGCATTAAAAAGCCGGGCCGCAAGGATCTGGTGGTTATCGAGCTGGCTCCCGGCAGCCGCGTTGCCGGCATCTTTACGACGAACCAGTTCTGCGCGGCACCTGTGCAACTCTGCCGCAGACACCTGCAGGCCGCGGAGCCCCGCTTCCTGCTGATCAATACCGGAAATGCCAACGCCGGGACCGGCGAGCCCGGGATGAGAGACGCTGTCGCCTGCTGTGCCGCGCTGGCCGAAAACGCCGGGGTCGAACTACAGGCCGTACTGCCTTTTTCCACCGGTGTCATCGGCGAGCCGCTGCCCGCGGGCAGGATCATCGACGCTTTGCCGGCGCTTCTGGCAGGCACCGCCGAGGACCGCTGGGCAGACGCCGCCGCCGGCATCATGACCACCGATACCCGTGCCAAGGGGGCGTCAAGGCAGCTGCATCTGGGCGAGCATCGGGTGAACATTTCCGGAATCAGTAAAGGTGCAGGCATGATCCGTCCCAATATGGCCACCATGCTCGGCTTCATCGCCACTGACGCAAAACTGGCGCCGGAGCTGTTATCCCGGTGGTCGGCCGAGCTTGGCGAGCGGTCTTTCAACCGCATCACCATCGACGGTGACACCTCCACCAACGATGCCTGTATGCTGATGGCAACGGGCCAGTATGGCGGGCCGGAAATTGACGCAGACAGCCCGTTTGCCGACGACCTGAAAACGGCATTGCAGGAGGTGTATCTGGAACTGGCCCACGCCATCGTTCGTGACGGCGAGGGCGCTACCAAGTTTGTCACCATCGAGGTCAGCCGGGCCGCATCCGTTCAGGAAGCCCTGGATGTTGCCTTTACCGTAGCCCATTCACCCCTGGTCAAGACGGCCCTTTTCGCCTCTGACCCTAACTGGGGGCGCATCCTGGCCGCTGTCGGGCGCGCGGGTGTCGAGGGACTGGACCTGCAGGCGCTGGCCATCTTCCTCGGCGACGTTTGTCTGGTACGCAATGGAGGCCGCGCCGACGACTACAGTGAGGAACGTGGCCAGGCCATGATGAACCAGGAGGAAATCACCATTCATATTGATCTCGGGCGGGGTGAGGTGTCAGAGCGGGTCTGGACCTGCGACCTTTCCCATGACTACGTAACCATTAACGCGGAATATCGCACCTGAGCATGGCCGGTAAGCCCCTTGTCCATGTTGCAGTGGGTGTGATCCGCCGGGGCGACCGGGTGCTGATTGCCCGCCGCCCGGATCATGTCCATCAGGGTGGACTGCTGGAGTTCCCCGGCGGCAAAGTCGAACCGGGTGAGACTGTACAGAACGCATTGGTGCGGGAAATCCGGGAAGAAACCGGCCTCAGTGTCCCGGTGTCGGAACTTATGCCATTGATCGGTATCCGGCATGATTATGGTGATAAATGCGTGTTTCTCGATGTCTGGGAGGGCGTCAGCCGTTATGATGAGCCTGAAGGTAAAGAGGGGCAGCAGGTCGAATGGCGCAATCCGCTGGTACTTGCAGACGAAGATTTCCCCGCCGCCAACCGGCCGATCATTCGGGCACTGCGCCTGCCACGATCTTACGCTATCACCGGCAAGGCCTCGGGGCCTGAGGATTACCTGCAAAGACTGAAACGTTCATTGCCCGGTAGCAATCTGAGTCTGTGCCTTCTGCGCGCCCCGGAGCTGGATCAGGAGTCTTACCATGAACTGGTGGCCGGTGCGATCAGACCGGCGGACTGGAACGCCGGCGTACAGTGGATGCTTCACGGCGCGTTGCAATGGCTGCACGAATTTCCGCAGGCGGCCGGTCTGCACATGCCCTGGCGCGAGGCCAGGCGTTACAGCCGTCGCCCGATTGATGGCCGCTATCTGCTGGCTGTTTCCTGCCACAATGCCGAGGAAATTCAGCACGCGATCCGGCTCGAAGCCGATTTTATCACCCTGGGCCCGGTGAAATTGACGGATTCGCATCCCGGTGCGGCGCCACTGGGGTGTGACAGATTTCGTGCTCTGGTTTCCACTGCCCCGGTCGTGGTTTATGGCCTTGGCGGCCTGGGCAGGGCTGACGAGCATGCCATGATAACGTCCGGGGCGCAGGGCGTGGCGGGTATCGGCTTCTGGTGGCCTGCAGCCGTGCCCAAACAATGAAATTCGGAGAATGACATGAGTAAGCTGACACATCTGGACGACAAAGGCGAAGCCCGCATGGTGGATGTGGGCGACAAAGCGGTAACCGAGCGCGAGGCCCGGGCCGAGGGCGTGATAAGAATGGCACCCCGGACCCTGGCGATGATCATTGAGGGTGAACACCCCAAGGGTGATGTGCTGGCTGTCGCCAGGATTGCCGGCATTATGGCCGCCAAAAAGACCCACGATCTGATTCCGCTTTGCCATTCGCTCAATCTTTCGTCGGTAAAGGTGGAGCTGACCCCGGGGGCGGACGGCCAGAGTGTCACGGTGCTGTCCCGATGCCGGCTTTCCGGCCGGACCGGTGTCGAAATGGAAGCGCTGACGGCGGTAAGCGTGGCGGCACTGACGCTCTACGATATGTGCAAGGCGGTTGATCGGGGCATGGTCATTGATGGTATTCGCCTGCTCGAGAAAAGAGGCGGTCGCAGTGGGCACTGGTCTGCTTCTGAAGGATCAGCGTAACTGTCTCGGTAACCCACTCAGCAGGAGAGGTCAGTGCCCAGACTACGCCAGCAAGACGGCCCCGTGATAGAATGCGTGGCCCGTTTGACCGAACCACGAGGAAATAGTGTGGCTGTTCGTTATGTCGAGACCTGCCGTCTTCCAACGCCGTTTGGTGTTTTTGACATGCATGGCTTTGAAGAGCCGGATACCGGCAAAGAGCATATTGCCCTGACCCTGGGTGAGCTTGACAGCCCGGAACCCATGCTGGCCCGGACACACTCTGAATGTCTGACGGGCGACGCGCTTTACAGTATGCGCTGTGATTGTGGCTACCAGCTTGAGGAAGCGTTGAGAAGTATTGCCCGGGAGGGTCGGGGTATCCTGATGTATCTGCGCCAGGAAGGACGTGGTATAGGCCTGCTGAACAAGATTCGCGCCTATAACCTGCAGGACCGGGGGGCAGATACGGTCGAGGCAAACGAGCAACTCGGTTTTGCGGCAGATCTGCGGGATTACGCGATGTGCCGCGACATGTTGTCCCACCTGGGCATCAGCAGTCTGAGGCTGATGACCAACAATCCGCGGAAGGTGGACGCCCTGACAGCACTGGGCATAGATATTGCGGAGCGAGTGCCGCTGCACGTCGGGCGCAACCCCCACAACGAGCATTATCTGAATACCAAGCAGAGCAAGCTGGGGCACTGGTTCGAGACCCATCAGGACGACGACCTGACTATCTGATGTCCGGCGTCCTGATGGCGCAGGTGCCACTCTGGCTGCGGCTTATTTTACGGCAGCCAGAAGATCAGTCGGCTTGGTAAGCGCCCACCTTTTTTCGATTGCCCGCAGAATGCCCTCCGCGTCCAGGCCCACCTCCGACAGCAGTTGTGCGTGCTTGCCGTGGTCAACAAAGGTATCAGGCAGGCCCAGTTGCAGTATGGGCTGCAACACGTTCCGGCTATTGAGCAGTTCGGTAACCGCACTGCCAGCCCCGCCGGCTATTGCATTTTCTTCAAGCGTGACCAGAAGGTCATGTTCCTCGGCAAGCGTGAGGATCAGCTCCTGATCCAGGGGTTTGACGAAGCGCATGTCTGTTACCGTTGCACCCAGGGCTTCAGCCGCCTCCAATGCGGGCGCAAGCAGTGTACCAAAATTCAGGATTGCAATGCCCGAGCCTTCTCTCACCCGGCGTCCCCTGCCAATGGGCAGAGCAGCCAGTTCGGCCTTTATCTCTGCGCCCGGGCCAGTCCCCCGGGGATAGCGGACTGAAGCCGGGCCGCTATGCAGCATGCCGGTGTGAAGCAGTTGCCGGGTCTCGTTCTCGTCAGAGGGCGTCATCACGATCATATTGGGAACGCAGCGCAGGTAGGTGATATCGAAAGCACCTGCGTGGGTGGGGCCGTCTTCACCGACCAGTCCGGCCCGGTCGATCGCAAACAATACATCCAGGTTCTGGATTGCGACATCGTGGATCAGCTGATCGTAGGCCCGCTGCAGAAAGGTTGAGTAGATCGCAACAACCGGTTTGGCTCCATCGCAGGCCAGCCCGGCCGCCAGGGTGACCGAATGCTGCTCGGCAATGGCGACGTCGAAGTACCGCTCCGGGAAGCGCTGGGAGAACGCCAGAAGGTCCGAGCCTTCGCACATGGCCGGAGTGATGCCCACAACCCGCTCGTCGGCTTCAGCTGCGTCACATAGCCACTGCCCGAAAACATTGGCATATTTGGGCTTTGACGGTTTCGGCTGGACCGGCTCGGGCCGGGAAGGGGGCACCGGTTCAATCTTGTTGATGGCATGGTAACCAATCGGGTCCGCTTCTGCAGGGGCGAATCCCCTGCCTTTGGTGGTCACCACGTGCAGGAACTGGGGACCGTCCAGTTCGCGGATGTTCTCCAGGGTTTCCAGCAGCAATGGCAAATCATGGCCGTCAATGGGGCCGATGTAGTTAAACCCCAGCTCTTCAAATAATGTGCCCGGAGAGATCATGCCCTTGAAGTGTTCTTCGGTTTTTCGCGCCAGCGCCATCAGGTTGGGCGTGCCCTGCAGCACTTTCTTGCTGCTGTCCCGGACCTGGTTGTAGGTGCGGCTGGCCAGCAGTTTGGCAAAATAGTTGTTCAGGCCACCCACGTTGCGGGAAATGGACATATCGTTGTCATTGAGAATCACCAGCATGTCCGCGTGCAGGTGTCCGGCATGATTAAGCGCCTCAAACGCCATACCGGCGGTCATCGCGCCGTCACCAATCACGGCAATGCTTTTACGGCCGGTTTTCTGTATCCGGGAGGCAATCGCCATGCCCAGTGCCGCGCTGATGGAGGTGCTGGAATGACCCACGCCGAAGGTGTCGAATTCGCTTTCGGCTCTTTTGGGGAAGCCTGCCAGGCCACCCTTGCGCCGGATGCTGTCCATGCGGTTGCGGCGACCCGTAAGAATCTTGTGGGGATAGGCCTGATGGCCCACGTCCCAGACCAGGCGGTCTTCAGGCGTATTGAACACATAGTGCAGAGCCACCGTCAGTTCCAGAACACCGAGCCCGGCGCCAAAATGACCTCCGGTCTGGCCGACGGTCCAGAGCAGGTACGCGCGCAACTCCCGGGCCAGTTGGGTCAACTGGTCCGCTTGCAGCTCGCGGAGCTGGATCGGGGTGTCGATCCGGTCCAGCAAAGGCGTGTTGGGCCGCCGGGACGGGATTTCCTTGAAGGTATAGGGTTCGTGCATCTACTCGTGTCTTTGTCGGATGTTTCTGAATTTGACTTCTATTATAAGGGATGGAGGGTAATTATTTCATGCCCGTGACGATCTTCCGTCCCTCACAGTGTGCGCGTCTGGCTGGCTGACTATCAAGGCGCGAATTTAATACGTGCGGCCAACCACATAATCCGCCATTGCCCTCAGCGTGTCAGCCTCACTGCCAAAGGAGTCCAGGCTGGTCAGGGCGTTGCTGAGCAATCCGGCCAGATACTGGCGGGCCTGTTCAACGCCCATCAATGACGGGTAGGTGGGCTTGCCCCGCGCCTGATCCGATCCCTGGGGTTTGCCGATGACTGTGGTGTCGCCCTCAATATCGAGCAGGTCGTCCTGCACCTGAAACGCCAGACCCAGGGTGCGGGCGTAGTCGGTCAGTGCGCTGATCTGCCCCGGATCCAGGTCCGGCGCAGTCAGGGCGCCGATCCGGACCGCCGCCACGATCAGCGCGCCGGTTTTGTGCCGGTGCATGGATTCCAGGTGCTCAATCGACAGGTGCTTGCCGACCGATTCCAGATCGATGGCCTGTCCGCCTACCATGCCCAGATGCCCGCTGCCCTTTGCAAGTTCCCGGACCATGGCAAGCCGGGTCTGGTCGTCCACCATCGGCGCGTCTGCAAGCCAGTCAAAGGCCAGGGTCTGCAGTGCATCGCCGGCAAGAATCGCGGTGGCTTCATCAAATGCAATGTGGGTCGTCGGTCTGCCGCGGCGCAACTCGTCGTTATCCATGGCGGGCAGATCATCGTGAATAAGCGAGTAGGCGTGGATCAGCTCGGTGGCGCAGGCAGGCACAATGGCCGCCTCCCCGGACTGACCCACCGCTACGGCGGCGGCTAGGCACAGGGCCGGGCGAACCCGTTTGCCGCCGCCCAGAACGCTGTATTTCATGGCATCCAGAAGCCTGGTCGAGCCAGCCTCCGAAACCGCCAGACGAGCGGCCAACGTGGTATCAACGTCAGTACGGCATTGCTCAAGAAAGGTGGTAACAGGATCCATCAGGCAGAGTCGTCAGGCGTGAATGGCCTGGTCTCCAGTGTTCCGTCGCTGTTTTCGACCAGTTGATCAACCCGCTGCTCGGCGGTTTTCAGAGCCTGCTGGCACTCACGGGTCAGTTTCACGCCGCGCTCAAAGGCCGTCAGAGACTGTTCAAGGGATAGCTCGCCCCGTTCAAGATCATTGACCAGCTTTTCCAGTTCATCCAGTGATTTTTCAAAGTCGGTAAGGGACGAACTACTTTTTTCAGCGGCCATACGGGGCCTCCGGTTGTTCGCGGATTTTGGCGAATTATATCAAAGCTTCAGCCGGTTCGCTGCCAGCGAAACTGCCGGCGTTCCGATTTTTCGGCGTTCGGGCCATAGCTCTGCTCGGTGACCAGAATTTCTCCGGTCTGGCCTACGCTGACAATCGTGGTTGCCCGGGTTCCGTATTCTTCCCCGTTGATAAACGGGGAGGACAGGAAGCGCTCGGTTTCGATACCGACTCCGGTGTCTGGCAATTGCCGGTCCGGGGCGGGCGTGGTGTCCTGGAGCTGCCCGATCAGGGTCTCGTGCAACTGGTCCACATGCCCGGCAGGCGTGTCGCGAAGCAGGTCGCTGACTGAAGTACGAAGCCTTAGCAACTTGGGCCAGGGGGTCTGCAGCAGATGATTGCTGAGGCCGAAAATACCCCGGTGAATCTGCCGGCCCGGGTGGGTATCGCGGTTGCTGAAATACCATCCGCCGCCGGAATCCACGCGCACCAGATTAAAGCCGGCGTAATGGTCACGGTCGGGTAACAGGATTCCGGTCAGTGCCTCAGGTTGGTGTCTTTGTGCCAGTAACGGCAGCTCTCCCCGCGATCTGGCGGCATCAGCCTCACCGCTCTCTCTGACATTGGTCACGGCAGACACCACGCCATCACCGCTGACTGCCAGCCAGGTGCCGCCAGACAGCAGGTCCCGTCCGGCCAGAACTTCCTCCCCGGCGACCCCGCTTTGCCACCAGTCCATGGCTGCAGTCGGTCGCCGGAAAAATTCGTCACGGTTGGCGGCCACCACCAGGGGAAAATGCGGGTGCTGGTTAACAGAAAAAACGATCAGGCACATAAAAATCCGCTCCTAGGATCCGTCAAAAGCTGACTGAACCGGCCAGTGAACAAAAGCGCAACGGTGTGTATCATACCAGCCTCTGTTATAGACTGCGTGTGGCCTGAAAAATGACGCTGATTCCCCTTGTCGCGCTCTACCTCGCCCTTGGCGCCTTCGCTGGAACCATTGCCGGTCTTTTTGGTATCGGTGGCGGGCTGGTGATCGTCCCGGTGCTCATTTTCAGTTTTGGTCTTCAGGGCGTCAGTGCCGAGATTGCTGCCCACCTGGCTGTGGGAACATCACTGGCCACCATTGTATTCACCTCCATCAGCTCGATCCGCTCACACCACCTGCACCAGGCGGTTCGCTGGGATATTGTGCGATCCATGGTCGTCGGCATTGTAATCGGCGCGGTGATCGGAGCTGTCACAGCGTCAATGCTTTCCGGCGCCGCGCTGCAACTGCTCATCGGCGTTTTTGTTATTCTGGTGGCGTTGAAAATGATGCTGGAGGTCAATCCCAGACCGGGTCGCGAAGTGCCTGGCAAGCCCGGACTGACTGCTGCCGGTGCCGGCATCGGGGGGGCGTCGGCCATTTTCGGTATTGGCGGTGGCACCTTGACTGTGCCTTTTCTGAGCTGGTGCAACCTGCGGATGCAGAGTGCGGTAGGAACTTCGGCCGCCTGCGGGTTCCCCATTGCCCTGGCGGGTGCGCTTACCAACATCGGCACCGGCTGGAATCATCCCGATTTGCCAGACCTGAGCGTTGGCTTCGTTTATCTGCCGGCATTTGCCGGTATCGTACTCGCCAGTGTGTTTTTTGCCCGGGTCGGGGCGAATCTTGCACACCGGCTGGATGCCCGTCTGCTGAAAAAGATTTTTGCCATTTTTCTGATTATCGTGGGCATTCGTTTTCTGACCTGATTCTTTATTGCTGATTCTGGAGTTATCGATGTTGCAGCACCCGCAGATTGATCCAGTCGCCATATCCCTGGGGCCGCTGAAAATCCACTGGTACGGGTTGACCTATCTGGTGGGTTTTCTGGCGGGCTGGTGGCTGGGCAGGCTGAGGGCCCGTAAGCCATGGTCCCCGGTTACCGAAGTTCAGATGGGCGACCTGCTGTTCTATCTGGCGCTGGGGGTGATTCTGGGTGGGCGCTTCGGTTACGTGGTGTTTTACAATTTTGACGCCTTTCTTGCCGACCCGCTCTGGCTGTTCCGGGTGTGGGAAGGCGGTATGGCGTTCCACGGTGGCCTGCTGGGCGTTATTTTCGCCATGTGGTGGTACGGTCGAAAAATTGAGCGTGGCTTCTGGCAGCTTGCCGACTTCGTTGCGCCGCTGGTGCCGGTCGGCCTGGGTGCTGGTCGGATTGGCAACTTCATCAATGGTGAACTCTGGGGCAAGCCCACGGATGTAGCCTGGGGCATGGTATTCCGCACGGCACCGGATTCCCTTGCCCGCCATCCATCCCAGCTCTATCAGTTTGCCCTGGAAGGCGTCGCACTGTTTGTGATTCTCTGGCTGTTCTCGGCAAAGCCGCGCCCCCGAATGGCCGTGTCCGGTCTGTTCCTGCTGGGCTACGGTAGCTTCCGCTTCCTGGTGGAATTTTTCCGGCAGCCTGATGCACAGCTTGGATACCTTGCCTTTGACTGGCTGACCATGGGGCAGGTGTTATCCTTCCCGATGATCGTGGCCGGCGCCGCGCTGATGTTGATTGCCTATCGGAGAAACGCCGAATGAAAGCCTATCTTGACCTGATGCAGGACGTAGTCGACAACGGTTTCAACAAAGGCGACCGCACCGGCGTAGGCACCCGCTCGGTGTTTGGCCGACAACTGCGGTTTGATCTCCAGCAGGGCTTTCCGCTGGTAACCACCAAGAAAATCCACCTGCGGAGTATCATCTTCGAACTGCTGTGGTTTTTGCGCGGCTCGACCGATAACAACTGGCTGAAACAGCGCAAGGTTTCCATCTGGAACGAATGGGCATTGGAAAACGGCGATCTCGGACCGATCTACGGCAAACAGTGGCGAAGCTGGCAGTGTCCGAACGGTGAGACGATTGATCAGATCAGCCAGGTGATAGAGCAGATCCGGAGCAAGCCGAACTCAAGACGCCTGATCGTCTCCGCCTGGAACCCGGCCGAACTCCCGGACGAATCCGTCGGCCCCCGGGACAACGTCCGCGAAGGCCGCATGGCCCTGGCTCCCTGTCACTGCCTGTTCCAGTTCTATGTCGCCGACGGCAGGCTATCCTGTCAGCTCTACCAGCGCAGCGCGGATCTGTTCCTCGGCGTACCGTTCAACATTGCCTCCTACGCCTTGCTTACCCATATGATCGCCCAACAATGCGATCTGGACGTCGGGGAATTTGTTCATACCTTCGGTGATTGCCATCTCTACCAGAACCACCTGACCGACGAGATTGTCTTCGAGCAGTTGAAACGTGAGCCCCGGCCATTGCCGAATCTGGTCATCAAGCGTAAGCCCGCGAGTATTTTTGAGTATGAGCTTGAGGATTTCGAGTTTGAGGGCTATGAGCCTTATCCTGGAATTAAGGCGCCTATTGCTATATAGCCTTGGTTAGCCGCGGGCTTGGGCTCCGGTCCGTTTGTTTCGGAGGCTGCAGGCCAGTGGAAGGGGCTTTCCGAAAAACGCTACAAGCACATCCCTGTGCGCTTGGGCTCCGCCATCCCTGGCTCCGCACATTTTCGGAAAGCCCCTTCCACTGACCTGCGGTCAAGCTTATGGAGATCGAGTTTCTCACTAATACAGCACGAGACCATTTCCGCTTCGGTCTTTGACAGTAAATCATTTTATCTCTGTATTTGGATAAGCGAACGTCAAAGTCAGCCGCGAAAGGGCGGGGATCGGTGTCCAAAAATGTGCGGAGCCAGGGATGGCGGAGCCCAAGCGTACAGGGACGTATTTACAGCGTTTTTTGGACACCGATCCCCGCCCTTTTGCAGCCACCAAGCTTGAGAGCTGAGAAAACAACTCCGAACCACAAGGAAAAACCAGTGAGAAAGGCCCTGATAGTCGCCATGTCCCAGAACCGGGTTATAGGCCGGAACAACAATCTGCCCTGGTATCTGCCCGGAGACCTGAAGTACTTCAAGCAGGCCACCATGGGCAAACCCATCATCATGGGGCGGAAAACCTGGGATTCCATTGGCAGGCCGCTACCGGGGCGGATGAACTTGGTGATCTCCCGTGATCCTGAATGGCAAGCACCCGCGGGAACGACGCCTGCAAAGTCATTGGGCGACGCACTCGTTAAAGCCGGAGCCCAGGCAGAAATCGAAGGCGGTGAAGAAGTGATGATTATTGGCGGCGGACAAATCTATGCCGAAGCTTTGCCAATAGTGGACAGAATGTATGTCACCCTGGTTCACGCAGAAGTGGAGGGTGATGCATTCTTTCCGGAAGTAGACTGGTCAGAATGGGAAGAGCTCGGACGGGAGGATTTCTCCGCGTCCGAAAACAATCCCTATGACTACAGTTTTGTCGTCTATCAACGGGCTCCTTAATCCCTGCGGGGAGGACGCTTGCCAGATGGCTTGCCGCCTTTTCCGCCCTTACCCGGTGGTTTGCCCTTGAAACCACCCGGGCCACCAGGGCCTTTACGGAAGTTACCCTTGCGAGGCCCGCCCGGGCGACCACCCTTGTTGTCCCGGCGTGGTGGCGCCGAGGCAGAGATTTCAGGTAGCGCCTCCGGTTTTTCCAGGGGCAGGGTGCCGGGCTGGACAGCTTCCATCCAGCAGGCCAGCGCTCCCGCGACCATCGCAGTATCCATTTCATTGCGCTCGGCAATTTCATCCAGCAGACCCATGGCCTTGGCCAGCTTGCCGTCCTCAGCAAATGCCAGCAGTTGGGCCTCGAACTGCTGCTCCCGCAGTTTCTTGAGCTCAACCGGTGACGGCAACTCATAGGGCTTCATTGGTGAGTTGGTGGCCCGCTCCAGAGTGCGTAGCCAGCTTCGCTCGCGGGGAGTTACCAGCAAAATGGCCTTGCCTTCCCGCCCGGCGCGGCCGGTCCGGCCAACACGGTGGATGTAGGCTTCGGTATCGTAAGGCACGTCGTAGTTGATCACGTGAGAAAGCCGGTGCACGTCAAGCCCGCGAGCTGCCACATCCGTGGCTACGATAATATCCTTTTTGCCGTTTTTGAGGTCTTCCACAGTCATTTCGCGCTGACGCTGGTTCAGATCACCATTCAGCGGTGCCACGGCATGACCCCGGGCCGCCAGCTTCTCGGCCAGCAATATGGTTTCGGCTTTGGTGCGAACAAAAATAATGGCCCCGTCAATCGCTTCCACTTCCAGTATGCGGGTAAGGGCATCCAGCTTGCGTTCGGCATAAACGGGCAGAACATATTGCGAAATGCTTTCGACCGTGCGGGTTTCGCTTTGTATTTTTACTTCTACCGCATCTTTCAGGTAGGTCTGGGCAACCTTCCTGATTTGCCCGGGCATGGTCGCGGAGAAGAGCGCGCGCTGGCAGTCCGGTGGGGTTTTGACCAGGATCGCTTCGACATCATCAATAAAGCCCATGCGAAGCATTTCATCGGCTTCGTCCAGAACCAGTGCCTTCAGGGCCCCCAGCTTCAGAGTGCCCTTGCGAAGGTGATCCAGCATCCGTCCCGGGGTGCCTACGATAACCTGAGCTCCACGCTTCAGGCCCTTGATCTGGGGCTGAAAATCCTGGCCACCATAAATCGGCAGTACATGGAAATTGTTGAACTTGCTGGCGTAGGTGGTGAAGGCTTCGGCAACCTGGATGGCCAGTTCCCGGGTCGGCGCCAGCACCAGAATCTGGGGTTCGGCAAGCGTTGCGTCAATCCGGCTGAGCAGCGGCAGCGCAAAAGCGGCGGTTTTACCGGTGCCGGTCTGGGCCACGCCCAGAAGATTTCTGCCAGCCATCAGCGCCGGGATGGTCTGCGCCTGGATGGGGGAAGGTTTTTCATAGCCGACGACCGCAACGGCTTCAAGCACTGCTGCATCGAGGCCGAGTTCGGCAAAAGTCAAATCAGACATTCATGTTCTCGGAATTCAGAGGGTAGGGCATTGTCGGGCAATGCGTGTAGTGAGCGGCAGTATACCTGTTCCGTCGCTGCTTTTATATCCGAATCGCTACAGATCCTGTAGGTAGATGCCAAAGCACCAGCTCTACCAGTGCAGGCCTGCGAGTATCTTTAAGTATGAACCTGAGAACTTCGAATCCTAGTCTCGGCGCTCAGAGAATGGTGGCTGCAAGGCAATGGGAAGGGCTTCCCGAAAAACGCTACAAGCACATCCATGTGCTTGTAGCGTTTTTTGGACACCGATCCCCGCCCTTTTGCAGCCACCAAACTCGAGAGCTGAGAAAACAACTCCGAACCACAGGGAAAAACCAGTGAGAAAGGCCCTGATAGTCGCCATGTCCCAGACCGGGGTCATACGGAACAACAAGCTACCCTGGTATCTGCCCTGAGACAGTTGCACCGGTGCCCAAGTTTGGGCAAGCTCATCGCTCATTCGAGTAGCAAGCTAATGAGGACGGCGAATGACCTTTGATGAACTGCTGGATAACAGTGCAATTGCAGACAGCGTGACTATTCCCGCGAGTTGGGGCCAGGGTCGCGCCACTTTTGGCGGGTTGACGGCGGCACTGGTGTTTAACCGTATGGCCAGGGTGGTTGCCGAGGGCAGGCCGATGCGATCGATGCAGGTGTCGTTTGTTGGCCCCGTCAGGCCAGAAGTGCCCGCCGTTATCAGCGCCGGAATACTCCGGGAAGGAAAAGCGGTCAGCCAGGCAACCGGCAGGATCGATCAGGACGGTCAGCCCCAGCTCGTTGCGCTTGGCAGTTTTGGCGGTAGCCGCGAATCCGGGGTCTGGGTAGAGCAACTGCCGGCGCCGGAGGCGGCTGCCCCGGAAGATTGCAGACCTTTGCCATATATCAGGGGTGTGACCCCCGAATTCACCCGGCATATCGAGATGCGCTGGGCTTTTGGTCACATGCCGTTCAGTGGCAGGGGCGGCCGTGAGATGGGTGGCTGGATGCAGTTCCGGGAGCCGCCACAAGTGCTGACGGACGCGCACATAGTGGCGCTGGTTGACGCCTGGCCCCCGGCGCTGCTGCCGCACCTCAAATCACCGGCGCCCGCGAGTTCCCTGAGCTGGGCGCTGGACATCATGCACCCGCGCCCAACGATTGAACCCGGCGCATGGCTGCTTTACCGCGCGACTATTGATCAGGCAGGGGCCGGATATGGCCACACCCAGGCCGGTATCTGGACCCGGAGCGGCGAACTGGTGGCGACCAGCCGCCAGACCGTCACCGTGTTCGGCTAGGGTAGTGGGTCGGGTTATCGGTTGGACAGCAGGGTTGATCAGGCTGCGAGCTCGGACTTGCAGGCGTCAATGATGATCCGTGCGAAATCCTCGGGGGAGTCCTCCTGCAGAAAATGTCCGCCCTGAAGTGTTATGTGGGGCTGTCCGTGGGCGCCCGGAATGCGTCTCTGCATATGGCGATCGCCGCCACGGGTGATGGGGTCGCCACTGCTGAAGCAGGTGATGAACGGTTTTTTCCATTTTTCCAGAACCTGCCAGGCTGCCTTGTTGGCGTGGCTGGCCGGATGATCTTCGGAAATCGGCACCAGCCTGGGGAATGCTCGTACTCCCGCCTTGTGTTCAGAGCTTGGAAAAGGTGCTTCATAAGCGGCCAACTCGGCCTTGCTGAGTGTGCGCTCTGTGCCCAACTGCACCAGGCGTCCGATCGGGAGCCAGGGGCTGTGGCCAGCAAAGGCTTTCCAGAGCGTGAATGTTGCAGGCACTGAGGTCTCGCCGGTGGGCAGGGTGCCATTGCCCACAATAATGCGCCGGAATAAATCCGGATGCTCGGCGGCAAGGCGCAGGCCCAGCAATGAGCCCCAGTTCTGACACACCAGGGTAATGTTTTTCAGTTGCAGGGTTCTGAGCCAGTTGGAGAGCCAGGTAATATGGCGGTCATAGCTGTAATCCTCGATGGCCGCGGGTTTGTCTGACTTGCCAAAGCCGATCAGGTCCGGCGCAAGCACCCGATGCCCGGCCGATGCCACAAGCGGAATCATATGGCGGTAAAGATACGACCAGGATGGCTCGCCATGAAGCATGACAACGGGCTCTGCGCTGATAGGGCCTTCATCCGCGTAGTGCATTCTCAAACCCGGTCCGGCTTCAACATAATTGGGTGTAAATGGGTAGTCCGCCAGGCCCCTGAAACGGGCCTCATCGGTTCTCAGAATACGCATGCCATCGACTGTCCTGACTGATTGGTTGCGTGGTCAACGTCCCGTTAACCTTCAAAGCCAGCATAAAGCAGTTTGAAATCTCTAGTGTTTGGTTTCGGTAACAGTCCGTTGATCAATTGAATCAGCGGTCGGTGTCAGGGTCGGGGCGGCGATTGGAACGCTTGTCTTCCCAGTCCAGGGCCTTGGGGTCGTACCAGCCGATATGATCAAGAACCTTGTCGCGCGTTGCGGGAGAGAGGGTTTGCCAGAGCTCCTGGAAATTTTCCAGGCCGCGCTCACGTTGCCGGTTCTGTCTGGCCTGAAGGTGACGGATAATCTGCGGGAGGTGCAAGGCTTCGCCCAGTTGGCCGGGAATCAGAACTTCCTGCCCCATCACCTTGCGGCGATGGGTCCGGGCAGCCAGCACATGATGCAGGGCGGTTGCTGCTTCAAGAGCAGTTTCAACGGTAAACGCTTCGTTAGCCAAACTTTGAACCTGTTCAACAAATAAACAACAACCTCAAACTATAACCTGAAAGCCGGTACACTGGCCATGAGGGCGTGTTAGTGTCCCGTCTGGTTAATTCGTTGGCCTACTGCGAATGAACCAGACGGAACACTAGTCTCCGCCACTTCGATGATTCAGGGCTGCGGAACCGCTTGATATGTACGAAAAGCTTCAGACACGGACCTTCCTCGCCATGCTTGTTGGCGTTTCAGTGGCTTTTATACTGTTGATGAAGCCGTTTTTTGGCCCGATTTTCTGGGCAATTGCCATCGCTCTGATCTTCCATCCGGTGCAACAGAAACTGACCAGCCGCATGGGTGACCGGCCAAACCTGATCGCATTACTTACCCTGATGCTGTGCATGTTTATCGTTATTATTCCGGTAACCGCGCTGGTCCTCTCTCTGGTGGCAGAGGGCGTGGCCCTTTACCAGAAAATCCAGAGCGGCGAACTCAGGCCGGGCGAATATATCGATCAGGTTGTGAACTCTTTCCCCGCCATTGAAGCCTTTTTCGCAGAATTTGGCGTCAACTTCGGAGATGTCCGTGACCGAGCGGTGAGTATATTTGTCGGGGGCAGTCAGTTGCTTGCCCGGCAGGCTCTGGGCGTTGGTCAGAATACCTTCCAGTTTTTCCTGGGCCTGGCGCTGATGGTTTACCTTGCTTTTTTCCTGTTGCGGGATGGCAGTACACTGGTTGAACTGTTGATCCGGGCCCTGCCTCTGGGGGACGCACGAGAGCGCTTGCTGTTTGCCAAGTTTGCCGAGGTCACGCGGGCGACCGTCAAGGGCAACCTGCTGATCGCCGTTATCCAGGGCGCACTTGGGGGCTCCATTTTCTGGATTCTGAATATCAGTGGGGCACTGCTCTGGGGTGTGGTCATGGCAATCGTGTCACTGTTGCCGGCTGTAGGCGCTGCCCTGGTGTGGATTCCTGCGGCGGTCTATCTGGCGGCAACCGGTGAGTTTGTTTCCGCCGCGATACTGACCGCGTTTGGTTCCATCGTGATCGGCCTGTCGGATAATCTGTTGCGTCCGATTCTGGTGGGGCGCGATACCAAATTGCCAGATTACATCGTTTTGCTCTCCACGCTGGGTGGTCTCGTTATGTTCGGCATTAACGGCTTCGTGATGGGGCCATTGGTAGCCGCACTTTTTATGGCTTTCTGGGGCATCTTTATCAGGGAGTTTGCCGAAGATCAGCAGACCGCAGAGGCGGCGGCCCCCGATTCAGTCAAAGAATCATCACCGGCGGAGCGGTCCGACCCGGGCTGAGATGTGCCAGAGCCAGAGCCAGAACTTAAAGAAGCTGACGGCGGCGTGTTCGGCTTCAGACATCGCCGTTCGTAATAGAGCCGGGCGCTAACTACACTTTCTCCATGATAGTGAGCCGGATCAGATTATTTCTGTATGGTTGGTTTGATAATCCCGGCTTACAATGATCAGCAAGCTGCGTAATTCACTGCATTGGAGAGAGTCATGGTTGGCCAGGAAAGCCTGTCTTTACGTCGCCTGAAAGAGTTTCAACCTCTTGGCCGGTTATCGGATGACCAACTCGTGCTGTTGGCAAACAGAGCTGAGCGGCGGCTTCATGGCCGGGGCCAGCGTGTCATTGAGCGCGGTGTCCGCGACGGCATGGACTTTTTCCTGGTTTCAGGTCAGGTTGAGCTTGAATCCGGTGATGGCCGCAAGTTCCGGATTGACGCGGGATCAGACCAGGCGGTGAACCCCATCGCCCGTCTTCAGCCGCGAATGTATACCGTGACTGCAGTAAAACCATCGGAATTCCTGGTTATCCGGCAGGACATGTTGACCCAGCTCCTGCGTTCGGCGCCGGTGCATCAGGTCGAGATGCAGTCCGGAGAGGTCTCGGGCGAGCCAGAAAGCGAAGAGCACCAGTTGCTGATGGAGTTCTATGCCGAGCTCCGCACCAATCAGCTTGCGCTTCCCAGCGTTCCTGACGTTGCCCGCAAAGTGCGCCGGCTTGTTGATCGTGAGGATACCGCGGCGGAACAGGTGGCCAGTGCGGTCGCGGCCGACCCTGCGTTGGCGGCAAAGCTGGTCCGGGCCTGCAACAGTGCGCTTTATCGGGGATTTTCCGATGTCCGCAATGTGCGGGAAGCGGTAATCCGGCTCGGCATGCGCACCACCCGGCAACTGGTTACAGTGTTCTGCATGCGGGAAATTTTCCGCTCAAACCGCCCCGCGCTCCAGAAAGAAATGGATCGTTTGTGGAAGCATTCACGGGAGGTGGCCGCACTGTGTTGGGTTCTGGCTGACAGTGTTACCTCTCTTGACCCGGAAGAGGCTCTGTTGGCTGGCTTGCTGCACGACATCGGTGTGGTTCCGGTTCTGGTTCAGGCCGAACATCACGAAAAGCTGTTTTCGAATCAGGCCAATCTTGACCATGCCATTGAGGAATTGCGTGGTGATATGGGAGCCGCCGTGCTTGAAAACTGGGCATTCCCATCCCGGTTTCTGGATGCAGTAAGACACGCTGAAGACTGGGCCTGGGATAGCCCTGAATCCTCCCCCCAGCTGGCGGATGTGGTCATTGTGGCGCAGCTTCACGCGATGATCGGGGCGAATAGGAGCGCGGACCTGCCCCTGTTTGAACAGGTTCCGTCCTATCGCAAACTGGGTGAACTCAAGCTCAATGCATCCAGAAGTCTGCAGTTGCTCACGGAAGCACGGGCCCGGGTAGACGAGGTGCACCGTTTGCTGTCAATTCACTGAGGATGTGCATGGTGGCCGATCTTTCTCAATTTGATACCCGATGACAAGCCCGATCATGAATGTACCGCTTTTCCCGCTGAACTCTGTGGTGTTGCCCGGGGGCAGGATTCCCCTGCAGCTCTTTGAGCCCCGTTATCTGGACATGTTGACCCGGTGTCTGAAAGACGATCGGGGCTTTGTCGTGGTGCTTCTGCGCGAGGGCGTGGAAACCGGTAAAGTTGCGGCGTTTTACGATATTGGCACCTACGTCCGCATCATTGACTTCAAACAGCTCGACAATGGTTTGCTCGGCATTACGGTAGAGGGCCAGAGTAAAGTTTCAGTTGTTCGCTCCTGGCAACAGCAGGATGGCCTGAACGTCGGGGACGTCGAGTGTCTGCTTGCCGAGGGTGCCCTGAGAATCCCGGAATATTATGCGGAACTGCCCTCAGTGCTCAGAGCACTTTTCCGTCATCCGGTGATCCAGGATCTGGGTATGGAAGTGGATTATGCCGATGCCCGTGATGTGGGCTGGCGGCTTACCGAACTGCTCCCGCTTGATAAACAGGAAAAGCAGCGCCTGGTGGAACTGCAGGACCCGCTGGACCGACTGGACCGCCTCAACGACCTGCTGGAGGCGCTGGAGGAAAGGGGCTGACTAGGTTGGCGCATACCAGATCATGGCGTGCGGCCACTGATGGATAACGTAACCGACACTGAATGCCAGCCACGTTACGGCTGCCATGACAAGTGAGACATCCAGCGTGACCGGAGCGTTATCAAAACGGCTGAAGCTGGTTCTGACCAGTCCGGTTATTGCCAGCCCCAGCAAAATTCCTGCCGTTATGTCCGTAAACCAGTGAACTCCGAGATAAACCCGACTGATAGCAACCAGAAGCAGGGGCAGGCTGAATATCAGGTAAAAATGCCAGCGGTACCCCGGTCGGCTTTCCCGGGAAATAAAACTGGCCAGCAACGAACATAAAACGGTTATCCCGGTAGCGTGCCCGCTGGGGTAAGCTTCAGACGAAGGCGGTTGCAGGACCAGTTCCGGTCTTGCGACAGCGGTGACATCCTTGAAAAGCCATACCACCGCTACTGCCAGCAGGGTGGCACCCGCGACATGAAGCCCCGCTGCATAGAACCCGCGAAAAACCAGTGCCAGAACCGCAAGCGCCGCAGCGCAGGCCAGAACGGGCGGGTCACCCAGCAGAGTAATCGCGACCAGAACTCCGTCCAGAACCGGGTGCCGAAGCTGGGCCAGCCAGTCGACGGCCAGGCGGTCAAAGGGCGTCAGCAAATCCGTGGTTAGCGCCAGTTGGGAAACAATCGCGAACAGCGCCAGGCTGGCGAGCCCCAGCATCAGCGAAGGCAGCGGGAACTCGCCGGCATGGGACGGCCTCTGGCTGGAGTAAAGGCGCCAGACATGGTGTGTTGTCCGATAATTTTCCATGCGCCCGGCAAGCCATTCATAAATGCGGCTGCCCCGGCCCAGACCAAGCTGAAAGCGAAAAATTACCAGGTAGACAGCGGTCAGGATCAGCGCGCTGATCGCCATCACCGGATAGAAGTGCGGGGGCGGCTGGATGTCGCTGGCGATGGCGCTGCCTACCAGATAGCCGGGCAACACGTACACGGGTGCCCATCCGACAGCAGACGAAAGATTGAAGACCAGGAAGCGGCGCCAGGGCATCAGCAGGGCGCCGGCCACCAGCGGTATGATCGGCCTTATAGGGCCGACAAACCGACCCACGATCACGCTTTTGCCGCCGTGGCGCCGGAAGAATTGCTCGCCCTTGATAATCACGCCGGGGTATCGGCTCAAGGGCCAGAGCCGGTGGAGGCGTCCGTGGAACAGACGCCCGAGGGCAAAACTGAGTCCGTCCCCGGAAATGGCGCCGGCTCCGGCCCATATCAGCGCTTCGGTCAGGGGAATGCCGGCCTGCCCGGCAAGGGCAGCAATGGCAAACAGGATGGCAACGCCGGGAATGACAATCCCGGCCAGCGCCAGGGATTCAAGAAACGCCGTGATAAAAAGGCTGAACGCCAGCCACTGCGGGTTAAGGCCAAGCCAGTCTGTCAGCGCCTGATAATCGCCGACGCTCATGATCCGGCTTCACCTCCTTCGCTGTTTTCACCCTTGCTGTACCAGGCTGAGTCGGCTCCACGTTTCCGGGCTTCATGGAGTGCAGCGCGAACCCGGCGGTGAAGGTCCGGCGTGCGCCTGTCTTCGCTGGCGCGAGTGGTACAGCCTATGCTGACCGTGACCTTGCCAACCACCGGCCAGCTTGCTTCGGCAATGGTTCGTCTGACGCGCTCAGCTATAACCCGGACGCCCTCTTCGGACGTGAATGGCAGAATCAGATAAAATTCTCCATTTTCAAGGGTATAGAGGGTATCGCCAGCTCTTATGACGCCAAAAAGGTGCTGAGTAAGCTCTTTCAACAGCATCTGGATGCCGTCCTTGCCATGGAGATCTTCCATTTCATCAGCATAATCAACGGCCAGGGTAAGAACTGACAGGCAGTGGTTCATGGCAATGGACCGGCTGATTTCCTTCTGCAGGGTCTCGTCCAGAAATCGGGCATTGTGAGCGCCGGTGACAGGATCCGTGATGGCAAGGTCTTCGGCCGACTGGGCCATGTGCCCATAGTGCCAGATGTAAAGTGCGGCCACGCTGGTGAGTGCAAAGACCCCGGTAGTGACCGTTATGGTCCGGGTAAGATCATCGGTTGCCAGCAGCAATCCGCCCAGCGCAAGCAGAAGTGCCAGCGACAGAATCAGGCCCTGGCGCAGGGGCAGAATCAGCAGGTTGAATACCACCATTGGCATGACCCAGTGACTGATGCCGGGGGGTGAGAGGGCAAACATCGCAGCAATGAGGCTGCCGTTCAGGCCGGCCAGGATGAGCAGGTGGCCTTTGGCAGAGAGCTGGTGGCGTCTGCAAACAAAAGTATAGCCAGCTCCGCCCAGGGTCAGTAGCGTCATGACCGAGGCCAGGAAAAACAGATCATAAAACCCGTAGCGCAAATTCTGAATCGCCAGGCTGGCAATAAAGAGGGTCGCCAGGGTGTAACCTGCCAGATGGGTGTGAGTTCTCAGCCGTGTTTCGGTCAAAACGGCTTGCCTCCCGGGGGCTGGCCGGTATCGGCGCTGCGAGTCTGATTCCAGGCACTGTAGGCCTGGGAGCGGTCACCCCCCTGCTGTTGCGCACGCCTTAAAGCGTTGGCGACAGAGCTTTGCAGACTGGCCGCGTCGTCGCCAATATTAAGCCCGGCAATCCCGGCACTGACAGTCAGGTCTAACTGGTGCGAACCAAGCAGGGCTTTCAGCCCCCGGCGAACGGTTTCGGCCAGGCTGGCGGCGTCGGCCGTGGGGATGCCAGGCAGAATAATCAGAAACTGCAGGTCCGCCACCCGGTAATAGGTATCAAAATCCCTGAGTTGAGAGTGCAGGTAGCGCCCGATACGTGGCAGAATGGAGCGAATGTCGGCGTCCGGGTCACTGTCGCTCAGGTGGGTATCAAGGCCGATCATGATGACAGACATGTCGGTACCCTCGCGCTCACTGCGCTGGATTTCCTTGTGCAGGTCGGCGGTCAGATATTCCCGGCTGGCGGCCTGGGTAAGTTCATCAGTCCGGCGCAGCGGGGCAAGTTGACGGGTTTTGTACTCCCGCAGGAATACCAGCAGGAAGGACAGGACAGTCGTCATCAGGAAGGCGCTGATCATCTGGTGTCGCTCCGGCATGCCGGTCAGCGAGGAAATCGCCAGCATGGCGAGGATCACGCAGGCTACGCTCAGCGCAGCAGCCCAGGTCAGCGGGAGCAACGCGAAGGATATCAGGGGGATAACGTAGAACCAGTGTACAAGGCCCCAGGGCCCGAGCCAGAGACTGGCAATCAGCGCGGCGGTAAGTAAGCCAAACGCGATTTTCTGAACAGTCGGCCAGGGAGCCCTTGACCATCTGGCGCTGACGGCGCTGCTGGTCAGCACCACGGCTACCGCAAGCAGGGCGGCTATCACCGTCAGGCGGTCGCCCTGGAGCATGGCGAAGAGCGCCGTGGCTGCCAGTAAAATGAGTCCTGTTCGCGCTAATCGGCCAAGCAGGAAATTTTCGGCCATCTGGGCCATGGTGTCCGTCCTCTCCCGGGCGTCCTTGTTTGACAGCATAATGCAGGTGCATGTTACAAGCATGCGTTTTGGCGATGCCAGGCGGGTATAATAATCGTTGAGGCGAGTACTTGAAACGGCAAAGGCGTCTCCAGGAGCCGATTTCAGAATTGATTGGGAAAACGGAAGGTGATTTTGATGGATACTGCAGCTTATATGGCAGAGGTTGGCCAGCAGGCACGCCGGGCGGCGGCGGAGGTTGCGCGCTCAACCACAGCAACCCGCAATCGGGCCCTGCTGGCGACGGCTGAAGCGCTGGAAGCTGCCCGTGATGAAATGGCCAGGGCCAACGGCATTGATCTTGAGCGGGGCATCGACAATGGTCTTGAGCCGGCAATGCTGGACCGGCTGGAGCTCACGCCGGCTCGTATTGACAGCATGATTGAGGGGCTGCGGCAGGTGGCATCACTGCCGGACCCCATTGGCGAAATTACTGGAATGACCTATCGGCCCTCGGGAATCCAGGTGGGTCGCATGAGGGTGCCTCTCGGCGTTATCGGCATTATCTATGAATCCCGCCCCAATGTGACGGTCGAGGCAGCCAGTCTTTGCCTCAAGTCGGGGAATGCAACCATTCTGCGTGGTGGCTCGGAAGCGATCGAATCCAATCGGGCCATTGCCGCCTGCCTTGGCCGTGGCCTGACCGAGGCAGGCCTGCCCGAGGCGGCTGTCCAGGTCATCAGGACCACTGATCGGGCGGCCGTTGGCGAGTTGATCACCATGCCCCAGTATGTCGACGTCATTGTTCCCCGCGGTGGCAAGGGGCTGATCGAACGCATCAGCCGGGATGCCCGGGTGCCGGTTATCAAGCACCTGGACGGTGTATGTCATGTCTATGTTGATAGCCATGCCGATCCTGAAAAAGCGCTGAACATTGCCATAAATTCGAAAACCCAGCGCTACGGTACCTGCAATACCATGGAGACGCTGCTGGTGGATGAAGAGGTTGCGGCGGATCTGCTGCCACTGCTGGCGGAGGCTTTCCAGCGCAAGAGCGTCGAGTTGAGAGGGTGTTCCCGCACGCGGGCGATTCTGCCAGCGACCGTCGAAGCAACGGAAGCTGACTGGTATGCCGAGTACCTTGCGCCGATACTTGCGGTCAGGGTGGTCGATGGCGTCGCCGGGGCCATTGCCCACATCAATCAATACAGCTCCCGACACACCGACTGCATTGTTACTGAAAATTATACCCGGGCCCGCCGTTTCCTGACCGAAGTGGATTCCAGTTCGGTTATGGTCAATGCATCAACCCGTTTTGCGGATGGGTTCGAATATGGTCTGGGTGCCGAAATCGGCATCTCCACGGACAAGATTCATGCCCGCGGTCCGGTCGGGCTGGAGGGACTGACCTCACAGAAATACGTGGTGTTCGGGGACGGCCAGGTGCGGTCCTGAGCCTTTATGAAACTGATCTATGGCGGCACCTTCGACCCGGTTCACCACGGCCACCTGCGTCTGGCAGTGGAACTTCGCGAGCATCTTGCGATTGCCGAGATCGCGCTGGTGCCCAGCCATATACCGCCGCATCGTGAATCACCGGGGGCGTCCAGCGACCGGCGGCTTGAGCTCTTGCGTCTCGCGATCGAGGATGAGCCGGGGTTGGCAGTAGATGACCGGGAACTGAATCGCCAGGGCGCCTCCTATACTGCAGACACCCTGCGCCAGATCCGCCAGGAGATCGGGCCCGACGAACCGCTGGTCATGGTCGTGGGTACCGATTCCTTTGCCGGTTTCGACCGCTGGCGGGAGTGGGAGCGCATACCTGAACTGGCCCATATTATTGTAGTGGTTCGTCCGGGTTCCAGCATTCCTCCCGAAAGCGCTCCGGCAGAGCTGCTCGCCGCCCGGGCCGCCAGCTCCGTCGATGAGTTGCATGCCAGCCCCGCTGGCCGGGTGATTGTGCTCGAGCCGCCGCTGATGGATATCTCCGCCAGCGGTCTGCGGGAGCGAATCGCGGATGGACGCTCGCCCCGTTACCTGCTGCCGGATCCGGTCTGGCACAGAATCTGCCAGCTCGGACTGTATGGTGCGTGACGTGACAGGAACTTTTAGTGATATAATATTTCATATGGGCAGACCGGGCCGATTGGCCGCTTCATATTTTACAGGGTGACTATGCAGGCAGAGCAATTGCGAGAACTGGTAGTGAATGCGCTTGAAAATATCAAGGCGCAGGACGTAAGCGTGATCGACGTCAGAGACCGGACCAGTGTGACTGATTACATGGTACTGGCTTCGGGAACCTCCAATCGCCACGTAAAGTCACTGGCAGACTCGGTTGCCGCGGAAGCAAAAGAGCAGGGTGTGCGGGCTGGCAATATCGAGGGGTCAGGTGCAAGTGACTGGATCCTTGTTGATCTTGGTGATGTCGTGGTGCACCTGATGATGCCTGCCACCCGCGAGTTTTATGACCTTGAACGGCTCTGGCGCGATGCCCCCAGCCTTGGGGCGGCAGGGAGCGAATAGGCATGCGTCTGAAACTGATCTGCGTCGGGCAGAAAATGCCTGACTGGGTCAGCCGGGGTTTTAACGACTATGTCCGCAGGATGCCGCCCGAGCTCCCGATTGAACTGACTGAAATAGCCATGGCTCACCGTGGTAAAAATCCGGATATTGACCGCTTGATGAAACGGGAAGGCGAGGCCATTCTTACCGCGCTGGGCGACAGAGACCGGGTTTTGGCTCTGGAGGTCGGTGGCCGGAGCTGGTCCACTGAAAAACTGGCCAGTCAGCTTGAGACCTGGCAGCAGGACGGTCAGGACGTCTGTTTTCTGGTTGGTGGGCCCGATGGGCTGGACCAGGCCTGCCGGCAAAGAGCGGACCAGCTCTGGTCATTGTCCGACCTCACCTTGCCTCATCCCCTTGTCCGTATCCTCCTTGCCGAACAGCTTTATCGGGCCTGGACGGTCACCCGTAACCACCCGTATCACCGGGCCTAGGAAACATTATGCCCTGGGGAGAGTTCAAGGACACCGTGGCCGAGCGTCGGCTGTTTCAGCGACGGGCGATGGTCATGCTTGTAATGGTGGTGGTGTTGCTGGGTATCCTGGTCGCGCGAATGTACCAGTTACAGGTGGTGGAGCATGAAATCTACACCACCCTGTCCGACAAGAACCGGGTCCAGGTCCAGTCGGTCGCCCCGCCCAGGGGGCTGATATACGATCGCAATGGCGTGCTGCTGGCGGAAAACCGGCCGGTGTTCAGTGTTACCCTCGTTCCCGAACGGGCAGGCGACATGGAGCAGGTGCTGGCCAAGCTTGAGGGCCTGCTGGAAGTGTCTGATGAAGACATGGAGCGGTTCCAGCGCCGCCTTAAAGAGCGCCGCCGACCCTTTCAGGCTTTACCCCTTCGCTACGATCTGAATGAGCAGGAGATCGCCCGTCTTGCGGTCCACCGCCACGAGCTGCCCGGTATCGAAGTGGCGGCGGAACTGGTTCGTTACTATCCCTACAGCGAACTGACTGCCCATGCCCTGGGGTATGTCGGGCGGATAAACCGGGAGGAGCTGCAGCGCATCGATCCGGTCAATTATGCCGGGACCAACTATATCGGCAAATCCGGCGTTGAACGTTTCTACGAGAACCTGCTTCATGGTCAGGTGGGGTATCAGCATGTTGAAACCAATGCCCGTGGTCGAACCCTGAGGGTGCTTGAACGTCAGAATCCGGTGCCCGGGGAGGATATCGAACTGCACCTGGATCTGCGAATGCAGCAGCTTGCCCACGAGTTACTCGACGGCCGGCGTGGCACGATTGTCGCCATCGAACCGGTTACCGGCGGTCTGCTGGCGCTTGCCAGTGTGCCGGGGTTTGATGCCAACCAGTTTGTCACCGGTATCGGCGTGGAAGCATACCGCGAGTTGAGGGACAGCCCGGACAAACCACTTTTTAACCGCGCCCTGCGGGGACAGTATCCGCCGGGTTCGACCCTGAAACCCATGTTGGCGGTAGCCGGTCTGGACAGCGGGGCCACAACCCGGGACAAAACCATCTGGGACCCGGGCTTTTTTCAGCTCAAGAATAATGGCCGACGCTGGCGGGACTGGAAACGCAGTGGCCACGGCTGGGTCAATCTCAACGACGCAGTGGCTCAGTCCTGCGACATCTATTTTTACGAGATGGCGATCGACATGGGAGTGGACACCATTCATCACTACCTGTCCCGGTTTGGTTTCGGCGAAGACGCCACCCTGGATGTGTCCGGCGCTCTGAGCGGCCTGCTGCCTTCCCGGGACTGGAAACGGGCAGTTCACAACGAGCCCTGGTATCCCGGCGATTCGGTGAACCTGGGGATCGGTCAGGGCTATATGCTGGCGACGCCACTGCAGCTGGCAACGGCCACTTCGGTCCTTGCCAACCGCGGCTCCTGGGCCGAGCCACGTCTTCTCAAGGGGGTCAGTGGCGACCGCTCTGTGGGAGATGTATTGCCTGAGGCGACACATCAGTCCATTACTCTGGAAAACCCGGATACCTGGGAATTTGTGGTCGAGTCCATGGCTGACGTGATGCATGGTGCCAAAGGCACAGCCAGAAGCGCTGGCCGTGGGGCGCCTTATCGCATGGCGGGCAAGACCGGGACAGCTCAGGTATTCAGCCTGGCCGAGGACGAAGAATACGACGAGGAGGAAGTTCGTGAGCGGTTGCGTGATCACGCGCTGTTTGTGGGTTTCGCACCTGTTGATAATCCGCAGATCGCGGTTGCCGTGATTGTCGAGAACGGTGGCAGCGGCAGTGGCACGGCCGCTCCGGTAGCCAGGGCCCTGTTTGATGCCTGGTTACTGGATTATGCCGCCGATGGGGACTCCGTGATTGCGGCCCGGGCCGGAGCAGCAGACTGATGGCGTCGAGCGAGCTTTTTGACCGGTCCGAAAATCCTTCACTCTTCGGCCCCGGCAGGCGTTTCTGGTCAATGGTGCATGTTGATCCGGTTCTGCTGCTGTTATTGCTCGTTCTGGTCGCTGCGGGTCTGGTGGTGCTGTTCAGCGGTGCGGACCAGAACATGGCGATGGTAAAGGCCCAGGGCGTCAGGATGGGGATTGCACTGGTGGTGATGCTGGTTTTTGCCCAGCTTGACCCTGCGGTGTTCCGGCGCTGGGCTCCCTGGTTATACCTGGCCGGTATTCTGGGCCTCGCCGCTGTGCTGCTGTTCGGTATCGGCGCCAAGGGCGCCCAGCGCTGGCTTGAGCTGCCCGGATTGCCGCGATTCCAGCCTTCGGAACTGATGAAACTGGTGGTGCCGATGATGGCAGCCTGGTATCTGTCGCGCCAGTTTCTGCCGCCCCGGCTCAGGTACGTGGGGGTATCGTTGCTGATTGTCGTCCTGCCCATGGCCATGATCATTCTGCAGCCGGATCTGGGCACCTCGCTGCTGGTCGGCGCGGCCGGTATTTTTGTGATATTTTTTGCCGGCATGAGCTGGAAGGTGATCAGCGGCTTCTTCGCCATGGTGTCCGTATCAGCGCCGCTGATGTGGTTTTTCGTTATGCGCGACTACCAGAAGCAACGGGTGCTGACGCTGCTGGATCCGCAGAGTGATCCGCTGGGTGCCGGGTGGAACATTATCCAGTCCAAAACAGCCATCGGTTCCGGCGGCATCGATGGCAAGGGCTGGCTGCAGGGCACCCAGTCCCATCTTGAGTTCTTGCCGGAAAGCCATACCGATTTCATTGTTGCGGTGCTGGCAGAAGAATTCGGTTTCGTTGGTATGGTCTGCCTGCTGCTGCTTTATCTGCTGATTGTTCTTCGTTGTCTTTACATCGCCGCCCTGGCACAGGATTCATTCAGCCGGTTACTGGCGGGGTCGCTTACCATGACCTTCTTTGTCTACATTTTTGTCAATGTGGGTATGGTCAGCGGCCTGCTGCCGGTGGTGGGTGTTCCACTACCGCTGATCAGCTATGGCGGCACATCAAGTGTCACTCTGATGGCCGCCTTTGGGGTACTGATGTCGATTCATACTCACAGGCGAATGATCAGTGCGTGAATCCGCTTTGTTGTCAGGAGCATGTGTGAGATCCCTACCGGTGGTACACCTGTTAAAGGCCCTGGTTCTGATGCTGTGTGGTCTGCCCATGGCAGCTACAGCCGCGGCGGGACAGTATCCGCAGACGCCTCAGGGCCAGGCATTTATCCGCACCATGGTCGAGAATTTCGGGTTTGAAGCCAGTCGCGTAGAGAGCCTGCTTGGCGACGCCCGGAGGAACGAAACCATTCTTGAGTCGATCAGCCGTCCGGCCGAGAAAACCCTGGACTGGCAAAGTTACCGGAAAATTTTTATCCGCCCGGAACGGATTGCCCAGGGGCAGGAATTCATGGCGGCGCATGCGGATGCGCTGGCCAGGGCGGAACAGGACTACGGGGTACCGCCCGAAATTGTAACCGCCATTATTGGTGTGGAAACCTGGTATGGCCGTTATATGGGCAAGTATCGGGTGCTGGACGCACTGGCAACCCTGGCATTTGATTATCCGCCAAGGAGCCGGTTTTTCCGTAGCGAACTTGAGCAGTACCTGCTGATGACAAGGGAGCAGGGACTGGACCCGCTGGCCCTGAAAGGCTCCTATGCGGGGGCTATGGGTTACGGTCAGTTTATTTCCAGCAGTTATCGCCATTATGCCGTGGACTTTGACGGCGACGGCCTGGCGGATATTCTTGCTAATCCGGTCGACGCCATTGGCAGCGTAGCGAACTATTTCAGCGCGCATCGCTGGCAGCCGGGAGAGCCGGTAGCCGACCCGCTGGACGCGGACCTTGTGGCCGGTTCACGGCTGCTGACCAGGGGCCTGAAGCCGAGCCTGCAGGTTGCGGACTTCCGGCAAGCGGGGTTGCCTGTGCCAGAATCGTTAAGCCCGGACCTGCCGGCGAGAGCACTGCGACTGCAGGCTGAAGATGAAAATGAACATGAACTTTGGCTCACATACCGCAACTTTTACGTGATAACCCGTTACAATCACAGCCACTTGTACGCGATGGCCGTATATCAGCTTGCAGAGGCTCTCAAGTCTGGTGATGATGGTGTGTGACAGCAGACAGACGGATACAGGCATTGTGAATAACGCGGCTTTTTTAGGGGTGATCATGGCAGTGCTGGCTCTGGCCGGGTGCGGTTCAGTACCTGCTGATCATTCTTCGCGGTATACCATCGCCCAGGACCGGGCACCCCGGGGCAATTTTGATGTATCCGGGGTGGCCGATGTCATCCCCCGGTACGAAGCACCGACAGCGGCTGGCAACAGGTCGCCTTACACTGTCTGGGGAAAATCCTACCGGGTACTTGAGTCCAATGAGCGTTATGTCCAGCGCGGTACGGCAAGCTGGTACGGTGAAAAATTCCATGGTCACAAAACCTCCAACGGTGAAATCTTCAACATGTACGCCATGTCGGCGGCCCATAAAAGCCTGCGGATTCCCAGCTATGCCCGGGTTACCAATCTCGATAACGGCCGTTCCGTGGTGGTCCGGGTCAATGACCGTGGCCCGTTTCACGGTGACCGCCTGATCGATCTGTCCTATGCCGCTGCCAGGAAACTGGACTTCCTGGGCAGTGGCACGGCCCACGTTGAGGTGGCCACGATCAATGTCCGGCCCGACGGGACCATGACAATGGCAGGCCGTGCCTACGATGACTCCGGGGGGCGGCCTGATACGGCTGAAGCTGGCCCGGGGAACCGGTCGCTGTTTGTTCAGCTCGGCTCTTTCAGTCAGCGGGACCCGGCGCAGACACTGCTTGACCGCGCCCGGAGGATTGCCGCCAACCCGACGCGGGTAAGAGAAGTGGTGACCGCGACCGGCCGCTTTCATCGGGTACAGGTCGGACCATTCAGCAACGAAAACGAAGCCCTCGCGGCCCAAACCTTTTTGCAGGACCGGGGATTTTCAGAATCCATTCTGCTGACCGACACCCACTGAACCAGACACTCACTTGATATCGAACGGACCCATGGCTCTTAATAAACAGTTTCCCAGAATGCTTTGTAAATCCTGTCCCGGATTGTTTCGCCTGATGATCACCTCGCTGCTGCTGGGTCTGTTCGCGGCAGGAACGGTCTCGGCCCAGTCGGTGCTCATTCCTTCGCCGCCCCAGATTGCCGCCAGCTCATTTATCCTTATGGACCCGGCTTCGGGGCGGGTCATCATGGAAGATAACAGCCGCGAGCGCCTGCCACCGGCAAGCCTGACCAAGATGATGACGGCCTACATTGTCGAGCGGGAACTTGACGAGGGACGCATATCAATGTCGGACATGGTGCCGATCAGTGTCAAGGCGTGGCGCACCGAGGGCTCTCGTACCTTTGTCCAGGAAGGCACCGAGGTGAGCGTGGAAGATCTGCTGCGGGGCGTGATCATCCAGTCCGGCAATGATGCCTCGGTTGCTCTTGCGGAATTTGTGGCCGGCAGTGAGGACGCGTTCGTGGATATCATGAACCAGCAGGCTGAAATACTGGGTATGAATGACACCAATTTCGCGACCGCGACCGGACTGCCAGCCCCGGACCAGTTTTCAACCGCAAGAGACCTTGCCATTCTGGCGCGGGCGATCATCAATGATTACCCGGAAAACTACCCGCTCTATGCGGAAAAGCATTTCACCTTCAATAATATCCGCCAGCCCAACCGTAACAGTCTGTTGTGGCGGGATGACAGCGTTGATGGCCTGAAGACCGGTCATACCCAGGAAGCAGGCTATTGCCTTGTGGCTTCCGCCCGGCGCAACGACACCCGGTTGATTGCCGCAGTCATGGGTGCCAGCAGTACTACCGTCCGTGCCCAGGAAATCCAGAAGATGCTCAACTATGGCTTTCGCTACTATCAGACCGAGCGCCTGTTCAGCACCGGTCAGGAGTTGATGCAGGCGAGGGTCTGGAGCGGTACCACCGATCAGCTCTCGCTTGGTACCCTGGAAGATGTTTATGTCACCATACCCCGGGGTTCCCGGGATTCCCTGGAATCGGTGATCGAACTGGACACTGTTATCAAGGCGCCGGTGTCGGTTGGTGACGAGCTTGGCCGGGTAAAAGTGACGCTCGAAGGTGAGACCGTGGTTGACCAGCCAGTGCTCGCGTTGAGCGATGTGCCGGAGGGCGGATTCTTCAAACGTATCTGGGACGCTATCAAACTCTTTTTCTTTCAGTTATTCGAATAACAGTGCCAATGAGCATGGTGGGAGCCGGATCCAGTGAGTGATCAGAAAGCGCCAAAAATCGAGTTTCCCTGCGATTACCTGATCAAGGTTATCGGGGACGCAGCCCCGGACTTCACGGAATTTGTAATCTCGGTGGTTGAAGGCCATGCCCCCGGGATTTCTGAAAATGATGTAACGGTCAAGGACAGCCGGGGGGGCCGTTTTGCCTCCGTCAACATCACCATCCGGGCCACGGGTGAACCCCAGTTGAAGGCATTATTTGAAGAACTGAAAGCAAGCGGCCGCGTTCATATGGTGCTCTAGAATGACAGAACTGGTTATTCGTACCCTGGGGGAGCAGCCTTACCCGGAAACCTGGGAAGCCATGAAGGCGTTCACTGCAGAACGTGGTCCGGCAACCACGGATGAGCTCTGGTTGCTTGAACATCCCCGCGTTTACACCCAGGGTCAGGCCGGCAGGGCCGAACACATTCTGGCGCCCGGGGATATTCCGGTGGTTCAGGTAGACCGGGGCGGACAGGTGACCTATCACGGTCCCGGCCAGCTGGTGGTGTACCTTCTGCTGGACCTGAACCGTCGTAAACTGGGGGTGCGCGCACTGGTGGATGCCATCGAGCAGGCCATTGTGCATTGTCTGGGCGAAATGGGCATCGATTCGGCGCCCAGACCGGATGCACCGGGGGTGTATGTCGGCAAGGCCAAGATTGCCTCGCTGGGCCTGCGAATCAGGCGCGGCTGCTCTTTTCACGGTCTGGCACTGAATGTCGACATGGACATGGAACCCTTTGCCCGCATCAATCCCTGCGGCTTCGCCGGAATGGCCATGTGCCAGGTCCGGGATTTTACGACAGAGGCCGATGTCCAGGTGGTCAGCGAGCGGTTGAGCGTTGCCCTGGCTGACCGGCTTGCAATGCAGGCAGTCGCCAGAATCAGTGGCTGGTAGGGTGTTATCGGGGCAGGGCCGGGGAGCGTTACCCTGGGCCTCTGGCTGGCGCCGGTCTGGCGACGCGGTAAGGTAAAGGCTGCCCTTGACCCTTATAATTCCCTAACATGATGTAAATCCGAAATTCGTCAGGCCCCGGCAGGATTCAGATGGCATCCAAAAGTAAAAGCACCTCCGTTGCGCGTATCAAGACAGGAAGTTTCGAGCGCCGGCTTTCATTGACCAGGGCGGGCCTGTTCGCAGGTACCCGCATGGGTGCCCATATGGCGACCAACTGGTTGGGTGGCAGGGAAAATCGTGAGGCCAGGCATCGGGCGATGATGTCCAGACAGGCAAGGATTCTGGTGGAAGAGCTGGGCCAGCTCAAAGGCAGCGTAGTAAAAATTGGCCAGGTGATGGCGCTTTACGGCGAGCATTTCCTGCCGGACGAAGTCACCGAGGCGTTGCACACCCTGGAGGACAAGACCACTTCCCTGGAATGGTCAGCGATTGAAAAAGTGCTCAGGACCGAACTGGGCGCCGACCGGCTGGCAGAGCTGGAAGTGGATCCGGAACCCATCGGATCTGCCTCCCTCGGCCAGGTACACCGGGCCAGGCGCAAATCCGACGGACTTGAGCTGGTTTTGAAAGTTCAGTACCCGGGGGTGGATCAGGCCGTAGATAGTGACCTCAATTCGGTTGCCCACCTGCTGAAAATTGCCCGGGTGGTTTACTATGGTGCGGAATTCAGGGAATGGCTGGAAGAAGTCAGGGCCATGATGCACCGGGAAGTGGACTACCGGCTGGAAGCGGAAACCACCGAAAAATTCCGGCTTATGCTGCAGAGTGACACCCGCTTTGTCGTTCCGCGGGTACTGCAGGAATACTGTACCGCCCATGTGATTGCCTCGACCTATGAACAGGGGCATTCCGTCAGTTCTACCGCCGTGCGCGAACTGTCTCTGGAGCGTCGTAGCGAGCTGGGGAAAGCGGCGCTTGAGCTGTTTTTCCGGGAACTGTTTACCTGGGGTGAAATCCAGACTGATCCCAATTTTGGCAACTACCGGATCCGCATCGCCGGCGAGAACGCTGCAGACCAGGCCCATGATCAGATTGTGCTGCTGGATTTCGGGGCCGTGCAGTCCTATTCGCCGGACTTTCTGGAACCGGTCATCCAGATGATCCGGGCGTCTTACGAGGATGACCTCAAGGGCGTGATAGCGGGTGGTATCAAACTTAATTTCATGAGCCGTGACTGGCCGGATGAGGTGCTGGAAAAGTTCGGCTCTGTCTGTATGTCGGTTCTCGAGCCCCTGTCGCCAAACCAGAATGAGTGGCCTGATTACGCCGTGAATGAAAAGGGTGAGTACCGCTGGAAGCAGAGCGATCTGCCGTCCAGAGTTGCCCGAAAGGCCGCAAAGTCGGCGGTCAACCGATACTTCAAGGTACCGCCGAAAGAGTTTGTATTCCTCAATCGCAAACTGATCGGGGTATACACTTTCATTGCTGTGCTGAATGCCGAGTTCAATGGCGAGCCACTTCTGAAGCACTACCTCTATGGCGAACCGGTAGCGCCCGATGCCTGAATTGTCAGCCAGATCACCACAGCATAGCGTGCCCCCTTGCCAATACCGACCAGTATCACGAAATTCAGCCAGGGCACCCGCATGATGCCACCCACGAGAGTCAGCGGGTCGCCACCTATCGGCAGCCACCCCAATAGCAGCGACCACTGCCCATAGCGGTTAAACCGGGTACGGGCCTTTTCCAGCTGGGCTTCCGAAACCGGAAACCAGCGCTTGTGCTTGAAGCGATCCACCTGCCTGCCGATAACCCCGTTAATCACCGACCCAACCGTGTTGCCGGCGGTTGCCGAGAACCATACCCACCACAGCGAATAGCCCTGGGTAACCATGCCTGCCACCAGAATTTCAGAATAGGCCGGTAATAGCGTTGCGGCTGCCAGGGCGGTGAAGAAAAGCGTGAGAAAGGCCAAAGCATGTCCCCGGAAAGATACGGTTTTAAGGAGCCTCTGGATAACTCCTGAACTGAGTGGCGGCATTACCGACTGCCAGCCGGGCTGATGTTCCGCACATGCCAGTCAACCCTTCAACTTTGTTTCCCGGCGACTCTGCCTTCATAATGGTCGCCGTTGAGGCGCTTTACCCCGTCCTTTATTTTCTGAACCAGGAGCCTATGAATGGAACAGGTGACGATTTTTGGCCGTGCTTCCTGTGGTTTTTGCTCTCTCGCCCGGAAGCTCTGCGAGATGAATGAGCTGCCCTATCGCTATGTCGATATTGAAACAGAGGGTATCAGTAAAGCGGATCTGTCCAAAACGATTGGCAAGCCGGTACACACGGTTCCGCAGATTTTCGTGGGCGAGGAGCATGTTGGCGGGTTTGATCACTTTTCTGAAATGCTTGAACGTGCCGCTACCCGGAACCGTTGAGTACTCGCTCAGAGGAGGGCCGGGCTCCCCCCGATGCCTCCTCTTTCATCGATCGTGTGGTGGAGCAGTTTAAAGCGACTTAAATCTGGAAGTCTGCTTTCAGCTTCTTTTCAACCAGCCGGTTTTTCAGCTTTGCCACCCGCGGTAAACCATTATCAAAGGGTGGAAAGTTCTCGCCATAAATCAACGGTTCCAGGTAGTCACGGCAATCCTGGGTGATGCCATAGCCATCGTCCGTAATGAAGTGGATCGGCATTTTCTTTTCCTGATTGGCCACTTCGCTCAGCGGTGCTTCACCGATGTGCCAGCGATAAGGACGCGATTGCTCACGAACGATGGTGGGCATCAGCGCCTGTTTTCCTGCCAGCGCGATTTCCACGGCTACTCTACCAACCGCGTAAGCCTGCTCGACATCGGTTGCGGAGGCAATGTGCCGGGCACTGCGCTGAAGATAATCGGCCACGGCCCAGTGGTATTTGTGTCCCAGTGCCTGTCTGACCATGTTGGCCAGCGTTGGCGCTACACCGCCAAGCTGGGTATGGCCAAACGCATCCTTTGCTCCGGCGTCTGCCAGGAAACGGCCGTCTTCGTACTGGGCGCCCTCGGAGGCAACCACAACACAGTAACCATATTCCTTCACACAGAAGTCCACCCGTTCAAGGAAACGGTCGCGCTCGAACGGCACTTCCGGGAACAGAATAATATGGGGCGGTTCGCCCTCGGCCTGGCCGGCCAGGCCGCCGGAGGCAGCAATCCATCCGGCATGGCGCCCCATCACTTCCAGAATGAACACTTTGGTTGAAGTGTCACACATGGAGCGGATATCAAGGCTGGCTTCCAGGGTGGAGGTGGCAATGTATTTTGCCACTGAACCAAAGCCCGGGCAGCAATCGGTAAAGGGCAGGTCATTGTCGACGGTTTTGGGAACACCGATACAGGTAATCGGATAGCCCATTTTTTCGGCCAGTTGCGATACCTTGAATGCTGTGTCCTGGGAGTCGCCGCCGCCGTTGTAGAAAAAATAGCCGATGTCGTGGGCGCGGAACACTTCGATCAGGCGCTCGTATTCGCGCCGGTTTTCCGAGAAGTTTTTCAGCTTGTGGCGGCAGGAGCCAAAGGCGCCGCCCGGCGTATGGATCAGTGCCTGGATGTCGTCATCATGCTCAAGGCTGGTATCGATCAGCTCTTCCTTGAGGGCGCCAATGATGCCGTTCCGTCCCGCATAGACTTTGCCAATCTGGTCCGGGTATTTGCGCGCGGTCTGAATCACGCCACAGGCGCTGGCGTTGATAACGGCGGTAACCCCGCCTGACTGAGCGTAGAATGCGTTGCGAATGGCCATTTCGTGGATGAGCTCCTGCTGTTTCATCGGATTGCGCCGATGATACGTCAATCATCATTTATTTTCATGAGC
>NZ_DATFKH010000032.1:0-1266 GCF_035268745.1 Marinobacter sp.
GGACACGCCGTGAATACATCCATGTAGGCTCGGATGCAGCATCCCTGCTGCATACGGTCCTGAATGGACGTGTCCGCCTACTTTCTTTCGGCTTAGTACAGTCGGCCAATCATAACGCCAATGGTATGGCTTTGCCCTGGAATGAGCACCCGATAATCGGACAGCGCATTGGCGGTTTCCACACACAGCATTCGCCGCCAGCCCGAATCGGGGAAATCTGACAGCCGGGCTGCCTTGTCCGGTCCCGGGTTCCATACCACCGTAGAGTCACTGCCAACCGCTTGCAATGACCGGGTTGCGGTTGGCGTAATGACCCTGAGCGGTCTGCCGCTTTCGTAGATCCGGTCGGTTTCGCCGGCAAACCTGACCGGGCCCTGTTGTGTGAAGTCGCTCCAGTTTTCCAGCGCATCGATATAGACACAGTCATCCAGGCCCTGAATATGGGTCCGGGCAATGTCGGCCGTTGGCAGATAGGTATGCAATGCCTGGGTCAGGGCCAGCGGCGAGTCTCCCAGATTGGTGGTTGTCAGCGCGACCTGAAAGCCATCGGCGGCAAACGTGAAAGTGGCCAGACACAGTGCGCTGCCATTCCAGGCTTCGGCAAAATCCTGGTTGGCATGCAGGGACAGGCTGATTTCAACTTCCCTGGCACTTTCCCGGACGTCTTCCAGCTTCCAGAGCGCGGTTCTGGCAAATCCGTGGGAAGCGCCGGCCAGAATGCGGCGGCGGACTTCCGGCGGGTTTTTGCCGGGCACACCGAACCAGGGCCAGCAGATGGGAATGCCCCCGCGGATCGCCTGACCGGGTTTGAAAACGGCGTTGTCGCTGACCCAGAGCCAGTCGCGTTCGTCACGGGGCATGAACCGGGTCAGATGGGCCCCCTGGATAAAAAGCCTGACCTTGAACAAGGGGTGGTGTATTTCAACAGCTTCCAGCTGCCCGACCGTTGTCCAGCGAGTAAATGACCATTGACCGGGTGTTATTGCCAAGCTTGGCCTCGTCGTCGTGATTTCGGCATTTTCTTATCTGCAGGGTAAATTAAAACATCGTGCCGGGCGAGATTCCGGCATAGAATTCCGGTATCTGTTTTATTCCCGGGGTGTTGCCTGTGACCTCTGCTGCCATGACTGCTCCTGAAGCCCGGCCCTCTGGCCCGGCGCAGCCTATGGATTCCGGGCAGGCCGGGGCTGAATGGCTGGACACTCTGGCCGATGGCCTGAGCAACCATGGCTGGCTGAGTGTGGACGCCCGCCCGATGCTTGGCCC
>NZ_DATFKH010000033.1:0-1042 GCF_035268745.1 Marinobacter sp.
CAATCGCATTGAAGCGATCGGCTTGGCTGATGAGATTATTATTCCTGACGGCGCTTTTGTTGAAGATGTGGATGGAAAAACGATTATGCCGGGACTCGTTGATGCCCATGCACATATCGGTAATTTCCGTGAGGGACTCAGTCCGCAGCAGCAGTGGCACTATTTTGCCAATCTCGGGTATGGAGTTACCACCTCTCACGATCCGTCCTCCAATACGGAGATGATCTTTTCACAGTCTGAAATGGTGAAATCAGGCTCTATGGTTGGTCCGCGTATCTTTTCAACCGGACGCATTCTCTACGGAGCCGAAAACGTCCAGAAAACCGTGGTGAATAACCTGGATGATGCCCGGTCGGCCATCCGCAGAACCCAGGCGTTTGGCGCCACTTCGGTGAAAAGCTACAACCAGCCGCGGCGTGATCAGCGTCAGCAAATTCTGCAGGCGGCCCGCGAACTTGGCGTCAACGTGATGCCTGAGGGCGGATCGACCTTCACACACAACATGAGCATGATTCTCGACGGACACACCGGCATTGAGCATAATGTGCCGATCTATCCGCTCTATGAAGATGTCCTGAGAATTTGGGGAGCCTCAGATGTAGGTTACACCCCAACGCTTGTCGTCAACTACGGCAGCATGAGCGGTGAGTACTACTGGTACCAGCACACAAACGTGTGGGAGAAAGAGCGCCTGCTCACCTATACACCACGTGGCGTGGTTGATTCCCGCTCACGACACCGAATCATGGTACCTGAAGAGGAGTACGAGGCGGGTCACTTTGAAAGTGCGGCCGCAGCCAAGGAACTGCATGACCGGGGCGTGACCGTCAATATCGGCGCGCACGGACAGCTACAGGGGCTTGCGGCCCATTGGGAAACATGGATGTTCACACAAGGCGGTATGAGCAATCACGATGCGCTTAAAGTGGCGACCATCAACGGGGCCAACTATATCGGCGTGGGCGAGCACCTTGGATCACTCGAACCCGGCAAACTGGCCGATCTCATTGTAATTGACGGCAACCCGCTCGAAGACATCTAC
>NZ_DATFKH010000034.1:0-1586 GCF_035268745.1 Marinobacter sp.
CGGCTGTGGATACCACAAAGCTGGCCTTCATACACCTCCTGACCCGGATCGAGGAACAGCTTGCCACGGCTCTGCAGCGTTTCCAGTGAATAGGTCAGCGCTGTTCCCGTTGCCATGGATACCAGAACACCATTCTGGCGACTGGTTACATCCCCCAGTTTAATGGGCCCGTAATGGCTGAAAGTGGATGTCAGTATGCCACTGCCGGACGTCATGGTCAGGAAGGTATTGCGGAAACCGATCAGGCCGCGGGCCGGAATGGTGTAGTCCAGGCGCATACGGCCCTTGCCATCCGGGACCATATTGGTCATATCGCCCCGGCGCAGGCCCATCTGGTCCATCACCGGGCCCTGATGCTGTTCTTCAATATCAACGATAACGTTTTCGTAGGGTTCCTGCTTTTCGCCGTCGACTTCACGTATCACCACTTCCGGGCGGCCCACTGCCAGCTCGAAGTTCTCACGGCGCATGTTTTCAATCAGTACTGAGAGGTGAAGCTCACCGCGACCGGACACCTTGAACTTGTCCGCCGAGTCGCCTTCCTCAACCCGAAGGGCCACGTTATGCAGCAATTCTTTTTCCAGCCTTTCCTTGATGTTCCGGCTGGTGACAAACTTGCCTTCCCTGCCGGCAAAGGGTGAGTCGTTCACCTGGAAGGTCATGGACACAGTGGGCTCATCAACCGTCAGCGGCGGCAGCGCCTCAACGTTGGCCTGATCACAGAGCGTATCGGAGATAAAGAGGGAGTCCATGCCACTTACGCAGACGATGTCACCCGCCTGGGCTTCGTCGACTTCAACGCGATGCAGACCGGAATGCCCCATGATTTTCAGGATCCGGCCGTTACGCTTCCTGCCATCGGCACCAATGGCCGTTACCGGCGAGTTGGTCTTCACTTTACCGCGGGCAATCCGGCCAATACCGATAACACCCAGAAAGCTGCTGTAATCCAGTTGCGAGATCTGCATCTGGAACGGGCCGTCGGGATCGACGTCCGGTGCGGGAACATGGTCAACGATGGCCTGGAACACAGCGTCCATGTTGTCATCGAGGTTTTCATGATCCATACCGGCGATGCCGTTCAGGGCACTGGCGAAAACAATGGGAAAGTCAAGCTGCTCGTCCGTGGCGCCCAGGTTGTCGAAAAGATCGAATACCTGGTCAACCACCCAATCCGGCCGGGCCCCGGGACGGTCGATCTTGTTGACCACCAGAATCGGGCGCAATCCGGCGGCAAAAGCCTTCTGGGTGACGAAGCGGGTCTGGGGCATGGGGCCGTCGATGGAATCCACTACAAGTAGCACGCAGTCCACCATGCTCATGACGCGCTCAACCTCGCCACCAAAGTCGGCGTGGCCGGGGGTGTCAACGATGTTAATGTCGTAGTCATGCCATTTCAGCGCGGTGTTCTTGGCCAGGATGGTGATGCCGCGTTCCTTTTCCTGGTCGTTGGAATCCATGACCCGCTCGCTCTCGAGCTCTTTCCGGTCCAGCGTGCCGGACTGGCGCAGCAACTGGTCCACCAGCGTGGTCTTACCATGGTCGACGTGGGCGATGATGGCGATATTACGAAGTTTCTCAATCAC
>NZ_DATFKH010000035.1:0-8356 GCF_035268745.1 Marinobacter sp.
AATTCCGATGGCAGTTCGAACGGGACAACGGTAGATTTGGCCATGGTGGCATATCCTTTCTCTCTGAGAACGACGGCGTCTTGAACACCGCCATGATATGCCGCCTACCTCAGCCCATCACCAACTTTCGGGCATAACTCCTTGACTTCTTCGTTCTCGATATTGCGGATGCAGTGCCTAAAGACGACATGGTCGATTGCTGAGAATGTTCAGGGCTTTTTAAAGCCCTCAGAGCCGAATAGATCGCTTGAGGCCGTCGATGCCTAAATAGCACTCAAGAGCCTCTAAGGTGAAGGTATTCCGATGCGGGTCGCGTTGGAACGCTGCTCATTCGCGCGACCACGACCCGGGTTGGAAAACCTCCCAAGGAGGAAGCCGCGTGGGTCTTGGATCAGGCTATGGGGAAAGTGCGCGGACGGTTGGGGCGACGGTTGCATCCGGAGTGCTGCTGATGGCGCTCCAGGTGCCTGATACGGTCGCAAACCCGGCCGATGATCTCAACAAGGCTTTGCGTTTTGGAGTTATTGCCGCCTCGTGACGCACTGGAGACGATCGAGCACACGCCGTTCGGACCGGGTCTGCGGGCTGTAGCCGGTGGTGCTCCGTAATGGATGACGGGCGATATGTCATGCGGCCTGCTCCCTCGGTGGGGCGCGCGACATCGGTTTTTGCCCGCGCCGGAAGATCTCGATTATGCGCATGGGGCCGCCGCAGCAGGGGCACGGTTCGCGCAGGGTGAGCGGGGCGATCTCGGTCTGTGGTTCCTGCACGGCGAGTTGCTCAGGCCGCTGGACGCAGAGCAAGGCGCGGATCATTCTGATGTTGGCTTTGCGGGTCGCGCTGGCCAGCAGGCCGTAGTGCCGGATGCGGTGGAAGCCGTCAGGTAGCACATGGATCAGGAAGCGGCGAATGAACTCGGGCGTGACCAGCCGCATGACCTTTTGCCGATCGCCGGATTTGATGCGGTAATCCTTCCAGCGAAAGGCCACGGCATGGGCATCGGCGCTGACCAGGCGCGCGTTGGAGATGGCGACGCGGTGGGTATAGCGGCTGAGATAGGCCAGCACGGCCTCGGGTCCTCCGAAGGGCGGCTTGGCATAGACCACCCAGTCGGATTTGCGGAACGGGGCGAGCCAGGCGGTGAAGGTGTCCGCGCTGGCCAGCTCGGCCAGATCGCCGAAGAAGGCCAGCTGACCGGCCCGGTGCAAATCCATCAGTCCCTCCAGAAACAGGCGCCGGAACAACCGCGACAGAACCCGCACATGCAGGAAGAACCCCGGCTTGCAGGCAATCCACCTCGCGCCGTCGGGCGACAGGCCACCGCCTGGGACGATCATGTGGACGTGCGGATGGTGTGTCAGCGCCGAACCCCAGGTATGGAGCACGCTGGTCACGCCGACCCGGGCACCGAGGCGCTTGGGGTCGGCTGCAATGGTCATGACCGTTTCCGCAGACGCCCGGAACAGCAGGCCATAGATCGCCTTCTTGTTCCAGTAGGCGATCTGCGCGATCTCGGCTGGCATCGTGAAGACGACGTGGAAGTATTCCACGGGCAGCAGGTCCTCGGCACGCGCCGCCATCCAGTCACGCGCCGCTGGCCCCTGGCACTTCGGGCAGTGCCGGTTCTTGCAGGAGTTATAGGCGACGTGATGGTGGCCGCATTTGGCACAGCCCGCCACATGCCCGCCGAGCGCCTCAGACCGGCAGGCTTCGATCGCCGACATGACCTTGAGCTGGGTCAGGCTGACATGCCCCGCATTGGCCCGCCGCCACGCAGGACCATGCGCGCGGAAGATGTCAGCGATCTCCAGTTTGGGCCGGGCCACCCCGGCGTCCGGTCACTCCAGGCTTCGCTTCACGGTCTGGTCCTGCAACTTCGCCAGCATCTCGTAGGGGCTGACGGTGTCGCGGATCGTCTTGGTGGCGACATGCGTGTATCGCGCGGTGGTCGTCAGCTTGGCATGGCCGAGCAGCACCTGAATAACGCGCACGTCGGTGTTCGCCTCCAGAAGGTGAGTGGCAAAACTGTGCCGCAACGTGTGCAAGGTCGCAGGCTTTTTGACCCCGGCCATGTGCTTGGCCGAGGTGAAGGCGCGGTTCAGTTGGCGCGGTGAGATCGGGTTGATCTTCGGCTTGCCTGGAAACAGCCAGCCCTCCGGCCGTGCCTCGCACCACCAGGCCCGCAGCAACTCCAGCAATCCGGGCGACAGCATCACCTTGCGGTCCTTCTGGCCCTTGCCCTGCTCGACATGAATCAGCATCCGGTCGCTGTCTATATCACCGATCTTGAGGTTGCAGACCTCGGCCGCCCGTAGGCCTGCGCCGTAAGAGATGCTGAGCGCGGCGCGATACTTGAGCCCTGGTCCAGGTGCTGCCATCAGGATGTCGGACACCTCCTCGACGCTGAAGACCACAGGCAGCTTGCGCGGTTCGGTGCGGAATTGCATGTAGCGCTTCATCTCCTCCCGCCCGCAGGTCATCCCGAAGAAGAACCGCAGCGCCACAATACGCGTGTTGAAGGTCGATGGGGTGATCCCTGTGTCCGTCATATGGAGCTGATAGGCGCGCAAATCCTCCGGCGTGGCTGTATCGGGTGATCGCCCGAGGAACGCCGCGAAATCCTTGATCGCCCGGATATGGGACTTTTGGTGTTTGTCGCCCATTCCACGGATGCGCATGTCTTCGATCATCCGTTGGCGCAGTGGGGTTACTCTCTCCTCTGTCATGAAAGCCTCCTGTCTGATGATTGAGAAGGCCCCAATCGTCCGTCAGGTCAGTCAGATCGCAAAATGCGCATCGCTACGGGCTGCTCACTCCATCAGCCAAATGCGCCAATGCCGCGAAGCGGCTTCGTCCAAGGGCCGTTTCTGAGGCTGTTGACCCACTTGCCGCTCTTTGACCTATCAGGTACCCACAGAGCGCCTCAGATGCCTGAAAAATGTGATTTGGCGTCGTGCTCCAATGGCTGACGCTGGGTATGGAAAATTTGGAAGTGATAATTTGTGCTTGATCGGGAGCCGTTACGCACAAACCCTGAGCTGAGAAACAGTGAAGGGCGCACTTATGCAAACTCTTCACCTGTGGTTCCGAGATTTGCGTGCAATCCTCTTGGAGCTGCGCCCCAGCCGATGGCCAACCCCCTCGATGCCACGGGCATCGACATGGAGGCGGGCCCAATGAATTACCCGATCATATAAGCTCTGGTAATGCTTTTCCTCCATAGGTATTATAAAGTGACACCTATGGAGGAAAAGCCATGCCAACACCCATTGCAGTCAAACTGGACGAAGACGTCCACAGCCGCGTGAAAGTTCTTGCTGAAGCGCGGGACAGATCCCCGCATTGGATGATGCGCGAGGCGATTGCCCAATACGTCGAGCGTGAGGAAAAGCGCGAAGCATTCCGCCAGGACGGTATCCGCGCCTGGAACGCCTATCAGGAGACCGGGCTGCATGTGACACATGCCGAGGCAGATGCTTGGCTGGCCCAACTCGCCGCTGGTGACGATCAGGAGCCGCCTGAGTGCCACGTCTGATCTGGTCGCCCGAGGCGCTGGCCGATGTGCAGCGCCTTTATCGGTTTCTTGCCGAGAAGAACCCTGATGCTGCCAGACGTGCGGCAGGGGCAATCCGTGACGGAATGCAAATCATTGCAGACCATCCAGATGCCGGCCGTCCCGTCGATGACATGGACCCAGAGTTTCAGGAATGGCCAATCAGCTTTGGCGCCAGTGGGTATGTCGCGCTCTACCGTTTGCAACAAGACGTGGCTTTGGTCGTCGCAGTGCGGCACCAGAAAGAGGTTGGCTATCAGCCTTCATAGGCAGGCTCTCGTCAGCGCAAACTACTGGGAAAAAGGTGATCGTGAAATGTTGGGATATGTAAGGCGTCTTGTGCTCTTAGTGGGTCTCATTGCTTCGCCTGCAAACGCGCAAAATGATTTCACAATCAAATATCTTTGTAAGCGCCTCGCCGATCTTGCAGTTACCCATATGTCTCCGCTGGCGGTGTTTCTGCGATGTGCGCGCCTTCGACAAGGTCGGCGAGGCGAGAGAGGCCGCGCCATATGACGGTGGTGCCTGGTCGCGCATCGGAGGTGCGATCGAGATAGCCGCCGAGCCGCGCGATGCACCTGATATAGAAATCGAGGTCGCGCGGGAGCTTCTGCTTGCTTTCTAGCGTCGTGCGCTCGAGCAGTTGGCGTTCGACGTTGGTGAAGACGGCAGCAGGCGATGCTTTCGGCGCATCGCGGCGGAGCATCGTCAGCCATGAGACGCGCCAGGCCACAACGCAGCACAAAGCGATACAGTTTGCCAAACGATCAGCTGTGGCCAGGCGAAGCTCCTCGATCCGGCAGCCAGTTTTCAGGGTCCGGAAGAATGTCTCGATCTTCCAGCGCAGCGCATACGGCGGAAAGCTGGCAATTGTACATTTGGAGGCTTTCGCTCTTGGTCGCCAAATATACATCAACAACTCAGTCGCTCGAGATGATAGATACGGTCCTGAGGGTAGACTCTCTGGAACCTTACGGGAACCCTTTCTGTCTTGAATACAGCCATCCAGGAACGCGTAGGCCAACTCGTCTATAGCCTGACTGGACGCTGATGAGTTTATTGGGAGTGGGGTGAGTTCGACCGGTGGTATCAAGGAGCCGCCCAAATTGCAGAATAGCTGAATATGCAAAGAAAAACCCTGCCGAACACGGCAGGGTGAAGTTGAGGTATAATCTCACAGGTCATTGTGAGAGCAGTGTAGGGGTTGGCTACGCTAGCGACGGATAAAAATCAAGAGCGATGGTTTTCAGTCTTGGAAAGTTGCAGACCAAGATCGGTACTCGCCACCGCCCTGGAACGGCAGATCGCCGCCTTCGTCGACCATTACAACAATAAGCGCTACCACGAGAGCCTCGGAAACCTGACGCCCGCCGATGTCTACTTCGGCCGCGATCAGCAGATCCTGAAACAGCGAGAGGAGATCAAACGAAAAACCATGCTCAAGCGGCGCTTGCGCCACCAAACTGAAAACGTATAAAATCAATCAAGGATGAGCCAGAGCCTCCAAACGAAAGCGCACTCAACTGTCCCAAATTATTTGACGACGGACACAACGCAAGCTCTGCAGGAGACACACGGCACACAACCGTTTCCGTCCTGCTGCCCCGCTCGATCTGTAGCTGCCTCATCAACTGGGCGCACGCCGCTGCGCATCTTCTTGGCACCCTCACACACCCAAACTCAAGCGCTCCGTCTCAGGGTGAGACACCCGGCCCGGGCGTCACGGTCCGCCGCCACGACAGGACCAAATTCCCCTTGTTTTTCGGGGGGGGTGATTTAATGAGTACCAAAGGTGCAGGCCGCATGTAAAATACACCGCACAGGCCAGGGGAATCGCACTTGAGCTTTGACAGTTGGGGCAAAGTGGATTCTTGAGGTTTCATCATCAGATGGAGCTTCGAGATGCCGACATTATCCAGCTATTTCAATGACGAAGATGATCCCCGCAAGAGTAACGCGCCTCGGCATAAGTTCTGTGATCTGATGACGATCGCCCTTTTGTGCGCGCTGTGTGGCGGGGAGACGGCGGTCGACATGGAGCATTTTGGGCAGATGAAGGAGGAATTTCTTCGCGAATTTCTGGAATTGCCTCACGGAATCCCATGCCATGATGCCTACTCTCGGCTCTTTCGCTTGATGAAGCCGACCAGCCTACAGGCCTTTTTCGACAAGTTCCGGAGCGACTTTGCTTCAGCCCATGACGAGCATCCGGCGATCGCCATCGACGGTAAGGAGATGCGGCGCAGCTTTGACAAAGCGGCCGCCCAGTCGAACCTGAACGTTGTTACGGCCTTTGCTCATGGTGCGCGGCTGAGCCTTGGGATGACGCAAAGTGCTAAGGGCGGCGGGGAGATTGTGGCTCTGCGCGAGTTGATTGAGATGCTTGATATTCGTGGCATCACCATCACGGCCGATGCCTTGCACTGCCAGCGAGAGACCTGTGACCTGATCGTGCAGGAAGGCGGTGACTATTGCATGCAGCTCAAGGGCAATCAGGGCGATATGCAAGCCGACGTGCAAGCCTTTGTGGCTGACCAGGATGTTGAATACATTGATGAATATACCTCTGTAGACGGTGACCATGGCCGGGTTGAGGAGCGGTCATATCGCGTCTACGACGTGCCGGACTATCTCGCAGAAACCCATCAGTGGCCACATCTCGGTGCCTTCGTTCATGTCGTCTCCAAGCGCACAGCGGGCCAAACAGCCAGAAGCTCCGAGCGGCTGTACCTCCTGTCAAAATGCGTCACAGCTCAAGCAGCCGCCACGCTGATCCGTGGCCACTGGGAAATCGAGAACAGCTTGCATTGGTCGCTGGATGTGGTGATGAACGACGATCAGCACCGCGCGCGCAAAGACAACGCCCCCGCCAACTTCGCCGCGCTACGACGGATCGCATTGGGCATCATCAAGGCGAATACTGCAAAAGGCTCAAACCGCGTGAAGTTCAAAAAGGCAGGCTGGAGCAATGACTTCCTGCGCACACTCATCCAAGGCTTCTGAAGCGCGATTGCCCTGCCGCACAGGCCTATTTGAATTGACATAAACGCCAAGGAGTGCCAAACAGAAAGCTGACTGATTTTAGGAGATTGTGATGTTGTCTCACCTCAAAACCATGATCGGAGCCATCGCGCTCATGCTCAGCGTCGGAGCCTTTGCCGGTGAGGCAAAGGCGCAGACGCTTACTATCCAAGTCGGAAACGATATTTATGAGATAGCGGCTGTTAACGAAACCTATGCTAATGCGACTTCAGATCACCAAGTTCAGCCATGGTGGGGTAATTCTACTCTTAGCGAAAGTTTCGTCAGAGCTTATCGTGCCGAATGGCTGGCGCAAGGACAACCACCTTTATTTAACACCAGCTCATCATCAAGTGATTTACTCTCGTTTGTTCATGAGTTTCGTCCTAATTATATTGGCTCTACAGATTTCGTGTTTGGATGGGCAATTTTTGAATCAGGTGGCGTTTCTTCGACGGGCTCACCCGCAGATCCAGCACCAGGTTCAACCGACGCCGAACGATATAACTATGCACGCGCTACATTTATTGAAACCGTCCCCGAGATCGACGGCGGTGCCTTGAGCCAGGCTGCGTTTGTCCTGCTGGCATTTGGTCTGTTCCTAGCGGCGCGGCGGCGGTCCGGGAATATGGCCTGACGAGGCTCGGTTGTCCTGTGTCAACGGCGGAGTAAAATCCGACCAAAGGGCGGCGCAAAAGTAGACCACTTTGGGGTTGGGTGACGGGCGCGCAGAGCGCTGGCGGTTGACTGGCCGCCTTGGCCCGTGAGGGCCAAGTCATGGATTTCGATCAGGTGGTTTTGGTGGCTTTTCGCGCTTGGCTCTGAGAGGTGGTCCTGCTTTTTCGACCAGAATGCAGCCCAGTTAAGGTGGATCAGGGTTTCACGTCAGGCTGCCATTTTCATGGGTTCCGTTTTGCTGGCATGGACCTCTTCGGGGGTCAATATGCCATGGGTCGAGTGGGGCCGCTCGGCGTTGTAATAGGCCAGCCATTTCCCAATACCGTCTCGGGCCTGTGACCCGGTCTCGAAGGCGCGCAGGTAGACGCATTCGTATTTCAACGACCGCCACAACCGCTCGATCATGCGATTGTCGATCCAGCGGCCCTTGCCATCCATCGATATCTTCACCTTGGCCTCCTTCAGCTCATCGATCCAGTCGCTGCTGGTGAACTGCGATCCCTGATCGGTGTTGAAGATATCCGGCGGGCCATATTTGGCCAGCGCCTCTTTCAGCGCCGCGACACAGAAGTCTGCCTCCAAGGTATTCGACAGCCGCCAGGCCAGCACCTTGCGACTATACCAGTCCATGATCGCCACCAGATACAGGAACCCCCGCTCCATCCGGATATAGGTGATGTCGGCGCACCAGACCTGGTTGGGCCGGTTGATCGCCAGCCCCTTGAGCAGGTAGGGATAGATCTTGTGCGCCGGGTGCTTCTTGCTGGTGTTGGGCTCCTGGTAGATCGGCACCAACCGCATCAGGCGCATCAGTCGACGCACACGATGGCGGCCACATTTGTGACCCTGCCGCTTCATGTGCCGCGCCATCTGGCGAGAGCCATACCACGGGGTCTCCAGGAACTGCTTGTCGATGATCTCCATGAAGGCCAGGTTCTCAGCGCTCTCCCCCGTGGGCCGGTAATCCCACATTCCCCAAGTAACTCGCTTATTTCGCTGTCGTGATTGTGCTATTTCCGATATAAATCATGGCGTTGGAGGCTGCGAGGAGCTTATTTCATGGATCACCCAGAGGGTGCGGGCTCACCGCAGGCAGAGCGGGTC
>NZ_DATFKH010000036.1:0-3954 GCF_035268745.1 Marinobacter sp.
GATCCTTCCTAGCGACCCTTACATGGATTCCGAGGGGAAACCCAGCAACCACAAACTCATGGACTTCAAGCTGGCTTCTTCCGAGGGTTCTCGTAACATTGACCTTGATCCCGTCATCAAGCGTTATCAACATGACATTGCCCGGAGTTTCTTGACGGAATTTATTATGTTGGGGGTTGATGGTGGCTCCTATGCCCTATCCAAAAGCAAGACCGACCTCTTTCTCCGGGCACTAGAGAGTTACATCCAATCTATTGTTGACGTTCTCAACCGTCAGCTTGTTGAGCGCCTTTGGCAGTTGAATGGTCTTGACTACAACCTGATGCCCAAGATTACTGCCGGTGACATTGCACCACACGACCTGAAAGAACTCGGGTCTTACTTGAGAAACCTCAACGGCGCTGACATCTCCCTTGCTGACCAGACGGACATCGTTGATTCCCTGTTGGAGAATGCTGAACTCCCCGCTCTTGACCGTGGTATCTACGAGGAATCCCGCAAGAGGGCACGTCGAACAGAAGCAGCCCGTGCAGATTACTATGATGACGACAGCACCCCCGGTGACGGTCCCCAAGAATCCGAAGAGGATGGGGAAAATTCTGTCGGTGATAACGCAGGGGACGAATAGGAGACCATATGACCAAGTATATTCACCTGCAAGACATGCTGTTCAACCAGCCCCACCTCTGCACCCCACAATATGCTGAGACTGTTCTTAGTGTTGTTGGTGACAAGTTCGGGGTTGATACTTCAGCCTTCGGGGTAGACGGGGAACAAAAGGAGAACCGAAGCCCTAATATGGTTGGTGACACCTACGTCATGCCCATCATCGGCTCCATGGTTCATCGCGGTGGTTCTCTTGATGCCCTTTCTGGTATCCAATCTTACCAGTCAATCCAAAGTGAACTGCAAGAGGCTATTGATAACCCTGCTGTGAAGCAAGTGGTTCTAGACATTGATAGCCCCGGTGGTTCTGTTGCTGGTGCTTTTGACCTCAAGGACTTCATCAGTGAGGCAAAGGATAAAAAGCCAATTTATGCTATGGCCCGAGACAGCATGTGTTCTGCGGCTTACTTGATTGGCTCTGCTGCAACCGAGGTCTATGCCACCCAAACAGCCCAAGTTGGCTCTATTGGGGTTGTGGCAATGCACATGGACCAGTCGGAAGCCAACAAGAAGCAAGGTGTAAAGCCGACCTTTATTTACGCAGGTGATTACAAGACAGCGGGCAACCCTCACGAGAAACTAGAGGGCGATGCCCTTGAGTATCTCAAGGAGAGTGTTGAAGACGCTTACCAAATGTTTGTCAGTGCAGTTGCGGAGAACCGTGGCCTTGATGAGCAAGCAATCCGTGACACTGAAGCACGGGTTTACCGGGGTGAAAAGGCCGTAGAGATCGGTCTTGTAGATGGGATCAAATCCTATGACACACTCCTTGAAGAACTCGCCAACAACAGCCAACAGCGAGTTTACTCCTATCAGTCTATCAAAGGTGATAACATGACTAAAGAAAGTGAAAAGCTGGAGGCTGACACCGCTCAGATTTCGGCTGAAGTTGATGCCCTGAAGGCAGAGAACGAGGGCCTTCGTAAAGCCCTTATCGAAAATGGCTTCAAGATTACCAAGGACGGCGTTGAAGCCCCTGAGGCAACTCAAGAAGCCCCCAAGGAAACCCTTGAAGTGAACGGCAAAACCGTTGACCTTTCGGCTATGCCCGAAGAAGCCGCTACCGCCCTGAAGGATATGGTTGCCGCTCAAGAGGACAGCGCACTGGAAGCCAAGGCCAAAGAGATGTTCCCCCACATGGACATTGCTGCGGCCAAGGAACTGGCCAGCGTGGACCTCTCGGAGGAAGCCATGAGCGCCCTCAAGGCTGCTGACACCCTTATGGCAGAGCAATTCGAGGAAGCCGGTGAATCGGCCAAGCAAGGGGACATGACGGACCCTACCGAGAAGCTCAACGGTATGATTACCGACTACATGGAAGAACATAAAGTGAACGAGGCAAAAGCTACGGCTGCTGTCATGGAAACCGCTGAAGGCCGCAAGGCTTACAACGAATCGAAGAAGGGGGCCTAAGATATGGCTTACAACAACATTCTTGGTCAAGCAGAGACCTATATCGCTGGTGCAGACCTCACTGGCAAACAGTATACCTTTGTTACCTCGGACGGTGATGAAGTGACGACCACTGGTGCGGGCGAATCGGCAACTGGTGTTCTTTGGAATGAGCCTGTTTCGGGTGACGCTGCTACCGTTGTCCGTGGTGGTGAAGTCAACGTCTACGTTGGCACTGGTGGCCTTTCAATTGGTGATGAAGTCACTTCGGATGCCGATGGTAAAGCTGTCGCTGCCACCTCGTCGGATATTATCCTCGGGGAAGCCCGGACTGCCGCCGCTGCTGATGGTCTTGTCACCATGACTTTCTATCCGGTCGCCCAGTCGGCTAAAGCATAAGGAAAACTGAACAATGGCTTTTGATAACGCACCCAGTGCGGTCCATCTGGACCAAATTCTCACCAACCTCACCCTCAACTTCGTCACTGACCAAAACTTCATTGCCAACCGGGTCTTTCCCGTTCTGGACGTTGAATACAAGTCGGATGAGTTCTACAAGTTTGACCCTGATGAGGCCAACCGTGAACTTGATGACGATATGCTGCTGGCTCCTCGCACGGAACCGCGCAAGTTTGATGTCTCCCATGGCAAAGACAACTACATGGCACAAGTCCGTGGGCTTTCTTTTGACATTGACACCCAGACTGCTGCCAACGAAGACGAGCAACTTAATTTTCGCCAGCGCAAGGCCAACGAACTGATGCACAAGCTGATGCTTCGTCGGGACCGTGACTTCCTCAACACCTTTGTAACCTCAGGTGTCTGGGGCGAGGACCTTGATGGCGGCACCTCGGATTTCACTCAGTGGTCCGACGCTTCGTCTACCCCTATTGATGACGTTCGCCAGTGGAAGCGTGATTTCCAAATCCGTAACTATGGTTTCAAGCCGAACAAGATGCTTGTCACGCAGGACGTTTTGGATGAACTGATGGCCAACACCCAAATCCTGGGTCGGATTAACGGTGGTGCCACCATCGGGAACCCTGCCCTCGTTGACATGGCCCTTCTGGCCGGTATCTTCGGTGTGGAAGAGGTTATCGTTGCCGATGCGGTGTCCAACACGGCTGCTGTGGGTGCTACCGCCTCCAAGGACTACATGGTCAAGAACAAGGCCCTGCTGACCTACACCCCCTCCAGTGTTGGCCTTGATACCCCGGCTTCGGGTATGGTCTTCGCTTGGAACTCTGTCCCCGGCACTTCTTGGGGCATCACGATGGAGAGCTTCACTGACGATGCCCTTCGTCGCCAGCAGATTGCTGAGCAAGTTCAAGGTAAGATGGCGTATGACATGAAAGTGGTTGGGCCTTCGCTCGGCACTTACGTCGAGAACATCATCGCCTAACAAAAAGAGGGGCACTGGGTAATTCTGGTGCCCCTCCCCAAGAAACCCGACAACTACTAGAGGTTCTTCTATGAATCCCCCTATCCAGTTTGACAGACCCCTTTTTGTCCGAAGCCGGTATAAGCCAATCATTTGGAAAGGTCGTTCTTGGAAATTTCAAGAGCAATTCCCTTGGGCCGAGATTGGTGTCCCCGAAGATACTGTAGTTACCCTCTACAATAGCGACCAACTTTACCATGACGAGAGTCTTGAGGTTGCTAACAAGGTTGGTGACAGGTTGAGCGAGATGAACAGGAAGCGACTTGACAGCTTGGTCCGCCTCGTCAACGCAGAGGTCAAGAAAAACACAGGCTCCAAGGCAGAGTTTGACAAGAAGAAGTGCAAGTTTTCTTCTATCGACAGCAAACAGCGTGGTCTTATTCGGCAATGGCTAAGAGCTAACCCTTGGGCCTCCGAGATGTTCTATACTTTCCGAGATCAAGTCTTGGAAGAAG
>NZ_DATFKH010000037.1:0-41335 GCF_035268745.1 Marinobacter sp.
AGGGCGCGCTCTGAAGGCTGCATCTGCGGCGTTGCGACTCTTGCCAAGGGCTACGGCCATTGGCGGCGAGCCGCGCCTGGCATCTACAGCCTTCAGAGCGCGCAGAGACGATTCAGGAGTTGTTCAGAGGCTCCCTAACAACAACAGGGAATAATCATGAAAAAGCTACTTCAATGCACTCTGATCGGTGCAGTATCGCTTACAGGAACCGCGTGCAAGGCTCCCTTCAATCAGCTCCCGGATTTCGTTCAGGGAGAGGTCTTCGCGACTCAGTATGACGGTGTCACCAACGACCTCCTGACCGGTGGTCTGGGTGCCAGTGGCCTGGCCAGTGGCACGGCGCCGGGGTTTGACGATCCTCTCAACCCCACCGCTGAGGAGCTGAGGACCCTGGCAATCTACAATAATTATCGCGCCCTGGTCGATACCGTACCAGGCGGTGGCTACGGTGATTTCTTTGGCCCTCAGGTCGGTCGTGGGGGAGAAGGCCTGATACCGGGCGAAGAACATCTGGCCTTTATGACCGTTGACGGAAGCGATGTTCCGGTCACAGTAATGGTCCAGGTGCCCGACAGTTTTGACCCCAGGCAGGCCTGTATGGTGACGGCGCCTTCCTCTGGTTCCCGCGGCATCTACGGTGCAATCGGTACGGCCGGGGAGTGGGGCCTGAAAAAAGGCTGCGCGGTGGTCTACACCGACAAAGGCACCGGCACCGGTTCCCACAATCTGGCCACCAATGCGGCCCAGCGAATTGATGGGACGCTTACCCGGGATGACGGGCCTGTCCAGTTCCGCGCGCCACTGGACGACCAGGCACGGGAGGATTTCGACGCCGCCTGGCCCGATCGTTTCGCCTACAAACATGCCCATTCCCGGGTCAATCCTGAGGCAGACTGGGGCCGCCACGTTCTCCAGTCGATTGAGTTCGGTTTCTATGTGCTCAATGAGAAATTCGGGCAGGAAACCGGCAACGGCCGCAAGGTCGTGAAAGTGAAGCCGAAGAAGACCCTGGTGATCGCTTCCAGTGTTTCCAACGGTGGTGGCGCCTCTGTTCGCGCTGCCGAGCTGGACGATAGTGGTTTGATTGACGGAGTTGCCGTGTCCGAGCCCAACGTTAATCCGCAGGTCGACACCAGCTTTACCATTCGCCAGGGCAATGGCCCCGAGCTTGTCGAGCACAGTCGCAGCCTGCTGGATTACACCACGGCGCTGGCGGTGTATCAGGGTTGCGCGAATATCGCACCGGAAGTCCGGGACACAGCACCTCTGAACGCCGTGTTCAACAATTTCACCATCGCGGAGAATATCTGTAACGCTCTTTTTAACAAGGGGCTGGTAACGGGTGCCACCACCGATGACCGGGCGTCCGACGCACTGCGGATTCTGGAACAAGAAGTGGGGATTCAGCCCGAGCAGAACCTGCTGGCGCCGGTTCACTTCGGCCTGGCCGTGGCCCAGGGCATTTCCACGACCTATGCCAACACCTACGCCAGAGCCGGGGTGGAAGAAAGGTTGTGTGATATCAGCTTTGCCGCCACCGGGGCCGGGGGCGCTGTCGTGCCGATTGGCAGCGCTCAGGAGGCAGCCCTGTTCTCGGCAAGCAATGGTATTCCTCCCAGTGCCGGGGTAAATCTGGTGTATGACAACGCCGAAGGTCTGCCCACAAACCTGGCGGTCAGTGCTTCGCCCAGCTCCAGCGAGCAGGATTATGGTCTGGACGCGTTGCTATGTCTGAGAAGCCTGGCGGTGGCAACCGATGTTACCTCCGGTGCGGCGCTATCAGGTACTGCCGCAGAGCTGGCAGACCGTATTGCGGATGGCATTGCCCAGGTGCGGGCTTCCGGCAATCTCCGGGGCAAGCCGGCGGTGTTTGTCACCGGACGTGCCGACGCGATCCTGCCCATCAACCATACGTCCCGGCCCTACTTTGGCCTGAACCAGCGGGTGGAGGGCGGTAACAGTAACCTCAGGTACTATGAGATTCTCAATGCCCATCATCTCGATGTGCTGAATGGATTCCCCGGAATTGCGGGTCGATATGTGCCCCTGCACCATTACTTTTTCCAGGCGCTTGACCTGGTGTGGGCGAACCTTGCCGAGAAGCAGGCATTGCCACCGAGTCAGGTGGTCAGAACTGTGCCGCGAGGCAATATGGCGACACCGTTGTCCGCGGCCAATCTGACCCCGATTGCGATCAATCCGGCTGCCGGCGACCGCATCGTGTTCAGCGATGACCAGGTACAGATCCCGGATTGAACTGCCCGCTGGCCGGACGGCTCAGGTTGCCGGCCAGCATTGTTTGCCCCCATTCCGGGGGAGCCATATACTTCCATCACTGCACCCGGTCCGCCGGGTGCCATTGGTATTGCCATGAAGATAATCCAACCCAGTGGTACAGGGTACATGACCGAGTTGTTTAGCGAGAATAACAGGAGCGGCCTGACCAGGGACCTGATTCAGGCCCTGTTTCCGATGTTCGAGGAAGCCAGCGCCGGCGCTATCGCCGTTGATCGCGAAAGTCGTATTACCTGGATTAACAGCAGCTATGCTCATCTCCTGGGGCTGGGAAATCCTGAAACTGTCATCGGCAAACCGATCCGTCAGGTTATTCCCCAGACCCGGATGCCGGAAGTGGTGGAGACGGGCAAACCCCTGCTGCTCGATATCATGGAGCACAACAAACAACAGCTGGTGGTGACCCGCTTGCCATTTTATGACGACGACGGGCAGATCATGGGGGCTGTGGCTTTTGTTCTCTATGACGACCTGCAACCGCTGACACCGCTGGTGGCCAAGTATCGTCGTCTGCATCAGGACCTGGCGGCGGCCCGCAAGGCATTGGCGAAAAAGACACGTGGAACCCGATATAACCTCGCTGATTTTGTTGGTGCCAGCCCGGCGGCGCTGGAGGTCAAACGCCGTGCGCGCCTTGCGGCGGGAAGGGACATGCCCATACTGATCCGGGGCGAAACCGGTACCGGCAAGGAAGTCCTGGCACAGGCCATCCATGCAATGTCGGGGCGCGCGCATCAGCCCTTCGTCGGTGTTAACCTCGCTGCGGTTCCGGAAAATCTGCTGGAAGCCGAATTTTTCGGTGTCGCACCGGGTGCCTACACCGGGGCGGATAAACGCACCCGTCAGGGCAAGTTTCAGCTTGCCAATGGTGGCAGCCTGTTTCTGGACGAAGTGGGAGACATGCCACTGGCACTTCAGGCCAAGTTGTTGAGGGCCCTGCAGGAGGGTGAAGTCGAGCCGTTGGGCTCTAACTCGGTAACGGCAGTGGATGTAAGGGTTATTGCCGCGACCAGTCGCAATCTGGAAGCCATGATTGCCGAAGGCAGCTTCCGCTCTGATCTGTATTACCGGCTCAATGTCATGGAGATCACTATTCCGCCACTTCGTGACCGCCTGCCCGACCTCGGTGTGCTGTGTGAAGATATTCTTGAGAACAATGGCCAGGGACCGGAGGTGCGCAGGGAGATCACTGATGCCGGGGTTGCAGCGCTGGGCAGTTATGACTGGCCGGGCAATGTCCGGGAACTGCGTAACGTTCTGGAGCGTGCCCTGACCATGGGAGAGGATGGCGGCCAGCTCGACGCCAATGCAATTTTCCGGGTATTACCTCGCGGCGGAAGCCGTCCCGATCCCTTGCTGGTGCTGCGGCCGGTGAAGTCGCTCGCGAAAACTCTGGCCAATGCCGAAGCCCAGGCCATTGAAGAGGCCCTGGTGGCAAGTCGCGGCAATCGGACGCGCGCGGCCAGGATGCTGGGTATTTCGCGGTCAGTGTTCTATGAGAAACTGGCGCGGATGTCCTGAAATACGGACAGATGTCCATTTATCCGTACAAATACCTACGACTGACGGCAAAGTTTGTCTGGATATTCGGACAATCGTTGAGCCTTTCGTTGTCCTGTAAATTTTTAACCTATTGATTAAAATGATAAAAAATTTATTGGTACGGTTTCTGCCCCAGGCCTTGCCCGCGGACTGTCAGAACGCTGGCCAGACCAAGGCACAGGCTTTTCAAATTTTCGCGTTATTCGCCTTGTTTGCTGCAAATTTTGACTACACTTGAAGCAGATCTACCGGGGCACTTCCTGGTAGGCCGAAGACAAAAACAACGTTAGGAGACTAGCAATGAAATTTACCAAGGCCCTTACCGGCGTCGCAGCTGCGATCGCCCTGACTTCAGGCTCGGCTTTCGCAGAAGATTTGCGCTGGAAAATGCCGGTCGCCTTCGCCACTAATCTGCCCGGTCTCGGTGCCCCGGGCGGCTGGGTTGCCGAAAACCTCACCACTGCTTCTGATGGCAGCATCCAGGTTCGTGTCTTCGAGCCCGGCAAGCTGGTACCCCCTTTTGATATTCTGCAGTCTGTGTCTGATGGCAAGGTAGCTGCCGGTTACACCTGGATTGGTTACGACCAGGGCAAGGTACCTGCGATTCCCCTGTTTGCGGCTGTGCCCTTTGGCATGAAGCCCTGGGCCTATATGGGCTGGTACTACTATGGTGGCGGCCACGAAATGCTGCAGGAAGTCTACGCCAACAAGGGCTTTGATGTGCACGCCCAGCTGTGCGGCATTATCGGGCCGGAAACGGCGGGCTGGTATGCCGAACCCATCGAAACCCTGGAAGACTACAAAGGCCTCAAAATCCGTTTCGCGGGTCTGGGCGGCAAGGTTCTGGAAAAACTCGGAGCCTCGGTCACCATGATGCCCGGTGGTGAACTCTACCAGGCACTGGAAAAAGGCACTATTGATGCCACCGAATTTTCCATGCCAGCCATCGACCAGATCCTCGGCTTCAACCAGGTGGTCAAGTACAACCTGTTCCCGGGCTGGCATCAGCAATTTACCGCCCAGTACATGCTGATCAACATGGACGAGTGGAACAAGGCCACCAAAGCCCAGAAGGCGCTGGTTGAGGCCTCCTGTACTGCCGCTACGACCCGTGGCCTGGCCGAGGGCGAGTACAAGAACGGCAAGGTTCTGGCCGAGTTCCAGGACAAAGGTGTGCAGGCAGACCAGATTCCCGAGGACGTTCTGCGGGAACTGAGGGATGTCACTAACGAAGTGATGAAAGAAGAAGCCGCCAAGGATGCCGATTTCAAGCGCGTCTATGAAAGCCAGAACGAGTTCATGGAAAGCTACAAGGTATGGGATACCCGTGCCTACGTTCCGGCGGACCTCTAAGGGTCCGGGGCCAACCCTGAGCCACCGGCATATGACTGGTGCGCTCTGATAAATCTGGATGGCCCTTCGGGGTCATCCTTGTTTTGTTTTGGGCTTTCTGAGCGAGGAACTGATGTATGACGGGGTCAGATAAAGACGAACCTCATGATGTGCGGGCATCGGTGTCCGACGCCGGCAAATTTATCCATCACCACACCGAGTTTCCGACAACCTGGCCCAGCCAGGTTATGGACGCTGTGATTGCGGCCATTGGTAAAACCGCTTCCTGGCTCTGGATTGTGGTTACCGGCGTGATCATCTACGCAGTAGTGGGTCGCTATGCCTTTGGTGCCGGTTCTGTGATGCTGGAAGAAGTCCAGTGGCATCTGGCTGGTGCAGGCTGGTTACTGGGGCTGGGTTACACCCTGGTGACGGACGATCATGTGCGGGTGGATGTGATTCACGAACGGCTGTCCCTCAAGGGGCAGGGTTGGGTTGAACTGTTTGGCCTGGTGGTCCTGTTATTGCCATTTCTGGTTCTGGCAGTCTGGGAGATGGTCCCTTACGCCTACAGCTCCTGGCAACAGGGTGAAACCAGTGCGGCACCTGCCGGACTGTCACACCGCTGGGTCCTCAAGGGCGTTCTGGCATTGTCCTTTGTCCTGCTTATTGTGGCTGCGCTATCCCGTCTGCTGAAAGTCACCGCCTTTCTTTTCGGTTTTCCGAAGCCAATTCGGATCGAGTCCGGCAATAACAAGAAAGAGGATGCGTCCTGATGGAACTTGAAACCCTGTTTGTAATCGGCATGTTCCTGACCTTCGGGGCACTGCTGATGACCGGCTATCCTGTTGCCTGGGTACTGGGTGGCACCGCCGTTATCTGGACGGTCATAGGTGTTGTGGCCGTTGAAAATTTTGGTGCCAATCTCTGGTTCGACTATTCCTCCTCCATGGGGCTGGTGCCCGAGCGAATATGGAAGGTCGTGGGCAGCGAGACCCTTGTGGCCCTGCCCATGTTTATCTTCATGGGCATCATGCTTGACCAGTCCGGTGTTGCTGAAAAGCTGATGAACAGCATGGTAAAACTGTTCGGAGGCATTCGCGGTGGCTATGCGGTTACGGTGATCGTTATCGGTGTGCTGCTGGCTGCCACCACCGGTATCATTGGCGCGTCCGTGGTACTGCTGGGCATGCTCTCGCTGCCGGTAATGATGGAGAACAAGTATGACAAGGGCTTTGCGGTGGGCACGGCCTGTGCCACAGGTACTCTGGGGATACTGATTCCGCCCTCGATCATGCTGGTGCTCATGGCCGACCGGCTTGCGGTGCCAGAGGCATCTGTGGGTGATCTGTTCATGGGCGCCTTCTTTCCCGGTTTGATGCTGGGTGCCATGTACGTGGCCTACGCGATTATCCGCCCCATGCTGCAGCCCCATATTGCGCCGGTGCCGGAAGGTACGGAAAAAGTGACCTGGAGCATTGTCTGGGAAGTGGCCAAGGCGGTGGTGCCGACAGCGGCGCTGATCCTGGGGGTACTGGGCTCCATCTTTGCCGGTATCGCAACACCAACGGAGGCCTCCGGTGTTGGCGCTCTGGGTGCCCTGCTACTGGCGCTGATGTCGAAACGCCTGAACCTGAAAGTGCTCACCTCGTCAATGCAGCAAACCACACGCACTTCGGCGTTCATCTTTGCCATTTTCCTCGGGGCAACAGCCTTCTCGGTGGTATTGCGGGGGCTCGGTGGCGACCGGGTCATAGAAGATGCGCTGCTGGGCCTACCTTTCGGACCCTATGGCGTGATACTGACCATTCTGTTCGGCGTGTTCCTGCTCGGTTTCTTCCTGGACTGGGTTGAGATCACCCTGATTATCCTGCCGCTGGTGGCACCGGTGGTGCAGACACTGGGTTTTGACCTGGTGTGGTTCACCATCATGTTTGCCATGTGCCTGCAGACATCCTTCCTGACGCCGCCGGTGGGTTTTGCCCTGTTCTATATAAAAGGTGTTGCGCCGCCGGAAATTGACGTGCTCGACATCTACAAGGGTGTCATACCGTTCATCATTATTCAGCTGGTCGGTCTGGCGATCGTATTCCTGGTGCCCGAAATTGCAACCTGGTTGCCTGCTGCGGCTTACGATTAAGGAGATAATAAAATGCGTCTGGAAAACAAAGTAGCCCTGATCACCGGCGCGGGACGTGGCATAGGGCGGGCCGTTGCCGAGCAGTGCGCCCGCGAGGGCGCCCGGGTTGCTGTCGCTGACCTTACCCCCGAAAGTGCTCAGGAAGCCGTTGATGCCATTGAACAGGCGGGCGGCACCGCCATGGCCCTGGCCATGGATGTGACCGACGAGCAGGCGGTCGACCGCGGTGTCGCCGCAGTTGTGGAAAAGTGGGGCGGCCTTGATATTGCCCTTGCCAATGCCGGTATCCAGCACATCGACCCGGTACACAAGCTGGCTTTTGCCGACTGGAGCAAGGTCATGAGTGTCCACCTGGATGGCGCCTTCCTTGTCACCCGTGCCGCGCTCAAGCAGATGTACGCTGGCGGCGGTGGCACCATGCTCTACATGGGCTCGGTCCACTCCCATGAGGCATCCCCGCTGAAGGCACCCTATGTGGCGGCCAAACACGGCATGCTGGGTCTTTGTCGCGCCGTGGCGAAGGAGGGTGCAGAGTATGGGGTACGCAGCAACATCATCTGCCCCGGGTTTGTGCGGACGCCGCTGGTAGACAAGCAGATTCCGCAACAGGCCAAGGAGCTGGGTATTTCCGAGGAGGAAGTCATCAGCAAGGTGATGCTGAAAAATACCGTCGACGGCCAGTTCACCACCCTGGAAGACGTCGCCGAACTGGCGGTGCATCTGGCTGCCTTTCCGTCCGCCGCCCTGACTGGCCAGTCCATCGTCGTCAGCCACGGCTGGCATATGAAGTAACTAACAGGAGACATGGATGAGTAACACAGAGCAGTGGCCGGTGGTGTGGTCTCCCTCGGAAGCCACACTGAAACATAGCCGGATGGGCCAGTTCCAGAGCTGGCTGGAGCAACAGGGCTTTGGCCCGTTTGCCGATTATCACGCTCTGCACCAGTGGTCAATCGAGAACCTTGAGACCTTCTGGCAGAAAGTCTGGGACTACTGCGGTCTGATATGCGACACCCCGGCGGAGCGGGCATTGGGCAAGCGCGAAATGCCTGGCGCGGAATGGTTCCCGGGTATGAGACTGAACTTTGCCGGTAACCTGTTGCGGCTGGCGGATGGTGACCATGCCGACCACGAGGCGGTCGTGGCCTACTGTGAAACCCGCCCGGTCCTGCGCCGCACCTATGCGCAGCTGAAAGCCGATACCGGGGCACTGGAAGCTTTCCTGCGCAAAAACGGTATTGAGCAGGGCGATCGGGTCGCGGGTGTGGTCACCAACGGCTATGAAGCCCTGGTCGGCATGCTCGCCGCTACCAGCCTCGGAGCCATATGGAGCTCTGCCTCTCCGGATTTCGGGGTTGGTGCCATTCTCGACCGTTTCGGCCAGATCGAGCCGGCGGCGTTGATTGTGGTCAATGGCTATGGTTACGGTGGCAAGGTTTTCAAGCGTCAGCGCGATTTCGCCGGGATGATCGATGGCCTGCCGAGTCTTCGCTGCGTGGTCAGCATCGAGCAGTTGCCGGGCGAATCCGCCATAGCCGGTGACCTTGTCACCCACTGGGACCATGCCCTCGCTGAGGGCCAGGGTCAGGAGCCCTCCTTCACCCCGCTACCACCGGATCATCCGGTGTATATTCTCTATTCCTCCGGTACCACCGGAAAGCCCAAGTGCATTGTTCACGGCAGTGTCGGGCTGGTGGTCAATCACGCCAAAGAGCTGATGCTCCATGGTGATGTTGGTCCTCAAGACCGCTTCCTCTACTTCACCACCTGTGGCTGGATGATGTGGAACTGGCAGGCTTCCGCGTTGTTGACCGGCGCCGCGGTGATCACTGTAGACGGTTCGCCGGGCTACCCCGATCTGAACTACCTGTGGCGGATTGTGGCCGATGAAAAAGTGACTCATTATGGCACCAGCGCCCGTTTTATCGCCGGTTGCCGCAAGGCCGAGCTGGCCCCAGCGAAAACCCTGGACCTGAACGCCCTGCGCGTGGTGTTCTCCACTGGTTCCCCGCTGCTGCCGGAAGACTATGACTGGGTCTATAGCGATGGCGCCCCCGGAGTATTGCTGGGCTCCATAGCCGGCGGCACAGACATCTGCGGCTGTTTCGTAGGCTCCACTCCGCTATTGCCGGTACGCCGCGGCGAAATCCAGTGCCGCTTGCTGGGTGTCGACGCGGTCGCCTATGACGACGACGGCAAACCGGTGAGCTCAGGACGCGGGGAACTGGTGTGCCGTCAGCCACTCCCTTCCATGCCGGTGAGCTTCTGGGATGATCCCGGGAATGAACGGTACCTCGCGGCCTACTTTGATACCTTTGCCGATACCGCCCCCGGAGTCTGGGCCCATGGTGATTTCATAGAATTCACCGAACATGGCGGCGCGATCATCTACGGCCGCTCCGACGCTACACTGAATCCCGGTGGCGTGCGCATTGGCACTGCCGAGATCTATCGTCAGGTGGAAACCATCAAAGCAGTGAAAGACAGCCTGGTCGTCGGTCGCCAGGTCGATGGCGACGTGGAGGTGACGCTGCTGGTCATTCTGGCCGAAAATCAGACCATGGATGACGATTTACAGAAGACTCTCAAATCGCGGATCCGCTCGGGCGCGAGCCCCCGTCATGTGCCGAAACACATCATTGAGGTTCCGGATATTCCCTACACCCGCAGCGGCAAGAAAGTGGAACTGGCGGTGGCCCGGATGATCAATGGCTCATCCAAAGCGGAGAACCGGGATGCACTGGCAAATCCGGAGGCGCTTGACCGAATCGGTGATTGTCTCGCACAGGCAGGTTTATTGCCCGACTCCAAAAACCCGTAGTTTTTGTCAATTGGCCAGTTTTCATCGAACTGTCGCCGGTTTAAGGGAATGTAGAGGCCGTCCTTCTACTAAAATCTTAAGCCGGCAAGGCGAAAACAATGCTATTTTAGTAAACCTGTCACCCGATTATGAATCAGTCATTGCCCGGTTCAGAAGTTCACGGAACCACTGGCCGGGCCATGGCCGTCCTGAACTCATCCATTGTCCTGAGGACGAAAATGAAATCATCCAAAGCCAAAATCATATACACCCTGACCGACGAGGCACCGGCCCTTGCTACCCGTTCGCTACTTCCCATCCTTGAAACCTATGCCAAGCCGGCCGGCATAGAATTTGAAACCAGCGACATCTCCCTGGCAGCGCGTATTCTGGCCCTGTTTCCCGATTTTCTGGAGCAGGACCAGCAGGTTCCGGATGATCTGAAAGCGCTGGGCGAATTTACCAAAGATCCCGAAGCCAACATTATCAAGCTGCCCAACATCAGTGCTTCAATTCCCCAGTTGCGGGCAGCCATCCAGGAATTGAACGAGCAGGGCTACAGGATTCCGGAGTACAAGGAAAATCCCGGGACCGACGAGGAGAAAGAAGCACAGGCACGCTACTCCAAAGTACTGGGCAGCGCCGTTAATCCGGTGTTGCGTGAAGGTAACTCTGACCGCCGGGCACCAACCGCAGTAAAGGCCTTTGCGCGCAAGCACCCCCATACCATGGGCAAATGGAGCCCGGCGTCACGTACCCATGTGGCCCATATGCGCGGTGGCGACTTCTATTCCAGCGAGCAGTCCCTGACGCTGGACAAGGCCACCACGGCCCGGATCGTTTTCGAGAATACCGAAGGCAAGCAGACGGTGCTTAAAAGCGAACTGCCTCTGCAGAAGGGCGAAGTGCTGGACGGCATGTTCATGAGCTGCAAGGCCCTGCAGAAGTTTTTCGAAGCCTGCATTGAAGACTGCGAGAAAACCGGCGTGATGTTTTCTCTGCACGTAAAAGCAACGATGATGAAAATTTCCCACCCGATCGTATTCGGGCATGCGGTGAAGATCTTTTACAAAGAGTTGTTTGACAAGCACGGCGAGCTGTTCGAAGAGCTGGGGGTGAATGTAAACAACGGGCTTTCCAGCGTGACCGAGAAGATCAAGCAGCTACCTGAATCCAAGCAGGAGCAGATCCTGGAGGATTTGCATGCCTGCTACGAGCACCGTCCGGAAATTGCCATGGTGGACTCGGTCAAGGGTATAACCAACCTGCACGTTCCCAGTGACGTTATCGTCGACGCTTCCATGCCCGCGATGATCCGCAACTCCGGCAAGATGTGGGCCCGGGACAACAAGCTCAAAGACACCAAAGCGGTGATGCCGGAAAGCACTTACGCCACGATTTACCAGGAAGTGATCAACTTCTGCAAGACCCATGGCGCGTTTGATCCCACCACCATGGGCACAGTGCCGAACGTTGGCCTGATGGCCCAGAAGGCTGAGGAATACGGCTCTCACGACAAGACCTTTGAAATCAAGGAAGACGGCATCGTTCGTACTATTGACGGGGACGGCAAGGTACTGACCGAGCACAGGGTCGAGAAAGGCGACATCTGGCGTGCCTGCCAGACCAAGGACCTGCCCATTCAGGACTGGGTAAAGCTGGCGGTGAATCGGGCCCGTGCCACCGGTATACCGGCGCTGTTCTGGCTCGACGACGAACGCCCCCATGATGCCGAGTTGATCAAGAAAGTGGAAATGTATCTCAAGGACCACGATACCGAAGGCGTGGAGATCCTGATCAAGTCGCCGGTGCGTGCTATCCGCTGGACCATGGAGCGTCTGATCCGTGGCCTCGACACCATTTCTGTCACCGGCAACGTGCTTCGTGATTACCTGACCGACCTGTTCCCGATCCTGGAGCTGGGCACCAGTGCGAAAATGCTGTCCATCGTACCGCTACTCAACGGTGGTGGCCTTTATGAGACCGGCGCCGGTGGCTCTGCGCCCAAGCACGTTCAGCAGTTGCTGGAGGAAAATCACCTGCGCTGGGATTCCCTGGGTGAATTTCTGGCCACTGCGGTTTCCCTGGAGGAACTGGGTGAAAACCAGAACAACGAGCGCGCCCGTCTGCTGGGTGTGACCCTGGACAAGGCCACCGAGCGCCTGCTGGAGAATAACCAGTCACCGTCGCGTACTACCGGTGAACTGGACAACCGTGGCAGCCACCTGCACCTGGCGTGCTACTGGGCAGAAGAACTTTCCAGACAGGAGGGCGACCAGGAACTGAGAACCTTCTTCGCGAAGCTCTCAGAGCAGCTTGAAAACAACAAGGACAAGATTCTTGAAGAACTGAGCGCGGTGCAGGGCCATCCTGCGGATATCGGTGGTTACTATCACCCGCCCGCGGAAAAGGTATGCAGGGTGATGCAGCCCAGCGAAACTCTTAACTCGATTCTGGCTGAGGCCAAGGCGTCGGTTAAATAATCTTGCTATGACTGTTGCAGGGGCGCAAAGGCGCCCTGTGTGACCGCTGCCAGTGCCGCCGGGGCGAGTTCGATTTCCAGCCCGCGCCGACCGGCGCTGATAAAGACTGTAGCCAGTGGTTCTGCCGAAGCGTCGATAAACGTGCGCAGTCGTTTTTTCTGACCCAGCGCACTGACTCCCCCCAGCACGTATCCGGTACTGCGCTCGACCGTTTTCCTGTCGGCCATTGCCGCTTTTTTACCGCCGGCCGCCCGCGCCAGTTCTTTCAGGCTCAGTCTTGTGCTGACCGGCACCATGCCCACCACCAGTTCCTCGCCATCCAGGAGTGCCACCAGGGTCTTGAAGACCCGACCGGGATGGATCCCCAGCTTTTCCGACGCTTCCAGGCCCCAGGATTCTGCTTCCGGGTCGTGTTTATAGGTATGCAGGGTGTAATTTATGCCGGCATGATCAGCGGCTTTGATTGCGGGGGTCAATTGCTATCTCCTGTTAGTCACATCTGGCAGATGTTTGAGTTAAGCTTAGCGTAGAGTTTATTGTGGATCCGGGTTCAGTTGTTCAAGCGGAGAAGTTGTTCATGGAAAGAGTCAGGGACCGTCACACTCCCCTCAAGCGTGCGCTATGGCTCGCGCTGTCCTATCTCCTTGTAGGCTGGATCTGGATTGCTTTTTCTGACGCTCTGGTTGCACGGTGGTTTCAGGACCCGCAGGCCCTTAACGTTGCCCAGACCTGGAAGGGGGGGCTGTTTGTCCTGGTTACCGGTATTTTCCTGTTCGTAATGATTTACCGCCAGCTCAGCCATGACCGGACCCTGTTGTCACTTCATGCCAAACAGCGTGAGGAAATCCTGCGGCTGAACAATTTCCGGGAAAAAGTGATTGATCAGGCCCGTTTCTGGATCAATGTGTTGGATCTGGATGGTCGTATTGTGCTCTGGAACAGGGCTGCAGAGGAGATTACCGGGTACAGTCGGGACGAGGTGATGAATTCCGACAAGGTCTGGGAACTGATGTATCCGGATCCGGAAGTCAGGGAGAAGATTCTCGCGAAAGTGGCCGAGCTGCTCAGGGATGAAGACGCACTGGCGGGGTTTGAAACCACCATTCTGACCAAGCAGGGCCACGAGCGTGTTATTTCCTGGTACACCAGCAGTCTGAAGGGCGCTGACGGAGAGCCATCCGGCACGATTGCCATAGGTCAGGATGTTACCGACATCCGTGATGCAGAAAATATGATTCGTCGCCGGGAACGGCAACTCATCACGTTAATGGACAATTTGCCGGGCCTGGCGTACCGGTGTCTTTACGATGAGCACTGGACCATGAAATTTGTCTCCAATGGCTGCGCTGACCTGACGGGTTATACACCGGATGAACTGATCGACAACCGTGTGACCAGTTACGCGGCCCTTATCCGTAACGATCAGAATGATCGCCTGGTCGGGGAGGTGGAAGCAGCCATTGGCAGCGCCGAACTCTTTTCGCTTGAATATCCTATAGAGCGCAAGGATGGTCAGGAAATCTGGGTCTGGGAAAGAGGCAGGGCCGTTGTCGACGAGGAGGAGCTTGTCCTTGAGGGCATTATCATCGACATTACGGACCGTAAACTCCTGGAAGACGAGCTATCCGAAAGGGCCACTCGCGATGCCCTGACCGGCTTGCTGGATCGCCGTGAAGCCACCCGCCTGCTGGATGAGGAAATTAGCCGTGCCAGGCGTTATCAGCGTCCGCTTGCACTGTTATGGATTGATCTGGACCATTTCAAGCAGGTTAACGATAAAATGGGGCATATGGCAGGCGATGCCGTACTTCGCGGGCTCAGCCAGCTGTTGTCGACGAAGGTGCGCCAGGTGGATCTGGTGAGCAGGTTCGGTGGCGAAGAGTTTGTTGTGGTGTTGCCGGAAATGGATGCCGCTCAGGCGGAGCAGAGCGCCGAACGGCTGCGGCAACTGGTTGAGTCAATACCGCTGCAACTGGATGGCGACCGCTCGGTCAGTCTGACCATGAGTGTGGGTGTTGCGGTTTATCCGGACCACGGTGAGGATGCCCCACAACTGATCGCCGCCGCTGACAGAGCCATGTACCGGGCCAAGGCTGCGGGCCGTAACCGGGTTGTCATGGCATCGTCGGAGACAGCCGGCACCGCTTTTTAAACCAGACACAGGTTGAATGATGCATCGAATTGCCCGTCGTGCCTTACATACATCGCTGATTCCCCGGGATCTTTCCACGGTAACCCATTGCGATGCAGGGGCTGAAAAACCCGAGCTGGCAGGTGTCAGCAGGACCGTCGTCGATGATGTCTGGAAAAGTGCCGAGCGCCTCTACCGGACCGGAGTTTACCCCGGCCTTCAGTTGTCCGTCCGTCACCGGGGTGAGCAGGTTATCCATCGCGCCATTGGTCATGCCCGTGGCAATGGCCCCAACGACCCTGCAGATGCACCCAAGGTTCCGCTTACGACAGAGACACCCATCTGTTATTTTTCCGCGTCGAAAGCCGTTACTGCCATGCTGATTCATATACTGGCCGAGAAGGGCCTGGTGAATCTGATGGATCCGGTCTGCTATTACTGTCCGGAATTTGCCCAGAATGGTAAACGAACCATCACGGTTCATCAGATTCTGTCCCACCGGGGCGGGATCCCGGCGATTCCCAGGGAAACACCCATCGATGTGCTGTGGAACCGCGAAGAGATCTGGCGACTGCTCTGTGAGGCCAGACCAGTAGAGGTTGACGGTGCCAAGGTGGCTTATCACGCAGTAACCGGTGGATTTGTTCTGCAGCGGGTACTGGAGAAAGTCACCGGTGACACCATCGAGGCCTTCATTGACCGTTACCTGCGCAAGCCGATGGGGATGCGCTGGTTCACTTATGGCATCCGCTCCGAGCACGCCAGCGAGCTGGCGGAGAACTATGCTACCGGGCCCACGCCCCGGTTTCCGGTGAGCTGGATTGTGCGCCGGGCTTTGGGTGGGGATATCAACACGGTTGAAAATGTGGTTAATGACCCGCGCTTTCAGGAAGCAGTGATTCCAGCGGGGAATCTTTGCGGTACGGCGGAGGAAATGGGACGGTTTTTCCAGATGCTGCTGAGCGGCGGAATCTGGCAGGGCAGGCGCATCTGCAGTGAACTCACCGTCAGACGGGCAATACAGCAGTTCGGGTCGCTGCAGATCGACCGCACCATGATGATTCCCATGCGTTTCAGTGCCGGTATGATGCTGGGCGGTAGTCCGTTCGGGCTCTGGGGTCAGCAAAGTGACCAGGCCTTCGGGCATATCGGACTGATCAACAAGCTCTGCTGGGCGGACGCCGCGCGGGATATTTCGGTCACCCTGCTGACTACCGGTATACCGATAGTGGGCCATCACATACCGGCGCTGGCGCACTTTGTCTACACCGTTTGCGACCGGTTTCCAGTGTTACCGGCACATCAGCGGCCGGTCATAGCCGCCTGACGTAGTCGGTCCGGTTAATTCGCCGATCTCATGAGCCCTGCAAGCCTTGCCGGCAATGTTGCGTCGGCTCTCCAGGTTTCAGAGAGTCTGCAGCTGTCCCTCGAGGATTCCCAGCACCGACGACAGAATGTCGCGAAAATCGGTCAGGGTCTGGGTCCGCTGAATCACCTCTTCGCGTTGTTCATCCAGCCGTTCCAGCTTGGGGACAACCCGCCGGATACCCTCGGTAATAACTTCGTAAGGATAATGGTGGTCCATCACGCTGAGCTTGTTCATCTCTGCCACTTCCTGGCTCAGAATGCTGATAATGTCGTAAAACATGTCTTTATGTTGAATGCTGCTGGCTTCCCAGTAGGCATCGTCGAGAAGCTCCAGCAGCGACTGGTATTCCCGCAATGTATCGGCAACAGAAGTCTGACGCATAATTTGAAGTTCCGCCTTTCAGGACATAAGTGGCGATAAGCTTGCCAGCAATTCGATAAGGGGAGTATAGCAGGCAAAAGGAGGGGCAATGGGGAGCCGGAAATCTGTTGTGCCCTCGTTTGTCATGATTGAAGGCTTGGTGATCAAAAGCCTCGGCAGAAGCTGGTGGGCGTTGGCGGTAACGGCCTTCCCGGGATCTGGAGCGCAGACCCCGGGAGCCGGAACCCGGATTACCGCTAGGCAACCTGGCGTGCAATCCACGAATCGTAACGGTTGGCCAGAGCCCGGACGTAACGGGCTTCGGCTTCGCTCATTTTTGCCACTACCCCGTTCAGAATCCAGCCACGTTCATACAGCCCCAGAACCCTCTGCTCGTCGTTCAGGTTCACCCGCTGGTTGAACTTCTTGCAGATGGCGTCCAGTAAAGGGCGCTTTTCGGGGCAGCGGATCGGGGCCGGGCTGTTCCCGACCGGATTATTTGAAGTTCTGCGTGCGTTGGATTTCTTCATAGTGCCCTCCTTGAAACAGAAAACCCCGGTGCCTGTGCGACCGGGGTCTTCGGAGAAGCTATCCCGGCCGCTGAATCAGCTCCGGGAATGACCAGGAACTGTCAGCTGCGAATTACCATTGCCTCAACAGGCATACGGGCACTGGCCTTGTTTGCATGTGTGATTGGCATCTGGCTTTTCAAAAGCTCCATCGTGAGTTCCTGGTAGAAAATTGGCGGTTACAGTTCAAGTGTATGGACTGTCAGAATGTTTGCAAGGGGGAAGCGCATGATCAGACCGCCAGCGGGTCATTTTTTCTCAGGAACCACCCAGATTGACCCGGGTATTCTGCTCCGGTCCCACCCCCATGATCTCTTGCCAGGTCTTGTGCAGGATCAGGGCATCGTTAGCAGCGCGGTGGACAGGCAGGCCCAGGTTGCCGATAACCGCCTGGCGGAACTCGGACCAGTGCTGTATCTGCTCTGCATCCAGCAGCATGGAAATGGACTCAAGCTGGAATTGCGGGCGGATGGCGGCGGTTTTATACAGGCGATGAAGCCAGAAACTGTCAAACGCCCAGGCATCGCAGAATACCTGCCCGGCCAACAGCCTGTTGAGGGCACTGGCGACCTCGGAAACAGGTCTGCCTTCACGCTTGAGTCTGTCCCGGGATATGCCGTGGATCCGCTCGGCGCTTTCTGACCAGTCGAGCCAGAGTACGTGGGGCTGGATCAACCAGCTGTGCAGCTGACCGTCGGGCATACACACGCCTACCTCAATCGGGTAGCCGGCAATCAGATCAAGGCTGGACGCCTCGAAGTCGATAAAAGCTGGGCAGATATTATTTTTCATTATGTCGTTGTTGTTTTGAATCCGTTGCCAGAGTTTAGCCCCCTGTTGCGCCAGACGCGAACCCGGACGGGTATTACCCTGTTACAATATGTTCAGGCAGTGTAATGAAGGCGCCTGCCATTCGCCGATGCGCAATTACCGGAATGGATTGATGATCAGAACCGTTGTAGTGATTTATTCGGGGGGTATGGACTCCTTTACCCTGCTCCATAGGGCGCTGGCCCAGGGGCATGCGGTTCATGCCCTGTCTTTTGACTACGGCCAGCGCCATGTTCGTGAACTGGATTGTGCGCGGCAGGTCTGCCGGGCCCTGGCCATACCTCATCAGGTTATTGATATCCGTGCACTCGGCGGCGTTATGGCCGGCTCCGCGCTGACCTCGGAGCTCCCGGTGCCGGAAGGTCATTACCAGGAAGACAGCATGAAGGCAACGGTGGTGCCCAACCGCAACATGATCCTGCTTTCCCTGGCAACCGGTTATGCGGTCACCGTTGAGGCGGATGCGGTCTGGTATGGTGCCCATGGCGGTGATCATGCCATCTATCCGGATTGTCGCCCGGAATTTGTCGAGAAAATGGACGCCGTCTGTCGTGTTGCCAATTACCAGCCCGTTGCCATCGAGGCTCCGTTCATGGGCTCTGACAAGGCCCGCATCCTGTCAGAGGGCCTGAAGCTCGGTCTTGACTATGGTCAGAGCTGGACCTGCTACAACGGTCGTGAACGTGCCTGTGGTCGCTGTGGTTCCTGTGTCGAGCGGCTTGAAGCCTTTGCCGCCAACGGGGTCACCGATCCGTTGCAGTACGAGGTTGCAGGCTGATGTACCGGGTCAAGGAAGCGTTTTACACCCTCCAGGGCGAAGGTGCGCAGGCAGGACGGGCTGCGGTGTTCTGCCGTTTCAGCAAGTGCAATCTCTGGACTGGCCGGGAACAGGACCGCGCCAGTGCCATCTGTAATTTCTGTGATACCGATTTCGTCGGAACCGACGGCCAGAACGGCGGGCGTTTTGAGTCCGCCGAAGCTCTGGCTGGCCACCTCAGAAAGCTGTGGCCTGATCAGCCGGGCGCGCCTTACGTGGTCTGTACCGGTGGTGAACCCCTGTTGCAGCTTGATGACCCACTGGTGGATGCCCTTCATGCCGCTGGCTTTGCCGTCGGCGTTGAGACCAACGGCACCCTGCCGCCGCCAGCGGGTATTGACTGGCTCTGTGTGAGCCCGAAAGCCAATGCGCCGGTGGTGATTGAACAGTGTGACGAGCTGAAGCTGGTTTATCCGCAATCCCTGGCCATGCCTGAGCGCTTCACCGGTATCAAAGCCACGCATTTTTTTCTGTCGCCGATGGCATCGCCCACGGTAACCGGGGCAGAAAACGATCCGGTGAAACAGAGCAATACCCGCAAGGCGACCGATTACTGCCTGGCCAACCCCCGCTGGCGACTTACCCTGCAGATGCACAAGATCATTGGCATCGACTGATAACAGTGACAGTGCCTTTAGTCAGAGGGCGAGATCGGTATAGACAGGATCGTGGTCTGACGAGCGCCAGGGTTCATCTGCCGGCGCGGAGAGGGGCCCCCGGTAACCGATCGCGGGAAATTCTGCAGCGTTGATTTGCCAGGCGCCGGCATCCACGACGTAACCGAGCAGTTGTGCAGAGCCCAGGCTGTAATCCAGGCTGCCTTTTCGGCCCTGATAGCGAAAAGTAGTCTGGGGGCAGTCCCCGGGTTTGCAGTCATGGCGGGTGCGGATCAGGTTGGTCAGTCCGGCCTGTTCGAGGCGCTGCAGCGGCCACTCGCGGGCATAGCTGTTGAGGTCGCCGGTGACCAGGGTACCTGCGAAATTTCCGGGCTCTGATAGTGAGTCCAGCCAGCCTGCCAGCTCGTCTGCGGCTTCAGAACGATGCCTGGCAAAACACCCCTGGCCGTCCCGCTGGTCTTTATCGGCACCCGTGGCACCGCCGCAGGCTTTGGATTTCAGGTGCGGGACCACGATCCTGACAATGCGCCGGTGCTGATCGCCCAGGGGCTGAAACAGCTGGGCAACGGGGGGACGGCTGCCCTGGCCAAATGTCCCGCCGGTCAGTCGCAGCGGTGAACCCACCGTCCGTACCCGGTCTTCGCGGTACAGCAGGTCTGTGCGGATGGCGTCAGTGCCGGCACCGCCGGGTGTGGCCACAAACCGCCAGTGCGGACCCAGTGCCTTGGCAAGCTCTGCGATGGCGCTGTCGGAACCGTAGCCATCGTTTTCCAGCTCAGCAGCGGCAATGACGTCGGCATCCATGGCGGAGAGCGCCGCAACCACTCGCGAGACCTGAATTGCAAATTCCTGTCTGTTGCGGGCGCCCCGGCTGGTTCTGAAGTGACCGTCCCGGCCTTCGCCGTTGAAAAAATTACCGAGGTTGAGGGTGGCCACCCTCAGTGTCGTGGTGGCAGATCTCACTGGTGCTTGCGGGCGCGGTCCGTGCCGATACAGGTCGGGTTCGCTGGCAGGCTGAAGTCGCCAATGGCCAAACCGGTAATCCAGAATGCCGGACAGCCCGCTGATAAGGTCTCCCGCACGGACCGGAACACCCCCGGCCAGCCGGGTGGCCGGCCATGGCAGGGGGTCGGGGTTGCGGGTACTGCGGTTATCGTCCAGGCGCAGGCGGTTCAGTGCCTGCTTGTGCGCGAGATTCTGCGCTGCCTGGCCCGGTGCCAGCAGCTCGGTCGGGACTACCTGCTGCTGGTCGGCCAGAACCAGCTCGCCGAAGCGGGCAAACGAGTAATGACCGATAAGGGTCAGTGGCCGGCTCAGTGCGACCCGCATGTTTTCCAGATGTTCCGGCGGTTGCTGGTCAGGCCAGGGCAGTTGCACGGGAATGGGGGCAGGAAGCTGGCCGGAGCCGCAGAGGGTTATAGCGGAGACCCTGGTCAGTTCGGTGAGGTCATGATATTCCTTGACCCGACCGGTAACCCTTACCCGCATACCGACGCTACCTGCGGCCCGCCGGGTATAGATAAACAGCGCCTCCGAGGTGCGTGGGTCGGCATCGGTTTCGCCATCGGCCTGCTGCAGATAGAATCCGCCCCAGCCTCCCGGGGCGCGGGAATCCAGAGTGATTATTCCTTCCACGGTGACGGTCTGGCCGACCAGAGGGGACGAATGGCCGTGGCCCTGAATCTCCGACATTCCGAGAGCATCGTCACCGCAGCTCGCCCAGACCTTGCCGGAAACCGCCAGCACACCGACCAGCAGGCTGGTCAGCAGGTGGTAAGCCGGACCAGGAATCAGATCAGGCCTGCCACTGCTTTGATAGACCTCTCCCGGGCCGATTCACCAATACCCAGTTGTTCCTCGTTGACCAGTTCCAGTTGCTGGGTCATCGGGTCCGGATGCTGATGGTCAGAGCCCAGTCCCATCCGGGCCAGGAGGTAAGGTGCCAGGGCGGCGCGGGTGTTGAGTCCAAGGCGCTGGTCCTGCATACCATAGTCGGCGGCAACGATGCTCTGCTGGTCAGCATTTAACCGGCTGTCCGGCATCACCAGAATGGTAATCTTGCGGTTCCAGTCGTCGTCTTTGCCCGAGCCATTGCGACTGCGCTGGCGCAGAAGTTCCGGGTTGCCCCGGAAGCGGCTCAGGGCAAAATCGCGGAACTCACGGTTTTTGTCGCACCAGGCCCGCAAGTGCCAGCTGTTGCCGACACAGACCAGGGTGTGGGGTTCGAGTGTCTGCTGTTGAACACGGGCAGGGCTCAGCGAGGCGTACTCGGCTTTCAGAACCCGCCCCTGGCGGGTTGCTGCAATCACAGCGCGCATGACTTCAGGCCGGATTATCCGCTGGGGGCCGCGCACAATGGTGCTTTCCGCGACGCTCAGATCCAGCGAGTCAAAGGTGTTGCTGAGGCTGTCCTGCCGCGCCAACAGGTCCTGATACTCCGAGATCTGGCCGGTAGTGACTTTGGGCCGGAAATGGGCGCTGGGCACATATCCCTTGAGGTGGCGGTCATAAACCAGATTGTCTGGTCCCAGTTCCCTCAGGTAGGTGTTAATGTCTTTCGAAGCCTGCTGACGACCGATACCAAAGCTATGGCAGATGTGATTTGTGGTGAGACGTCCTTCCCAAAATGCAACAATCTCTATCAGTCGGTAGCGAAGCAACAGATCCCATCTAATGGGCCAGTCCGTTTTTTTCATACCCAGACGCTCATGATTGGCGTGAATTGCATCAAGCGATTTACATCATTTTATATTCAGGCCGCCAGGTAGTTGCAGTTCAGATTCATCATTTTGCCCCTGATCGTTCCGTGGTCTGTTACGTGGCCTTGATATGAAAATATGTTAATTCAGAGCCCACTAACCCGCAAGCAGTAACGAGAATTTCGGCAAATGCTTACAGGCGGAGTCTGGTGTGGAACCGGCGGCACTGTTTTAATTTACACTGTAGTCATCTTCCGGTGCTGCATTGATATTCTATAATCCCTTCATCATTCACCGAGCCCCGGAGCCCGCCAGATGACCCGCACGGTCACTTCGCTGTCTGCCCTGATTCTGAGTATTGTTCTGCTGGTCAGTGGCAATGCCTTCCTGATGACTCTGCTGGGTGTGCGCCTGAGTATTGAATCCGTTTCCGCAGACATCATAGGCTGGATTCTGGTCTGTTATTCCATCGGTTTTGTGCTGGGCACCCTATACGTTAACCGAATTATAAGCCGGGTTGGCCATATTCGCACATTCGCCGCTTTTGCTGCGATGGCGGCGGTCTGCGCACTGCTTTATCCGATGGCAGTGTCGGAGCCCTTGTGGGCGCTTTTACGGGTGCTGTCCGGTTTCAGCGCAGCCAGCGTGTTAGTGGTTATCGAGAGCTGGTTCAGCAGCCGGGCGACCAACGCCAACCGCGGCACACTGTTCGCGGTCTATCAGATCGTTTTCTACTCCTCAGTAGCCGGCGGACAGTTACTGATCAATGTGGGGGAACCTTCCTCTTTTGTCCCATTTTCGCTGGCGGCGACACTATTGACGGTTGCTCTGATCCCGCTGGCGCTGACCCGCATGGAGGCGCCGGCCGTTGAAGCAATCGAGCGGTTATCGTTTCTCACGCTTGCACGGGAATCCTTTACCGGAGTGTCCGGGGCACTTGTCTGTGGTGCCCTGATCGGCTCTTTTTATGCCCTCGGCCCTGTTTATGCGTCCTTGGCCGGACTGGAAGTCAGTGGTATTTCCACGTTTATGGCCAGCGCCATCATTGCCGCCATGATCCTGGCCTGGCCCATGGGCCGGCTCTGTGACCTGTTCGACCGTCGTCGCGTCATGTTCTGGGCGGCTTTGATGGCTGCGATTGCTGCTGTTCTGGTGGTTTTTTTCGGGGCCGGAAAGTTGTGGTTGCTGACACTGCTGGCGGGCCTGTTCACCGGCCTGTCGGCTGCGCTTTACCCGATTGCGGTGGCGATCACCAATGACCGCATGGCAAGTAACCGGATCGTTGCCGCCAGTGGCACACTGCTGCTCAGCTACGGTATTGGCAGTGTTATCGGTCCGATTGTGATGGCTCAGCTGGTGGCAATGCTCGGGCCCAATGGCCTTTTTATGGGCAGTGCGGGCTTTCTGGTGCTGCTGGCGGCCGCTACCCGCTACCGTATTGCCAGCACAGCCGATATTCCTGTGGCGGATCAGCAACACTTTATTCCGGCCATGCCGGAAAGCTCCACGGCGCTGGTTGAAATCGACCCCCGCAATGAAGAGTTCCACGAGGTCAATGAAGAGACCCTGCCACCCCATGAACCCGAACCCGGTCGTAGTCATTAATAGTTTCCCATTCAGGTTGCCCGGCGTTTGCTTTTAATTACCATCTGTTTTAGAAGGAATCATTAGCTTACTATTGGTGCTTTCCGATGCTGAATAGTGCCTTTCCAGACTGGAGTGCCGAATATGAGAGCCGAGTTTCCTTTTGCTGTTGCCCGGGTAACCCGTCGCTGGCGCAAACTGCTAGATGAGCGGCTGAAAGATCTGGGTGTGACCCAGGCCCGGTGGACCACCATGTTCTATCTGCAGCGGGGCGGTGAAGGCCTGACCCAGCGCGAACTGGCAAAGTTGATGGCGATTGAAAACCCCACCCTGGTGCGGTTGCTCGACAGTCTTGAGCAACAGGATCTGATTGAGCGTCGCCCCTGCCCCAGGGATCGCCGCGCCCGCCGCCTGTACCTGACACCTGACGGAACGTCATTCATGAACATATTGAACGAGCGCGCCGCGGAACTTCGGGAACAGATGCTGGCAGGCCTGAGTGATAAAGAAATCAGCGATACAGTCGAGGTCTTCCACAGGATTCTGGATAACGCCGAACGTCAGCAATAGCTCTTTCTTGCGCCCGGATGCTGCAGACTCATGATCTCCACCGACAATACGGTAGCAGGCCTCAGGGCCCGGTACGGCGAGCGCTGGCGCTGGCTGGCAGTGGCAACAGTGATGCTCGGCACTATGGCAACGGTACTGAGTGCCACGGTCGTCAATGTTGCCCTGTACGATATCATGACGGAGTTCGGAATCCGTCAGGGTCAGGTTCACTGGCTGGCAACCGGTTTTATTGCCGCCATGACGACTACCATGCTGACCAGCAGTTGGCTGCTGGACCACTTCGGGCTGCGTACTACCCTGGGCACGGCTATGGCCCTGTTCAGCCTGGTATCGTTTGCAGGCGGATTTGCCAACAGCCCGGAACTGCTGATTCTGGCGCGGGTTGCCCAGGGCGCGCTGGCCGGCCTGATGCAGCCCATGGGAATGTATCTGGTGTTCCGCATTTTCCCGCGGGACCGTCGGGGACAGGCCATGGGTATCTATGGCATGGGGGTCATCCTTGCCCCGGCGCTGGGGCCGGTGCTGGGTGGTTTCCTGGTAGACCAGCTTGACTGGCGTTATGTGATGTTCGCTCCCGTTCCGGTGACCTTGCTGGGGGTATTGATGGCATGGCGGTTTCTGCCATTGCCGCCCGACCGCCCGCAACCCTACCGTTTTGACTTGCCCGGGCTGGTACTTCTGGGCCTGACGGTTGGCGTCAGTCTGGATGCGCTCAACCGGTTGCAGCACGGTGCGCTCGAGGGCCCATGGATTGCCGCGGAGGGCATGGCGGCGGTGGTGTTGCTGACACTGTTTGTGCGCCGTGAGCGGCGAACGCCCCATCCATTGCTCAGCATCACCCTGTTCCGGCGACGCAGTTTTCTGTTTGCCAATCTTGGCGCTGCGGCGCTGGGGCTTGCACTGTTTGGCTCAACCTATCTGGTGCCTTTGTTCGTGCAGACTGCCCTTGAATTTTCTGCGACCGAAGCGGGTCTGCTGATGTTGCCGGCCGGGCTGGCACTGGGTATGACTTTCCCGATTGCCGGCCGGCTGGCAGACCGGCGCAGTGCCCGCAGCCTGGTGCTATTCGGTATCGGAATGTTCGCATTGTCAGCGACACTGTTTGCGGTGTCTGATGTCACTCTGGGTTTCGGATGGCTCGCGCTCTGGACCGTATTCGGACGGGTTGGTCTGGGCTTCATGTTGCCTGCGCTCTCCACCGGCGCGCTCAACCCGCTGGAAGCCCATGAACTCGGCGCGGGTTCGAGCACTATTAACTTTACCCGGCAACTTGGCGGCGCTTTCGGTGTCAATCTGGTTGCCCTGACCATTGAGTTTGGCGAGCACAGTGGCGGCGTTCCCACCATCGGTGCATTCCATTCCGCCTGGTGGCTGGTGGCAACGTTTGTGCTGGTGGCAGCAATACCGGTCTCGAGGATGCGGACCAGGCGCTTGTTCTATGCCGACCGTCAGCAGACCGGTTATGATGGGGATTAGTGAAGTATCTGGAAACGTTGTATGGCGAATAAATTTCTGACGGCAGTGGTACTGACGACACTAATGGCTCCGGGTGTAAATCCCCTGTGGGCAAATGCCGGCAAAAACCCGGAAGCCCGGACGGGTGGGGACAAGATTGGTCAGGCTGAGCCGGATGCGGATCAGACTCCCCGCGTTCCGGTGTTCTCGATTGAAGGGGACCTGGCGGGTCAGCTGGCGGTGATAAAGGCCCGATACGAAGACACGTTTGCCGCAATCGGAAACCAGAACAGTCTGGGTTACCTTGAACTGGTCAAGGCTAATCCTGTTGTTGACCCCTGGCTGCCCGGCGAAGGGACCGTTATCACCCTGCCACGGCAGTACGTCCTGCCGGCTGTCGAACGCAAAGGCATTGTGATCAATCTGGCGGAATACCGCCTGTACTATTTCACTGGCGCCGGGGTTCAGGTCTATCCGGTAGGGGTGGGTACGGAAGAGAATCCGTCGCCGCTCACCGACGCCAGGGTAACCATGGCCCTTGAATCGCCGGCCTGGTACCCACCGGAAAGTATTCGCGCTGAATATGAAGCTAATGGGGAATATCTGCCCCGGATGATTCCGCCCGGGCCTGGCAACCCTCTGGGGACTCATGCGCTGATGCTGAGCGAGAGAGGTTACCTGATCCACGGTACCAATAAGCTTTTCGGTATCGGCATGCAGGTAAGTCACGGCTGTTTCCGGATGTACAACGAGGATATTTCCCGTTTTGTCTATGAAGTCAGCAAGGGCACGCCGGTGCGGGTCATTCGCGAGCCGGTGAAAATCGGGATGCGCGGCAACGAGATCTGGCTGGAAGTCCACCGCCAGCAGGAAGAGTATAGCGCTGAGGACCGCGAGGCTCTCTGGCACAGGGTGTCGGCCACCATTGAGGCATTTCGCGAGCAACGTCCCGGGGTTGAAATGCAGCGCAGCGCTATCGAGGAGGCTGTGAATCTGGCCGATGGCCTGCCCCGGATGATCGGTGAGCAGCTTACCCGGGTTGCGGGAGAAAGCGCCGGTCCGGGTCGCAGCACTCCGGACGGTAAGGGTATTCCCCAGCAACTCTGGTTCTGAACAGCTGGCTCTGAACTACCGCTTGTTTTTTCTGTCTGCCCTTAAGACCAGTAATTTCCGGATTCGTCCACTATGATGAATAGACAGACCGGAAACTGCACCCGGAGGATAGATGGCCCTGAACATGAATAATCTGCCCGGCCGAGTCAGGCATGCACGTCGGCTGTTTCTGTGGCTGACCCTGGCGCTGGCAGGGTTAACGCTCTTTCTCGGTTCAGTCCATCAGCATGTTAATGCCCAGCAGCCATCGGCCCCCACCGGCCTCGTTCTTACCATAGACGGGGCTATCGGTCCCGCCACCATGGATTATCTGATTCGCGGCATGGAGCGCGCCGAGGCAGACGGCGCCGAACTGGTGGTTGTCCGGATGGATACCCCGGGTGGACTGATGGAGTCCATGCGCGGGATCATCAAGAAGATGCTGGCTTCCGGAGTGCCGGTTGTTACCTGGGTTTCCCCAGCCGGGGCAAGGGCCGCAAGTGCTGGTACTTACCTGCTTTATGGCAGCCATGTTGCTGCCATGGCCCCTGCCACCCACCTGGGCTCGGCAACCCCGGTACAGATGGGCGGTCTTCCGGGTATGGACGAGCAACAGCCGGAAAATAATGACACAGAGGCCGAGAGCACAACGGACTCAGCGGCGGATCAGGATGCCCAGACGGATGCCGACGGGGAATCCGCAGAAAAGCGCCGGGGCGGAACCGCGATGGAACGCAAGGTTCTGGAAGATGCGGTCAGCTACATCCGCAGCCTCGCAGAGCGCCATGGACGCAATGGGGACTGGGCTGAAGAGGCGGTGCGCGAGGCGGTTAATCTGACCGCCGAAGAAGCGCTGGCGAGAAATGTGGTGGATGTGGTCGCGTCGAGTCTGCCAGAACTGATGGAGCAGGTCGATGGCCGCACCGTGGTCATGGCCGGTGGCGAACAAACCCTGAATACCCAGGACATTGAACTGGAGCGAGCAGATCCGGACTGGCGCACCAAACTGCTCTCGGTTATTACCGACCCCAACGTTGCCTACTTTCTGATGATCATCGGTTTTTACGGTATCGTTTTTGAACTGGCCAATCCGGGCTCCATTATCCCGGGCGTTATCGGGGCCATCTGCCTGATTCTCGCACTCTTTGCTTTCCAGGTGCTGTCGGTAAACTATGCAGGTCTTGCATTGATTCTGCTTGGTCTGGCGTTTATCGTCGGTGAGGCTTTCATGCCCAGCTTTGGGATTCTGGGGATCGGAGGCATAGTGGCGTTTGTGACGGGCTCCATTATCCTGATGGACGGCAGCAACCAGGATATCTCTTTACCAACCATCGGTGGCACGGCTGCCGTTGGTGCAGGGTTTATTCTCTGGACAGTCGTCCGGTTTGTCGGTTTACGACGACGACCACCCGTCACCGGTACGGAAAACAGCGCCCATCAGCGGGTGTCTGCGCTGGATGACTTTCAGCCTGATGATGGCCAGTATTTTGGCCATGTCCGCTTCAGCGGTGAGCGCTGGAATGCAGTCAGCAGCACGCCCGTGAATGCGGGTGACCATCTTGAGGTGAGCGCTGTCGAGGGGCTCACGGTATATGTGACCAGGGCGAAAGCTGAACAGGAGGCACGATGAATACAGGCGAACTGATTCCCTATATTGTCCCAGCGGTGATACTGCTGCTTATTCTGGGCGCGGCCATCAAGATTCTGCCCGAATACGAGCGGGGCGTGGTGTTCTTCCTGGGCCGGTTTCAGGGAGTAAAAGGTCCGGGGCTGATTGTTGTAATTCCCGCTATTCAGCAGATAGTCCGGGTGGACTTGCGGGTGATAACTCTCGACGTCCCAAGCCAGGATGTGATTTCCAGGGATAACGTGACGGTCAGAGTGAATGCGGTTCTGTACTTCCGTGTGGTTGATCCTGAGCGGGCCATTATCCGCGTAGAGGACTTCGGCTCGGCAACCAGTCAATTGGCCCAGACCACCCTTCGCTCCGTGCTGGGCAAGCACGATCTTGATGAAATGCTGTCGGAACGCGACAAGCTCAATTCAGACATTCAGGAAATCATCGATTCCCAGACCGAGGAATGGGGCATAAAGGTTGCGAACGTGGAAATCAAACACGTTGACCTGAACGAATCAATGATACGGGCCATTGCCCGCCAGGCTGAGGCTGAACGCGAACGGCGCGCCAAGGTTATCCACGCTGAGGGTGAACTCCAGGCCTCGAAGAAGCTGGTGGAGGCAGCCGACGTGATGTCAACCAACTCCGGGGCCATGCAGCTTCGCTACATGCAGACGCTGGCCGATATGAGCAACAGCAACTCGTCTACCATCGTATTCCCTCTCCCCATCGAGATGATGTCCACCTTCATGGACAAGCCAAAGCGGGAAGAGTAACTGTCCAGAAAGAAGAAAGGCCGGCAGATGCCGGCCTTCTTCGTAGCAGAACACCCAGCCTTATTTCTGGCTGGCACGCTCGAGCATACGCTTGGCACGCTCGTTCGCTTCATTAGCAGCTTTCTGAGCCGCTTTTGCTGCCGCCAGAGCTTCGTCAGCTGTCTGCTGGGCAGAACGGGCTGCGCTGGAAGCGCTGTTCGCGGTGTTCAGTGCATTGTCAGCGGTTTGCTCTGCAGACATTGCGGTTGCATTTGCATCTTCGATGGCACCCTGATCATTGGTTGATGCACAACCTGCGGTCAGTACGGTGGCCAGGGCAAATCCTGCAATTGTAATTTTACGCATTCATTATTCCTCTTGTCGGTCGTCTTGTTTTCTGGTTTCCAGAAGTCTGGACTGTACACGTCCTGTAAAAACGGGTCCGACGGCCAACAGCCACCGGAGTCGTTAAACAGTGTAAAACACTCTGGACGTAGTTGTTAACCAAGCATAAGTAAAATTGCGTGTCTCATGACGCGAAAGTAATGGAACCGGCGACCTTGAAACCGGCTGACGGCCCCCCTGGAATGAATCAGGGCAGAATCCGGATCGGTGTCCCGTCGGCAACCAGATCCCAGATTTCGTCCATTTCCTCGTTGCTGACCGCAATGCAGCCGTCGGTCCAGTCCAGTCCCAGATAGGCGAATGCCATGTCCCCGACATCGTTGGGCAGTCCATGAATCATGATGCTTCCGCCAGGATCAAGTCCCCATGCGGACGCCAGTTCCAGGTCTTTCTCATTGGGATAGGAAATATGTATTGATTTGTAAAAGTCGCTGTATGGGTTACGCCAGTCAAGGGTGTATTTTCCCTCGGGGGTGCGCTGGTCGCCCTCATAGAGTTTATGCCCGGCCGGATTGGCACCGAGCCCGACACGATAGCTGCGGATAATCCGGTCGCCGGCCAGCAAGTACAGCCTTCTTTCCTTCTTTCTGACCAGAACCTCACTCACCTTCGGGGTGGAATTACCCATAACCTCATCGACCATCGCCAGTTCTGTGGCCAGAACCGGTCGGCCTGCAAGTGCTGCCAGAAATACCACCAGGGCAATCCGGGGAGCTATCCACCGGATCTGGCGGGTGTAATACTTCCATGTTGTTGGGACCGCACCCGGGTGTTGCATTAACATACGCTTTTCTGATTAAGATATTTCCATGTTATAGCACAGGCTGTTGTTTGATCGAACCCGGGTTTGTCGGGTTTTTTTGCTAAGCCCTGTTACTGCTGTCCATTTTCAGACCAACCTTGGTCACACTGTCGGCCTCGGTGGCGCGTGCCACCAGAATTACAGGCCCGACTTTGACCTTGTCACCGATAACCGGGTGGCCTTTGGTCCGGCGGGCAAAGCATTCGGCCAGCGACAACTCTGGCGGCAGCTCATCGAATTCGATGCCGTAAACCTGTTCTACATCGCCCAGCAGAGCGTCGCCGTTTAGAACGAAATCGCCGAAAAATGCCCGCTCAGCCAGATGTTTGGAAGTACGGCGACCGCTCAGCGCGCGGCCCAGTTCCGGCACCACTGCGGGGGTGGCAAACATGGCAATGACGTCGCCAGTGCAGACCTGCAGGTCGGGACTTGGCGGCAGGCAGTCACGTTTGCGAAAGATACCGGCCAGAGCCGTGTTCTCGGGAAGACGCAGCTGGCCCAGGGGCCTTGGCACTTCCCAGGGTTCGCCCCGCAAAGGGAACAGCATCAGTTCATGATCCCCTGCAGCTGGAACGTCCAGAGGAAGGCGCCGATAAGGCTCCTCTCCCGCCGGTACCTCCAGTTTCAGGCTGCGCGCCAGCGGCGCCATTGTGGTGCCCTGAACCATCAGGGACACGAGTACGATAAAGAAGGCGATGTGAAAAATCAGTTGAGCCGATGGCAGGTCGGCGATCACCGGAAACAGGGCCAGTACAATCGGCACGGCGCCGCGGAGCCCGACCCAGCTGATAAACCCCAGTTCACGGCGGTTAAAACCGAATGGCCACAGCGTCATCATCACCGCAAGCGGACGAATCAGGAAGATCAGTGCAAACGCCAGTATCAGGCCTCCGCTGGCTAGTGGCAGCAGCTCGGACGGCGATACCAGCAGCCCCAGGATCAGAAACAGGCAAAGCTGGGACAGCCAGGCCAGGCCGTCGTGAACCTGCAGGATCATCGGCATCATCCGCACCGGCCGATTGCCGATGATCACGCCGGTCAGGTAGATGGCCAGGAATCCACTGCCACCGAGTTCATTGGTGCCGGCAAACACTGCAAGGCCGGCGGCCACCACCAGCAGCGGGTAGAGTGAGGGCGTCAGCCGTGACCGGTTGGCGAGGTTGACGACGACAAAGCCGCCTACCACCCCGGTAACGCCACCGATGCCGAACTGTTCTATCAGCATCCATAGCGCCCCCCAGCCTTCCGAGACACCTCCTGCGCTGATCATGGTGACCAGCATCAGGGTGAGGAAAATCGCCATCGGGTCGTTGCTGCCGGATTCGATTTCCAGCGTGGCACTGACGCGCTCGTTCAGGTGCAGACCCCGTCCCTGAAGCAGTGAAAACACGGCAGCGGCATCAGTGGAGGAAATGATCGCGCCGATCAGCAGGGCAGTGAGCCAGCCCAGATCAAACACCCACCAGGCTACCAGTGCCGAACCCAATGCGGTGAGAAAAACACCGAAAGTAGCCAGCATCAGGGCCGGCCTCAGGCCGACCCGAAAGGTTTCCGCCCGGGTCCGCATGCCGCCATCCAGCAGGATGACCCCCAGGGCCAGGTTGGCAATGGTGAAAGCGAGCTCAAAATTATCAAACTGAAGCCCGCCGGGGCCGTCCTCGCCCATCATCATGCCGACAATCAGGAAAATCAGCAGTACCGGCATACCCAGACGACTGGACAGCGGGCTGAGCAGGATGCTGATAACCAGCATCAGAGCGCCGATGAGAGTGAGTGTGGCGTCCATGTTAGCGACCGCTCAGTGAGGTTTCAGCTTGGGCTTAATGAATGGCCCGGTAAGACTCCAGCAGTGCTGCCATATCGTCCGCCAGTTCAGACACCTGTTCCGTGCTGGTTTCACGCTGGGCAAAGCCACGCAGACCCATGATCTGGGCCTGAATCAGACGGGCCAGACGGGCACAGTGGGTATCCGGTTTCAGTTCTCCCCGTTCCCGGCCCCGTTCCAGCGCAGCGGCAATGGAGGTCTCGATACCACAGAGCAGGCTATTGGCCTGGCCGGCGATACTACTGTGAGTGTAGCTGGCTTCCAGTAAAGTTTTTACCAGCATGCACGCCCGCGATGGCTCGGAACTCCCCGGTTGGCAGCAGGCGATCGCGATGTTACGCAGATAATCCTGCAGGGCGTCGATGATCGGGACCTGCTCTGTGAGCAGACCATCCAGTTCGGTGCGGCCTTTCCGGGCATAGGCATCGAGGGCCTCGCTGAACAGTCGGTCCTTGCTGCCGAAGGCGGCATAGATGCTGCCCGGCCGCATATCCAGCGCCTGCTCGATCTGCTTCATGGATGTGGCGTGGTAGCCGCGTTCCCAGAACAGGTAAACGGCTTTCTCCAGTGCGGTTTGTCGGTCATAGCGTGCGTTTCTGGCCATGGGACTGCTCAATGAAAGGCAAATATCAGTTTGCTGACTATAACTTGAGTGATTGCTCAATAATAGTTAAGCTTGGAGTGCGGTTTGTTTCATGACCAGCTCTCAAAGGAGAATTACATGAGCGACTTTACCTTGCACACCGTTGATTCGGCGCCGGAAAAATCCAGACCACTGCTTGAAGCCTCGCAGCAGGAAATGGGCATGATTCCAGGCCTGCATGCCGTTATGGCAGAGTCACCCAATGTCCTGAATGCTTACCAGACGCTGCATCAACTGGCGCTGGACAGCAGCTTCGACAAAGACGAAATTACCGTTGTCTGGCAGACCATCAACGTCGAGAACGCCTGCCACCACTGTGTGCCGGCACACACCGGCATTGCCAGGATGATGGAAGTGTCAGACGACATCACTTTTGCCCTGCGGGATGAAAAACCGCTGCCCAGCGACAAACTGGAAGCCCTGCGAACCTTCACCCTTGCCGTGATGAACAAGCAGGGCAATGTCAGCAAGTCCGATCTGGATGCGTTTTACAGCGCGGGCTACAGGCAGCGCCAGGTTCTTGAAGTCATTCTGGTGCTGTCCCAGAAGACGCTGAGCAACTACATCAACCACATTGCCGAAACCCCGGTTGACGAGCCCTTCAGGAAATTCGAGTGGAAAAAGGCCTCAGCTTAAGGCGATAACCCTGGCCATCAGCCTTCGCCAGTCGATGGGCAGGACCTCTTCCAGGCTCTTCAGGTGGGGGTCTGTGCTGGCGGGAAGCTCGAAGGGCTTTTTGCTGCCATAGATTACGGTGTTGTTGGTTTTGCTCTTGAAGGCCAGCACCACCGCGAACTCTTGTTTTAACTGATTGAAAAAAGGCCCGTTCAGATCCGGGGTGCGATGGTAGTTGAGCGCTATCCAGCCACTGTCAGTCAGAACCCTGCTGCATTGTCTGATAAACTCCCGCTGAACCTGAATCGGGCTCATGCGCTCGGCGCTGTACATGTCTGCCAGAATCAGACCAGTGTGGCCAGCGGGCAGTCTTGCAAGGACATTGCGGGCATCTTCGATGGTTACCTTGAGGCGTGGGGAATCCGCCAGGTCGAAGTATTCACGCGCGACGTCGACAACGGCCTGCCGCAGTTCGACGGCATGTACCTGGCACTCGGGTAGCAGATGCAGCAACGCATTGGCGATGACGCCACCACCAAGGCCGAGAATGCTCACGTGCGCCGGCTGGCTGAAGGCAACCGGCAACAGCATGGCACGACTGTATTCATGGACCGGCAGGTGAGGACGCCGACGGGCGATCTTGCTCTGTTCAAAGACTGAATCGAAGGTCATTACCCGATGCTTGCGATAGTCGATGACCAGAATGCCGCCGAGGTCATCCCGGGCAAAGTGAACAATATTGCCTTTCAAGCCAGTGTCCCCAGTGGTGTGTCAGGTGCCGATGCCATGACAGCCGGTTACGCAAGACGTTTGGCTGCTGCTTCGGCGCCCTTTGCGGCGGCCAGTTCGGCCGCGCGCTGGCCCGCGGCATCTTGCAGAGAGGGATCCGCGCCGGCATCCAGCAGACACTCAACCAGATCCACCCGGTCTGCCATGGCCGCCGCCATCAGGGCTGTCTGCTGTTGCTGATTGGCGGCGTCCGGTTCAGCACCCCTCTCCAGCAACAGTCTGGCAGTGTCCATATGACCATTGCGGCAGGCAAGTATCAGCAGGCTGTCGCCTTCGCTGGTCCGGATGTTCAGGGGTACGCCCGCCTCCAGCATCACATTAAGAGGACCCGTTCCACCGTTTCTGGCCAGTTCGAAGAGTCCCTGTAAAAACGCGATGGCATCCTCGTCCTGTCTGGTGGCCGGATGCTCGGGTTTGCCTCTGTTGTCGTCGCTCATGGCTTTTCCTGGCGGTCCCTTGTTGTCATCTGGTTTCCGGCGATTGTGGACAGACCCATGCCGCCACTGTTAAAACCATACTACCAGCCAAGATAAAACCAATCAGGTTTCAGGAGAAAAGTAACGTGGACATCAAGGTTCGAGGCATAGCAGAGGGACAGCCGGTACCGGAAGAATTTGCGTTCGGCGTTTACAACGAACAGGACCACATGAGTTTCGGCCCCAACAGGAATCCCGAAGTAACCTGGGAGGGGGCACCCGAAGGCACCAGAAGTCTGGTGATCATGATGTTTGATCCCGACGTGCCCAGCGTGGCGGATGATGCCAACCAGGAAGGCAAGACAGTTTCAAAGGATATACCCAGGGTGGATTTCTTCCATTGGCTGCTGATAGATGTGCCCGCGACCACATCACGCATCCCTGAGGGCGTGGACAGTGACGGCGTGATCCCCAAGGGCAAGGATCCCGGCCCGGGTCCGGTCGGCATTCGCGGGGTGAATAATTTCACTCAGTTTCTGGCAGATAATCCTGATATGGCCGGCACCTACGGCGGCTATGACGGCCCCTGTCCGCCCTGGAATGACGAGATCATCCACCATTACCATTACGAGGTGCATGCGCTGGATGTGGAAAGCCTGGGTCTTACCGGCGAGTTTGACGGCGCTGCGGTACGTGAGGCCATGGACGGGCATGTACTGGCGAGTGCAAGGGTGACCGGCACCTACACACTGAACCCGGACCTGCGCTAGGCGCCTGTAAGCGTATGCCAGGATGGCGAGGATAACTCCCGTTGACGGTTTGCCCGGGTTGTAACAAACCGGCCGGGTTTGTGTCGTTGCAAGTATCATCCATTTCAGACCTGACCGGGAGTTATCATGCGTTGTCTCCGTTTTACCGCGGCCCCCCTATTTCTGCTCGCGATCTGGGTCGGTGCTGCCCAGGCCGATGCCAGTCGCGAAGTCTATGGGCCCTTCCAGGAAATACTCGAACAGTTTGTGACGGAAAAGGATCTTGCCGGCGGAGGTCTGGTGTCGGCCTTTGACTACGCGGCTGCCACAGACCAGGCAAAGACCTTGCAGACGCTGGCGAGCCAGCGTGAAGCTCTGGCGAAATTTGAGCTTTCCGGTCTTGAAGGGAAAGCTGAGTCCGTCGCCTTCTGGATCAACGCCTACAATTTTTTCATGCTCAATCAGATCCTGACGGAGCGGCCGGATGGAGAGCTCGTTGAATCGGTCTGGGATTATGGCGGCCGGGTGAATCCATTCGTCGATAACGTGTTCGAACGTGAAAAGTTTGTGATCGACGGGAAAGAATACAGCCTGGACCAGATGGAAAAGCAGATCCTGCTGGGCAAGGACTATGCCGACAGGGGCTGGAAAGATGCCCGGGTTCACTTTGCGGTCAACTGCGCCGCGGTGGGCTGCCCGCCCCTGCGGGGTAGTCTCTACACCGCCGACAGCCTTGAAAGCCTGCTGGCCGAGAATACCCGCCGGGCATTTCTGACGCACTACCACCTGAAGGTTGAGGGCGAGACCCTTTATGTCACTGAGCTGTTCAAGTGGTATGAAGACGACTTCAAGGAGGCCGCCGGGTCCCGGCAAGCGTTTATTCAGGAGTGGGTGGATGCTTCTCTGGCAGAGCGGGTGGCGCAAACGTCCACTATGACGTTTATTGATTACGACTGGTCCCTGAACAGACCGTCCAATTTTGCCGAATTCCGCTAGCCTCCAGTCACTGAAAGCCGCTACTGGTGACCAGTAGCGGCTCATGGTTCTGCTGGTTATTCTTCACCCGCCTTGACGCTTCTAACGTCAGCAGCTTTCTCCGAAGCTTCATGCGGGAAGCTTCTCTCCTCATTATACCGGTCTGCCTGGCCGTTCATTGCAAGAGCGGTTGTGGCAGAAAAAGAAAGAGCAATAGCGGCGAGAATCAGTGTCAGTTTGTTCATGGTGTGGTACTCCTGTCTGGCGATAATTGACGCGGTTATTCCGGCATCCGGTTAGTCCGCGCTTACGAAATACAGACACCCGAATCACGCCTCTTGTTACAGGTTTACCGGAACTTTTCACTGCGCGGGGCAAGCGGATGGTTGGTTTTCCTGCACACCCGGCCGCCATTTCCCGTTCACCAGTGACTCGATATCCGCGAATCGAGTGTGCGCGTCTGCGACCCGGGCCAGCCAGCTTAGTGGTATGCCCCGTTCGCCACCCACACCATGAATCGCCGCCATGGCCGGCCCGATGATCCAGGCTCTGCCACAGGAATCGCCGCCGCATTGAATGTTGGCGCGAATGGCCTCGGTATAACTCCTGGCATGGCCGAGGATATGAAAGATCACCGGCATGGCCTCGTGCAGGTAGCAGGTTCGGCCGTGAGTTTCACCGGCCCCCGGTCCATCCAGTGACGACCCCGATCTCGCCAATGCCAGGCTCTGATGGTCTGGCGCCTCAGTGCTGGCGGCATCAAGTGCCGACGACATGGAATCGCCCTGGAAAAGGTTATCAAGCAGGCGGGCGGCGCAGCGAGCCCATGCTACGGCCTCATCGTTGTGATTGGTCACCCGTACTGCGGCCTCGGTCACCCTCATCAGGTCATCGGCGCCGCAGTAGCTGGCGACCAGTGGCGGTAACTTGGAAACTGCCGGCAGTTGCATGTCGTTGGCGCCACTTTCGGCGATCAGGTGCTGATCAATGGTTTCCGCTATGTGGACACCCGCTTCCTGTATGTCCGATTCCTTGTAGGTCAGGTCAATCCCTCTTCGGACAGGCGCAGCCAGCTGATCACCCGTCAGATAGCGGGTATATGGCAGCACCTTTTGCACCAGGATCCGCTTCTGTGTATCGGTCAGAGTTGTTCTGGTTGTCGACAGCGCCTCTTTAATACCGTTCTGCTCAATATTGTTCAGATTGTCCAGCGTTATCCGAGTGGGGTTGTCAATGTACCCCTGCCACTGCCCGCCAGGCCCGAAGAAGGTGCGAAAACGTCGCTGATAGTCGCGGATGTTCAGGGCGCCTATACAGGTCAGCAGGCTGTCGATCAGAACACCCGTTGCGGCGCCATAGTGGCTGACATCCCCCGTCTGTTTTCCATCGTGGGCAAAATAGCCCAGTCCACCTTCGAAATAATCGGCCTTGGGCGTCAGGAATTCCGGTGACTGGCCGCCAACCTCAAGGATGCGCGGGCTGTCATAGAGCCAGTGCAGCCCCAGGCTGGCGGCATCGGCAACCCAGCCACCGGCTATGGCTGCTATGACTGCGGGTTTTCTTTCGTTGGGCAGGTTGCTGGTCATTGGAAAATCCTTGCGGGTCATGTTTTGAAATTGCCACTTGCTAGTGCCAACTGTCTGCAGTTGCCTGATGCCAGTCACTGGCCCAGTGATCCGGGGTGCAGTCCTTGTGCAAAAGACAGTCTTTTTCTATACGGGGATAAAGCTGGGCATAGTTCACAACACTGCCCTGACTGACCCGCCGATTGATATCCGCAGAATCCAGATCCTGCAGTTGATCCCTGCCCAGAATGCTGAGCAGTTCCGCCAGCGCTTCCATGGATGAGTGATGGTAGTTGGCAACTCGCACACCCTTGTCGGTGACATCCAGCTGTTTGTAGCGGGCCGGGTTCTGGGTGGTGATACCAGTGGGGCATTTGTCAGTGTTGCACTTGCGGGACTGAATGCAGCCCAGCGCCAGCATCATGCCCCGCGCCGAGTTCACGGTTTCGGCTCCCAGAACCAGGAGTTGTAACATATGAAACGCGGAGAACACCTTGCCGGAAGCGATAATCCTGATGCTGTCGCGAACACCGATACCTCGCAGGGCGTTATTCACAAAATGCAGGCCATCCCACAGCGGCATGCCTACCGAATTGGTCAGCTCCACTGGCGCGGCACCGGTGCCGCCTTCCCCGCCATCAACGGTAATGAAATCCGGCAGCAGACTGGTTTCCCGCATGGCCTTGCAGATACCCAGGAACTCCCGCCGGTTGCCGGGGCAAAATTTGAAACCGACCGGTTTGCCACCGGAAAGTTCCCGCAGTCGGGCAATGAACTGCAGCAGTTCCAGCGGACTGGAAAAGGCAGAGTGTCCGCGGGGCGACAACACATCCTCCCCCATGGGCACCATCCGTATGCGCGCTATTTCCTCAGTCAGCTTGGCGGCGGGCAATACGCCGCCATGGCCGGGCTTGGCACCCTGGGAAAGCTTGATCTCGATCATTTTGACCGCCTCGCGGCCTGCCTGCTCGGCAAAAAGCTGCGGATCAAAGACACCCTCTGGCGTGCGGCAACCAAAGTAACCGGTTCCGATCTGCCAGATCAGGTCACCACCGCACTCAAGATGCCAGTCGCTGATCCCTCCCTCACCGGTATTGTGGGCGAAATTCCCGAGTTTCGCACCCCGGTTCAGTGCCATCACGGCATTGCAACTCAGCGCACCGTAGCTCATGGCCGAGATATTCAGCACTGAGGCGTCGTAGGGTCTGGTGCACTGCGGCCCGCCAAAACTGACCCGCAGATTGACCGGCAGGCAGGTTTTTGGCGCCAGGGAATGATTGAGCCATTCGTAACCGTCACGATAGACATCGAAGATGGTGCCGAAGGCACGGGTGTCGTCGTCCTTTTTGGCCCTTTGATAAACCAGGCGGCGAAATTCCCGGGCGACCGGAGCGCCATCAAGATCCGATTCCACGAAGTATTGCTGCAGTTCCCGCCGGAACGATTCAAACAGATAACGGAAGTGGCCAACCACCGGATAGATCTTGAGCAGGGTATGTTTGTTCTGGGTCAGGTCATGAAAACCCAGAGCAATCAACGGCCCGACGATCAGCCAGGCCCAGTTTATGGCGGTCCAGAGCATGCCGGTGATAACCAGCATCGCGCTCAGCGCCAGACTCGAGAAGATAAAAAATTGACGGAAGACCATGGGGATAATCCTGTTTTTCAAGACTGGTAGTTCAACAAACCGGACTGTCAGGCGGGGCAGGCGCAGCCAAAGCGTGGAACACCTCCGGCACCGCCAGTTCCAAGAAATGTTATGCGCAATTTATCTCCCTCTGAACCAAGCGGTTGATGACTGCCGATACCACTTTGTCGCCGTGACTCTCCAAATTCGTTTTGCAAGGTTATCTGAGCCTTAGCCAGAGCGCGACACTGGCGGCGCTTTTATCAAAGCACATGGTTCAGTGGAATGGATTACGATGCGACCAACTTGCCGTCCAGTGAGGATCCGGGGAACAGTTCTGGCTCTTCATGGCCGAGATTCGGTTCTGGCGTTCGGCTCGCCGGATCGTTCGTCACCCATTTTTGCAAGAAAGGAACGGTAAGCTTCGGATTGATGGAGAAGTTCACGACCAAGCGCGGTCAGGGCATCAACTTGCTCGACCTCCAGAGCTGCCGTAGGAAGTGAATTATATTTGCTTCGTCGGGCAGGGTCTGCAACCTGGTTAAATGTCAGGGTTGCGAAGTGAACGTCAACAGGCGGCTTGCCATGCTTTCGATTCCTGCTGGTGTATGCTCCCCATGCCAGAAACTCCCGTCGTGCCTGGGCAATGTTTTCGCTGGTCAGGGTGTTGAACGCCGCATCAAAAGAGGCTTCCAGGGTATCAAGCATCCCGGGCTCGCTGCCGGAAACTGCCCAGGGGTATGGCGGATACACCTGGGCATTCACCAGAACAACAAGCACGTTTTCAACCTTGTCGAGAGCCTGCTCGGAAAAAGCACCGGCCATCCTTTTAACATCGCCACGGTGGGCAACCGGACTCATCATCGAGCCCCGCACACCGATGTTGTCGGTAATGCCGCCATCGGCGAGATTGAGGTATGGCATATTCCCAGGCTCAAGATAACGAGCCAGACCCTGAGCGACGCCAAATTTCCGGGAGAGCAGGTCCCGGGTTTCCAGGGCCTCGTTGATCCAGAGTTTATTTTTCGAGGAACATCCGGGATGATTTTTAAGTCTCACTGCAGCGAATGCCGGTGGAACCGTTGAAGACGCCATGACCGCATGGGCGACGGGGTAAGGGTTCAGATCAGAGCAAAGCAGGTCAAACTGCTGCTGGATAAAACTGAAGGTCAGGGAATTATTCAGGTCCGTGGCGTTGATGATGACGAAGGGTCTTGCTCCCCGAGACAGATCGGCAAAGGTTTTGCCGTCGAAAATCTGGTCATTCAGGAACTCTGCCATCAGGTCCGAGCGGTTAAAGCCCGGAGATATCAGCCTCGCCATATTGAATGGATTGGCGAGCATCCAGGCATAAGTGCGCGGCCAGTTGCGAAGCAGAAAACGCGCGCGGAAGTCCTCGAACAGGCGGTCGCCGAACAGGCCATAGTAGGCAGCGGTGTAACTGCCGCCGGAAACCGCTGAAATCACATCAACCTGGTCCAGCAATCTGGAGGGCTGGCCGTCGATCACGATGGTTTCGTCACGCAGCGCTTCCAGCACGCCGTAGGACAATGCTGCGGCCCGGGTGCCGCCTCCGGAAAAGGCCAGAACCACAAACAGCCGGTTGTCATTGTCAGGGAGCCTTGATTCGAAGTCGTATCCTGGCTTTTGGGGGTTACCGCTGATGCCGGAATTGATTGCACCGACCGAACAGCCGGTGAGGAGGAAAACCAGCAGCAGGATGTCTGTTGCCACTTTTGGAATGCGGCCAGGGAATTGATAACACAGACGAGCCATTTTACAGCCTCGGTGTAACAATCGGGCGAGTTCATGGGTCAGCTAACCATAGACCAATCCGACGGCCAGGGTAAAACGCAATGACAAGA